>DATLRC010000001.1:0-3903 GCA_035534895.1 Candidatus Dormiibacterota bacterium
AAAAAATCGGGTTCAGGACAGAGGAATCAGTGGCTCAAGATATTAACACCCGGCGCCAGCAAAAACGTTCCTGGTAGTTAGCGGGAAGTGCAGCTATCTGATTACTAATGATAAAGATCTACTTGAACTTGGTGGATATAAAGGTCTACAGATACTTAAACCGTCGGATTTTTTGTAAGTTTACTTATAACTCAGGTAATCTGGAGTAGTCGATCTCCACAAGGTGTTGTTCTAAGGATAACAAAGGGGTATAATTAGGTCTAATCTTTAAGGATGGTAGGGACTGGCTGCAGGTTTGTTGCTGCTATCTTTTTAAGAAATACACTTTTAAGGAGGCATGAATTTACATGTCAAATAGCAATAACTTAACGATGGATGAGCTACTTACTGGTAGTGAACTAACTGGCTTAAATAGCGGTGACGTAGTTGAAGGGGTAGTAACGTCCATCAAAAAACACGAGGTCTGGATTGATCTAGGCATTAAGGGTGTTGGTGTTGTAATGCGCCGAGAGGTTGGTTACGGTCAAACACTAGAGGTCGGTCAAGCAGTAACCGTCAGCGTTATTGACCCCGAGCTTGATGAAGGCCACTCGCTACTGAGCATGAAACGAGCGGTTAAAGAACGCGGCTGGGAAGAACTGGAAAGAGCCTTCAATGCCCAAGAAATAGTTGAAATTGTGCCCTATGACGCCAATAGGGGTGGCTTATTAGTCGAGCTCGAAGGAGTACGAGGTTTTTTACCTGTTTCTCAATTATCGGCTAGCCATTACCCGCGGGTTAATGGTGCTGATAAAGACGAAATCTTGCAGAAACTTAATGCCCTGGCCGATAAGCCTCTCAGGGCCCGTATTTTAGATGTCAGCCGTAAAGACAATAAGCTGATATTCTCTGAGAAGGAAGCCGTTAGAGATGATATGCAGGCTCGTTTTGCAACGCTCAAAGTCGGTGACACAGTAAGTGGCGTAATAACAGGCGTCATTGACTACGGTGCCTTTGTTAATGTCGATGGAATCGAGGGCTTGATCCATATTTCAGAAATCTCGTGGGAACGAGTAGACAATCCCCGTAATTATCTAAAGGTTGGCGAGACGGTTAAGACAAAAATTATCGCCGTTGATAAAGACCGCTTGAGCCTCAGCTTAAAGCAAATGAGCGAGGATCCTTGGCTAAAAGAAGTCAAAGCCTTTAAGAAAGGCGATGTAGTAGAGGGCAAGATTACCCGAATCACTCCCTTTGGTGCTTTTGTGCAACTCAGTTCAAGTGTTGAGGCGCTGGTCCATGTTAGCGAGATGAGTGATGATCAAACGGTAAATCCAGAAACACTTTTCCAGCTAAATGAAAAGAAACAATTCAAAGTCCTAGATATTGATTTAGACAACCGCAAAATAGCACTCAGTCTCAAAAAGACCAAGTAGCATTAAGCTGACAAATTATTGGCCGTTTAGGTCAGAAAGGAGTGTCGCTCGTGGCCACCACTACCATCGAAGTTGAAGATATGATCACTGTCGGCACTCTGGCTGACAAGCTTATGATACCAGTTAGCCGACTGATCGGTGAGCTAATGAAGAACGGTATTTTAGCGACCCTGAATGAGCGGATTGACTTTGATACGGCACAAATTATGGTCCAAGAGCTCGGACTAGACATTGAGCTAGTTAAAAAGACAACTGACCAAGGGCAGAAGCCAAAACGACAAAAAGTTGCGGTAAGTAGCAAAGCCGAGCCTAGACCTCCGGTGGTGGCTGTTATGGGGCATGTTGATCACGGCAAGACATCTTTACTTGACGCTATTCGTAGTAGCGATGTTGTTCAGGGTGAGGCTGGGGGGATAACCCAACACATTTCGGCCTATCAAATCGAGCATCATAACCGTTTAATTACTTTACTTGATACCCCAGGTCACGAAGCGTTTGCGGCTATCAGGGAGCACGGTGCTCAGTTAACAGACATTGTGGTGCTAGTTGTAGCGGCTGATGACGGCATCAAACCACAAACTATTGAGGCCATACGCTATGCTCGCCAAGCAGGCGTTAAAATTATTGTGGCTATCAACAAGATTGATAAAACCGGTGCTGATCCAGCTCATGTTAAACAACAGCTATCAGAACAGGATTTATTAATCGAAGAGTGGGGAGGCGATATTATTGTCCAGGAGGTCTCTGCTAAAACTAAGCAAGGGATAACCGAACTACTGGATATGATTCTACTGGTAAGCGATGTTGAGGATCTTAAAGCTGATACTGATGTACCGGCCCGTGGTCTGATTATTGAGTCGCATATTGAGCAGGGTCGTGGCCCAGTGGCTCACGCCCTAGTTGAAGCAGGAGTTCTCGGGGTCGGCGACTTTGTGGTTGCTGGCAGCAGTTACGCTAAAATCAGGACTTTATCAACCACCACTGGCCAACCATTAAAACAAGCCGGTCCGTCAACGCCAGTAGCAATAACTGGCTTTAAAAGCTTACCTGAATTTGGTGATCAATTCGAGTCAGTAATCAGTGAAAAGGCAGCTCGAGAACTGACTCAAAAAACTGCTACCGAGCACCAGATAACGGGGGGCCGTTTGGGACTCAGTAGCAGTGAGTTGATTCGATTAATCAACAGGGAACATCGCCTCCAAGAGTTTAAAATAATTGTTAAAGCAGATGTTCAGGGTTCACTAACTTCAGTAGTTGATAGCTTAAAGACACTTGGCACTGATGAGGTTGCTATCCGACTAGTTGGCTCGGGGGTGGGGGCAATTACCGAAAATGACCTGCATTTGGCACTGACCAGCAACTCGATTATCTATGGATTTAATATAACTGCGGCTAGTAATATTCGACAACAAGCGGCCCGCGATAAAATTCAACTACGATTATACAACGTGATATATGAGTTGATCGATAATGTCAAATCTGAGCTTAGTACACTTCTAAAACCGGAGATTGTTGAAACAGATCTTGGTAGATTGATCATACGCGGTATATTTAAAACAACTAAGAGTGAAGTTATTTGTGGCGGAGAGGTTACTAAAGGTAAGTTAATCGCACCATCAAGTGCAAAAGTCTTTCGTGACGACAAACAGCTGATGGAGGTCGAGATTACCAACCTAAAGCGTGGGCCACAAGATACAAAAGAGATCTTAGAAGGTGAGATGTGTGGTCTAAGTTTGCAAACCCCATCTCGCTTGGAAATACAAGTTGGTGACCGTGTCGAAGTATTTAAACGAGAGACTATTGAACGTCAATTGTAGGTGCAGTACCTAGCCAAAAGATGCTACAATTGGCATATGGGTCAAGGAACAGAATGCTAAAGATAGACAACAGCTTGCTCGAAGAGATTGGTTTAGCTGGTTTGCCGGACCAAGAAAAGAACAGCCTACTAAAGCATATTTATGAAACCCTCGAGATGCGCGTTGGTATTCGCCTAGCTGACCAAATGAGTAATCAGCAACTTGACGAATTTGAGCAGTATTTTGAAGCCAAAGATGATGCTGGAGCCTTTAAATGGCTAGAGAATAACTTTCCCAATTATAAAGAAATCGTCCAGCAGGAATTCGATAAACTAAAGGCAGAAGTTGCCCAGTCAGCACCACAGATTTTACTTGCAAGCCAGCAACCTCCCGCTCAAGCCGCACCAGAACCCAATTATCCATCCTTTCAACAGCCGCCCATTGGCTCGAACAATTTACAGTAGATATATAAGCCTAAAGGTCTGCTGCTTCAGGTTAACTGTCTTTAATAAGTTACAAGCATCAGATGGTTTAAGTATCCACACAGCTTCTTATATCCACCAAGTTCAAGTAGATCTTTATCATTAGTAATCAGATAGCTGCACTTCCCGCTAACTACCAGGAACGTTTTTGCTGGCGCCGGGTGTTAATATCTTGAGCCACTGATTCCTCTGTCCTGAACCCGATTTTTT
>DATLRC010000002.1:0-51320 GCA_035534895.1 Candidatus Dormiibacterota bacterium
GAGTACCTACCAATCTATCCGGGTGCGCAGCGACATGCCGTACATTACGACTGATACCCAGCATTTCACGAGGTTCAAGGATCGAGTCTTATCTTCGCATCATCTTAGCCAGCCAACCATACTGTCTAGCTCCGAATTATCCGACCTATATCATTTCCCGAATACTGATCTAACCAAAACTGAGGGGTTAGTAAAAAGCCGTAGCCGAGAGCTACCGGCACCACTTTCAATCAACCACAGCGATACCGAGCTAGACGTTATAGTCGGCACTAATGAGCATGGCGGCGAACAGCAACCTGTCGGAATGACGCTAGAACAACGCCGGATGCACACATATGTTATCGGTAAAACTGGTACCGGAAAAACTACACTGTTAACCAGCTCAATTTACCAAGATATGGCCAGTGGTAAAGGTTTGGCCGTACTTGATCCTCATGGCGACATGTTTCAAGAACTACTCAGTATTGTCCCCGAGAATCGTCGTAAAGATGTGATCGTCTTCGATCCCTCTGACCGCAACTTTCCAATCGGACTTAATATTCTCGATCCAGGACTAGAGTTTGAGGATGATGAGGATAAAGAACAATGGATCACCAGCAACGTACTATCGGTCTTCGCCAAGTTAGCTGATGAGAAGCTCTGGGGGCCTCGCATGGAACATGTACTTAGAAGTACCACTCTGACAGCTCTACAGACACCAAACCCTAGTTTATATACCATTCAACGTCTACTTACTGATAGGCCGTACCAGAAGGCTGTAGCTAAGACCCTAAAAGACCCAGTACTTAAGCAGTTCTGGCAAAAAGAGTTTGCCCTAATGGGTGGGATGCAGTTAGCTAACGTTACCCAACCGCTGACCAACCGCCTCGGCCATTTTATTACTACCAAGATGTCTAGACATATCCTAATGCAAGAAAAAAGCACCCTACGGATCGCCGATATTATGAACGAGGGCAAGATACTACTGGTCAATCTATCGAAGGGTGATATTGGCGAAGACCAAAGTACATTCTTTGGCACGATTCTAACATCCTTCATCTGGATGGCGGCTTACCAGCGAACTAAGATCCCTGAAAAACAAAGACGGGATTTCTTTCTCTATGTCGATGAGTTCCAGAACTTCGCCACACCACGGTTTGCCGAGATTACTAGCGAAGGCCGCAAATTCCGGGTTTCTCTGATTGTATCGCACCAGAATATTGCCCAGATAGAAGACAAAGCCATTCTAAAGGTTATGGCTGGTAATGCTCACACCATCATTGCACTCAAGAGTAGCCCTGATGATGAAGCCTTTATCTTGCCGTTTATGAAGCCGGTGGTAGAACGTGGGGACATCGTAAATCTGGCACCATACCATTTCTTTATGAAGACCACGGCTGATGAGAGCGAGGACGCCTTTTCTGGCATGACCATACCAGTAGATGTAAAAGGTTCAGATACGATAAGAGAGGAAGTCGTAGCTAATAGCCAAAAGCAATACGGGACACCGAAGAAAGAAGTTGAGGAGTATATGGATAGGTTGTTTGATCAATCTAAGGCCACAGTTAAAAATCCACCGAAGAAAAAGCCAGGTGATGACAAAAGCGAAAAGGGTAAAGATTCAGCAAAGGTGCATGGGGTGTAGAGGAGTGTATTAGTCCGCTACTGCTAGATATTAATTAGCACTCTTGGCTTTTGAGTGCCAAGTCTTATGTTATAATAAGTTGTATTATGGCAAAGAAAACACCCTCAGAACCCGGACGCCGTTTGGCTATGTGTAAAGAGGCAGAAAGAATACATGAAAGCGCAAAGCATAGCGCCCAAAACCAGCTAGAATACTCTAAAACCTGGCGATCTGTAGACCGTTGGCTTGGAGGATTGGCGGCAATCCTAGCAGCAATCGCAGGTGCGGGCGGATTGTCTGAGGTATTTTCGGCAAAATGGTCAGGCTTGATCGCTCTGGCAGCGGCTGGGGTAGGCGCTGTAGCCACCACTCTTGGTGCGCCCAAGACAAAAACACTAGCCCACACAGCAGGAAATGCGTACTTAGCCCTTCAGCAGGATTGTCGTAATTTTATAGCAATAGACGTAGATTACATTTCGATTGATGAAGCAAGAGATACTTTGGCGAAGCTAGTTTCAAGATTACAAGAATTAAACTCATTAGCTGAGTTACCATCCCGTCGCGCTCGTAAGAAAGGAAAAAAGAATATCGACAAAGGGGAGCAGACTTATGAGGTGGATGAATAATGGCTTGGACGGTGGCAGGAGCATTTGCGGAGTTTGAAGATACGATTAAGCCAACCACCATTCAGTCTGGTGATATTCAACCAAAAATAAACACAGCACATGGATACTTATTAAGAGCTTTTCCGGCAAATAGCGATATGCCTCTCTGGCGTACAGTAAAAATTGGTTCAGTAGCTCAGGGTACACTTATTCGTCCATTAGATGACATTGATTTGATGGCTGTTTTTGATGATTCGCGAGAAAATTATATAAATAGATACCAAAACAATTCACAAGCTTTTATTCAACGAGTACGTGCTGCCTTTAACAATTGCCGAATAGAAACAGTCGGGGTCAGAGGACAAGCGGTTAGACTTTTTTATCAGTCAGGGGCTAGTGTCGATATTGCACCGGTATATAAATGGAGTGCTGGAGGCTATATACTGCCATCTGGGAATAATTCCTGGATACGCACTGACCCTGAAATACAATCTCAATGGTTTACAACCCAAAACCAGCGCTTAGATTACCATCTATTACCGATGATACGATTATTAAAAAGATGGAATAATGAACATGGCAAGCAGTTAAAGTCTTACCATCTCAGCATAATGGTCGCCTATGTATTTAGTAGCCTTAACAACAATAGGGCGGATGCAATTGCTAAGTTCTTTGCCTGGTCACAAAACAATTTAGACGTGCACGACCCTACTGGTTATAGTGGTAATCTCTCTTCATATCTTACAGCCTTAACAAGACTGAATCTTACTGCTCGACTAGCAAATGCAGCAACAAGAGCTAATAGCGCATTAGCAGCCGAACTTAGAGGTGACATCCGCGAAGCAATACGATTGTGGCGAATTGAGTTTGGTACCGAGTTTCCAACTTACGGCTAAGTAAATATTCATACAGATTGTAGTTTATTATATATTTCTACCATTGCCAGTGTATCTAAACCACAGTACTCAACCAAATCATCAAGGATCTTTTCTTTTTCACTTTCTCTTTTACCATCAAGTACGGCCTCCATCCAAAGTCGCTGGGCTGCTCCACCTTCTTGTATGCCTAATACCTTATAAGATAGTTCGGGTACTAAAACTGGCAGTACATTCTTAATTGATGCGCTACCTTTGAAGTCTTTATCTGCATACCAACCGTTTGAAAAAGGTATCATCAGATCAACGATGCGTTCATTTAGCTTTTCGTAAAACTCAGTATATTCGGGAAGTAATGAGCCGATTAATGTATTACAACTCTTCTCAAACCCCATATTCCACGTAATAACCGAGCCACTGTCACCAATTTGTGATTTTAATGTTTTGCTTAATGGTTCTAAGGGATTAGCGTTTTCTCTTTGCAGAAAATCTAGGTGCCTAAGTTCGGCTCCTGGGGAATCTTGGATGTGCAGAGAATACTGGAAAGCATATTGTTTATATGGCTTCATACCATCAAAGTAGGGCACAATACTCATTAAGGTTTCGTAATCAAAGAAGTAAAGTGGATAAACAAAGGAGTCTAGATACTTCTTGATCTTATCTCTATCTATTATCGGTTCACCTAGCTTTGTAGTTTTGATTTGTAGGGCTTGCTTAGGGTTTAGCTTAAAATCATCTGGGATATCGATAAGTTTCTTAACTCCTAATTTCTCTAACTCTCCAGTCTTTTCAGCACCCACTGAACATAAGTCATAAATACTACCAGACTCTACATCTACCAAGCTTCTATAAATCTCTATCCATTCGTTAAACGCACCAAGTCTAGCGTGGGCTGGTGAGATGCTCGGCCGAGTGGTTGAGTTCGCTACTTTTAATGCTGCTTCAATCTTGTTTTTAGTAAATTCACGCTTTGATTTAACGGAGGCAGTAATATCAGTTATTCCGGTTAACTCTTTAGCATCTACTTCTCCGCGCCTAATATACTCGTTATTTACGTGTACTACAGCAATGTTTCTTACTACATAGCCACACGCTTCTAGCACAACCATCTGGAAAGCTAAATCATATTCATGGTCAGGCTTGGCTTTAGTACTAGACTTAATTTCATATAGATCAATCTCTTTATCCCCGACTACAGTAATAACATCACAGATGAAAGTTAGTTGTTCATGTTCGAATCTGCCCTGAAATATAGTTTTTGTTCCATCATCTAGTGCTTTTGTAGTGCGCTGGGGCAGACTTAAGTATTCGTCATAATCATTAAATCCGAGGGTTAAACCGCCAGAAAATAACTGCTCAGCATATGACTCAAACATATGTCCTGCATCAAAAATGGCTTGGGTATTATCATCAACGGGTGGTAGCTTTGATTTGTCATGTTTCTTAAGCCACAGCCAGGCTGGGTGCTTGAGGAACAACATGTACTCAGACTTAGATATTATCACTTGGCCCACTCGTCCATAGCTCGTTCAAATCGATTGTTTCACTTTGGGGTCTAAGTTTCTCTTCAAGAAGTGCCACCTTTACCGATAGTGGGAACTGCGTCATCTGCCCAGCGATAAAACAACAGCCGATGGATAGATTTGCAATTGAATCGAATGAGAGTTTATCAAGATAACTGACAGCCTTATTGATAGATCTTAGATCATTATCATTCATCAACCTGTGAATGAAATAATTGTGCAGTTGTGAGATTATTGTAGGTGAAATATCTGATGGTCTTTGGCTTGCGATCGTTAAGAAAACACCAAACTTCCTACCTTCTTTAATAATCTCTTCGAACGTCTCTAGACGGTAATCCTTCCACGATTCCGACTCTCTAGTGGAGTTCTCGGATAAAATATTATGAGCCTCATCTATGATGATATTTAGTGAGTTATTTTTATCGGTATCTCTTCGACTCTTTTGTTCGTCATAATTAGTTTTACATACAAGTAAAGGTATGACTTTTTTGATCTCTAGGTTAACATTCTTTAAGTCTATTATTTCTATGTTAGTAGATGCCGACTCTTCGAGCGAATCTCTGATATCAAATACTTTACCCAGCATATTAAAGCGCTTGCTTAGACGTCCCATCAGTGGACTAATATGCTCCTGATTTGCGTATCCATTTAAAATCTCGAAATAGTACTGATCCAATATTTTAAACTGAATTCGTTGCAGATCGCTCAACCCTACGCCGGGATCAATACTTACATCTATATATCCTGACGTGCCAAGAAAGCTACTTTCGTTTGACTCAAAATATTTTTTAACACCACTGGAATCAACAAAATAGAATGCGTCATTATTATTGCTGTGGTACTTTAAGTCATCAATATCTTTACCGGCATTTACGACCTTAAATCCAAGTTGTTCAAAATCTTTAATGAACTTCTTTAAGAATGGCACATTAAACACTCTGTCATTCTTCGATAAAATATCTCGTATCTTTTGAGATAGGCTATGTATCTCCTTCGCAAAGTTTTCGTTGTCTGAATCAAACCAGTCTCTATCTATCGCTCTGTGTAGAAATGGTTGTTGGGTCTTTTCTGTAGCGTCAAGTAAGATCGATAACAATTCGAGTTTTTCTAATTCCGTCTTTAAGATAGGATATTTATTTCCTTTGTCGTCCTTCGTCCTTAGCCTGTAAACCACCTTCTTTTTTGTTAGTATCTCATCATCTTTCTCTTTTGAATATTCTCCATTAAAATCAATAAATATAAAGCGAGATTTGGTGTAGAAGTTATTGCCCAGATGTTCTTGCTTAAAGAGTTCAGTGTACATTTTCGCAAGAGTATTGGATTTTCCGGATCCAGTATTGCCAAATATTCCAATATGACCGGCAAATAGCCTTCTAACGGACACCTTGATATCTTGAGTCTCCTCATCAATCAAAGAGCCTAGTGTAATTGATAATTCGTTTTTGCTGGACAGTTTATGCAGGGATTCGAATTCATCCCTTGAGAGCAATCTGCATTCACTGCCGATCAAAGGCATCTCTTTAATACCGTGTTGAAACTTATGTGAATCATCATAAAACCCAAACACCGAAAGATTAAGAAAACGATCTATTTTCTGCTTTTCGTTAGTGTACTTCTTTCTTGTTTGATATTTGTCCTCTTCAAGGTATTCACCCTCAACCTTACATATAATCTCGGTAAATCCTTTAATTATTTTTACGTAATTCGATAGCCCGACTGACACATTTTTAATAGTTCGACCCTTAAAGAATAGATGGGGAAGGTTCTTGTCTTTATCGACCTTAACAACAATGTCTTTTCCCTTGACGCTAAATACACTACCGATTGTAAAAACGGAATTATCAATCAATCTTTCTTGTAGATTAAACTTGCTCGTCGTCTTCATCATTCACAATGCTTTCATCGCTAGTAAATACTCCCGTAAGATAACTAGTTATCTTATCAAAAGAGAGATCAGCTTCAGGAGATATTACGTATAAGTTAGAATTCTTAGACTCGTTAAGGCTGTCTACTGTCTCATCATATTTAGAATGTGAAAAGTAAACTACAACCAGTGTTGGATTTGATCTCATCACTCCGTACAGCAGGTCTTTAATATGCTTATCGGCTAGTGAAAAGCCAATGACAAATAACACGCTATTTTCTTTTTCTAATTCGAGTGTGAATTTTCTTAAAAGAGATGCGTAATTAGTATCAAGTACAGTTTCAAAATGCTTTTCGGCGTTTGGGTTTATAACAGCTATTTTCTCGTATTCCGTACTAAAACTTTTTCCCGATTTTTTCGCTAAATCATCGGGGATATGTGAACCATCCGAGTAAACAATTTTATTCTGATTAGTGCACCAAGATACCGAACCATGTAGTTTAAAAATGTTAAAAAGTGGAATGTCTGACGTATTATCGAACTGTAAGCTCTTATATTTCTGTATTTTGTTGAAGTTCGAAGCATTGAACGTAGGTTTGATCTGGCCCGTAAAGCCGTCATTATATGGAATACCGAGCCGCTCGCAAGAATCTTCCATAAACATATCAAAATTAGTTGTGAAGATATTAACCTGTTTATTGACTATATGAAGCGATCTCCTTGAGATGGTATCTGACCAAAAGTTGAGAAACCTATCATAATTTTTCCTTGTTACACCCAGTTTATTTTTCTCATCCGCGTTAGTCTCAAGACTCTCGTCTAGAATAGCTTTCGATTTTTTTATAAGCTTAAAGTAGTCCTTTTGTGCTTTTTCTCTAGTCTTCTCATCATTCATCCTGTCTTCTATATCTTTTAGTGTCGATATATAGTCTAGTGAGCATCCAGAGCCGATGAGAAGATTAAGATGTCCGCTTTGAATTATTTCTTTAAGTTCTTTGTTGCTCAGTGCTTTCATTGTATAGACTCCTCGATGAGTTTTATCTCAGCACCATCAAGACCATAAAGTTCATACACGAGATTATCAATTTCACGCTCTATCAAATCAATGTTTGACTCTGGTTTTTCTTTATTAAATAGCAGCTGCGTAACCATAGGTGTCAATCTATTTACGCTACTCCAGTCAGGAAGGGGAAAATCTTTAATGTCTTGAACTAATATCTTAGGAAATGCCCCCTTTGTTGCCTTAGGGGAAGAATTAAAATGATAAAAAGTTGCTAGTCTGGAGTTTAAGATTGCTAGTAACGGAAGTATCCCGTTTTCATTGTTAAGAATAACTATCAATGCCGGATCATGATAGCTCTCTTTGTCTGTAAACCCTGCGAATATCTTTGGATTCGTTATCTCACGCACAAGAACTCTTTCTCCTAGAAAATATTTTGGCTCTCTAGGATTTGCGATTCCAGAGCCATAGTCAATGTATTCTTTACCATTCCATTTAACTTGATACGGTGTTACGTCTTCACCCCAGAGCCACTCCTTGAGAGAGTCTTTGGTCTTTTCTTTATAATGGAAGGCTCTACTTTTTATCAGCTCTTGAGACTGTCCAGTGTACTTGTCGTATGCAATCAAGCCCTGGCTAATTTCTGGAAAAATATCCTGAATCGTTTTAGGCATAGACTTAAGCTTAGTAATAATGTCTATCGTTTTCTCGGGTAGCTTAAACATCAAGCCCCAATTAGTACTATTTTCCACAAGAGTAGAAGATGCGATCAAGTCATCATCCTTGGAAATAATTTCAGAGAAATTGCTTGCATTAAGTGTATTCCTATAATGAATTTTGTAACCAGGATCTTTTTTTCTTTCCAGCGTTATGATTATATTTCTAACAGTTGCGGTGGAGAAAAGCGGAAAGGCGGTACAATCTATAACCTCTTGAACTGTCCAATTAGTTAAAAGGTCTAAGCGGTATTTCTTCGCATACACATTAAAAAGTAGTGTATTTGGAATGATGTATGACATCAGCCCGTGTGGGTTAATCATCTCTTTTGCTAGTTCAATAAAATAATAATAAATTTCATAATCCGGTACTTTACCAAGAGAATTCTGAACCGTCTTTCTAGATGTATCTCTTATGGAAACGCCATAAGGAGGATTACCAATTACTATATCGAATCCGTCATTGACCCCGAACATCCATTCTGCATCGAACCATGCAGTCGACTCATTACTAAAAGGATCCCATGCGGAAAGCTTCTGTGTCGTTTCAGCAAGGCCTTTGCTATTGCTATGTATGATCCTTTGAAGCATCTTATTTTGTGCTTGAGAAAATTTAAACTTTAGTGAATCTTTCTCTGAGTAATGACTATTAAAGTAGTCGTCTCTTAATCTTTTGAGTTCCGTAATTCCAGACTGATCTTCAAAGAAACCTATTTGATTCGATGTATCCGAAGATATGGCACCAAGTTTAATTAGAGTATTGGCAGTTACAAACTTAAAATCAAGATTTGGTAATGGGTATACGCCTCTATTGGGTTCGTTATCATCAACACGTTCATCTACTATCAGGGTAAGAAAACACCTAAGTCTCGCTATCTCGGTGGCAATAGGCTGAATGTCTACACCAAAAATACTTTCCCTTATGACCCCTAATTTGCGTATGTAATCAAAGTTTTCATGCTGAAATTCACGTTCGATTAGATGTCTAACTTCGGGAACCGTATTTGCTATCTGATTTTCAAACCACATCTTAGCGTCTGGGTCGACTTGTTGAAGAATAAAAACAATCTTTTGTAGCGCACCTATAGGATATGCACCAGAGCCACAGGCAGGATCTAAAATCTTGATTAAATTCAACGCATCAACTACTTTGCGTTTTTGCGAATCGTTAAGCTGAAATTCTTTGTCATCCTCCAGGTTGTAAGATACTAATGCCTTTAGATAATCTGTTTCAATCCCTGTCTCATGAGATAAGTACTCAGAGATTGTATGATCAACCATATACTCTACAACTTCTCTGGGCGTATAGAAGCTACCAGTTGCTTTCCTGACGGTCTCACCAGTTTCCGGGTTAATGCGTGCAAGTAAGTTCTCAAAGATACGTCCAAGCATTTCCGGATCAATTGACAAGTCAACGTCTACGCTAGTATTTTCATCCACGGTGAAATGGTAGAGCTCTAGTAAATCAAATAATCTGTGTATCCATTCGTCTGGGATATCGACTAATCCAGCTATTGATTCCTCAGTAATCTCATCGAAATTATAATAATCATCCTCTTGCGCGGAGAATAGGCCACCATTTAAATATGGAATCTTACCGAAGTCGCCCGACTGAAACTTTAATGATCTTTTGTTCATCGGTTCGTTTAAGACCTGAAAAAACAATGGCGCAAGAATTGAGTGATAATAGTTGCTTTGGTTTGCTGATTCTCTCGAGAGTATACTTCTGTTAATGAGTGGAATGCCTTTGGTACTATGTTTTTCACGCAAGAACCAGCAGAATACTACTCGTCCAATCAGCCTCACGGCAAACTGATGACTTGCTTCACTATTTTCAGGGTATTTGATTTCTGCCTTGATTTCGTCCGTGCCGACAAGCTCGTCATATAGCTTGGCAATCCCTTTATAGAATTCGTTATTAACTACTTCGACAGAAAATCTAGACACTAAATCACCAAAGTCGATTGTCATACCTTTAGAGATTAAGAATTTATAAGGTGTAACCGTCTTAGCGACAGAACCTAGGACATAGGAATACCTACGCGGATTAGAAAATGTCTTAGTCACTCTACCGGTTTTATTCTCTTCAAATGTTAGTGTCACTAAGGATACTCGCCAGAGTTCATTGTCACCCGAGTAGTAGGCAACAAGTGCAGCATCAATATTATTAACGGCCATGAGTTTGAAGGTTTCAGTGGCAAGCTTAAACCTCGCTCCAATACTAGCTGAATGTTTGATGACCAGAATGTTATGGAATCTGTTATCTTGAAAAGTACCTATATTTTCAACAGAGTTAATAACGTCTGAGCTGTACAAGATTTGCTTAGCTTCATCGTAGAATTCATGCTTAACCAAACCTTCTATTAGTTGTTTATATCCTACTTCGCTAAAAGGTTCATTAAGCGTAGTTCGTTGGCCTAGTTGAGGGGTCAAAGTAGTTCCTCGGTTAGAATAAGTAGGCTTGATTCATTCTTGCTAACATTTGCAGCCACGCGGATATTTGCTATGTACTCTATAGGTATTGTTTTCAGGAGTAGATCATAGGCACTATTTGGGTCATCACCAATAATCAAGTTACGAATAGTCTTGAGCTCTGAGTCAGCTAAAGCGTCCAGGTCATAAATAGACTCGATAAGATCGTTACAGTAGTTTTTCTTAGAACTACTTTCAATCTTATCCACCAAGATCTTGAGTTTTGCTATAGCCTCTTGGCGGCCCCTATCAGGAACTGAGACATGTGTATTAGACTTACGCAGATGATTTCTTACAAACTCAAACTGCTCTTCAAATGATTCAGTTGTTTGCATGCCCTTGGTTTCAATAGTTGCTTCAAACAAACTCATAGCCTCTTCTGCGCTTATATAATCAGGCTCTTCGCTCAGCTTATCTTTAAGACAAAATACACTCGTATCTCCACGTTTACCGTATAGGACGACACCTTTTTGTTGGCTGTTTGACCCTCTTGCAACTCTAGATTTATTTACTACATCGTAGGATACATCATCCATTAGTGTCTGATCATTTTTTACTTTTTGCCAGATGTTAAAGTATTTTGCTTTAGGACTTTCAGATTCTTCGTCATCCTTTGCTTCGTTATACTTATCTGAGTAATAAGCAATGAGCTCTTCGTCAGTAGTTAGCTTTTTAGTGTCATCACCCAAGAGCGCATTAAATATGTGAACCTTAACTGTTGAGATTGATTTAGTATGCGTCTCGGCTTCACCGATCGCACTAGGGAAGAAATTAAAAATGTATAAACGTTCATACATTTTTTTATTAACACGGTTAATCCGTCCTATGCGTTGGATAACTCTCGTAGGGTTATATGGTATGTCGTAGTTATAGACACAGTCAGCTCTATGCAGATTGTATCCCTCAGATATTGCATCGGTTGCTATAAGGATACGATAATCGTTCTCTTGCTCGCTTTCAGGCAGCCCAGCATCAAAGTTCTTAGCTATTATTTTCTTAGTAGACTTAGATGCCTCGCTACCAGAATACGAAATTACTTGTCCCTTAAGTGCTGGATCTTTGGAGAGCTCTGCTTTTAGATAATTAACGGTGTCCGTGAACTCGCTAAATACGATTACTTTACCCTTAGAACTATTAAGCTTCTCTTCTAAATGATGCTTGAACTCATCTAGCTTAGGGTCAACACCCTTAAGTGCTGGATCTTGGAACCAGTCATGGTGTATTTTTCTAAGTATTTCGTCATCCTCTCGCAGATCGTCTATGAATTCTTTGCTTAGATATTTAGCAGGAATAACATCTATATTCTGTAGATTCTTTGAGTCCAATGCAGTTTTTAGCTTGGCCACAGGGTCCTCATCGTTAATCGTCTCCTCAATCTCTATTTCATCAATAAATTCATCAGGGTCAGGGATGTCTAGCTTTTTAGATATAGGTATAGCGCCAAGCTCTTCATACCAATGAATTATCAGCTCATTCGAATCTATTAATTTCTCGAGCGTCTTCCTAAATGATTCTTTAGAACTCTCAAACCTACGAACAAGAAGGTGTCGCATGAATTTTGCTACGTTAGACTGTCCTTGTTCCAGTCTTTGCGTTATCTCGCTCTCGTCATCGTACTCTTTGGATAGCTCCTTCTTATAGTTCTCACGACCTTCATCTGTAAAGTATTTAGTTGGTTGGTAACGTGCCGCCAAATAATGAAGTCCGGGAACAGCATCGTTACTGTCTGGGTAGATAGTCCTAAGTGTTTTTAGATATAGATCCGAAACCGTACCTAACGGATACTCAATATTCTCTGGCTCGCTTACTTCCGGGAAGGCTATGCCTTGTCTAATTAAATCTTCTCGATATACATCAATCCTGTCCAGATCTAGGCGTGATCTTCGTATAACTACATCGTCAATCAGTCGACGCAAATCATCGGCTATCTGGGTTGCACGGGACTTTATATCTTCGGCCTTAGATTTTTTGTCTTTACGAAGTACACCATACTGCTTAATTAGTTCTCTGAAGGCAACGCCAAGATTCTCGGCACTTCGTAACGTTGCGGCGCCTGGGATCTGAAAGAGCTTAACTAAGGCATATATATCTTTTGGATCATTATTGAATGGGGTTGCTGACAATAGTAATACCTTATGTCCAATGCACATTTGGTGAATGTCAGTGTAGTCGTAGGTTAGTTCATTCCTGAATCTGTGTGCTTCATCAACAATAATTAGCTTTGGCCTAGTATCATCTTTGTAATAATCGAAGCACTTCTTTACTTCGCCACGACTCCATACCTCGCCTATGAACCCAAACTTATCCTTATATTCTTTCCACTGGTCGACAAGGTGTGGCGGAGCAATAATGATCGTATATAGATCGTCTCGTTTATATAAGTTATAGGCTATCGTAGAGCCAATGATTGATTTGCCCAAGCCAACGACATCAGCAACTATTACACCACTGTATTCGTCAATTTTTGCGATACCTTCTTTAACTGCATCAATTTGATACTGCAAGTTAGAGAATAGACCGTCAGTTATCGTTCCAGGTAAGTGGATGTCTTCTTTATTAATATCTGAGTAATACTCCATGAGTACTCTTAAGAACATAGAATAAGGACTTGGGTTCTTATAAGGCCAGGTACTTTCCTTTATCAGTTTAACCACGTCTTTGGCGTCGGATTTATCTACAAGAGTCACTGCCTTTGAGTCATTCCAGTCATTCTCAAACTCTTCCGAATACTGTTTATACCTAAATGGCTCAGTGAATAGATCGTTCTTCTCGCCTTGTTTTCGAAGACCACTAGTTGTCAGATTACTTGAGCCCATAATTACCACTCCAGGGAATAATGACCCCAGTGTACTCTTTTCATCTAAATGAAAGACATAGTACTTGGCGTGACTTGGTATAGCGGTTGCTTTAATTTCAAGTGTTCCGTTCTCAAGCTTCTCTAGTAAAATCTCCAAGGTCTCTGCACTCGTTTTTTCGTCAAAATCACCGAGATTATTTACTGCCGCAATAGTTGTATTTAAGAAGTTTTTAACCTTATCAGTACGAGTTGGACTTGTGTACTCCTGGACATTATTCTGCCTAAAGCTTGTCCCGTCCTTGTACTTCTTGCCTAGTTCTTTAGATAATTGCGGATCAATCTCTAGACCAACCAATATACGCATAGGTATGTCACGAATGGCGTCCTTTATTTCCTCAAACCCGCTAAAAAAGAAGTATCCTACACCTATATCTATAGACTTTGCGTGTGGAGTTAGCTTGAGTATTTCGTCGGCTAGAAATCTGGTGTGATTGTCAATTAATCCTCCTTGCATTTGTACTCCATTTTTATGTAAGTCATTGAGTATATTAAACCATTATTTATCTGTCGAAGCCAGAAATTTAAAGTGTAATTGAAGAGTCTATCCTTTACGTAATTCTTTTAGTGTACATCCCGGTTTGCGACCGGCAAGGTAGTACAAGTCTCCACCTTGCCGGTCGCAACATGCGGGATGCGCTACTACTCCGTTACGTAAAGTTAAGGAGGCAGAAATGCAGGACACAATATCAACCTATAACGGCTGGAGTAACCGAGAAACGTGGTTAGCTAGTTTGTGGCTAACTAACGATCCAGTGAGCTATGCAGTACTCACTGAAGCTATGGAGCTAGAAGCCAGTGACTTTGTAAGAGCCGAGTGGCTTGAAGTGCATCTCAAAGATGAGATGTATGACTTATCCCTTGAAGCTAGTTTGTGGAATGATTTACTCTCTACATCTTTAGCTAGAGTCAACTGGTTGGAGGTTATAGAGAATAACTAGCTCATTCGCCCTGAGCATGGCGTTAAACTGCTCGCTTTGCCGGTATTCGGGAGAATTATTGTGTACGCTATCACAAAGTACGAACCCGTATATATTTAGTATATATACCTTGACAAGAATATGCCATAAATAGTATATTCTAATTATGGATACAAAAACTTTTAGCGCACTTGCTGAACCTAATCGATTTCGTATTATCGAATTGCTGAGAGAGCAACCTCATTCAGTTAACGAATTTGTTGAACTGTTAGAGATGAGACAACCACAAGCATCAAAACATTTACGCATATTGAATGACGCAGGTTTAGTAATTGTGAAGCCTGTTGCACAGCAACGTGTATACACGTTAAATCCTGATGCATTTTTCCAGCTAGATGAATGGATAAATTCATTTAGTAAGTTATGGAATAATAGGTTAGACAAACTAGACGAACATTTAAAGACAATTAATAAGAAGGGTTAAAAAAATAATGATACCAATTAAAGAAATAGAGTTTGAACGAACATATGATGCTCCGATTGAAGTAGTTTGGCAGGCTTGGACCGATCCAGAACATCTAAAGGCGTGGTGGGGCCCGGACAATGTTAGTATCCCTGAATGCGAAGTAGACCTGACAGTTGGGGGAAGAATTTATATTGTTATGGAAGCTGGAGAAGCGATGGGCCCATATAAGGGTACTAGATGGCCCATGGAAGGTAAATTTACTGTGGTTGAGAAGAATTCGAAACTGACATATGCAGTAAAAGCTTGGACTGAGGGCCAAGAAGAAACCACCGAGATTGATCAGGTGACTGAGTTAACTCTGACCGATAATAATGGCAATACCAAGCTTAAACTAAAAGCCACAATCAATAAGACAGGACCAGATGCTAAAATGGCTCTCGAGGGAATGGAATATGGCTTTAATCAGCAACTCGATAAGCTTAGTAAGTTTCTGGGGAAATAGTAAATTTTGGCAAAAAACTACAATAATTTATCTTACTCCAAATAGGACTCAAACTCTTCGCTCCGAGATCATGGCGTCTATGTATTAAACTGCTTCCCAAATAATCCCCGTCACACCCTCTGATTTTACCTTATCAATCGTTGCGAAGCGTATATGTATGTCTTCTAGGGTTTCATCATCCCACATATCGGTTAGAAGCTTTCGTGTTCGTCGTTTAACGTAGGCTAGCTCTGCTATTGTCGGACAGGCTATTAGGATAACTGGCGGCTTGTCGTCTTCGGTCTCGCTTTCCCAATTACCGTCTTCTAGGTACGCAATATAATCGTTGAGTCGTTTCTTGACCATATAGCGGGGAGTTGTCGGATCAAAGACCTCTAGTAAGTAAGCTGTTTTGTTTCTAGCTGTTTTCTTTATGAAGCATAGCTGAGGCTGTAGCTCGCTTAAGAACGCGTAGCCACTGTCTGGGTCGGTATAATCTGAAACCGTTACAAACGTGTATTGTGTGCCACTGGTTGTTTTAGATTTTAGCGTAAGACAACAATCAGCGATCAGCAGACACCGGTCTATAAAATCCTGCTTACGCGATGACTCCTTGTAACGTTTGCGTAGTTCTTCCGGCGGAAACTCGTCAGTTGTTCGTAAGCATCGAATGCCATTGAGTCCGAGGTAGTAGATGGCTGGCTTGGTTTTCTCGACAAAGTTATCTCCATCATAGATCCATTCGACATACTTTTTATCTCTTAGATCCTTAAGCCACTCAGCAATACGCCTGTTATTCTTATGACCCATGAGTGCTTGTATCTGTATACGATTAAGGAATCTATATCTATATAGTAGCTTTAGTATGTCTTGTTGTTTGGTGGTTATGGGTGATAGTTTCATGATAGTTTTGTAGTTTTAGTAAGTAGTGGTTTAAGTTGAGTGTAGTTGTGAGTTGTGAGTAGTATGTATTGTATTTATTTGTGACGAGTATTTAATTACTGCCTACCCCTCCTACTCCTTTTATTTATAAGGTAGATAACACAGATATTCTACTACAACAGATAAGACATGCCAAAATATTGTCATCGCCCATGATGACAATTTAGATACTAGCTATTTAGACTCAGAGAGAGGATGCCCGTGACTTAAATCGTTACTCTGGAGTGTTGCCTAACAGAGTCCGCAGGGCTTCCGTAAAGAGATCGAAGTCTTCATCGAGTGCCTTAGGGTCGCTCTCTTGGATATCATGCGCTTCGGTATAAAGTCTCAAAATCTCTACAGCCAGTTTAGGGTTTTTCGTGGCTATGAAAGCTATGTTGAACCCTATAGCGTCTAGGTTGGAACCAATCACGCTACTGCTAATTGCAGTGGGTCTATCTTCGCGTATTTGTAGCTTGGTGGCTTTTGGCTCTGCCATAGTATTATCCTTTTAGGCTATTTCAGTTCTACGCTATAGCATACCCTCCTTTACCCTAAAAAGGTAGATAACCTATGAGCGTGATACAATATCAGCAATATGACAGATGACTCAGTAATAGTTTTCGGTAGAAGGCTAAGAGCGGCCAGAAAAGCTTGTGGCCTGACGCAGATTGAAGTTGCCGCGAAAGCTAATGTTAGCCCAAATCACTATGCGCGCTTAGAGCGGGGTGAAATTAAACCTAAGTATGAAATGATCGAGAAGCTCGCTAAAGCCCTTGGCGTTAAGTCGTCTGATATACTCCCATTCTAAGTAGCCAATAGTTTGGTTATTAAAATGCTGTGGATAACCCCTTGCACTATTCACGCGTGAATAATATACTATTCATGTAGCGATAGTTAACAGATGAGGGTAATCTGTATGACCACAGCAATTAGGCAGCAAACGGATACACAACAGACTCAGGATAATATTGAGCTCCTGCGGAGTATCCTTACTAGGGAACAGAAGCGAGAAGTCGCATATGATGAAGCTATGGAGATCGGCGACGCTCTCATCGTCTTCTATAAAGTACTCGTCGAAAGGGTTAGCAGTGAGCCAGCAAACTAACACCGTTATCCTAGCTCGGGTATCCAGTAAATCGCAAGAAGACGAGGGCTACTCACTCGACTCACAACTTAAGTTGCTATACGGCTACTGTGAGAAAAACTGCCTAACGGTCATAAAGGTCTTTAAGATTACCGAGACCGCCTCCAAGGACCAAAGTCGTAAGGTTTTTCAAGAGTTGCTGACCTATATCAATAAGCAAGGCATTTATCATTTGGCCGTGGAGAAGACTGACCGTCTAACCCGCAACCTCCGCGATGCTGTAGCGATTGATGATTGGCTACAGAAAGATGGTGAGCGAAGACTGCACGCAGTTAAGGAAAGCTTATTACTGCATAAAGAAGCGAAATCTGATGTGAAGTTTATGTGGAATATTCACTTGGCGGTAGCCAAGAAGTATACCGATAATCTCCGAGAAGAAGCCATGAAAGGCTGGGCTGAGAAACTAGCCCAAGGTTGGTTGCCGGCTCCACCGCCACCAGGCTATGTGACCATTACGCAAAATGGTAAGCGTATCCATGTGCCTAACCAGGAGAAGGTACCGCTCATGCAACGAGCTTTTGAGCTTTACACCGAGCCCAGCCACTCTTTCGCATCTATTGCTGGTGAGATGTCTCGCATGGGCATTACAACCAGCAAGGGTCGGCCTTTCTGCAAGAGCCAAGTGCAGCGCATATTAACGAACCCGTTCTATATAGGTATTAACCGTTTTAATGGCAAAGACTACCCGGGAGTGCAGGAAACGTTCATTAGCAAAGAATTGTTCGATAGAGTTCAGAGTAAGATGCATGCCAAGCGTCCAGCCCGCTATCGTCAGCATAACCCTGTGTTTAAGAACCTGATCAATTGCAGTAACTGTGGTGGTCTAGTTACTTGGCAACTCCAGAAAGGGCGCTACTACGGCACCTGCCAGCGAGCCAGTTCGGCTTGTAAGGGTCGCTCGTTGCTCAGGGAGGATAAGATAGAGGCCGAGATAACAACTATGCTCAAACAGCTTGTCAGCCCTTCTGAGCAGGTGATTACCTGGGTGGCCAATACGATGCGGGAGAATCATCAGGACAGTAGTGAGAGTAATGACAAACTAGCCAACTCCATCCAGGCGCAGATAGAGCGCCTCTCGCGCATGGACGACAATCTCTATGACGATAAACTGGCCGGTGAGATTACATCAGACCGCTACACCCAAAAGCACGGTGCGCTGGTTGTTGAGAAGACCATTCTAGAAGAACGCTTAGGCAAAATCGACTACCTCGGTGCCAAACAGCTAGAGCAGAAGTTGGTACTCCTAGAGTTATCCCAAAAGGCTGCCCAAGTCTACTCTCAGAAGCTGCCCGAACAGAAGCGGACGATCATAACCAAACTGTTTGGTAAATTGGTCTACAGCAACGGAGCTGTATCTGTTACCTATACGAACTTTAGCCGGGCTATTGCCCAGAACGTTAAATTAACGCATCAAATCATAGGAGGTGCAAAATGACGAACCAAACTTTACCAAGTGACGCTAACAACAGATATAAAAAGGGTATAAATACCTTTGAGAACGAGCTGCGTTCTATATGGCTGAGCGTGGTGGCTCAGTGTAGAACCTTAATTATTAACTATACCCCAGCCCAACTCACTATTTAATTAATATTGGAATTTGTTGCGACATTAGGACGGAATCAGTTAATGACACAAAACAACATTATCTACCCATAGTAAGTATGTTTAGCAGATAAACCAACTATATCGTGTAATGGTCCTCTAGATATATACCTGCAAGGTTGATCTCCCGGGGAACCCATGAAATAAGAGAGTTAGTTTTTTCTAACAATTTTTTAGTTTCTAGAGCATAAGTATCATTTTCAATCGAGTTTCTAGTAATCCCTCGCATGGCCCATCCTACTGCTATCGTACTGTCGCTGTATATATTTAGTGACTGCCCGTCGTCCGATGCTCTTCTAAGAGCTTCTAAAATAGCTCTTATTTCACCTTGATTGTTGGTACAATCACTAATAAATTCATCAAAAACCAATTCATCGTTCCCATCCACACATGCAATTCGTGTTTCCTGTTCTCCCTTTTTGCCATTATTCTTAGTACCTGCATCGACAAAAACAGTAGTTTTATTGTTGTAGTACTTAAGTTGGTCGGCAGTTTGTACCGTGTTAATAGTGATTTTATCTAGTTTCCGCTTATGGATATTGGTTTTATCACCACCAGATGTTACTATCATTTTTTTAGGATGGGATTTCTTTTTATAAAAATTATGGACCCAAGTCCTATTGATTGCTGCTAATTTCATTGCTAACCCATCACCAATTTCTTTTTTATAGGCTAGATAACTACCGTAAAAATTGTACGCACTTGATTTATCGGCTCGTTTGCTTCCCCAAAATGCCCCTATACTTGCTTTTAATGAACTTTCACTAGTAATTTTAGACTTTTTAGTCATATTATAAGTTTAGCACCAGATAAATCTAACTACTACAATAACAAGTTGATTTAATGTTATAATAGTAATGCTTCTTATCACCCATTGTGAGGTGGCATGATAGTCTGTTGTTGAGATGCGTAACGGACTGAACATTGGGAGGCACGGCTGTCAAAGCTGATGTGCAAGCTAATTGCGAAACATATCGGTGTAGCCGACAACAATCTGTTCTTCAAGTCTTGAACAACAGCTAGTAGTCTCAAAGCTACTGACTCCAACAAGATTGAACCGATTTGACCTTTACCGCTCATGGCAACATGATAGCGAATCGTAAAGAATAAGTAATGTAGTACCATTTAGCGTATCTCTGGGCTGTATTGATTCGTAATCTAACGCACCCGTACCGGGGCGGTCATTCGAGCTTGGTACAGCAAGATCGTCCCGGTTTCATGATTTGATGCAGGAAGACAATTACACTCTCCAATTTGAGGACTGGTTGAACTATGAGCGAGATATTGAAAAAACTGGCTCACGTTCCAAAAACTTTGTTGGAGATAGGCCATACAGGCATTTTGATGTTCGTATAAGCCTAGATGAACTAGAATCGAATATACCCAAAGTAATACCATATTTAAAGAATCCCGCTAATCTCAAGACGTATTCATTTTTACCATTTCTTCGCCGAGACAAGAAAGTACGCAGGTTTACTAAGATTGTTGATTCAGATACTGGTAAAAAATCTGTAAAAATCACACAAAAACTACGACCAATTATGTATGCCTCTCACCAGGATGCTTGCGTATACGGGTTCTATGCGTATATTTTAAAGCAGGAGCATAATAGACTGTTAATTGAACTAGGTTTAGAAAATTCCGTTATTGCCTATAGAAAGATTCCACGAATAGATCAACCGGATAGGAATAAATCTAACATTAATTTTGCCAAAGATGTTTACGATGTAATAAATGCTCAGACCTACGCATCGGTTCTATGTATTGATATTGAAAACTTTTTCGGATCAATGAGTCATAAAGCTATTAAAATTAAATGGGCTCAACTACTAAACCTAAATGAACTTCCAATCGGTCATAAAATCGTTTTTGATAGCATCACGAAGTATCGTTATATATTCTTATATGAAGTACTTATAAAACTAGGATTCGGTAAAGTAGTCCATGGGAAGTTTGTATATAACAAGAAAGTTAAGCGAGTAGGAATGATCGCGAACCCTAAGATATATAATCAGCAAATCAACAACAAGAATTACATACATAAGAACAGGAAGTTAGTTGGCATACCACAAGGTAGTCCGATAAGTGATATTATTGCTAACGTTTATCTTTTAGAATTCGACTCAACAATCAACAATTATTTAGCACAATTCAAAGGTGCTATTTATAGAAGATATAGTGATGATATACTAGTTATTTGTCCACAGGCCGAGGCAATCAATACCTATCATTATATAAGTAATCTTTTAAGCGTCGAGGGCTTATCAATCAATGGAACAAAAACAGAATTGTTTTTTATAAATAGATTAAAACGAGAGTTTTTAGATAAAACATCTTTAATAGTTAAAAATTACAATAAGAATAAGCAGACGGCTCAATACCTCGGTTTTGAATTTGATCTTACGGGAATACATATACGGTCTGGGACAATTGCGAATCATTATCGAAAATTATTAAGCAAAATTCGTGCATCAACACTAAGGGTTTCTAATAATCGATCTATCACTAATAATAAAAGACCTAAGGCAAGAGACCGTTATGCTTATATTAAATCGGCATCTAAAATCATGAATAGTAATCGTTTAAACGATCAACATAAGAATGTGCGTAAACGAACTGCAAAACTTAGAAAGCGTACAAAAGCAAAATCATAAAGTACGTTGCTATAACAATAGAAATATACAGAACCTTGTCAATATTATAATCAATGATTAAGTTTATTAAATTGACGCTTGCTAAAAGTTATCGATAGACTAAAAAACTGATCTGAGTTAATCTTAGTATATGTACGGTGAAAAAGCTCAACATCTTTATAACTTACTGAAGCGCAGTGGGATTATAGGTGCACAAGGTACTATAAAGTTAGAATTACTTGGCGTGGAAGTTAAGATATCTCAGAAGAGTTCTGTAGGTAATCTTTTGCAAGAATGGCTCAGTCAATGGATGATCTTGAATGGGATAAATGCTAGGGAAGACGCTAATTCTCAAGTATTCCCAGACTTTTATTTAGGAGATAGTGACGACCATGATCTGCTCGAACTTAAAACTTTCGATTATATTGAATCACCTAATTTTGATGTTGCCGCTTTTGATGCATATGTAGATTCAATAAGAACTAAAGCCTTTAGACTAGATGCCGATTATTTAATATTTGGGTACACACTTGCAAATGGAATTATTACAATAAATGAAATTTGGCTTAAAAAAATTTGGGAGATTACTTGTGGCAGCACAGAGTTTGCTATCCGTACAAATGTTAAACGAGGGATGATCTATAATATTAGACCGTATAATTTTAAATCAGTGTCAAGAGGTTTCCAACCATTCAATACTAAAGAAAAATTTCTTCAGGCAGTTAAGAATACAATTGAGAAATATCGTAATGATGCTAAGCAGGCTGACGAGTGGCTTAGAGAAGTTCACGCTAATTACACGGAATTTATTAATAGATAGTTTTAATTAATCTTTCTGATACTAATTCTATTACGTTAACACTCACTGAATTACCCAATAAATCAAAAGCTTCATTATAACTGACTATATTCTTGAGTTTATAGTTCTCGGGAAACCCAAATAATCTCAACCCTTCTCTCGTCGTAAGTCTTCGTAAACCATTTTTATCTACTACTGCCATTCTAGTTACATCAGTTGCTACAAGTGTTGGCGTAATGCCTTGGGGGTCTAATAAATTACTAATCTCAAAACTCAATTTACCAACAACAATGTTATAACCTTTTCTTTGATATTCTGGTGTTGTTTTTTTTGGTATTTCGTAGGCAAGATAACCTTTTTTGACTAAATCATCAAGTATAGACTTTAGATGCCTAGTGTATTCCCTAGAAGTCATCTTATGCTCAAATAGTGATTGCGAATGAAATGTTTCAATCTCTTCTAAAGTTAACGGCATCCCATCTGCCCATGGTATACCTTTAAATAATGCCCACCTTTTTTGTCTTCTCTGTTTGAGTAATTCTTCGATTAAACGTTTCTGCTCATCAGTTATAGATCCTTTTAATTCAATATCCCAACTATGAATGTTATTGCTTCCGCCTCTTTTGTCCTTTATTTGTTTTCCCTTCAATTGATCAAGACTATAGTTGCCTAACAATTTCTTAACGAAAGAGGTATTTAAGTAATCCTCGGCAGTAATATCATTCTCTAAAATGTCTGATAATTTTGATGTTTTTTGCTTTAAATCATCTAAATTAACTTTCGTTTTTAGAGTTCCTGTAATATATATACGTTTTCTTTTTTGAGGAACTCCAAATTCACTTGAATCAAGAACTCGCCAGTTCACGCTATAACCTAAACTTTCTAACCGACTTAATATAGTCTCAAATGTTCTACCAATAGGCTTAGATCTTTCGACTCGGTCATGTGTAACAAGTCCTTCTACATTTTCTAAGATAAAAGCTATCGGTTTTTTTTCTTTTAAAATACGTTCAATGTCAAAAAAAAGTGTTCCTCTCGTATCCATGAATCCTTTTCTTGAACCCGCAGAACTAAATGGTTGGCATGGAAACCCGGCTAATAATACATCAAAATCTGGAATCTCAGTTGCTTTAATGGTTGTTATATCACCCGCTATGATCTCGCTATTAAAATTAGCCTTATATGTCGCTATAGCGTGAGGTTTAATTTCAGACGTAAAGACGCACTTGGATTTTATGCCTGCTTTTTTTATAGCTTGTTCAAACCCAATCCTTGTCCCCCCTAGGCCCGCGAATAGGTCGATGAATTTAAGTTCTTTATCTTTTCTCATATCTACTATAATTTTAAACTAAAAAAACGAATGGGTCCAATTAATTTTGAATAATCCCAAGGCTCTCTAAATTGATTATGATCAGCCAGTTATATTTCTCGTTAGTCTTATGCTTCCTACGCGCTACGGGTCATCTCAGTGAGTCTAGAGCTATAAATACATACTCCGGTATATGTCATCTATAAAAAAGTAATCACTTATAGTCATTGCTAGACAATTTGTTTTATCTCTAGCCTTAGATAGACGAGAGCAAACGATAGCATTTATAGTGATCGTAACTATATGTATCTACTTAGAGTAACGTTAGCAAAAGTTAGCGTGTCTAAAGGGGAACATCAGTATTCTTCAGTATTTTCAGAATCATCGATCATAGTGCCATTTAAAGTTTTACCGGTTAATGGGCCAAAGTATTTGTTAGCATTATAGAATAATCAGTCATATTATTATCGTTAGCTAAACAGTCCGTAAATTGATTAATTTGAAGGTTTGAACAATCACTGAAATCAGTAGAACCCCCCTCTGGCCAATACATTGTTTCGATTGTATATCCCGAATCTCCACTACTTCTCATAACATCAGCTGGAATGTAGTAACTTTTGGAACTATTGGGGTCTGGTTTTGCAAATATATATACTTTTACTGTATAGTCAGCTTTTTCAAAAAATGCACCAGGCTGCTTAACTCCAAAGTTATACTTAATGAAATAAAATCCGGCTATTAAAATTAAAATTGCTATGCCTACAAATGAATTGTTTTTACCGATTTTTTTCTGGTCGTTGATGAATGTATCAAGGTCTTGTTGCTTTGTTTTTTTGGCCATCTTAAAGTGTCCTTCCTTACAGCAGACAAATTAAAAAGTCTGCCGCTAGTGGGCTTTCACCCGATAACCGTTTCCAGCTACCACGTAGAGAACTAGTCCTAACGACAGACTTTATGTCCTCTACGATTTTTGACCATGCCATAATTGGTTTAGGCCAGAGTGGCGAGCCACTTAAAAGTATTATATAACACAAAAACTGAACCCTGTAACAATGAGTTAGACTTTATCCCGGTGTACATTCTACAACACAATTTTATATGAGCCATTATGCTTAAAAATATTAAGTTTACAGAGGTTGGTCTATTTTCTATTGATAATAAAAAACCATGAATTTTATATATTGTCAAATTTCCAACTGCTTGCTAACATAGCTATTAACAGAAGCAACAAATAACTAACAACATAAGTAGTTTGGTATAGGCTACAAGGCCGAGCACAAGTCAAAGCCACTATCCATATAACAGAGCGCAAGCACTATAAAGAAAAGGGGTTATTTGTGTATACGAATACATACTATTTAAATAATCAACAAATCTTAAAATACCAAGAGATATATTTAGTCACTTTTGGTAAAGCTATATCAACAAATGAAGCATTAGCGCAAGCCTTAGCGCTTGTTCGGTTAGTAGGCGTGATAACTCTTCCCAAAAAAGAAAAATTAAATGACAAGGAGACTCATAATGAAAACAGTTAGACATAATGAATTAAGAATTGATGAATTAGTTTCTATATTAGGGATTACAATTAAACACGATGAGATAAATAAAATTTTAACGTTTATCTGTCAGTTGTCGGCCTTAACACCTGATTCACAGTTAAATATTAGTTTCAATGCGCCTAGTTCGTCGGGTAAGAGTTTTATCCCAATAGAGGTAGCAAAGCTTTTCCCTGCAGACAAAGTAATAGATTTAGGATATACAAGTCCTACCTCTTTTTTCCATAGTTATTCTCAGAAGGATGATGAAACGGGTGAATACTTGGTTGATCTGGAAGGCAAGATTCTAATTTTTCTAGATCAACCACATAACTTATTGCTTGAACATTTACGACCTGTATTATCCCATGACAAGAAAGAAATAAAGGTTAGAATTACCGACAAGCAACAAAAATTTGGCCTGCGTACTAAAAAAATTACAATTCGGGGATATCCTGCAGTAATTTTTTGTTCTGCTGGTTTGCGGTTCGACGAACAAGAAGCTACGCGATTTTTGCTCCTGAGCCCAGAGACCTCACAAGAGAAAATTCGTGAAGGAATTCTCGCTTCATTAAATAAGAGCGCTGATAGTAATGAATATTTTAATATAGTCGAGTTGAATCCTGAGAGAGCAAAACTGATTGGAAGAATTAATGCAATTAATAATGAGAATATTGAAGAAATTCAAATAAAATCGGAAGATTTAGAATATATTAAGAAGGAGTTCTTAGGGTCAATACAGATGCTTAAGCCCAGACATCAGCGTGATATTAAACGGATAGTTGCAATTTCAAAAACCCTTGCTTTACTCAATTTATGGCATCGAAGCCTATCTGGAAATACTATTGTCGTTAATAGGTCTGATATAGTGGAAGCTTTTAGACTTTGGAATGCTATATCTGTTGCTCAAGAATTGAACATACCGCCATACGTTTATAGGGTATTTGAAGACGTGATACTAGAAGCATTTAAAGATAAAAATAAGGGCTCACTATATTCATCAATTGGTGTAACACGCAATGAAGTACTTCATAAACATAATGAAGTGTATGGTCGTTATCTTGACCCATTGATATTAAGACAGCAATTTATCCCAATATTAAGCCAAGCCGGTCTAATTACTGAAGAACAAGATCCTAGCGATAAGCGGAAACAACTCATATATCCACTTGTGCAAATAAATAGTGATACAAAGCAGGGTACCGAGGAGCACGAGAATAATATAGACCTTGACGAAATAAACAGGATATTCTCTAGTTAGTATATAATAGTAAATGTTCACACATTCTGCTATCATGCGAAACGTATTATCGTTTTAGGCCTTAAAATGGGCAACTGGTATCAGAAAACGGCGTTTCGCTGTGGACTGTGTGAACAACCAGTTGCCCTTTTTAGTTAGAGGTTAAAATGAGATACGTAGCTTATATAAGAAAATCCACTGAACAGGCTGAGCGTCAGTCATTGTCAATCCCTGCTCAAAAGCGAAAAATTAGGGAGTTATTCCCCCATATTAGGATAGTTAAGTGGATAGAAGAGAGTAAGAGTGCCTTCACGCCAGGTCGTAAAGGCTTTGCAGAGATGGTTGAGTTACTAAATTCGGGTAAGGCCGATGGCATTGTGTCATGGCATCCAGATCGCCTTTCTCGTTGTGAGATTGACGCTGCCTATATTACTTATGGTTTACGACGAGGAGTAATAAAGGATCTAAAGTTTGGTTCTTATTTTTTCGATAATAGTCCAGAGGGTATCATGATGCTTCAAAATATCATGAGCAACTCACAATACTATTCAGCAAAGTTGAGTAAAGATGTTAAACGAGGTAATGACGAACAGCGTAAGAGAGGTTGGTTAACGGGCAGATCTATAGAGGGGTATTTAAATGAACGTAGTAAAGATGGTATGAGCTATGGGATTATCGTGATAGACCCGGATCGATTTACACTAAGGCGTAAAATGTGGGATTTAATGCTGACTGGAAATTACAGTACCTATCAGATCAGAGACATTGCTAATAATCAATGGGGCTATAAGACAAGGGGGAATAGGATTACTCCTAGTGGTCCACTTTCTCGAAGTGCCATATATGCTATGTTTAACAATCCTCGTTATGCTGGCCTTATCCCAGTACCCGGGAAGGCCGATACTTATGAAAAAGCATCTTACAAACCAATGGTTAGTGAAGAAGAATATAACAGGGTTCAAGAACTACTAAACAGAAAAGGCACAAGAAAACTAGCTACTCGCAAGGTATTTACATTTAGAGGGACTATGACTTGTGGTGAGTGTGGTTGTATGATTACTGCCGAAGATACGATGAGGTACTACAAAAACGGCACTACACAGAAGTTTACTTATTATCACTGTACTCATCAAAGACCATGTACCCAGCGTAAAAATACTCGAGAGGAATCCTTAGAGCAACAATTTAATGAATTATTAATAAAACGCAAGATTCTTCCACAGTTTAAGGATTGGGCATTAGAAACGTTAGATTCACAAAACGATGTAGAGTCAGTGAACATCGCTGTTGTTTTAGCTAGTCAGAATCGCACGATTGAGGCTACCCACAGAGAAATGAAGAAGCTAATTAGTATGGCTGCTAAGGAGTTAATTAGTGAAGATCAATTTAAGAACGAGCAAAATGACTTAGATGATCGGATAAAGATTCTTGAGAAAGAGCTTAAGAGGACCAAAGAACAAGCTGAAAACTGGTATGTGACATTTACGAAGGCATTTGAAGTTGCTATAGATGGAGTCGAGCGATTTAACAACGGCAGTGTCAACGTTAAAAAGGAAATATTAGAGAATATTGGTCAGAACCCGGTGCTTTTAGATGGGCGGTTACAAATAGATACTTTCCCCTGGTTAGTTTTGATTGAAAATGAGTATCCAAAGCTGGAAGTAGCATATAAAAAGGTTAGAACCCTACCCGATAAGATACAAGAGCAGGCTATGGAAACTGTGCGGTCATCATGGCTGGGGATGAGGTATTCGAACCCCCACTGATCCATTAACTAATATGTGATTCTAGCCAACGAGCAATATCTGGAACATCGATATGTTTGGTGGCAATATCGACTGCAAAATCTGCAACTTCTCCAGGTTGTGCCGCAAAATGGAGTTCATTTATCCCTAGCAGTGTTAAACCGGTAAGCATCGCTGTTCTTTTGTTACCGTCCACAAAAGGATGATCGGCAATAACGCCCCTAATCATAGCTGCCGCCTTGTCTATGACTTGCGGGTATAGCTCTTCGCCAAAAACATTCTGGGTTTGAGTAGCAATAGCAGCTTCAAGCCTACCCAAATCACGCAGTCCACTACTACCGCCCGTTGCTTCAATAACAAGGGCGTTAATTTCGAGCAGTTGATCCAGTGTTAGGCTGATCATCTTTTTGCAAGATTGACAAAATCTTTCTTGTAATCAGATAGGATTTTCTTGGCTGATGCAATTACTTTTTGATCTTCACTAACGACACTATGCAATGAGCGAACGATCACTTCAACTTCATCGCCAAATGAGATGTTTTGTCTTTTTAATTCTTTGGCTGGTATTGTTACGCCACCACTCGAACCAATCTTTATGACTTTTTGAATGCTTTGAATCATCTAAACATTATAACAACGTTAGAATAAAATGTCTAATCAAAATTTTGGCTGAGCAAGAAGGATTCGAACCCTCGCTTAAAGCGACAGATTTAGAGTCCTGATATGTATTCTTCGGGCTTTAAGGCCGGGAGAGAACTGGTTTTAAAATCTTTAACGTTACGAGTGATAATAGCTGTAGCACCGCATATTATGGCCGCCTGTTCAATAACGGCATCTTCATAGTCTGTAATTCGACTCTTCAAGGCGTTCTTCAATAGCGTATTATCGACGGATACAACAGTAAAGGTTTCTATGAGCCAGTTTATATGATGCTGTATCTGAGAAATTGGGACTTTAGCTTCTTCGAGTAAATATGCAAAAGTAGTAACAATGTGGGCGCTTATGTATAAAAGATGGCTGTCATGCTCGTTTAATTCAAGTACGCTTCTGGATGCATCAGATCCCTTGCGGTCGAGCAGTAAATCAAGTATGACGTTGAGATCAATTAGAATATTTTGTGGCATAGGAGTTACGTATCCCCGCTTTTGAATCATCTATTTTGTAGGATTTTAATGATCCCAACATTGCATTCACCTTAGGGACGGCTTGACGCTTGGATTGTACTTTTCTAGATAATATGAACTCAGAGAAAATACCCGATACTGAATTGCCATTACTCTGGGCTTCATGACGAGCATATTGCACTAATTCTTTATCTATACTTAGGGTGAGTTTTGTCTTCATACGTATATAATAACAAATGATACGTACGAATGCAAGCTAATAGTTTAAGTCTAATTATAGTAATTGGCTGGGGCTATGGTCGGATTTCAGAACTTTGACTCTTACTATTGACGCCTCGTCGATGGCAAGAGTAAAGGATCTGTTGGCGTAATAATATCCATTAACCAGAGTAGAACTAATCTCTTTAGCTGCCGTATTGGCCTACAAATGCTTGATAGTTGTGGATATTCTCCGTTGCGTGTTCCAATAAGCCTGGAGGATGGTCGGCGATCAGTCTATCACCGTCAGGATGTATAGGCATTACATCCATCAGGGTCACCTCGCCATCTAAAGTACTCCTTCGTAGATTACCTGAATTGTGGGCAATATCAGGAACGAACTCATACCCTGCTGCTAACGTGTCTATACCTTGAAGCATTCTCTCTAAATCCCTAGCAGTTCTATCACGAAGTGGTGATGTGGCTTCAGCCTCAACTTCATTTAAATCGAGTGCTTTATGTATGTCTAAGTCTAGACGTTGCTGAGTTTGCACAACTGTTGGTATGGGATGACGAACATGTTTAAAGATGTCGGCAGGTTTAATACTTACCTCGGTTGGTAGGGCAATACCAGCCAAGCAGGATGTTACTGCACCAACTTCATGCGCTACATGTTCTTTGAAGGTCTCTAATGGCATTTTACCTGGGTAACGGAACATGAACTTATCGACTTTGCCTAAACCGCTTTTAGCTACTATAGTTTCGCCGTTAACTGCGATAAGTCGTTCACTGTCAAAGAAGATTCTTTTTTGAGCGTCGTGAACACTAAAAGGTAAAGCTCGAAAAGCTCTGCATATTAGATTAAATGCTGCACTTCCTGAATCCCAGTTAGGGTTTTCCATCCAGTAAGCTATATTAGTCGACTCATGAATATGTTTAGCAATAGATCGTCTCACTAGTAAATTATAACACAAAACCCTCAAATGTAAAATGACCTAAGTAGGCCTGTAGTCGGTTATTCGAACCTAAGAAGTTATTGTGGTCGTATATTACTAAATTGGCTGGGGATGAGGGATTTGAACCCCCGATCCTGGGACCAGAACCCAGTGCCTTACCGCTTGGCCAATCCCCAATGTTACAAGAGGTGATTATACTAAAATATTATTCTTTTGGCCATAAGAGACCCCCTGAGCTCAGAACTTAATTATCTTGAGACAGCACAAGTACCGAGTAAGGGCCTAGATTAATCTTGCCACTGTTATTCTCGACATTGAGAGAAGGCGTTTTAAGGTCCTTGAAGGAAGGACTGTAGCCTTTCCAGTCACTGTTAAAGCGAGTGATCCAGCTACCATTTCTGGGAAAAGTGATATTGTAATCTTTTAACGTTTGGTTCGCGAAATTGATGGCTATAACCACGTCATCACCAGGGCCACCCTGATCCCATCGGTGATATACCAAAACTTTTGGTTGTTGATCAAGCTGTAGTACCTTGATTGATTGACCCATCAGACCTGCTGTGTGCCCGTATTGGTTTTTGCGAAGTGCTATAAGGTGTCTATAGGCTAGGACGATGCCGGCAAACTTCTGAGACTTTTGCCAGTCAAGTGCTTGCCAATCGTTAAAACTGCCGTTTTCCATGAATTCCTGACCCTGGAGTAGCATCGGAATCCCTGGAGCTGTCAACACAATTGAGGCTGCGATCAGCGACCGGCGGGCTGCAAAGACACTGTCCACGTGGCCTGGTGCAATTTCTTCGCTCAAACGGGCACCGCCATTTGCAGCACTATCATGAGAGTCACAGTATATTATGCGCTGAAAAACATCACCGTTATATTGCCCAAGTAGTGCGCTATTAATACTGTTTAGGTCACGATTTGCGTCATCAAGAGCATCAATGGCATTCCTCAGAAGATGTGGAAAGTTTACCTCCCATTGAGCTGAGAAGCCTGCCCCGCCCTCCGCTTGCGGTTTGGTCATATATTCGTTCCCTGATACGTCTTCGGCAATCATAATAGCTTCAGGCTTAATTTTGCGGGCTAGGTTATTGATCCGCTGCATTAAATTCCAGCCGTCAGCAATGTCATGGTCGGGATCATTATTGTTCCCCATAACGTTTCGGATATAGATCGTTGAATCAAGGCGTAGCCCATCCAGATGACAATGGTACATCCACATCCGAACATTATCTAGAATGTATTGAGCTACCTCAGGCCGTCCGTAATCTGGTCGTGTTTCACCCCATGGTGTTTGGGAACGCCAGTCATTATAGAAATAGATTCCTCCTTTGCCATCCTGGCTCCAGCCGTCAAATTGCCATAAATCAAGCCCTCCGTCAGGACCGAAGTGGTTGAAGACAACATCTAAGACAATACCGATGCCCCGCTTGTGGGCCGCTTTAACAAATTCTAGAAATTGATGTCGGCCGCCATATAGGCTTTCGACAGCGTAGATATAATCGGTGGCGTAACCCCAGCCACGGTCCATGGCCATTGTGCCAATCGGCATTAGCTCAATCATGGTAATTCCAAGCTCAGCCAGATAGTCTAGTTTTTGAGCAGCCGTTTCAAAGTTACCGCTTGTTGAGGGGTCAAGTCGGTTAAAAGTACCGACATGTAGTTCGTAAAAAATCTGAGCTGACTTGGGTGGGATTTTAAAGTTGTCTTCGCCCCAATCAAACTGGGGATCAACAATAATTGAATTACCGGCTGAGGTTGTAACTTGAAGTGAGCGTGGGTCATTTTTATAAAGTAGTTTATCGCCACTCCCAATTACAAATTTGTATTCCTGACCAGCTTGGGCATTACTAATATCTGTCGACCAGTAGCCGTCATTTTCACTAGTTAGGGGACTTTGGGTCCAGTTATTAAAGGACCCACTAACAGCCACAGAGTTGGCAAACGGTGCCCAGACCCTAAATGTTACACCGTCTCGGTGGAGGATAACACCGACATTTTTTTTAATAGTCTTAGTCATTGAACGCTTTTTATTATGCTTATGCTCATTTTGTCACAGATAACAAAAATAGCATAGCCAAGACTGAGAGCAACCTAGTAAATAATCCTTAGTCAATTTGAGACTATCAGTGTAAAATACAAATAATAGATGACTAAACAGACAAAGGCTACCAAGAAGGTCAGCGCCGGCTCTTCCTTAGACCAATCAAAGAGCTCTCCTAGTGTCATGACAAATACTGTTTTGGCAATTATTAGCCTACTTATCTTAGTTATAGTTGGCCTGCTTTGGCGGTCATTGCCAGCTTCTAGCCCCTTGCCTTCAACACCGCAGGCAATTTTGCCTGATAGAACTGTTGCTTTACCAACAAGCTATGCAGTTAATGGCCCAGCATCAGCCATAAATAATAATTATGGCCCGTCTCTGCAACCGGCAGCATTAGCAAACGATGGCAATTCAACAACTAGTGCTGAAGGCCTCCAAAACGCTCCGGCTAACACCCAGACGGCTGGTCCGCTATCCAACCAAGCAATTTATTAGGTCTTAATATTGCCAAGCCGCTTCAAGGCATACTATACTAAAACAAGTAAGCGATTATTAAAGAGTTGGGTCTACTGTTAGACAAGCGGTTAGCTTGAGGTAGTATCAGGAGTGTCAATGGATCAAACAGCCTTAAACAAGTCACTGCCCAGCACAAAGGCTGAACTAAGCCACAACGAGATTATGGTCATTATGCTGGCCCTCATGTTAGCTATATTGCTGGCTGCTTTGGATCAGACGATAGTGGCCACTGCATTACCCAAAATTGCCAGTGACCTAAACGGACTCAGTAAGCTATCCTGGGTAGCAACGGCATATTTATTAACCAGCGCGGTCTCAACCCCCCTTTACGGCAAGATTAGCGACATGTTTGGCCGCAAGAAGATATTTCAAACAGCAATTGTTATTTTTCTATTTGGTTCGGCTCTTTGTGGGCTAAGTCAGAATATGGATCAACTGATCTTTTTCAGAGCTCTCCAGGGTATTGGTGCTGGAGGTCTAATGACTCTTGCTTTGGCGGTCATTGGTGATATCGTGCCTCCCCGACAACGTGGTCGTTATCAGGGTTATTTCGGGGCTGTCTTTGCCTTTTCAAGTATTATTGGCCCGCTGCTGGGCGGCTTCTTTGCTGATAGTCATCTTCTAGGGTGGCGCTGGATTTTTTATATTAACTTACCGGTCGGCATATTGGCCATGTCAGCCATTGCCACTCGCTTACACTTGCCTGTCCGGCGAACTGAGCACCGGGTTGACTATCTAGGAGCCGTTTTGCTAGCTACAGCCATCGTTAGTTTGCTTCTAGTCACGGTCTGGGGTGGTGCTACCTTTGCCTGGTTATCAAATCAAATTATTGGCTTAGCGATCTTGAGTCTGGTATCTGCAATTTTGTTTGTTCTGAGAGAACAACGAGCACCTGAACCAGTGGTTCCCCTAAGATTATTTAAAAATGACATTTTCTCTGTTGCTGCAATTTTAAGCTTGCTGGCTGGGTTCGTCATGTTTGGAGCAATTATTTTCTTGCCAGAGTACCAGCAAATTGTCCGGGGCTATTCAGCAACCAAGTCCGGCTTACTAATGTTACCGCTTATAGGTGGCTTGTTAACGGCCGTCCTGAGCTCCGGCAGGCTTATTACCCGCTTTGGAAGGTATCGTATCTTCCCCATTGTTGGCAGTATTTTTATCACTATCGGGTTATGGCTATTCAGTCATATAAGCTTGACTACTTCTCAGTTGACACTCTCAATTTGGATGGTCGTTTTAGGTCTAGGTATTGGGCCGTTCATGCAGGTCACTACTTTGGCAGTTCAAAATTCGGTTAACCGGGCTGATCTGGGGACTGCTACCTCGGCAGTTACTTTTTTCCGTTCTTTTGGCAGTTCACTTGGAGCTGCTCTCTTCGGAGCTATTTTAGTCAATCGCCTGACTTATAATCTACACCGTTTGCTGCCTCCGCAAGCAGCGGCACTGCATATAACAGCTCGTAGTCTGCAGTCAAGTGCCGCCGGACTTCGTAGTGCACCACCTCAAATTGTACACATCGTTTTAGAAGCCTTTGCCAGTGCTTTTCATGTAGTCTTTTTATGGGCCATCCCCTTCGCTGCAGTTATGTTTTTGGTGACTTTAAAACTTCGTGAAACACCCCTTAAAACATCGACTCATGATATAGCTGAGGGCCAGAACCTGGAGACGGCTAAATAACTCTTGGCCATATTAGCCGACCGACTACTTTATCTCTATCTATCCAACCGAAGTGACGACTATCGATACTCTGATCTGGGTTATCGCCGACTAGGAAGACTTTTTGATCTTCGACTGCCTGAATACGCTTAATTTTGTCTAGCCCGCGGTGATTAAGCATAACTATCTGACCGACTTTTAGGGGACGGTAAGCTCTTGTGACTACAACCAATCTACCGGGCAACAGGTTGGGCTGCATGCTGGTGCCAACCACTCGGCGGACGTAGAATAATTTACTTTTTGGTGTCCCAAAAAACTTTGGCGATTTCATCAATTTGATCTAATAACTTCTGTCCTGCTTCAACTTCCAATTGGTGCTTACATTCGCTGGCCTGCTTAATGGCTTTCCAGAACTTGTCATGCAAATCGGGATACTTTTCAAGATGTTCCGGCTTAAAGTAATCGGCCCAGAGCACCAACAAATGTTGCTTAACCAGCTCTGCTCGTTGCTCCTTTATAAGCATTGCTCGAGTTTTGTTCGGCTCATCGAGGCCGGGATACTTTTCCATAATTGCTTTAATACTTTGGGCTTCAATTCGTGCTTGAGCCGGATCATAGACACCACATGGCAAGTCACAGTGGGCGTAGACTGGCTTAATTAATCGTTTGGTTAACATTTCTTTTTCCTCCTTGGGCTATATTATAGCCTAGTTAATATTCGAATTTTGGCTTTGGGTAGTCCGCCACTTAGCAATTTCGCCGTGGTGACCATTCAATAGGACAGCTGGCACTTCCTGGCCTCTAAAATTCTGGGGGCGAGTATATTGTGGAAATTCAATTTGGTGATCATCTTTTTGAAAGGATTCAATTTCAACCGAGTCTTGGCCACCAAGTACTCCGGGCAGTAATCGAACAACAGAGTCAATGATTACCATGGCTGGTAGTTCACCGCCTGTTAAAACATAGTTACCTATACAATATTGAGCATCTACCCATTTCGTGATGCGCTCGTCATAGCCCTCATAGCGCGGGCAAACTACTACTAGTCCCTTACCGGCGGCGGCCAATCCTTTTGCATCAGATTGCTTGTAGATCCGGCCCCTGGGTGTCGGTAGAATGACCGTCGCCTGTGGATCATTCTTCTTTGCCTGCTCGATGGCTTCGACTAGGGGTTCGGGCTTAAGTAGCATACCATCACCGCCTCCGTAAGGAGTATCGTCAATTTGGTGTCGTGGTCCCAGCCCAAATTGTCTTAAATCAATCAGCTGATATTCAACCAGCCCGTGCTGCTGGGCTTTATGAAGCATGCTTTGACCCAGAAGACCGTTGAACATGTCTGGAAATAAACTAATAATTTGTATTTTCATTAGTTTCATTCTAGGTTAAGATTCGACTAAAACCAAAAAGAACCCCTTTTAGAGGTTCTTTGAGTCACATAAAGCTCCCACCTTTTTAGGATGGCTCGCAATGAGCTTTTAAATTTTTATGTTAAGCTTTTGTCTTTCGACTAAGGCTAGTATAGGCGCTGGGCCTAGGACTTGCAACAATAAATAGCATTAATTACAACGACTGACTTAGACGTCTAGGTCATCTAGTTCTTCTAGCTCTTTCCGGGTTTGACTGAGGCGGTCAGTTGTATCTGTTTCCTCAGGAGCTTCTGGCTCTTTGTCTGCCTCTGGCAGCTGATTATCGCTAGTGTCGTCATGATCAGCGACTTGGGGTTGAGGCTGATCATCATTCGGCAGTTGCTGGTCATCACTTCTGGAGCGTCCAGCGCCGGGTTCACCGTTATCGATTATTTTAAGATTGTAGCGGGCGTCATTCTTGGTACCAAGTGCTCTAAGCAGGGTCCGTAAACTTTGGGCTGTGGCACCACGTTTACCGATTACTCGGCCGAGGTCTTCCGGGTCAACCGTTAGCTCTAGGAGAACACCCTTCTCATCAATCCGGCGTTCAATTTTAACAGCATCTGGGTTTGAGACTAGTGATTTGATGACGAACTCGACGAACTGTTGATCAATACTACTCATTGCGGGATCCTCCAATTACAGTAATTCACTAATTATTATAACAAGCTTCGGCTGATCTTAGCGACAATTTTTTTGGGTCTTAGGTTTATTTAGGATTGTCGGCAGGCTCAGCTACAGTGCTTGGCTCAGTAGTAGCCTCGGGCTGGGCTGCCTCATCTGGCTCTGGCTGTGGACTAGCAACCTCTTCGGTTGCTTTGGGTTCTGGTGGACTTGTAGTCTCTTCGGTTACTTTGGGTTCCGGTGGACGAGTGCTGCGTCGTTTATCGGCGTTACGGACAGTTCGTTGCTTAGCAGTTGTAAATTGGGCCCAAGACGGTAGCTTAAGTCCTTCTCGAATTAACAACTTTGCGACTGTCTCTGATGGTCTGGCGCCATTCTTTAAATAATGAGCGGCTTTTTCCTTGTCCAGGGTTAAGCTCTTGGTGTGTGGGTCATAGCTACCGAGATTGACTACCACTTTACCGCTCGTCGGCGTCAGTCTGGAATCTTGGACGATAACACGGAATGAGGCGTGACCATGGCGACCAGTACGTTGCATACGGATAACTAACATCTGTTTGTAAAACTCACTTTCATTTTTTTGGAAATCTTAAGTTATTGCCTGCGAACAATGTTTGCTATTTTACAGATTGTCGCCTCTGTTGTCAAACTAGTTCTTGTGCTGGTAATAGGCCATTGCCTCAGTGGCTGCCTTTTGCTGTCCAGCTTGCTTGCTCGGGCCTACCCCTTTGCCCCGTAATTTGGCATTAACGAAGACGCCGACGGTAAACATTTTGTCATGGTCTGGCCCTTCTTCGCTAATCACTCGATAAAGTGGTGTTGCGCCTTCTTGGCTTTGAACCATTTCCTGCAAACTCGATTTGGGATCAATCCAGGAGCCAGTTGATAAAATCTGATCCAAGGTAGACAGGATGCCTTCAGTGATAAAGTTCCGAGCAACTTGATAGCCTTGATCCAGATAAAGAGCGCCGATGACCGCTTCAAATGCATTGGCCAGAATTTGGGCCCTGGCTCGTTCAGTGCCTCGCTTTTCTCCTCGGCTTAAGCGCAGCAACGGTTCAAATTGATATCGGCTAGCAGCGGCACCAATGCTTTCAGTTCGCACCAGGCTACTACGCCAGTTAGTTAAAACACCCTCAGGCTGGTCAAAGGAAGTATAAAGATACTCGGTAACCACCAGCTCAAGGACAGCGTCGCCTAAGAATTCCAAACGTTCATTGTGTTGTCGGACGGTTTTTTTATGCTCGTTTAGATATGAGCGGTGGGTAAAGGCAGTCACCAATAGATCAATGTCCTTGAAGGTGACCCCTAACTTGTCTCGAGCAAAAACTTGGTAAAGATTAGTATCCATCGTTTTATGATTATCTGTGATTAAAGTTTAGCATCCCTGATTTTTTTCATGCCAAGTAGAATAAGTTTACTGATATCTTCGTAGGCAATCTTATCAATGGCCTCATGTGCTGGCAGCCATTTAATGTCGTTGAGCCAGTCTTCCGGTTTTAATTTATTGGTATCACCCAATCCTTGGACCAAATAGATGTGCATGGTCATTAATACCAATGTCTGGCTGCGGCGGTAGCGAAAGTTTACTTTACCCAACCAGTTCATTACTCTCATCTGCTCTAGGCCAGTTTCTTCGCTTATTTCTCGCTGAGCCGTCTTTTTGGGTTCTTCACCAGGCTCAACATGTCCTTTAGGGATTGTCCAGCGATTCTTGGCATCTTGGATCAGGAGCAGTTCAAGGCCTTTGGTTGTTGGGTCACGGCGAAAAACAATGCCTCCGGAAGTTGTTTCGTGAACCACTTCACTGATAAGAGGACGTCGGGTTACTAATTTACGTATTCCTTGAATTGGTTTAGGTCTTTTCATGCAACAGTTCTTTCTAAGCTAAAACTATTTTGATAATTTGGCCGAGGGGGCGGTTCAGCTTTTAGTTGGAGTGACGGCCGTCTTTTGTCTGAGAAGAGTTCCCAGCACACCATTTACAAATTTCGAGGAGTTATCGCTGCCAAAGGCTTTGGCAAGCTCGATGGCTTCATTAATAACTACCTTGGGGGGAACATCAGGCTCCTTTTGTAGTTCGTACAAGCCCATCCTTAGCACAATGCGGTCAATGCGGGCAATTTGGTTGATCGGCCACTCAGGGGCTACTGGTTGCAAAGCAGCATCTAGAGCTGTTTGCTGTTTGGTAACTCCCTTGACCATCTTTTCAATGAAATCGGTGTCGTCTACCATGTTTCGGTAACGACCAATGTTACGCTCAAGCACTTCTTTAAGAGCAAGCTTCTCATCGCCTGCCTCTCGCCTAAATTCCATCTCATAAAGAGTTTGGAGGGCGATAATGCGACCTAGATGCCGATTCGATGCCATATTGTTAAATTCCTTTTGATTTAGCTATAGCTGCTCTTTTTAAGTATAGCTCAGTTTTAAAGTCCTGCTAGCTGATGTCTTTTGGGATGCCGGTTTCCCTATTGGTTGTTCGAACCTTGACCGCCGATTTGGCATTCACAGCACGGGCTAGCTTAAGCACCAAATGGCTGCGTCGGGTCCCAGTGCGGCGTGGACTGGTGCGCTTTTTGGGTTTACCCATTAACAATCCTCCCTTATCTTTAATTGATAAGCTAAGCTTAATAAAACTTGGTTTTATTTTAGCTGAAAAACTAATTTTACTCAAGCACTAATTTTTGACATTTTTTCTACTTTCTTTTCTATTAGGATTGGTCTTTCGGCCATTCCTAAGAAGATATAAGCCTTATTGACCCTTCTTCAGAGAGGCTAGAGAGCATCTTGATTTATAGCTAGGATTAGCTTTAGCAAAATTTAGGCCCTTATTAATTCTGGCCCTAGGTGTAGAATACAGATATATAGACAAGGATATAAAGACCAGTGGATGAAAACGCCTCACTCAAGAAAATATTGTCTCAGCTTATGATTGAGCGAGTACCTTCCTATGCCAACAAGCTGTTTTACTCTCTTGGCTTTTTATCGATGATCAGTTTCCTTGTGCTCATTATTACGGGCGTCATTATGGTAGCTTATGGCCCCAGTTGGTGGTTAACTGATCCGGCCGGACAGTTTTTTCGGAGCATACACTTATGGGCAACCCAGGCTTTCGTTCTATTTGTGCTTCTTCATTTATCTATCGTCTTTTTAACCTCTGGCTTTAAGAAGCCCAGGCGGTTGACGTGGGTAATTGGGGCCATGATGTTCTTTTTCGTTCTAGTGGAAGCTGAGTTTGGCTATGTCCTAAGAGGAGACTACTCGTCACAATACCGAAGTCTTCAAGGAGCAGACTTATTTAATGGTAGTGGCATTGGTGGTTTTCTCAATGAATTAAATTATCATCAGATTTTTGGGATTCATGTGGTCGTTGTGCCGTTATTAATTTTAGGCCTATTGTTTGTTCACTATCTGCTGATTAGGGCTAGGGGTATAGCAAAACCCTACCGTCAAGATGTTAAATACACCATTGTTAAAGCTAATCATGGGCTCCTATTTTTACGAGGCTTCGGACTTATCGGTGTCATTCTTGGCCTAGCCCTTATTTTCCCGTCGCCTTTTATCCGTCCAACTACTATTAAAGAAGTAGCCCAGGAAGATCCTAGCTTGATGAGCCAGACACTCCTAAAAGAATTTAATCGAACTTCAGATACTGCAATATATGTAGATAATATTGACCCCTATCGTTATGACGTTAGGCAGGTTTACATTGTCCAGCCTTACCATCAACTTCTTGCTATCAAACATTCTAGAGATCAACTTGTGGTATTTAATGCCGAATCGGCTGCTACCCAAAATGCAGAGATTGGACAGGCGAGAGACTACTATATGAATGGTCTAGCTAAGCAACCTAAGCCCAACCCTGTTATAGACATAGTTAACTCTTTAACTACTATGGCCAAATCGGGTTTATACGAGGCTTCCCTTTTCAATTCTAATCCTTCAGGTGATCAATCAACGTATGTCTTACGCTTCCTAGCTGATAGCGGCGTTTTGGACACTAAAGCTCAAAGCCTAGGCATAACAACGCAGCAATACGGTATGTTGCACGAGGAGTCAACTAAGTTCCCGCTAGGGGCCTGGTGGTTAGCACCAATTGGTCTACTCGACCATACCATTTTAGCCAATGATGCCAACGGAGACAGAGACACGGCTATCATAGTTGGCTGGCTAATTCTTCTTCTTATAGCCTTCCCCTATATTCCGTACGTCAATAGATTGCCGGATAAGCTGGGGCTTTATAAATTGATATGGCATGAGTCTAAAAAAACTAGGTCTAAGTAGAATTGTGAAGAGTTTTGGCGGTCTTGCCTAAATTAGAGTCTTCCAATAGTACCAGAAATGAGTCACTAGTATCCCTAAGATCAGGACATACCAAAACAATAGTAAGTCCCCATGGTGACGAAGGATAAACTCTTTGAGCGTACTAAGTTGTTTAGGAAATTGCAGATTGCCCGACTGAATATTGTAGACCGTAGTATAGATGAATATTGGAGCAGTTATGATCCAGACTACGAAGCAGAAAGGACAAATGGCCTGGAGCCGATAGACGCCTTCAAAAAATAGGTAATATGTAAAGACAAAACCTATACTTACCCCTAATTGTAGGCCGAGCCATAGCCAACGTTCGAATTTTGCTTTAGCAAGCAAGGCAGCTCCAAGAGTGACAATTGCGCTAAAGCCAACCAAGCCGAAAATAGTATTAGGCACGCCGAGTAGTTCTGCTTGTTTAGTTTTCATAACTGAACCACAACTTAGAATTGGGCTAATATTGCAGTTTGGATTGTAGTTAGGGTTGGTTAGGATCTGGATTTTGTCATAGGTTAGGGCAAAAGAAGCAATAATCCCAATAATGCCGCAGCCTACCAGGATGTAGCCCAATGCCCGACCAAACTGAGTCTGATTGTCTACTTGTTTCATGGTTAGCTTTAGTTTACAGATATCGAATCAGCTCAGCAAGGACCCTGGTTTTGACATTGCTTCTATATTCTGTTATATTAGCAGTAGTTATGAGTTATTCTAAAGAATATGGGGCTTTCGTTGATGCTCTTCAAAAGAAACCGAATAAGCGGCTTATCTTTGTCGAGCAGTCGTCTATCACTCCATCTAATGTCGAGGTTTTTAACTTCTGTTCACAGACTGATGGCATCAAACAGCCTATTCAGTTTGAGGAAACGGTTGTCACCCAAGAGCCCGACCAATTTAGCTTTAGGGAGCCTAAAGAACCGACTGTTCTTTTCTTTGACGATATTAGCAACTTGCCACAAGCAAAGTTATAGCTGCCTCAGCTAATCTAAACGACTAGTCATTAACCACAAAGTTAATCAACTTTTTGGGCACATAAACAGTTCTGGTGATCGTTTTGTTCTTTAGGTAAGGCTTTAATTTATGATTTTCTTGAGCGGCTTTGGTAATTGCTTCTTGGCTCATATCTGCGTCAACCTCGATTTCTGATCGTAACTTACCATTAACTTGTATGACAACGGTTAGTACCTTTTCCTCGAGGTAAGCGTCGTCGTACTTAGGCCAGTTAGTTAGATGTATTGAGTCTTGGTGGCCTAATTGTTGCCAAAGCTCTTGGCTGATATGCGGAGCAAAGGGAGCCACTAATTGGAGTAGGCTTTCCAGAGACCATTTCCAATCTGCCGCACTGTAATTGTCAGCTGCCTTTATCCGGAAAAGTTCATTTAAGCATTCCATCAGGGCAGCTATGGAGGTGTTAAAGCCAAGCTCTAGCATGTCTTGGCTGACTTTTTTAATGGCTTTGTGAATGGCTCGCTTCAGCTCTGTCGACTCACGTTGGTTGGTAGCTGATGGCTGATGACTAGTGGTCGAGTCTATAAATTCCTGGGTTATGTTCCAGACTCGCTGTAAAAAGCGATAAGCCCCGCCCAGGCCTTCAACACTCCAGTTGACAGCCTGATCCCAGGGTCCGATAAACAGTTCCATGATGCGTATGCTATCTGCACCGTAGCCCTGATTTATTAGTCCCTCTGGCTCAATGGTGTTGCCTTTGCTTTTGCTCATTTTGGCACCGTTAGGGGCCAGGATCATACCCTGATTTCGCAGGGTCTTGAATGGTTCTTGGAAATCTATAAGACCCTCGTCAAACATGACTTTAGTCCAAAAACGGGCGTATAAGAGGTGCATCACAGCGTGTTCGGCACCACCGATGTAGTCATCGACTGGTAACCAGAAATCTACCTTATGACGGTCAAATGGTTTTTGATCATTATGCGGATCAGCGAAGCGTAGGAAGTACCAACTGCTGCAGGCAAAGCCGTCCATGGTGTCGGTTTCGCGTTCAGCAGGACCACCACATTTGGGGCAGGTAGTATTTACAAACTGCTCGACGTTTGCCAGAGGGCTTCGTCCATCACCACTTGGTTCAAACTTGGTTAGCTCAGGCAGGACAACCGGCAATTGATCTTCACTAACGGCTTGGGGTCCATCCTTAGGACAGTAGACTATAGGTATCGGTGCACCCCAGTAACGTTGGCGGCTTATTAGCCAGTCACGGATCTTGTAGTTGACGACTTGTTTAATGATGTCTTTTTTCTCCAGGTCAGCGGCGATCTTTTCTCGAGCTTGGCTGCTTGGTAAGCCATCATACTTTGCGGAGTTCATCATTTCTCCCTCAGCCTCAGTAGCCTGGTCGTCAGCAGCATCATTTTTGATCACTCTAACGATTGGTAGATCAAACTTCTTGGCAAATTCCCAGTCTCGTTCATCATGGGCTGGGACGGCCATAATTGCCCCTGTGCCGTAAGCACCGAGTACGTAATCTGCTATCCAGATCGGTATTTTCTGATCGTTGATCGGGTTCAGGGCATAAGCACCGCTAAAGACACCCGTCTTTGGGCGGTTAGTATCCTGACGCTCAATATCACTTCTGGCCTGAGCAGTCTTGATGTATTTTCCGACCTCGTCTTTACGTTCGGCAGTGGTCATCTTTTCGACCAGTGAGTGTTCGGGGGCCAGGACTATAAACGTTGCTCCAAACAGCGTATCCGGTCGAGTGGTAAAGACTTTTATTCTTTCATCCCCACCGATTAGCAGAAAGTCGATTTCGACTCCCTTAGAGCGGCCAATCCAGTTACGCTGCATAGTCTTGATAGATTGATGCCAATTAACGTCGTCCAGATCTTTCTCTAATCTGTCAGCATAGGCCGTAATTTTGAAAAACCATTGCTTTAGAGATTTTTTTTCTACCAGGTAGCCACAGCGCCAGCACTTGCCGTTTTCGACCTGTTCGTTGGCCAGAACCGTTTTATCGTTCGGGCACCACCACTGAAGGCTTTGCTGACGATAGGCTAAGCCACGTTTATATAGCAGTAAGAAGAACCATTGTGTCCAGCGGTAATACTTAGGGTCGGTGCTGTCAACTTCCCTAGACCAATCATAACTAAAGCCCATTTGCATCAGCTGCTTCTTGAATTTCTGGGTATTTTGGTTGACTGCTAACCGGGGGCTAATGCCTGTTTTGATAGCGTAGTTCTCGGCCGGCAAGCCGAAGGCATCCCAGCCCATGGGGTGCAGTACATTGTAGCCGTTCATGCGGCTGAAGCGGGCCACAGCATCTCCAATAGTATAGTTACGCACATGACCAACATGCATTGCTGCACCACTAGGATAAGGAAAATATTCTAGAACATAGCGTTTTGGCTTCTTTGGGTCTTGACTGGTTTCATAGAGTCGACTGTCTTGCCATATCTTTTGCCACTTGGGCTCAATGCTTTTAGGGTTATATCTCTGCATTACAGGAGTAATTGTAGCAGATTGACTCCCTAAACGCTTCCGAAACAACGTTGTGGAGTTATTCGACAAAATCCAAACAGTTTATCCTGACAAGACACCAGTTTCGCACTTTGACCTTCTCCCTGCATAATTACTAGCAGGGCCTTAGCTCTGCAAAACTAAGCAAGATAAAACAAATATGTCTTGTTCACAATGTTATCGTGATCTCTAATGCTCGTTTTTGAATTATGAAATAAGTTTGATATCTGGGATAACTGTGAAATCTTTGTCAAACGAAGCAAGCGTTCCCTCATATTCAATTGTTAAAGCAGCTATCCAAACGTCATTTGTCGGAATCATTTTGCCACTTTTTTTAAGCTCTGCGTATAGCCGACCGTAAATTTTTGCGGTTTCCATAGAAGGCATAAGAATTCTGCAGCTTGGTTTAGCGAGAACTCTCTTTAAATCGCTATAGTTTTTATCAAACTGGCTTCCATAATAAAAGCCACCCAGTAACTCGCCGATTACTGTATGGGGTAAGGCGACCTCTTCTGAGTTTCGTACGAGTGATCTAGCCCTAGGGTTATTTTTGGCCAAGGCTGAATAATAGTTTGTGTCTAAGACCAGTAGGTCGAAGTCCATGACTATTGCCAGTCTTTAGGACGTACCGCTCGTTGAGAACTTAGAGCTGCTTCTACTTCTGGCTCAAGAGGCGTAATAGTGCCAAACAAATCATCAAAATCTGTATTTACCTTAGATTTAGTAATGTCTGTTGATTTTTGAGGTGAATTTACTTTATTAGACGATAGTTGTTCAAGAACAACCTGATTAAGACTCTGACTTCTTAAGTTAGCTAAGCGACGAAGCTTAGAGTCGACCTCGGATGGAACGCCACGAATTGTATATTGAATAGTTGACATATTACTAATGTAGGCATGTAGGCATCATTTGTCAAATATTTTTTTGTAGAAATTATTCGTGCAAGTATGGTCAGCAACTTGAGATTCGAACCCACAACCGCTTTAGCGGAGGGTGACAAATGTAAAGCAGGCTCTTCAATGAGCGGCTCAAAGATTTAGTTCTTGAAGTTCATCGACTTTGTGGTTGCCGTAATTTAAGCCGTAGAGACATGATTGTTGGTTCAAGCGGACAGCTAAAAATCCTGGAAACCAATACTTTACCCGGGATGACAACTCAAAGTCCTTTCCCTAAAGCGGCTTTGGCGGCAGGCATATCAATCGATGCTTTAGTGAATCGGCTTGTAAGTTTAGCATTTGATGGCTTGGGTTATTTAAATTGATGCTCTTTTTGTTTAAGCCAGTACTTGCTTTGGCGAACTAATTTTGAGGCATCTTGGGGGTCAGCCAATAGTATCTTGAGTGCTTCTTCAGCCAAAACACCGTCTTGGGAGCCCTTGGCAAGAACTATGGTTCCCTCTCTCAATTCATTTTTAACAAAGTTTCCGGCGTCATAGGGGCTTATAAAACTTTTTACTAAGCAGCCGTTTTGGGCAGCTATCGGCCCTAAATATGTTTCAGCCAGTTGACCGATAGTTACAACTAGATCTAGTTTGTCGGGGTCACAGTAACGACCGACTTCCTGATGGGCAGTCTGACTTAAATTGCCAAACTCGTTTATGCTGCCTAAAATAGCGATCCGGTGGGCAGCTGAGGTCTTATATAGCACGTCAAGAGCTGATTTAACCGCCGCTGGGCTAGCGTTATATGTGTCATCAATTAATGTGCTGTGATTAGCCCCTTTTAAGATTTGCATCCGGCCGGCAAAAGGCTTCAGATCCTTTAGGGCCAGGTTGATCTCTTCAGGTGTTAGACCAAGTCTATTAGCACAGGCAGCCGCTGCTAAGGCCGCTTTAGCCCCTTGAATACCGACTAAAGATAAGCTGGCTTCAACTTTATGGCCATCGGCCAAATTAATAACTATTGTTTGGCCTTCAAGTCCTTTTTGACGTACGTCACTCAAGCTGTAATCGGCGCTTGGGTCTGTACCATATGACAAAAAATGGTGTTTAGCTAAATATTCTGGGGCAACGTCATCGATGTTAATTAATGCTTCCCTGGAGAAGCTAAGCACGTTGAGCTCCTCTTCGGCAACCGAGTTTAAACTACCGAAATATTCCATATGCTCAGGCGTAATAGCGGTTAAAACAACTAAATCGGGTTCTAAATAGTTAAATTTGGACATCTGATTGGGTCCATCGACAGCCAGTTCTAAAACAACTACTTCATAGGGGTATGGGCGAGATAGCTGTTTTTGGTTATTAAGAAGAATTTTTAACCAGGCTAGGATATTAAAAATACTTGGTTCGGTTTGATTAAAAAGAACTAGTGGTACTGTCAGACGATCATTATAGTTGCCCTCTTGCCAGAGCACCTTTTTGTTACTAGACAGTGTTTGGCCAATTGCCAACTTGGTCGATGTCTTACCGACGCTGCCGGCAACAGCGATAATCATAAACTGATTGCTCTGGCGTAGGCGGCGTACTTGAGCCTCGAATATGCGGCACAGCCAGGCCTTACCAATTTGTTTTAACATAGCTATAGTATAGCGCCCTTAAGATGTCTTGGGCAGTAGGCTTATCTTATAGTGAAAAGCTATTAGCGCTTATTAAGCTTTGTAGTGCAGAATCGTTAGACTGGCTTTTAAGCTCTGATAGTAGTTGGATGAGCGGTAGAGCACCGTTTGGTGCTGTGATGGAGACCGGTTGATAGCTAAAAATAATGCTGGCACTACTGTTTTGGTGCAGTTTTTGAATTTGTTGGGCTGTACTTTGAGAGGCGATCTTGACGATACGATGATTGGCTTTATCGACCCAAACAGTAAGCGGTGTACTGCCGGTAATAACTTTTATTGTGTTAAGCGGCGCTTTGGGGGTTGTATTAGTGCAGCCTCTTATGGCCTTAGCTAGTGGTAGTTGATTGAGGCTGGTCATGTAGGCGGCACTTTTGCCGTTGTCGATTGATAGATCAAACTTTGTGGCCGGTTGTCCATTAACGCTGTCGCTGGCAGTATCTTTGATGGTTACGAAGCGATTGTTGGCATATTGCGCTTCTAGGTAGTTAATATCGGTCTTTGTAATTGCCCAGGTGTTGTCTAGTGGGCAGCTTCCGCCGGCTTGTTTGAGCAGGGTGCTATCAATAACTATCCATTTATTTGATAGTGTCTCGGATAAAGCACTAATGCTACTGCTTAGTTTAGGCGAGAAAGATTTGACCAAGGTGGTAATTGAGCTTAGATCACCGACTTTCAGGTATAGATTTTGATTAACTAGGCGGGTTTCGAAAGGAAGACTAACCCCTGAGCTAGTCAGGTTAAGTTGCAGATCAGCCGACTTGCTTGAAAGATTGCTTGAACCTTGAAAATCGACTTTCAGGCTCGGGGACTTGCTATTAGTTGAGTCCACCGTCAGATTACCGTTAAAACTAGCCTCTGTTTGTTGGAGAGTATTTTGGATGGCTGTTTTTAAAACATTTTGGGGCTGATTGGGTACCACATAGCCGTAATAAGCGGCGGCGGCAACTCCGCCAAGAACGAGCACCAAAGCTATCACCAGTAGCAGAGCTAGGGCAGAACGGCTCTTTTTGGGTCCACCAACGGTAGTTTTAGGAGGTGCTGTTTGCGGTTCAGCTGCTGGTACACTCTCTTCAGGCCTATCCATTTCTTTAAGCTCATCAGCAACTATGCTTGACTCGACAGGTTTGGGAGTATCAGCAGGAGCTGATGGAGAAATAATACTACTCGGTGCGGGGGTCTGAGACGATGAATCGTCGCTAATTGTATCGTCAAGTGTCGGAGGTGGTGGTGGCAGCTGTTGGTCGGGGATTATATTGGTCGGTTGATCGGGGTCAGGATTTGGTGAGTTAGTTGTTTCGGGGGGCATTTGATTCTCCTAAGTAGACTTTAATAAAAGATTTCATTGCTTGAACTTTAGCCTTGATTATACATAAGAAGTATCGGTTACGAAAACTAGTCTGGTGCGCAGGGCGGGAATCGAACCCGCACGCCTTTTGGGCACAGCATTTTAAGTGCTGAGTGTCTACCGTTCCACCACCCGCGCATGGTTTTATATGACTGGAGGCACGTACCGGATTCGCACCGGTGTACAGGGTTTTGCAGACCCTTGCCTAACTTCTCGGCCAACGTGCCAGGCTCAGGAGCTAATTATACTGCAAGAATGCTCATTCCCCGAGCTGTTAGAACAATAAAGTGAGTCGCTTTTAGTAATTTTCAGGTTTTTAAAAAGTCTGGTAGTGGCTGGGCATCTGCTTCCTCTAGCAACTTAATTCCGCTCAGCTTTTGGGCAATTTCGTCTTCAGGCCGACCAAATTCGGTCCAAACACGTGTTAAAAGAGAAACATATTCTTGTGACACCAGTTGACCGTTTTGAACAATCTGATCATATTGTCTATCGATTGAGAACATTAACAAGTTCCACTTAAAATGTGGCGGGTTGGAGTCATCGTCAAGCTGCTGCCTTTCTTGTCTTATGTTATTCTCTAAATCTAAGGCAACCTGTTCCTGAAGGTGTTTAGCAAGACTTTTTGAGCTTACAAGACGCCATAGAGAACCACCAATCTGTTCTGGCAATGCCTCAGCTTGCTTAATATTGTAGATTAAGTGGCCACCTAACCAACTAGTGGCCTGCCTGCTAAGTTTTATCGGTCGTTTTAAAAGTTCGTTTTCTGGTTTCAAAAATGCCTCCATAAAAGTTTGTCATTCAAATTTGCAGAAGCTTGTTATTATAGCCTGTACTGCGGGCATGTAAGTCAAATTTTTCACTTAAGCAGTTATTATCGAGATATATTAATGAAATGGTCTACTTACTGATGTCAAAAAGCTTATGATTGGTGCTGCAGGTGGGTAAAAATTTACGCCTTATTAGAGACGAGATAGGTCGTTGGAGGAAGATACTGGGAGTTACACCTCAAAAGCTAACTGACCAAGTTTAGGGAGATTTCTCTTTGCTTCTTCATAAAGTGTTTGAACGCCATCTAAGGCCACAGAACCGAGTAGTGTTTGTGAGTTTGGTGGATATTCTTCTCCAAATACAGCAAGTTCCAGGTCATAAGGTACGCCGACCTCATGACCCACAAATCCGCCTGTTAACTTTAACTCCAATTCATCTTGTCCGTTGTGCCATTCCACTGGGCCAATTGGCTTAGGCGTGTCAAGCACTACACAACCTGTCTGAAGAATTTGGCCTATTCTCAATTGCTCAGGCAAGTAGCCTGCTCTGTCTGACCTTAACTGTAATGGTATGCGAGGGGCAACAATCCTAGTTAGGCCATTTGTAAAATGCAAACCCGTGCTGCTATTAAAGGCTAAAAATGGTTTACCTGATACTTCCCATCCATTTGATAAAATATCGCCCTGAGTTAAGGCTCGAGGTTGAGCAAAATCTTCACTTCTTAGCATATTGCTTCCGTCACCTTTATGATGCTCGAGGTATTCTTCTAGCCCATATGGCTTACTTCCAAAATACATACACTGATACTAACTTATAAATAAGAATATGCAACCATTACCAAAATAAAAGACCTCGTTTCACTGAGGTCATAATGCTTGGTGCGCTCACTGGATAGACTCTGGAACCGTTTTGTGCCGAATTTGTATCTACTTCAGGAGAAGTTGGAACGTGCTGGTCTGACCATCATTAATAATGATGACCTACATTGAGAACCAGGAGGATAGCCATGGGTGACCAGTATCGCCCCGGAGGGCTATGCACACTGGCTCGCATATGACACAAGGCTAGCTGTGGCAAAAATTATCGAACAAAATCGTCCAGCTGAATAAATATACTTTAAACTAGAACTTAATTACGGCAGCGCCCCTACTGGTTTTGATGGTAACTCTGCGCTTTTGCTGCAATTGCCCATAGGACTCTGGGGCTCGCACCTCATCTCGCCTGAAGGCTTTTTTAACTGGTACCAATCCGTACTTCTTACGGTACGTTTGTAACTGGGTCGTAAATTTATAAAATGCTGTGGATTGAGGCATGATAAGCAGTGGAAAGGAATCTAAAACGCTATCATTTATTTTCTTTTGAGGGTAGGGTTTTTCTAATGCATAGAGGCTTCCACTATATGGATTGGACACTGCGCCAAAACCGTTCCTACCTATAAACCTGCAATCAATGGCAGTTATTGCAACAGCCTCATGTTTGGAAGGGTTAACAATTTTAAGGTGAAACCCCCACTCTAAGGTGTCGAGGACTTCCAGGTGTGGATGGTCAATAAAACCTGCTGCGCTAACTGTTGCTGGCACAATTGTAACTACAATGCCGCCGCCTTTTATGGCATTATGTTTACTGTCGCGCTGGTCACTACCAGAGAAGTGGATCGTAATAAACGACAGTTCTTCAATCTTGGCTATGAATGGTATCATACCCCTATTTAACTACATTCGTTCAAGTCTTCACACCTTAATCCAAAGTTAACGAATACTGATCCCTATTATAGTTTGTAGGCCAGTTCATAATCGTGTGCTGGTAGCATTCTTAATTGGAGCACTTTGTCTCCGTTATTTGTAGAAAATATGCTGTCTAGGCTGTCTATTGTTTTTGCACTCTTTACGGGTTCGTAAATGATATAATTGTCAAGCTACCTTTTTCTGCAACACCTTGTCTTTTTCCAGCGTAGCTGGCATGAGGCTGGCAGCGTAAGCCGCCGGACTCATTTTTAGAGCAGTATGGATACGCTCGGTATTGTAGTAGTGGATATGTAAGGCGACGG
>DATLRC010000003.1:0-77753 GCA_035534895.1 Candidatus Dormiibacterota bacterium
GTCACGGATCTTACTGACTATTTCTGCTTTGAATTCGGGGTCGTAACGAGTGCCCTTGGACATATTGCCGCTCCTTTTTAAACCAATATATTAGTCCTTTCTAGAATAGACTAGTTGTTGATTATATTGGGAGCCTGACAATAACCCTCTAACTTTTTGCTACAACAACAGAATTGTTAATCTAGAGCAGTTGAGTTCTGCTTGGTATAGACACCCTTACGTATATAACCTCTCAATAGAAGAAAAAGCGCGAAAAATGACTCTTGAGAAAGAGATGGATGCGCTTCAAGATTCGCTTATAAGTTTAATACCTGATGGTACTTGGCTCAATGATCCTTCGAGAATGAATAAAGCTCAAGATAAAATTGGTCAGCTCATATTAGCCAAGGAGCTTGGTTTCAGCATTCCAAGTACAATCGTTTCTAATCACTGGAAAAGCATTGATGGGTTCTTTAACGAAGATGAGTACATTATCAAAATGCCAAAAGGCATCACCTATGCAAATAATAGAGCAAAGGTACTCTACACCACTAAGTTAGATCCAGCAAAAAGGAAGGATTTGTCTGACGATAATCCATATCCTGGAATCTTTCAAAAGTTCATAAATAAGCAAAGAGAATGGCGAGTGACTGTAGTTGAAGACAACGTGTTCGAGGCAGCAATTTACACTACTGATGAGGCAAAAGATGATTGGAGAAAACACCAATTCTCGGACGGAGTTCGGTTCAGAAGAGAGACAATGCCCGATGAGCACAAGGCTAGGTGTATAAAATTTTTGGCATTACTTGGTCTAAGATATGGGACTTTTGATTTTATAGAAAATGATGATTCAGAGATGACTTTCTTAGAATGTAACGTAAATGGACAGTATAGATGGCTCGAAGATATTTTAGACTTGCCAATTTCCGAATCAATCGCTGATTGCTTGATGAAAATAGCTAGGGCGTAACTACTGGCTAAATTTGGTCAGTTGAGCAATTAACGCTTTTTGTTTGGGATTTCTAATTAGACTGCTAAAAACTTCATCATCTACAAAGTATACTGATACGCCAGATTCTATTAGTTCGCTGATTGTTTTCATGACTTCAATTTCCTTTATTGGTTCGACGGACATCCTTGATACTTTTTCATAATCTGTTAAGCTTTTTTGCGGTGTCTCGCCAAAATTTTTATCATCTAAAACATACACAGATCCTCCCTTATCCTTGCTCAAAACTTCTTCTGCTTTTCCTGAAATAACAACAGTTGGATTACTCTTTCTGGGATTCGTCATGATAGGGAAGCCTTTAGGTATAAGATACATCAAGGCTAACAACTTATTTTCGGTAGCAAATAAGTAATTCCCAATGTTCACGTTGTTACTAAGTGTTTGACTAGTATTTAAGGTTTTGAGATTTTTAACTGGCGAGGAATGATATAAAATCATGTTCTTATTATATTCTATAAAATCCTGAAGGAACTGCTAAGTCCGTAAAGTCCAGCCAATGATACTTACGGCATGTTAATCCATAAAGTATAGGCACTACGGTATAGCCCGAAAGGGTTTAGACCGCTTTGCTCAGCCAATGCTTCTCTGATCTGTTCAAGGCAAACCGGCCATGATGGACGTAGAGCCTGCGAAGGGACTCAGCATTGGTTATATCTACTCTACTTCAACCAATCTAAGTCAATAGGTACTATATGGGCATTGGGATAAGAAACTACTTCATAGAATTCGCTTACATCTAGGCCCCTGCGAGAAGCTTCTATCATACTGCCAACACCTCCATGACTAACCATTAACATGTTATATTTATCATCTTTGTGATCATGGAGGAAGCTAAGTATACGTTTCTGGAATTTTATATTGTTCTCAGCATCACCTATTAGTTTAGCTTTTAGATACTCATCTGTATCATATGGAAGGCCTGATAATCTACCAACATCATGTTCCATTAATCGGTCATCAAACTTTATTTGATTGAGCGGAAAACCTATTCTATCCGATACTATTTCGGCAGTTTTCCTAGTCCGCTTTAACGGAGACGAGTAAATATCTTTAATATCTATACTCGTTAATTCTTGTGCTGCCTGCTCAGCTTGTTTTCCCCCCAATATTGTTAACTCTGAATTAAGACCTTGCCCGTCAAATACACCTTTGACATTAGCTTCGCTCTCACCGTGCCTAAGAAAATATATGGACATGCAGGGATTATAACAAAGTTTCGTGTGATGGAGTGCTGTCAGGACTTGAACTAAATTGTGCGTTCAGCTGAGGTAAAGTTAACGATTAAAGTTATACGCTAAGCCCCACGCTCTCGGCCATGGCCAAAACAGTTTTTAGCAGTTTTAAACCAAATAGAAATTTGACCAGAGATTATATTATTGTAATTATTGTTTCCGGCCAATACAATAATTGCATGGATATAACTACAGGTCCCAAATCTAGACTAAATCTCTTTGGCTACTTGGACGAGACTGGTCTCTTACATACTCCAGCCACAGATAAGGTCTTTGGCTTAGGCTTAGTCGTTTGTCAAAACCCACGCGACCTTCACCGTTCGGTAATAAGTTATAAAAATAGTCGTCACTACTCAAAACACGAATTTAAATTTACAGATATACGCCAGAAGAATCTTAACCTTTACAAAGGTTTAATTGATCTTTTCTTTGACTGTAAAAATATTAACTTTTCCTGTGTAGTATATGACAAAAAAGAATTGAATATAAAGCACTACTTCAATGGAGACCATGAAAAAGCTTACGGTGTTTTTGTGGCCCGTTTAGTTTCCCGAGTTCTTGAACAGGGTCAGTCAAATAAGAGTAGCTATGTGGTGCTTCTGGCAGATGACGTGTCAACTAAAAAAAGTGACCGTTTCGAGAAGGTTGTCAAAGATAAAGTCAAAATGCGTCTTCGACGAAATGCTGTCTTCGGTGTAGCACGATTAGAGTCTCATGCTGTTGCTGAAATTCAGGTTTGTGACGTTCTGCTTGGCATCGTGGCGTATTCATTTAAAATCAAGTTTGGCTTAGTTAAAGCCGACGGAGCCAAAGTGGAAATAGTAAAATATCTTCAAAGAAAGCTGTCAGCACAACGGATATCAGAGACAATCGAGAAAAGATTTAAGGGTGGTGTTCAGTTTTCAATAGAAGAGTATCATCCAAATAAAAAGTAGATGGTGCTTTGGGTCCAATGGCCAACATAGGCCAACCCACGCATTCCATCTACATTTAAATACTAACATACGCAATAAAACCTTGTCCAGTTTAGAGTTTTATATTTTAATATTGTTTATGTTTCCTGCCTGGTGGCAGCCCTCAAGCGCGACACTCCAGGAGAATTATCTATTCCCAGACAAACCATAAAACTTAAGCATGTCAAATATTGCGTCACCCTGGATAAATAATATTATCTAATATCATTTTTGTATTGTAAATAGTATAATAACGGTGTATATCCCTTGGCGTCATGTACCGCTGGGATAATTCTACATGTAGTATAACTGCATGGCTGTTCTTGAATCAGAACGAGACGTAGAAACAAAAATCTTACAGCAGTTATTTACCTCAACCCTCGGCTACCCCGAAGACTCTTTGAGATTTGACGAGCCAGTTAGATTAACCTTTGGTCGTGAGAAAAAAATCAAAAAGGCCGCCCTTGTTGCTTACCACAATAAAAAAACCAGGCTATACTTAACCAATAACCAGACATATAAATCAGTAGGCTTTGAAATAGCAGTCGGTGCCAGCCTACAAGTGCCAGGTAGCTCATGGATGGATATGATTTTAAGGGCCGAAACGGCCATGAACGAGCATAAGAGCGAACAGCATCAAAGAATCGGCGAATACCGAGAGCCAAAACATCATTAAAAAATGTTTCTGAAGTATACCTGAACTTGCTAATGCTTGTCTGAAAACAAATTGTTCGCCAGACACCCCAATATCCTAGACTATTATCCTTATTTAGCTTTGCTGGAGTAATCACTTTGTAAGTTGCCATTCTATCAACCATACCTAGTACCTGACTTGACCAAACTAGTGCCCCACTCTTAATTGCTTCAGGATCACCTGACTTTCCAACTGGATGTCTTTACTCTTCGAATAAAAGCCATACAGCTAATTGTATGGCTAGTGTCCCAAAACTGGCTGCTGTTATCTGGCAGACTGTAAAAAAACTAATGCGGCGGTCAAGCCAGGAGATTAAAACCCTAAAAAAGCGTTCATACAAAAAGCCACAAAGTCTAACTTTAAACCTCGTCCAGATAGCACAATTTGCTCTTTAGCTCCATTTCTGTTATACCTAGTAATATGACACCGGAGTTTATAGAACAGCTGGACACAACAGCATATTGGGGGAAAGACTGCTCCGAAGATCCATCAATCAAGAACCCAGATTTGATTAACCAACCCGGCTTAACAACCGAAGCCGTTTACGCCAAGCCAGACACAGAAGACTGGCCTGACTATACTAAACGACGTTCTAGCTCGGCGGTTATTGCTGTCGTACCACTTAGCCCCAAATTATTCAGGGCAGATCTAAAAGAGCTGTTTCTTAAAGAAGCTGAATTGGGCAGTGACCAACCGAACCAATTAGCTAACTTTGAATCTGGTCGGGCACGGGAAAAGGCCCTAATTCAGATTGTCAAAACCTATACCAATCATCCGGCTGTTCAACGTACACTAGCAGCCTATAGCGATGGCTCAGAGTCATGCTCACCGAGCCGCAAAGATCCAAATAACTTTTCAAAAGTAATTAATGGCTATAGATTGCTTAACGCCGCCGACGAACACAGTCTTTTCTCTAAAATTGAAGAGGGATTAGCCGTTGACCAATCACAGATTACAGGGCAGCCACTAACCGAAAGGCAGGAGCAGGCATTAATTGACCTAACCGTTGCCCATCAGATTGCTTTTTTTTCAAATCTTAGATTGGTTGTTCATTATGTCCAAAAAAGGGCCAGCTATGCCGGCACGCTTACTTTTGACGACCTTATTCAAGAAGGAAGTGTTGGTCTTGCGACGGCCGTTCGCAGATTCGAAATTAATAGAGGCCACAGGTTTTCTACTTATGCCACCTATTGGATTAACAACGCTGTCAGGAAGGCAATTGGCGAACAAAGTCGGACCATCAAGCTTCCTCTCTACGTCCATGAACAGTGGGTTGGGCTTTCAATAGCCCAGAACAGGCTGGCTGCTATGTTAGGCCGCGAAGTGACAACCGAAGAACTAGCATTGGCAAACAACATGACCGCTGAACAGACACAAACTCTGAGGCGAGTTGGAGCACTGGTTCTTCCATCGCTGAGTAATATTACAGACCACCAAACGGAAGGGTCGCCAAATAATTTAGACAGCCAGATTGATAATCTATCTGACAAAGAAGAACTCAAGAAGATCTTTTTGACCAGCCGTTTAAATGCTCGAGAAAAAGCTATTATAAGTCTTCGCTTTGGTGTTTATCTGGATGAACTTGCCGGGGTGAGCCTAAAAACACACTGGGGGGAGTTAACATACGAAGCAATTTTTGAGCAGATACCGACGACAACAAAGGGTCTGACCCTCCAAGAAATCGGCCGTATCTTTGGCCTTAGTCATCAACGCATCCGACAAATTGAGAAAAAGGGGCTAGATAAACTACGAATAGTTTCCGCCTGAGCGACATCTACTGGATGATATTATTAGCTTATGAGCGCTGAATATGGCAAATTACCACCTGTTTTAGAAAATCCAGAGAAGCCTTGTCCGACCGAGATACTACGTCAACAAATTGCACTGCCCGTTACCTATTATGGGTTTGATAGGAAAAGCCATAGTGGCCTGATTGAAGTTAATCTAACAGTAGTAGATGATGTGAAGGCTTTTTTCGATCTTGCTCTTGAACTAAACTTCCTAATTGAAAAGGTCGTACCTGCGAGCAACTCAGACTATCAATGGGATGATAACAAGCTCATGGCTGCTAATGTATCATCGGGCTTCAACTATCGTTTAATTGCTGGCACCGATAAGGTGTCGCTTCATGGTCATGGTTTAGCCTTTGACATCAACCCTAGGCAAAATCCTTACATACGCCATGAAAGTGGCGAAATTATAGTGGCACCTACGGGAGCGGTATGGGAACCTGATAAGTCTGGTACTTTATCTGATAATCACCCACTCGTGCAGTTCATGCTAGAGTGTGGCTGGGAGTGGGGCGGTAATTGGTCTCAAGACAGCGATAGGACTGACTACCAACATTTTCAAAAACCAAATTAAGCAGCTTGGTAAGTGCGTGGCATAACTAAGTATGCGTCACGAGCGTCAGGCATTTTACCGTGTGCGCCAGCGTGGTTACTGGCATGACCCAATTCCAAGTCAGCAGGGTCAATCATATCTTCTTCGCTTAGTTGTTCTGAAGTGATACCGCTTCTAGTAATCTGCCAGCGTAGCATTTCACGGTATTGTGGTTCCCATACGTCAGTAGAATTAATAGAATCGCCTTGTGTCCATTTAGAATCTGACCTATTAACCAACAAACCTTGGTCAATCCAGCCGGGGAACTTATCTTCCGGACGCTGACCGTCCTCGTCTTTAAAAGTGTGCTGGAAGTTTTCAGCTTTAATTGCGGCTACTAAGTGGACTTTAGCGGTTGCTATATCTCCACCATAATGCGCCAAGGCTTCGTGCATGAAATATTCAAAACTACCTGCTGGTTGTCCGTTTACCTCAAAGCCTAGTTTAGATTCACCTTGTAAGTTAGGTCGTGTCATATGTACGAACCCCAAAACGTCTTCTCCTTGGTCGTCCTTGAACTCAATGGCTGCAAAACCACAATCTGCTAACCTAGCGCCCAGCACAACTCCCTCAGAAGCCTTAGCGAAGAAAGCATTATAACCAGGCAATTCACGAATACCCACTGAATTAGTTTTCACTGATTCGCCGTAACTGTCTAATTTGTCGTAAAAACCTGCGCCGTCAGCGGTGACACCCACCATAAGCAAGTCTTTCGCTTCAATTCCAAGCCGTTCGGTTACGTCTTTGATATTTAAGTCAGAGCAAAGCCTGTCAATATTGCTATAACCCTCAGGAGCTTGGCAGCCTGAACCTGCGCAAGCTGTACCACCTAATTTACAAGTTCGGCGCAGTATATCGCCGACCAGTAATTCACCGCTAGGAACCTCACCAACTTCAACAGGTTGGCGCATACGGGTGATGTAGGCAAGTGTATTATCGCCTACTGAAAACCCATCAGCATAAGGATAAAATGAGGGTACTTCAGTTTGGGCTTGACCTGAAACTTCTGCCATATTGTTAATATTTAACCATGAAAGAGGTAATTAATCAAGGCTGTGCTTTAATAACAGTCCCCAAACTGCTATAATAACAGTTAAATTAAGCAACCATTCTAAGTGGCGCTCAAACTAGGGAAGCGCTTTTTATATGTCAAACTTTGTTCAAGACTCATCCAAGATTCGTAATATTGCTATTATTGCTCATGTTGACCATGGCAAGACAACGCTGGTTGATGGTCTACTGAAGCAGTCTCAGACTTTTCGTGACAATCAAGCTGAGATGAGCCAGGAACTGATCATGGACAGCGGCGATCAAGAGCGTGAGCGGGGCATTACCATTACTGCTAAAGTAACGGCTGTCCAGCACGGCGATTATCGGATCAATATCATTGATACCCCCGGCCATGCTGACTTTTCAGGAGAAGTTGAGCGGATACTCAATATGGCTGATGGCTGTATCCTAGTTGTCGATGCCCAGGAAGGACCGATGCCTCAGACTAAATTTGTTTTGGGTAAGGCCTTGGCTGCCAATCTAAAGCCAATTATAGTCATCAATAAAATAGACAAGTCCAGCAGCCGGATTATTGAAGTTGAAGACGAACTGGCTGACTTATTTTTAGAGCTAGCTGTTCACGAGGACCAATTGCATTACCCAGTCTACTATGCCGTTGCCCGTAGCGGCAAAGCCTGGGCTAAGCCGCCTCTTAGCCCAGATGAAGCAGCCGACTTGTCAGTCATCTTTGATGCCATTAGTCAGCACATTCCAGCACCCAAAGTAGATAAAGAACAACCCTTCCAAATGCTTGTAACGGCTCTGGCCTGGGATAATTTTAAGGGCAAATATGCCATAGGACGGATTAGCCGGGGCCAGATCAAGGCTGGTGATCAAGTTGTCCTTTGCCAAAAAGATGGCAGTCAAGTGAAAGCCAGGGTCGATTCAGTCTATATGAGTCAGGGTCTTAATAAGTTTGAGGTTAAACTTGGCGTAGCCGGAGATATTGTTCAGTTGAGCGGTTTAGCTGACGCTCAAATTGGTGAAACAGTGGCTGATGCCGTCTCACCGGAAGCATTGCCAATTCTGGAGATCGAAGCCCCAACTCTCAAAATATATCTTGGCCCGAACACCTCACCGTTTAAGGGACTAGAAGGTCAGTTTACTACTAGCCGCCAGATCGGTGATCGCCTGCACCAGGAAATAGAAACAAATATCGGGCTCCGAGTAAGTGATCAGGGTATCGGGTTTGTGGTCTCCGGTCGCGGTGAGTTACATCTGAGTGTCTTAATTGAAACCCTTCGCCGCGAGGGCTTTGAGTTTGAAGTCGGTAGACCAGAGGTTGTGACCCGTAACCACAATGGACAGACCGAAGAACCGGTCGAGGAATTAATTGTCGAAGTTCCAGCTGAGCAGGTCGGTACCGTCCAGCTTGAACTCGGCCAACGGCGGGCAATACTTAACGAACAATTTTCTGCCCCAGGCAAGGGCGTGACTAAACTTGTTTATCGGCTGCCATCAAGGGCTTTACTGGGCCTGCGCAACATATTACTGACTAACACCAAAGGCACGGCAGTCATGAACTCATTAAACATTGGTTACCAACCACTTGGCGCTGCCTTACAGCAACTGCGGAACGGTGTCCTAATTGCTTATCAGACAGGGGTCACAACGCCCTATTCCTTGCAAAATGTTGAAGCCCGCGGGATCTGCTTTGTCGGACCAGCCGAAAAAGTCTATGCCGGCCAAATCATCGGCCTCAGTAACCGGCGTGAAGATTTGGAGATCAATGTTTGTAAGGCCAAACATCTAACCAATATGCGTAGTTCAAGCAGTGACGGTGTTGTTCAGTTGACCCCGCCCCTAATTATGAGCCTTGAGCAATGCATAGATTTTGTAGAAGACGACGAGTTACTTGAGGTAACCCCTAAGTCTCTACGGCTACGTAAACGACAACTGGACCCTTTAGGACGCAAGCGTAGCTAAGCTTTTTAGGCTGCCCAAATAATTTTAGACAGAGATTCCTCGGCTACCATAACTGTTGCCTGGGAGTTGCTTTAGAATTTTTACTTGGTAGCGGCTTAGTTGTGACATAATTAGCAGCATGAGTTCATCTCAGCCTCGTTTCAGCATCGTCATACCTTGTTATAACGAAGCTCTGTATATTGGCAATGCTCTTAGGTCACTAAAGAGTCAAAAATTCAGCGGTCGTTTCGAAATCATAGTTGTTGATAACAATTCAACTGACCAAACAGCTAAAATTGCTCTCAAAAATGGTGCCCGAGTGATCAGCGAAATCCATCCTGGTACTTGTTGGGCTCGCCAAGCGGGAGCCAAGGCAGCCAAAGGCGAAATAATAATCTCAACTGACGCCGATACTGTTTTTAGATCAAACTGGCTTCAGAAGATAGATGATTCTTTTAAGAAAAATCCCAGAGCGGTTGCGGTCAGCGGTCCTTGTGCCTACTTTGATGGACCGTGGTGGGGAAAGATCTATCCCAAGATCCTATTTGGGGCAGTCAATCTTGTCTATCATCCTCTCGGTCGACCGTTTTATGTTACAGCCACCAACATTGCCTTTAAAAAGTCGGCTTGGAGCGGCTATGACACAACCCTAACTCAAGGCGGGGATGAACTAGACTTGCTCCATAAACTGGCTAAAAAGGGCAAGGTACTATTTGATAACAAAAACGTTAGCCTAACATCAGCCCGGCGCCTCCAAAAAGGGCTCTTCTACAACCTTTTCGTCTCGTTTCTGGTTTATTACCTATTAGCTTATTATCTGAACAAACTGTTTAAACGAACTATCCTCGGAACAGCTCCTGCTTACCGAGAAAATAACAAGCTAATGCGTACCAAACAGCTATTTCCACGTTTTGCGCTGGTCAGTCTAGCAGTAGTAGTTCTAGCTTGGACATCAATCTTCTCCGGTATGACCCACTGGGCCTTCAATATTGTTCACGCCGCCGGACACCTATTAAAAAAACTGATTTAAATGAGCCTAGCTTTATTTCTTAGTCTGTTTATAGTGCTCGGACTCGGTTACTGGATCTTTATGTCGCCCTATTCACAATTTTTTGGGGTATACCCATGGCGTAAAAAGACGTCTCAAAAAATAATCGCCCTCACTTTTGACGATGGTCCAAATGAGCCCTACAGCTCACAAATAGTAGATTTCCTGAATCAAAAAGGGATTAAAGCAACGTTTTTTCAAGTCGGTGAGTGCATTAAGAGGCATCCCGAGGTAACTAAGAAAATGATTCGCTCGGGGCACGTTATAGGCAATCACTCCCTGTCTCATAAGTTTCATAAGTACTTTGTCGATCCGTCTTTCAAAAAAGAAATCAGCCAAAACCAGCACTTAATTGAGACCTACACTGGCCTAAAACCAGCTCTTTTCCGCTCCCCTTGGTTGTGGCGCCAGCCGCTTTTGCTGGGTAGCCTGAAACAACAACAGCTTTATCCTATTTCCGGTCAGTTCGCTCACCCCCTTGAAGTGCTTCAGATTGACGCCACTAAGATTGCCCACGCAGCCATAAAAAAAGCCAAACCAGGCTCAATCATCATCTTTCATGACGGCTATGATGGCCGAGGCGCTAACCGGAGTCAGACGGTAGAAGCAGTCAAAATATTTGTCGAGCAACTAAGCAAGTCCGGTTATCAATTCGTAACAGTCGATCAATTACTCGGCATAGAGGCCTACCAACCCTAAGTTTTAAAAAAGTGCGAAAGTGATCAACAGCTTGCCCTGGTGGCATATAATGATGGATATATTAAATCAGCTTGGGTAGCTAAGGGAGGCAATCATGCTAAACAGTTTAGAAAAGTCACTAGGAAGTCTATATAAAAATTTACCATCAATCTCACCAAACGGACAAAAAGGATTGGTCAGAGCCTGGCCGTGGATCGCTCTAGTCTTTGGTCTGCTGCAGCTTTTTGCTGCCTGGAATCTTTGGCATGTCGGACACCTAGTCAACAATCTTGTCACTACGGTTAACCAGTACGCTAATCTTTATGGCATAACGCCTGCCGTCCATAGCCTAGGACTGTTCTACTATCTTAGTCTAATTGTTCTAGCCCTTGACGGAGTAATTCTACTTCTGGCTTACCCGGGCCTCAGAGCTCGTAGTAAGCGTGGTTGGAACATGCTATTTTTAGCAGCCGTCGTTAATATTGTCTACGGCTTAGTATCTGTCTTTGATAGCAGCTATGGCGGAGTTGGCAAATTAGTCTCGACTGTGTTTGGCAGTGCCATTGCCTTTTATTTCCTTTTCCAAGTTCGCTCATACTATCTGAGCCCCAAAACACAGAAAACCGAATAACCAAAAACGGAGCCAGACCAACTGGCTGCCAATTTAATATCGACCTGCCGCCCAGCCCCAAAAAGCGGCTCTATATCTGAATCTATCTAATAGAATATTGGCTATCTGCTGATCTTAAGCGTATACTTAATATCAACTGAGCAGAGGGAAAGTTATGTATAGATATGTAGTTGCCGAATCACCTGACGGCTACCAAGTATGGGTTAATCTGATCACTTCTTCAGCCGGACGCTACATTAGCCGTCAGCCACATCTGATCACACTGATCAAAGAAGTATTGGCACCAATGAGTTTGAGCGGCTCAAGAGTATCGATTGAACGAGACATGGGACGGGTAATTGGGAATACTGACATTGTTGAGACCAGCGAAAAAGACTCTATTTTCTACGCTCAACCATACAAAATGAATGTTTTCTCGCGCTACGTTAAAAATCGTTTTTCTCCCCCTAGCCATAAGTTGACACTAATCATTCAGCAGGACAATGAAGGGAACTACGAATTGACTGACACCTGGATCGGTCCCTGTAGCCCGCCCTTTCCCGGTGATATTAAAGAGACCACCAAAAGCAAGCTCTACTGGGCTTCTCACGCTCTTGTCAGCGATGCCCAAATTGTCCAGGCTAAAACAATCACAAAAGTCTGCCCCTACTAACCCTTAAAGCAATATAGAGGAGTAAACGATGTCTAAAGATAGACCAAAACGAGAAGTTAAAAAGCCTAAAGCCCCTAAGAAATAGACACCTCTCTTGTGCTAACAAATTAATTATGCTAAAATTAAGTTATTGTTTTGATGAATCCAGAGAATAGTAGTTATTGACTCGATTTCATTCCAACAATCAATCGATCAACAAACTATTTAAAATCAAAGGATTCATTTTTTATGTCCTATAACCAAAATAGACGAGCCTATAGTTCAGGTCGTCGCCAATCAATCCATCAACCACGCTCAACCACTCGTCGTCCTAAAAAAGAGTTCATCCACCCCTCACGCTTTATCCAAAGCGCCACATCTACTCAAAAAGAAGACTATTCTCCCCGTAACGCCTTCAGTGATTTTGCTATTCACTCCCTGCTTCAGGATAATTTGATCGCCAAAGGCTATACCATACCGTCACCGATTCAAGACCAAACTATCCCACTAGGACTATCAGGCAGAGACGTTGTAGGCATCGCCAACACCGGTACCGGTAAAACGGCCGCCTTTGCCATACCTCTTCTCAATCGTCTGATTACTAATCATCAGGACCGGGCTCTTATTCTGGCCCCAACCCGTGAGTTAGCACAACAAATCGAAGACCAATGTCGAGAAATTGCCAAAGGCACTGGCCTGCGTGGCGCACTGTTAATCGGTGGTGTGTCAATCGGGCCACAGTACCGTGAACTAAAATTAAACCCCCAGATTGTTATTGGTACTCCCGGACGAATCAAGGATCACTCTGAACAACGTACTCTAAATCTAGCCAGCTTTAATATAATTGTCCTTGACGAAGTCGACCGCATGCTAGATATGGGCTTTATCAACGACATTAGTCACATTCTAGGCAAAACAGCGCCCAAGAGACAGTCATACTTCTTCTCAGCAACGCTTGATTCCAAAGTGACAACCATAATTCAGGGCTTCGCTAGTGACCCAACTCATGTAGTTGTTAAAACCGGCGATACAGCCGATAACGTTGACCAGAACGTTGTTTCCTATAACGGTAAAGATGAGAAAATAGCCAAATTGCACGATCTACTACTTCAGAAGGCAGTCGTTAAGACCTTAGTCTTTGACGACACTCACCGAAGTGTCGAGAGACTATCCAAAGAGTTGCAGACCAGAGGCTTCGACAGTGATGCCATACACGGTGGTAAGTCTCAGTCTCAGCGCCAAAGAGCCTTGCAACGCTTCCGGGACAACCAGGTTAAGATTCTGGTGGCTACAGATGTAGCAGCTCGGGGCATTGACGTCTCGGACATCACTCATGTAGTTAACTATTCTGAACCCCAGTCTTACGGAGATTATGTACACCGCATTGGTCGAGCTGGCCGTGCCGGCCGTCCAGGTTACGCCCTGACATTTGTTGAACAACAGGGCTATTAGTCTAGCTTAAGCTATCAATTGATCTAACACTAGCTGCCAGGCATGTTCAGCCGCTAAGCGGTTGTAAGTGAAGCGATTGCTATCATTGAAAAAGGCATGACCGCAGCCAGGATAAACCGTTGACTCAAAATCAACTCCAGCTTGAGTCATTTCCTGCCGGACAATCGGCAGCTCAGCCATCAACTTCTCATCCTGCTGCCCATAAAAGGCTCTAATGGGACAACGAATCTGTTTTAAAGCACCAGGCTCTAGGTCACAATGTCCATAAAATGGAAAAGCGGCCTTCAGCCTCGGTTCAGCTGCCGCTAAAGCATAAGCGTAGGTTCCGCCAAAGCAAAAACCGATGACGCTTACTTGATGATTAAGCTCCGACAACTGATATAGGTAGTCAAAGCAGGCCACCAAAGAGCCAACTGTTTTTTGGGCGAATACCGGCTCCAGGGAGGGTTTTCTTAGCTGTCGTAACTGGGGTTGGACATCATGAGGTTGCTGGGGATCAAATAAATCGGCTTGGATGCCAGATAATTCTTCCTCAGTAAAAGCCGAATTATCGAGTAAAGAAGGCGCCAGAGCATAAAACCCAGCCTCTGCTAGTCGTTCGGCAAGTGCTTTGGTATGCTCGACCAACCCCCAAACTTCATGAATGACAATCATACCGCCCCTCGGCTTGTCAGTTGGCGTTGCCAAATAGGCGACAACCGGTGGTTGGTGTTCTATTGAAATCATTTGACCCATATATATGCAAGCTAAATTATACACCGAACTGGGCTGATCCTAGATTATCTGTCACTAGATCTGTAACTCAAAAGGTGCTTAAATCAATCATTATGAGGATAGAGTACGACGATCAGCTTCAACAATTACAAGCTAAGACAAACGCCCTAGAGTCACAAGTCATTAGTGAGGCAGTTTATTATAAGCTTTACGGCATGATTTATGATCCGACTTACATAGATGGCTCCAATGCCCAAATTCTCTTAACTATACTCAGAGATTTAAGACCGCTGCCAACATTAATTTTGGCCAGGCCATCACATTTTGGGTTATTGGCTGAAACACTTACCGACGCAGCTCCCTTAATGCCGGATGATTACAAAATGAAACTGGCCGAAAATATGTCTGCCGAGCTACGCTTGGAACTAGGAGTCATCGCCGTTGATCTAACGATACCTGATTTTGTACCGAATGACTTTGTTTAGACAGAAAAGATCCGAGACAGCCCTACTTGTATAAAAATATTTTGGGTAGGGGGACCCTATAAGCTATACTGTTTTTGTTAAGCCAAAACAAAAATCATCAAAATGCCATCCAGTTATCGGTCATCGAAAACCGCAAGTTACTCAAAGATAAAACTGAGAGTTCTAATATGTTTACTGCTGATAGTGATTACCGGCAGCTATATATTGTGGACTAAGCATGCCGCTGCCGAAGCGGCTGTCGTCCGCCAGGCCCAGATTCAAGCAGCCGCCGTGGCTGCTAAAAAAGCCGATATTTTTGCCGGACAAGTGGATCAACTAATGTCAGCCAACCCAACTATTACCTTTAGTATTTCTACTGTTAACTCCAGCCAAGGTCTAAAAGTTTTCGGCACTGAGGCTGCCTTTGACGGCGCCAGCACCGCCAAACTACTGACAGCAGCCGACTATTTGAACCATGTCCAACTAAAATCGACCAGCCTGAAGCAGAATATTGATGGTAATAGCGGCCAGTACTGGCTTAAAGAGATGCTTGTTAATAGTGATGACACTGCTTGGACAGAGCTTAATGACTATCTGACTCACCCTGATCTTAAGCGCTATGCCAACAGCATAGGCTTCACTAATTATGATCCTTCAACTAATAGCTTTACGTCCAGCGATGTGGCCCGCCTGCTGGCTAAACTGAGTGATGGTAGCCTTCTCTGGCCAGCCAATCGCTCACTAATGCTTAACTACTTAAGCCAGGCCAATTACCGAGATTACATAGTGCCCGCTGTGTCGTCAGGAGACAAGGTTTACCATAAGGCGGGAGAAGATGACGACGATGTCCATGACGCGGCCATTATTACCAGTGGCAGCAAGAGCTTTGTGCTAGTAATCTTCAGTGACGGCAACGGCACATATGATTGGGTTGGACGAGCAACCCTGATGCAGACAATTACCAAAGATGCTATTGCCGCCTATCTATAGGGATCATTAACGAGTCTCAGACTAATTTAGATGTATACCGAATTGATCTAGAGTTTTTAGTGGAGATCGGCGGCGGAACGACAAAAAACTAAAATATAAGATCATAGAATATGACTAAAACACAAATGATTCAGAAATGTCTCTATGTTGATTGGTCGATCAGCGTCTAGTTATTAGGGAATAGATATTGCATGGTGCTTGGGTGTACGATTTTTATCCCTTCATATTCTTTTAGCGCTAGTAAGTCTTTATCAAATGCCAAAATGACGTCTGCTTTTGCTGCTTTTGCACACTCTAAAATTTTATTATCATCAGGATCTCTTACGATTCTAATTTTTTGGATTGGATGGACAATCTTTACTACATTACGTACCTGATTGAGCGCAGAAACTACTTGTTGTCTGTCAAAGCCAAACTTGTCGCTTTCTAGCTTTTCTTGAAGTTCAAGCAGAATTGCTTCAGAACTAAATAGTTCATAGGTTAAGAATTTTGTACCTCGACCGATTAAGTAGCTTCTTGCATAGCCATTCTTTAAGGCGGCTGCTATATAAAAGCCTGTATCTGGAACTATGTTAAGTTTTGGACTTGGCGTAGGTAGCGACATCATCTTCTGTCTCGAGGCCTAATCTCTTTAGTAAAGGTGCTGCTTGTTCCTCCATCTCTTCCAGGGTCTTTTCTAGTCGCATCCTGGCGTACATAGATCTAACTATGTCACTTTGTGATGACTTCATTTGTTTTGCTAGAGCTTTAATCCCTAGTGCTGTTTCCTCATCAAGTGAATAACTAACTGTCTTCATACGTTCTATCCTAATAGAGAGCCTAATAGTTGTCAATAGTAATGCTAATAGTTATATGTCGAGTAATCCCGTGGATAATGTTTATGATTTGACTAGCCTAAACCCAACAACCCAATAACTAACTTTTATGGCCATTAAGATAGATGACTATACCGTTAACAATACCCTGAGCTTCCTGATTTAAACGAGAACTATCTCTGTTAAAGGCTGCCTGCTCACTGGTATTAGTGATAAATAGACTCTCAATAAGTGTTGCTGGCATATCTGAATGCATCAGTACGCCACCTTCGAACCATGAAGGAGGAGTAACGCTTAGACCCAGTTCCTTGCCGGCGGCCTCAGCCAGCGCCACCGCCAAGGCTCCGTCCTGAGGCTTATATTCCAGAGCAGTCGAATAATCCGCGTTAGAATAAGGATAGGCATTTTGGTGAATGGCAACCAGAATGGTGGCATGATGAGCATTGCAAAAATCTGCTCGCTGAGCATGAGATAGTGTCTGATCGCTCGTTCGAGTCATATAAACCGGATAACCTTTTGCTTCCAGCTCAGAGCGTACCTTGAAAGCAACTTCTAAATTAATGGTTGCTTCAGTCAAATTAGCTGCTTGGGCTCCGGGGTCGTTCCCCCCATGTCCTGGGTCTATACAAACAGACTGACTAGATGGGATATATTTACTTACGGGTTTAAGCGGGGCAGAGCTATGACTATACAAATCGACAATCACTAGTATGCTGCCAACCAGCAATAACAAGCCAATTGTCTTAGACGAAAATATTTTAATCAACTTTTATCTATTCTCCTATCCTAGGGCCTCAAACCCTAGCGCTAATCAGAAGCTTAACGGCAAAGGCCAAAAGGAGTACTCCAAAAATCCGAGTCACCGTTTGGTCAGATAAATGACTGACGTAGCGAGCACCAAGTAAGCTGCCAACAATAAAGCCAACTGCAATCAAGCCAGCGGCCGTCAAATTAACATTGCCCTGTTTGTAGTAGATAATGACCGCCAATATACCGATAGGTGGTACCAGTAATGCCAGAGTAGTGCCCTGGGCCAACTTTTGACTAAAACCAAACAATACAACCAGTGCCGGGACAATAACTACTCCACCGCCGATGCCCACCAAGCCGCTAATTGCGCCAGCTACCAAGCCGAGGAGAATAAGCGCAAGCCAAATCATGTAAATATAATAACAGGCTCGGTCTAGTCAGGCCATTAGTGCATTTTTAGACGCTTCGATAATAAATAGCCAAGCCTCAACCAGCCTAAGCTGCAAATTAGTGCCCCAATCCGGGCTTATTTTAGAAATAATTGCTCTTAGATGGGCACATAACCGCCAGAACGTGCCCCACCAGTAGGCCCCGCCTACGTGTCTTGAGTGTCGCGCTAATGAGAGTGGCTTTTACTACTTCGGTTAAGGCAGTTTTTTCTGCTACTTCTGGTAAAATAAATAGCATGGTAGACCAAACAAAAGCCAATCAACCAAGCCTGGCAACCATTAAGCAAGCTATACAAGCTTCTATGGCAGCTAATAAAGTAGAACTAGCTTTTATCTTTGGTTCATATGCACGCGGTGAAGCCGGTCCAAAAAGTGATGTCGACGTAGCTGTGGACATGCTACCCGACGCCGACTTACTTGATCTCGTAGGCTTTCAGCAGGACCTGGAAGAAAAGCTAGGCCTGAAGGTTGACGTAACCACGAGACGTTCAATAGCTCCAAAACTACAACCCTTCATTGAACCTGACTTATTGCCAGTATGAAAGAGCCCGTTATACTCCTTGAGCACATTCTGGAATCGATTGAGGTGATTGAGAGAGTCCTGCCTAAAACTGAGCAGGCATTTACGCAATCTAGTGATGTCCAGGATATTGTTATACGACGTCTTGAAATTATTGGTGAAGCTGCTCGTTATCTGCCTGAAGAGCTCAAGCAAGTTCAACCTGAAGCAGATTGGAGACGGCTCACGGACTTACGCAATCTATTAATTCATGAATACTTTAATGTTGATGTTGGTTTGCTTTGGAATAATACTCAGCACTATTTACCTATTCTCAAGCAAGCAGTTCAGGAACTTATTAAGCAAAAGGGATAAAACAATAGGCCTTCCGCTGATACAGATTTACTGACGGTTATCAAGAAAGCTCAAGAGAAAGGCAAGATTATTGAGTATATCGGCTTCTCTTATTAACCCAGTCTTGGACTCATTACTAAGTGCTCAAAAAGCAGGCTACTAGATAAGGCAGACCTAGGGGATTTTGTACCACGTAGCTAGTTTTTATATTAGAGTTTGTCTCAGGAGCAGCTGAATCTAGCTACCAATCTGTTTGAGGCCACTAAAGCTTTAGCCCGAATCAGGCAACGATCTAAAAACACGCTCTGCCATATAATTACCGAGGCCAGGGTGGGCTCTATTTAATATCATGCCAACTCTCAGGTAAACACCGAGCTTATGACTCTCTTCAAGCCCAAATATATGCTCCACTGTGCCACGCAGCGCTAAACCACCAACTTCCTCTGCAACATTGGCACATTCTTCTTTATAGCCACTAAAGCGCTCTTCAGCGCAGGCTGCTACTAAATCTGCATAGGGTACTCTTCTGCTCATGGATAGAATTATATACCCCGAAGGCCGAAGACCCAGCTAAATTATGGTTAAGACTGACGGCAATTGGCCTGTGATATACTCCTAGTTATGCTTGCCAATCTAGCCCCATCAAGCCCAAGTCGGGAACAAACTTCAAAGACTAATCAGCCAAAGACAGCTTACGTCATCGGCATGATTATTGGCCTACTACTACTTCTGCCAGCCCTCTACATCGCCCATGCACATCGTTTAAACGGTTTCCAAGCCCGCATTTTCTACGACATCAATAACTTGCCGAACGGCTACCGAGTTCCAGCTCTCTGGATTACCGAGGGACTGGGCAGCGCCATCCCAATCGCCATTTGTGTTTTGCTACCAGCCCTTTTTAAAAGATTTCGTCTAGCCTGGCGCTTTTTCTTTACCGCCGGCGGTGCAGTAGCAGTAATGGAAGTAGCCAAAGTGCTGACCAAAGAGCCCCGGCCAGTTATACTTCTTGCTCACCACTTGCAACTGAGGGCTATTGAGACCGGACCTGCTTTTCCCTCGGGGCACGAAACGGCCGCTACCGCCCTGGCCCTAACCCTTTGGCTAGTTTTGCCCACTAAATGGCGCTGGCTGTCGCTAGTCTGGATCCTATTAGTTGCTGTCTCGCGGCTTTACCTTGGAGTACATGCGCCGGTTGACATTGTCGGAGGCTTTGCTATCGGTCTAATGGCTGTTTGTTTTGTACGTCTTTTACCGAGGGTCATCGCCAAGCCTCTCAGACTGGACGCTGACCACTCACTGCTCGAACCCGGTTTCTAGGCTAAATTACCCTAATTAGCGGAGAGTTGTTAAAATACTGAACATGCACCAAGCGCTGCCCCCAAATCTACCTGGCTTTATCTATGCCGTAGCTCCAGCTGTTAACCACTATGGCTACTGGGCAGTCGGCGGCCTGGTCATGCTTGAGGACTTCGGTGTACCGGTGCCCGGAGAAACAACCCTAATTGCGGCAGCAGTCTTTGCCGGCCTAGGACGACTGAATATCTTATTTGTAATCCTGATCGCCTTTGCAGCAGCCGTAATCGGCGATAACATTGGCTTTGCAATCGGTGACTTTGGTGGCCGGCCACTAGTTGAGAGATTTGGAAAATATATCTTTTTAACTGCCGAGAGACTAGATAAAGCCGAGGCCTTCTTTAACCGAAACGGTGGCAAAGTAGTCGTCGTAGCCCGTTTTGTAGAAGGTCTCCGTCAGGCCAACGGTATTGTAGCCGGCATTAGTGATATGCGCTGGCCAGCTTTTATAGCCTTTAACGCTCTTGGTGCCGGACTATGGGTTGGACTGTGGAGCATGGTTGGTTATCTTGGAGGTAATCATATAGCTACCATTTATCGCTACGGACTATATGTTTCACTGACTGCGCTAGCTGCTCTGGCCGGACTGATCTTCTATCGGGTCTGGAAAAGACACAAAAAAGCCAGTACCATATCTTCGGACAGCGGTAGACCAAAAGCAACCCCAAACTAAAGGTATTGACTTCAGGACAACCTAAGTTCTACTGATCTATTGTTATAATTTTTACGATGCCCTTAATAACAGACCAGAAACTTAGCGCTACAGCCAGGCCGATGACCTCAGAGAAGTAGGTAGCCGTAAAGTTATCTACCCCATTGAGTAACATCTGGGCGTAGTCAGAAGTCACAATCTTTGCCATATATCCTCCTTGTGTTTTTGTTTTTAGGTCACAAGGGATATTTTAGGCTAGGTTGGGGTTTTGCGTAAGTCGAGTATACTTAAAGTTATGAATTCAATCTTATTCATCAACAAGGATCGGCTAGAAGCTATCTTACAATCCCACGGAGTAACAAAGGTCTCAGTCTTCGGATCGTTTGCTCGTGGGGATGCTAATCCTGACAGTGATCTAGACCTTTTGGTTCGCTACAGAGCAGGCACTAGCTTATTTGATGTTATAGACTTACAAAACGAGCTAGAGCAAGCTCTTGGTCGTAAAGTCGACATCGTATCTGAAAAGTATATCCGCCCAAGATTAGCAAAACGGATCAAACAGGACATTAAGCCACTCTCGTCTGTATTATGACAAAACACGAAGATTCATTTTATCTAGAGGGTATCCAAGAACACATTGCTGCTATCAAACAATATCTCCCCAACTCCAAAGCAAAATATCTGGCAGATGAGATGCTACAAGATGCCCTATTAATGCGCTTGCTGGCAATCGGTGAGGAGATCACTCACCTTAGCGATAGCGTTCTAGGAAAGTATCCTGAACTGGAGTGGCCCAAAATTATCGGTTTACGTAATCGCATAGTACATGGCTATTTTGAAGTCGATAAAGACGTCATATGGCAGGTATTAACTGATGGCTCCCTGAATGAGCTTAGCGCTGTTATCGAAAATCAGCTAGGAGGATAATATTGAGATGGATGCCACAGAACCCATTTTACCAGCCCTACCAAAATGGATTAGCCTAAGCTACATTACTCTAGCTGCAGTGACCATTCCCTGGACAGTTTATCTTGGCTTTAGTCTGCCAACTCACCAGATTTATCATAACTGGGATGTAGCCTGGGCCGGACTGGATGTCGGCATCATTATCGCTCTGCTGCTTAATGGTATATTTTCCTATCTCGAATCAAAATGGCTGGTCCTATCCGGAACAGCTACCAGCACTCTTCTGATAGTCGATGCCTGGTTCGATATCGTCAGTGCTCGCCCCGGAAGACCGCTTAAAGAGGCAGTTATTCTAGCTCTTCTTATCGAATTACCACTGGCTTTAATAACCTTCTGGGTAGCCCTTAAGCTTGTCAAACGTGAACACCTAACCATCAAGAACTCCTGAAAGCCTTGCAATCTAAAAAGCTAGAGCTTAAACTTACTTTAGTAAAAACGAAAGGTTAGAATATAAATGACTAAATCAGAACAAGGCTTCTCAGCAATTGAAGGCCTGTTGGTGGTAATCGTCTTAGGCGTCCTTGTCGGACTAAGCTATGTCTATTTCCACCACAAATCAGCTAGCCTGGCAACAAACTCTGCCAGCCAAACAACACAACCTACAACCAGCGGTACTTCCCAGAGCATAGATAATCTGGCTATCCAGGAAGTCAGCAGCCAATCGACGCTAGATAATCAATTTAGCTCTAGCGATCAAGCTACCGCCCAAAGCGCCAATGGCCCAACCGCCAACTTAGGAGGTGCCTACAATGAATCGTCTTTTTAAGCTATCTCAACTCAGTGCTTTTGGTCTAAGTATTGGTCTAGCAAGCCTAGCTCTAGCACCGGCTATTGTCAGTGCTGCCGCGCCGACAACCAACCCATTTTGCACCAATCTGTCAGCCACCGTCAGTCGAGTAAACAGCAACATCTCTAACTTAGAGAATAAGATGACCACTGCCCGCAGCCAACAGGATCAAAAACTGAGTGCCAACTGGGCCAAGTGGGATCAACAGATCCAAGCTAATAGAGCCAAGTGGGATGGCCTGCGCCAAGCCGACTTTGCAAAACTACAAGCCAAAGCAAAAACATCAACCCAGCAAGCAGCAGTCCAAACCTATATAACAGCCGTCCTAAACGCCGTTAGCACCCGCCGTGCAGCCAATGACGCTGCCAGGGCTACTTATAGGAGTGCAGTCCAAACTGTTATTGCCTCACAACGAACAAATATTGATAGCCAAGTAAGCACTTTCACCAATGCTGTTAACGCTGCCGAATCAACTGCCCAAGCTAGTTGCCAGGCAACACCGTCAGCCGGTGCCACAATCCGGGTTTCTTTCCAAACATCAATGAATAACGCCCGCCAGTCATTCATCAGTGACCGAAAGAGTGATGGTACAATTGGCAACCAAATAAAACAACTAGCCCAAACCCGTAACGCCAGCTTTAAAGCCAACAACGATGCCTTTCTAGCAGCCATCAAAGCCGCCGCCACAGTCCTAAAGACAGCCTTCGGTAACCAAAACATCTGAACTCCCCCAAAACTAATAGCTTAGTCCACAAACCGGTCCACACGGCGCTACTTAACTGCTTATGATATACTGACCATCAAAGCAAAGAGAAAAGTGAAAATGTATCGTAGACATAGCCCTAAACCTCCCGGTCCTTCTTTAATGGATCGATTTAGGCCACCAACCAAGCATACATACCTCTCTCAACCAACAAACAATGCCGAACCAGCCAATAGCCCAAACTTGACCCAAAGAACAAAAGACGACTTACCCCGATGGGCTATAATAACGGCCCTTATACTAGCTACCCTAGCTCTAGGCAGCGGCGCCTTTGCCCTCTACCTAGGTGCTTCTAGTGGCCCAAGCAGTTCTAACCAGGCAAGCTCAATAAACCTTGGTAAAGGCCTAGTAGGCTACTGGAAACTAAACGGCAACACCAAAGACTCTACACCTTACTCAAACAACGGCACTAACAGCGGAACAACAGCTACAACCGACCGAGAAGGAACGACTAACGGAGCGATGAGTTTTAATGGGAGCAGCTACATTAAAACTGGACCACTACCAGCTAGTTTTCCAACTGGTTCTTTGCCACGTACTTACACTGCCTGGATATATGATAATGGGACGGTTTCTTCATGGGGTAACATCTTTGCTCAGGGACAAGGTAATTGTACGAGTGTAATGTTTGGGTTAGGGATACAGTCGGGAAGTCTTACCTTTTGGGGTGGGTGCAATGATTTTGTTTCGACTCTTTCTATACCTCAAAACCAATGGTGTTTTGTTGCCGTTACTTACGACGGGACTAACGTCAACCTTTGGGTTAATGGGCAAACACAGTCTCATGTGGAGGGTACGCTAGCTACGGCAGCAAGTAATCTATTTATTGGAGGCGAAACAATTGATAATGGTTCAACATTTAGAGCTTATTTCTCAGGTTCAATTAGTGACTTGCATGCTTACAACCGTCCCCTCTCAGTCGCCGAAGTAACAGCTTTATATAACCAATATGACTCAAAAAGTAATACCGCTAATGGCGAATCGGGACTAGTTGGTTGGTGGAAGATGCAAGGTAATACTAAAGATTCTAGTCCTTATGGTAATAATGGTACGAATAACGGAGCGACACTTACGACCGATCGAAAAGGTGCAGCTAATAGTGCTTATAGTTTTAATGGTAGCTCTACTTACATTGACGTTCCGAACAGTACGAGTTTGAATATAAGCACCGCCATTACTCTCTCGGCATGGGTCAACCCAGTCTCATGTTCAACAAACTACCCTGGTGTTTTAGCTAAAGGGTATGCAACTTCTGGAGGTTATGGTCTGAATATTAGGAATAATTGTACGCTGTGGTTTGAACTTGATGAATCGAATAGTACCAGACATTTTTACAACCCTACTGGTTACCTCGTGCCCACAAACACATGGACTCTTTTAACTGCGACGTATGATGGTAGTACAATGAGAATTTATGCTAATAATACTCAAATCGGTAGTGGATTAAGTGGAGCATTCACAATAGGTATAATAAGCAATGATGTGCTGATTGGTAGATCGCCAGGCTGGGGTACTCTTAGTGGTTCTGTTAGTGACGTTCGCATCTATAACCGCGCCCTATCGGCTTCCCAAATAGCCGCTCAATACAACTCCTACAACTCCCAAATAGAACTAGGCGGTTCTGGCACCAGTGGCAATATCAGTCTAGGTAAGGGGATAGTAGGCCATTGGCCTCTTGCTGGCAACGCTAAGGACGCCACTCCATATTCAAATAACGGCACTGTTAATGGCGCAACCCTTACTACCGATAGAAAAGGTCTGTCCAATGGCGCATATAGTTTTAATGGGACGAGTAATAGTATATCTACAACAATACCGGGAGGGGTGATTAACTCCGTACACACAGTCTCACTTTGGGTTTACATTCGTGGGGCAGTTAGCGGTAATCAGTACCTTTTTGATACAGGTGGAGGAAATAATAATAATATTCAAGTGTATAACTCTCATATTAGAACTATTACAACTACGAACTACATACTTGATAGCAACCTAATTCCTGTAACGAATACATGGTATAATATTGTTCAGGTATTTGACGGTGCAACCCTTTATTTATATATAAATGGTGCGTTAGATAAATCGACGAGTGCAACGGCAGCCAATCCGGCAACCTCAGCAATACTTGGTGAATATGGAGGGGGTGGCCCCTATTATCTTAATGGTAATATGTCTGGTGTCCGCGTTTACAACCGCGCTCTATCTGCGGCCGAGATCACAGCTCTGTATAACGAGTATCAGTAAACTGCCGCTGCGGAAACCCGGCACAGCCCATGCTACAATAGCTAACATTAACAATTTAAATATAAAGAGTGCAGGGAGAGAACTAGCTCGTTGATCTGCCAGCAACCTACCCGAAGTTATGGATAAGGTGCTCCATCTAGCCCGCTGATACTAATCGGGAAAGATGTTGAAAAACAATATCCTTTCCCATCTAAGCTCAGCAGAAAGGATATTTTTATGTCCAAACAAATAACACTCTTCGCCAGCGAGTCAGTCTGTGCCGGTCACCCGGATAAGATCGCTGACCAAATAAGCGACGCCATTTTAGACGCTGTATTAACCCAAGACCCAGATGGCCGCACGGCTGTTGAAACAATGGTCGCCGCCAACCGAGTAATTCTAGCCGGAGAAGTTAAGACCTCAGCCAAGGTAGACTTTGAGGCAATCGCTCGCCACCAGATTCACCGACTAGGTTACAACGACCCATCTTGGGGCTTTTCTGACCGCTCACCAATTGAAAACTATCTCCATCAACAATCTCCCGAAATCTCAATAGGTGTTGATGAGTACGGTGCTGGAGACCAAGGACTAATGTTTGGTTATGCCTGTGACGAAACGCCACAGCTACTACCTATGCCGATTACTTTGGCTCATGCTCTGGTCCGGGCTATAGATCAGGCCAGGGAGAGTAAACTCTTGCCGCACCTAAGACCTGACGGTAAAGCTCAAGTAGTTGTGCGCTACGAAGACGATAGACCTGTAGCCGTTGAACATCTGACCATTGCTGTACCCCATGACGAGCGGCTGTCTCTGGAGCGAGTACGAAGTGACATCTACCAAACCATTGTCATTCAGGTCCTAGCTGAGTATGGTCTACAAATTCAGGAGAAAGATATTGTGGTTAACGGAACCGGTGCCTGGCACATACCCGGTCCAGCATCAGACTCTGGCCTGACAGGACGCAAAATTGTAGTTGATGGCTACGGCGGCTTTGCCCGTGTCGGTGGCGGGGCCTTTAGCGGCAAAGACCCCAGTAAGGTTGACCGAAGCGGTGCCTACGCTGCCCGCTTTATTGCTAAAAACATTGTCAGCGCTGGGCTGGCCAAAAGAGCTGAAGTCGGCCTAGCCTTTTATATCGGAGCCAAAGAACCGGTGAACTTCACTATTGACACGTTCGGAACAGCCAGAAAATCAAGCTCAATTATTGAAAAATTCGCTCGCTCAATACTAATCCCCTCGGTTAAGAATATTGTTGAACAACTTGATCTAAGGCGCCCTATCTATCTGCAAACGGCTGCCTACGGCCACTTCGGACGAGCTGGATTGCCCTGGGAAGCAGTCGCCGAGCTCACCAAGATCAGCAAAAAAGCCTTGAAAAAAGCTGAGACTCTGATAACATAAGCATTACAGGTCTAAACAAATTAAAAATGACTATTTAAAGATAAGGATAATAAATGCCAAAGATGAAACGAATAAGTTTACTCTTGCCAGCAATGGCCACATTGTTTACGCTCAGTATCAGCTTACCGGTAATCGCTGATAGCCCCAGCTCAAGCAGCGGGACAACTGATCAAACTAGCTCAACTACTACTGCATCAAAAACAGATCAGACCAGCACAACTAGCGGTACTTCCTCTACCGATCAAACCAGCGGATCAAGCAGCATGGACACAACAAAAAGCAGCGATGCTACAACCCCGGAGGTAACCCGCGAGGCTGAAACTGAAACGACTACTGCCCGAAGCGAAGGAGAGTCAAAGCTAGTTCAACTCGAAGCCCAACACAAGAATACGACTACTGCCCAAGATAGGCTAAAAGCTTGTCAAGCTGACAGTCGAGGCCTGACCACCAAGTTTGCCAGCATCAGTGATAACGCTCAAGCTTTTCAATCCCGCATCGACTCCATATTTGCTAAATTGCAGGCTTACCAACAGACCAACAACTTGACTGTTCCTAACTGGACAGCACTGGTTACAGCTGCTACCCAGGCTCAAGTTAACTCAGAAGCCTCAATAGCTGCCCTAAAGTCGCTGACCCCGACAATAGACTGTAACAGCACATCAACAGCTCAGGACGTAGCTACCTTCCAAGCCATAGCCCAAGTGACCCAAAATAACCTAAAGAGCTATCTGCTAGCTGTACGTTCTTTAGCTCAGGCCATCCTTTCGCTTAATGCAACCACAAATACGACTAACCCAGGAGGTACAAACTAATGAAAAGTTTAACTCTTAACCAACGAGGATTCGGTTTTCTAACCCTTCTACTAGTACTGGTAGTCATTGGTGCCGTGACTGTTATCGGGCTGAAAGTAGCCAAGGACCATAATGCTCCACTAGCCGTCAATAACTCGGCTCCTAGCCTGAGCGTTCCCGCAAAACTGCAAACTAAATCTGACGTTCAAAAAGCGGCTGCCGCCCTAGACGCAATCCCTGTCAGCAGCGGGGTCAACCCCAACCAGCTGAACAGCGACCTAAACTCCTTGCTCTAAAGATTCCCCTTAAAAAGACTACCTAAAGCCTTAAAGAGGTTTATTAAATAGGCCTTTCCTTTGCTGACCGGCAAAAGCACCAAAAATTGCTACGCCGCCTATTACTTCTCGGGGAACAGTAGTCTCTGCCATTGAGCTTGGGGGAGCAGACGACTCTAGCTGATTGTCGATCATCCATTCAAGACCCTCTGGGCCAATAATTAACCGCCGAACCCGGTCCGCTAAGCTGACCCGCATGCTCAAGACATCTTCAAAGCGAATTGCTTCTAACGGTTTTGTAGCAATTAACCAGTTGACTTTATCTAGGGGCATCTTCCGCTCTGCCGGTAAATTGTCAAGCAATGTCTGATCGCGTCTAAAAAGGCTAGGTAAAAGCAAACCCAGTGGCGGACTATAGGCTAAATGAGGATCGTTTGTACCTCCAATATCGCGCAAAATACCGATGTAGCAGAGATCAAAATAATGGGTCGCTTCAGCGGGGTCAACTAACTTGCTGGCGCGGCTCCAATCAGACATAATATCTCTTGATCGAACAACTACTGCCTCGTAAAGCTGATGTATGTCAGAAAACTTTTCACCGTTTTCGGCTGCACCCATTAAATCCAGATCACCCCTAATTTCACTCATACCTGTACATAATAAAACTTTTGGCTGACACATTAAAGTAAGCATTTTTACAATCGGCGGAGCAAGGTCAAACTCAATGCTTAAGGTTTTGTTAAAGCCGAAGACAACATATACTCTAGGCCATGGCCCTACTAGTGGTAATACTGGCCCTGATAGCTCTTGGTGAGCTACTTGATCTTTTAGGTAGGCCAAAGTCGGCCTATGGTCACCGTCACCATAACTTCAAGAGACGGTCTAGCTTTCAAGCCGACGTTCTAAAACCAAAAATCAAACCTAAACCACCACATCGTTCAGTCGATATTGACTCATTCAGTCTAAGCCAAGAGCAGGTTAAGCTCTTAGATTGGCTAGAGAACGCCTCCGAATCAGTCTTCATAACCGGTAAAGCAGGCACCGGTAAATCACTAGTGCTTCAATATTTTCAGTCCAAAACGGCTAAAAACATTGTTGTTGTTGCCCCAACCGGTGTGGCAGCCTTGAATATAGGCGGCCAAACAATCCACTCGCTGTTTAAACTGCCACCAACCCTTATCGAACAGGCAGACATTAAGCTGGACCCTAAAACCAAAACAGTGCTGGCCCACGTTGACGCAGTTGTGATTGACGAAGTATCAATGGTCAGAGTCGACCAGGTGGAGGCAATTAACTATAAACTGAAACTGGCCAAGAATAACAATTTGCCTTTCGGGGGCTGCCAAATAATCATGTTTGGTGATCCCTATCAACTGCCACCGGTGATCAGTGACCCGGCGCTAACCAAGTACTTCAACCAAAAATACGGCGGACCTTTTTTCTTTAATGCCCCGGTCTGGCAGAGTACAAAGCTCAATATCCTTGAACTTCAGACCATCTTTCGTCAGCAGGACAAAGCCTTCAAAGACATTTTAAATCAAATCCGAGTCGGCGCTATAACTCCAGCTGCACTTGAGCAACTTAATGAACGCCTGAGCTTGACCTTGCCCAGGCAGGGCGCGGTAACTCTAACCAGCCATAACGCCAGCGTCAGTGCCATTAATGAACAACGATTATCTGAACTGCCCGGTAAAACCAGAGAATATGATGCCCAGATAAGCGGCCAACTGACTGCCAAAGCTTTTCCAACCGAGCAAAAACTACGACTTAAAGTAGGTGCTCAAGTCATATTGCTCAAGAATGATAGGCACAAGGGCTTTGTCAACGGTTCGCTTGGCAAAATCAAGGCCCTAGGCAGTAATCAAATAAAAGTCGAAATTGACACTAAACTTTATGTAATTGAGCCAGAAACCTGGACTAAATTCGGCTACTACTATGACAGCAATGCCCGCCGGATTAGCAAAAAGATCATTGGTTCGTTCACCCAATTTCCAATCCGTCTGGCCTGGGCAATGACTATCCATAAAGCTCAAGGACAAACCCACAAAACGGTTATTGTTGATCTCGGCAGAGGTGCTTTTGCCCACGGTCAGGCTTACGTAGCACTCAGCCGCTGCGTAGCGCTTGATGGACTTTACCTCAAGTCACCGATAATAAAAGAAGACTTGATTGTTGATCCAGCCATCACAAACTTTATGAAACCTCAAACTAGCCGTCAATTGGTCCATACTAAAAGCCATGTTTGACTTCTTAGATGATCCCCTCAGTGCCGCCCCGAGACTTCTTGGCTGCTACCTTGAACGCCAACTTAACGGCAAGCTACTAAGAGGCAAAATTGTTGAAACAGAGTGCTACACCGAGCAAGACCCAGCTAGCCACTACTCCGTGGCCAGACTCCCAGAAACAGCGTCATGTTTGGTCCCACTACCAGCTATGTTGCGAATGGTCAGTGCGGACTACGATGAGTATAAGTTAAATGAAATAAAAGAGCTGCTACTAACCCCTCTGGCTGTATAATAATGGACAAGATGAGAAGCAAGCAACTCGTATTTATAGATGACAGTGGCGACCCTGGTATCAAAACCCATTCCAGCAGCCACTTTGTGATGGCGGCTGTCGTCTTTAGTGATGACTTGGTTGCTGAAGAAGTTGCTTTGACTATGCGGAAGTTTCGCCGTCAACTCGGCTGGACTGATGACCACGAGTATAAGTTCAATAAAACCAAGAAGGACTACATCAAGCAGATTTTGCGTTTAGTGGCACAGTACGACTATAGTGTTTACGCCATTGTCGTGAACAAAGCAAAGTTTAGACAAACTCCTAAGCACCTTTATAACGATAGTATCAGTGAGCTATTCAAGGTTATTCCGCTAAAGAAAGCCGCCATCAAGATTGACGGACACCCTGGCACGAACTACACCAAGCGAGCCATCTCGCAGGTGCGTAAAAATGCCAATGTTACCACTGGTCAGATAGCTAACATCAAGTTTGCCGACAGCAAAGAAAACGTACTTATTCAACTGGCAGACTTGGTAGCAAGTTCCATATTCCGCTCTACTCAAACAGGCAAAGTTGACCATAAAGAGTATGTAGCTATTTTGAAGAAGCACGTTGTAGAAGTGCGAAAATCATAAGTAGCCTAGAAAGCGAAAACAGCCCCTATTCCTTTCGGAAAAGCGTACCATACGGTACCAGTTCGGGACTGCTTTCTTTGTAGCTGCATTATTGCACGAATGTGGCACTTTCGTCAATAGCTTGCAATTGTCAGGTAGAAATGTCAGATAGGAAAATTGTCCATCTCGGACTTTAGCCTGCCCTGATAATTTCTGCCAACACTGATACCAGTCTTTACATAAACCCTTGTTGTAGTTGGTAATAGCGGCCAAGGTTCAGCTATCCTTATTCGGGCCCTTGAGCCCTTATCTGGACAAGAAACCATGACTCAATTGCGGTCAGGCCAAAAGCCCGACAATCTAACTAACGGACCGGCTAAATTGACCCAAGCTCTGGCAATCACCCGGGAACTAAACGGCCACGATCTTGCACTCTGGCCACTTAAGTTGATTATTAAACCGCCTCTAGCTAGCTCAAACATTGTCCAGACCAAACGGATTGGTATTTCTGCCGCCCAGGATCTAAAACTACGTTTTTATATCAAAGATAACCCTTATCTATCCCAAAAAGTCAAAATAGTGGCTTGAAAATAGCTCCCAGGCAGCTTATGCTTAAAATATGGAAGTGTGAGGCTTCCAACAAGACCCGGGCGCATTTCGTTCCGGGTCCTTTAAGTTCTTTTGAGAGCTACGTCATGATAGTACGAAGAGTAGTCCTCTGGCACATATACTGGATACAAGGGCTGATTTAGCTTTGGCCTATCGTTTTTGAGTATCAGCAACTAGAACAGCCGTGCCTGCACCTGAAATTACTAAACCAGAATCTTTCAAAGTATGGCAGGGGGTTAACAATAAAAAAATTAAGCTCGCCATTCCTTTTCTGGAATGCCTGAAGTGTTAACAATTGCTTTCATTGTGCCTATGGGGATTGATTTTTTTGCATGATACTGAACATGCACTAAATAATACTTTTTCCCTGCTGATCGCTGGAAATAATGATGCGAAGTCCCTTTATCGTGACCAATTTCGCATTCTTTAAAACCACTTGACTTTAAGAAAGATACTACGTCTTTGAACCCCCAGTTACGTAGTCCTCTCATGTGCTTATACGCATGCCAGAGTTAGATGGGCGCGTCCTGTTTGCATTGCTTCTTCATACTCATCAGACAACTTTTTACCCGATTTCCTGGAAGCTATCCGATTTTCTAATTCCTTAAAGAGTTCCTTGTATTCTTCTTCAAGCATATCCGATTTGTCTAATAGATTATCGGGTAAGTTATTATGTTTAACGGCGGCAACATAACCCTGGGAGGCTTTTATTAAATCGTTTATAAGTTTATTCTCGTTTTTGTTCTCAAGAACGATGGCAAATTCATAGCAAATACCTATGTATTTAGTAGAAGTCTCAAGAATTAAAATTCTGATTTGACCCTTGGTCTTAGTATTCATAAGCTTTATTATACCACCTTTTGCTTATTATTCAATAATAACGACATGTTGGTTTTCTCTTATAAGTATATAACACACGCATTAAAGCCGTCTAAAATATTATGTTGGGCAGAAGCCTCATTTTTTATAAAAAGCAGAAGAGCTCTAAAAAACGACTACTAATTTGCAATCTTGTTCATCTTTAGCTTTACTGATAGTCAGTCTATTAAGTTCATCAACCAAAAATGCTACCAATAATTTTATCAGGCTTCACATTTGTATCGACCTTACTGGGCGGTATCTTTGCTCTCAAAAATCAAGACCGCCTACACCGAGTTTTAGGTTACACTGCCGGTGTTTTAATAGGTGTAGTAGCCTTTGATCTTTTGCCCGAAATATTTAAAACACAAGCCGCCCACAAACTGTCTGTCAGCGGGCCAATGATTGCCCTAGTAGCCGGATTCCTACTATTTCACATTATCGAAAAGAGTCTATTAATACACCATAGTCAGGAGCGGGAATATACGTTGCACCATCATCCGCAGGTCGGTATGGCTTCAGCCCTAGCCCTGATTGGCCATAGTTTTCTGGATGGTGTCGGAATCGGTCTTGGTTTTCAAGCCGGAGCGGCAGTCGGCATAGCCGTAGCTATAGCCGTTATTGCCCATGACTTTAGTGACGGGCTAAATACTGTTAATTTAATGCTAATCAATCAGAACAAGTCACGGCGGACACTCGGACTACTCTTTATTGACGCCATTGCACCATTGTTTGGCGTCTTATCTACACTACTAATACACCTCTCGACCAGTGGTCTTGTGCTCTACCTTGGCTTTTTTACCGGCTTTTTGCTCTACATAGGTGCCAGCGAGATTTTACCAGAGGCTCACAGCGAGCACTCTTCATACCGGACGATTCTACTGACTGTTCTTGGCGCACTGTTTATGTTTATTGTTACTCGCTTCATCTAGAATAACTGCTAATATATAGCTATGATCATTGCCCTAGTTATTTTGGGAACCGTGGTAGTTGTTTTGCTTGGACTGCTCCTAAAACGGAACGGTTCAGACAGCGGTAGCGCCTTACTGCTCAAGCAGGATCTGAATCAACTTAGTCAGGACATCTCCCTTCTTAAAGACGGACTTCAAACTCAGCTCAGCGAACGACTCGATAAGAATAGCCAACAGATGACCAATCAGTTTCAAGAAAGTGCCAAAATCATTCGTGACGTTACTCAAAAACTAACCACTCTTGAGAAAACAAACCAACAAGTCGGTGATATTGCCAGTGAGCTTAAACTACTTCAAAACGTACTTACTAATCCCAAGCAAAGAGGTGTTTTGGGTGAATACTATCTAAACCAAGTGCTCGAAAATGTTCTGCCTCCAGACCGTTTTGTGCTCCAGTACGGCTTCAGTGACGGTCAAATAGTTGATGCCATCATTAAACTAGACGATAAAATACTGCCCATAGACAGTAAATTCTCGCTCGAGAACTATAACCGAATGCTCGAGGAGCCGGATAAATTACGTCGCCAAGCCTTGGCCAAAAACTTCAAAGCTGATCTTAAAAACCGGATCGACGAAACAGCAAAATATATACGTCCGGCTGAAGGCACCATGGACTACGCTTTCATGTTTATTCCCAGTGAAGCAATTTACTATGATCTGTTGACCAACAAGGTCGGCACCTCAGGCAGCACGGCACGCGATCTTCTGGAATACTCTTTCCGCGACAAACATGTCATAATCGTCAGCCCGACAACCTTCATGGCCTATCTGCAAACGGTCATGCAAGGACTGAGAGCTTTACAGATTGAAAAGCAAGCTCAAGAAATCCAGCTGAGGATCGGTCAACTAGGTCGTCACCTGTCAGGCTACAAAATGTTTATGCTGAAACTGGGCAATAGTTTGGGCTCTAGCGTTGGACACTTTAACGCCGCCAGCAAAGAGTTTAAAAAAGTGGATACCGATATCTATAAAATCTCAGGTACGGCTGTTGGCGCAGAACCGGTGTTACTCGATCGCCCAACTCAACTCGAAGATCAATGATCGCTCAGCAAATCAATGGCTAGAGCGGCAGTCCAGCTGAAATTTGCCGTTCCGGCTCCTTCACCGCTCAGTGGATCGAAGTATTCATAAAAGCCTGATTTCCCGATCATCTCTAGTGTGCATTCACGCAGGGCTGCAGCATGATGATCAAAGCCATAACGCTCAAGCCCATCAATAATTAACCAGTTGATATTAACCCAACTAGGGCCCTGCCAGTAAAGCTTGGGCTTAAACCAGAACGAGTTAAGTGGCACACTCGGTACTGGATAGCTAGGGCCGAAGGAGTGTGAGTTTTCCAGCTGACGGACCAATTCCTCGGCTCGCTGCTGGGTAATGTTTCCGGCGTAAAGCGGCAGTAGGGTGGCTACAGATGATACTTTCAGCAATTTGTGAGTTATAAAGTCGCGCGAGTAATATTGTGCCGAGAAAGGATCCCACAGCTCCTCAAATACTTTTTCACTTAAGCTCATTCTCTTGTCTAGTTCATCCGGTAGGTCTTCACGTAAGGCCTTGGCAATATGTCTTAGCTGAACATTGGCTCGGATGAATATACTGTTAAATGCCAGATCTTCAATGGCAAACAGCGAATGATCCAATATCCGATTGATATCATAGGCTTTACGTCTCAAGCGGCGTTGAACACTGAGCATAGCCAAGGCTTCAACAGTCGAAAAACGTTCATTGATTGACACCGAACGGTCACGGCGGAAGAGGCCAATCACTCGGTCTAGGTGAGATCGCTTGATCAGCCTTAACCAAGACGGCAGTTGATGCTCGTGTAACTCAGCCATCCAAGGCGGGGTATTATCCATGCCAACTTCCCAGGGATGGATCTGAAGCACAAGACCCTCAGCATGGGGGTCACGTTCGTTATACAGCCACTGGTGATAAGCCAATAACGGTTCCCAAATTGATCGATACCACAAACGACGCTCTGGCCATTCCAGCTTTTGACCGACCCGGACAACCGCTTCGGCTAGCAGGGGAGGCTGAGTGATGCCAGTAGTTGTAACGTCCCTCGGCGCAAAAGGATTCAACCAGCTGCGCCAGATATTGCGATCAATCTGGTAAGCCGGATCGTCATTAAAGACAATGTTCGGCAACATGCCATTACTCCACTGCCCCCTAAGCAGACTTAAAAGTTCCATCTTGGCCCGCTCAACGTCCAGGTGGCGCAAACCGATGGCTATAAAGCAGCTGTCCCAAAGCCATTGGTGAGGATACAAATCGGCTGCTGGCATAGTGTAACTGCCGCAATCATTAAGAGCTAATACATTTTTGGCATCGTCGTATAAAGAAGACTTTTCAGGCATATGCTAAAAGTATAGAGCACTTTTAGTTCTGATATATTAAAGACAAGCTTTTAAAAGACCAAATTTCTCAACATTATCCACAGTTTTCTGAACTAGGCTTATCGTTTTTTCATAAAGAGATGCTTAAGGCGAATAATGGTTTTCCGACTAGGACGGAAATTGTGCAAATACAGCTCTGGCCTATAGATATAGGTGCTAATCGATGTATACTAGTGAATACTATGAGCGAAGATGAATTCACGCGACTGTTCAAACATATGACAAAGCGTTTTGATAAGATTGATAAAGCTTTGGAAGAAAAATCAAGCAATGCAGACATGCAAATGGTCCTTGGCTTGTTAGATGAACTGGCCAAGAGGCAAGAAATTTCTGATGACGAAAGACTGGTTATGGGACATCAACTCGAACGCCTAGACCGTTTTGACTTAACGAACTAGCCACAAAGATTGGTTACCATCTATCGGTTTAGACTACCAATACTGCGACCTCAAACTGACCTATAAGTCAGTATTAACAAAAAACGAATCGCTTCCGGAGCTAGCACCAGACAATCAGGTATAAATTAGGCTAAAATATATTTGATCATCATGTTAAACCCAGAAAATAGTCAACTATATAATTTGTCGTCTCCAGAGAGCGAGATATTCGAGAAGCAAGCTGCCATTTTGAACGAGCAGCGATTAGCCCAAAAACTGATCTGGCTCAATCAGCTGGCAGCAGCCGTCTTGCGTAGTCCAATGCCGGATCGCAATATGCTGCAGGCCAGAACAAAGCTTAAGGGCAGCCAAGTTAGCCCTCTAATTGGTTATCTTCAAGACTATAAGTTAATTGAATACCTCTCGCCACGCATCAAGAATGATCCTTGTCCCGGTCATTACGCTGCCCAACCCCCGCTATGCTGGGCGGCAACAAAACCTGAAACCTACCCCCATCTTGCTTGGGCTCTTAGCACGCTGCCTGATCTGGAGGCGCCGGTCAGCGGTAATTTATAAAGGACAACGGAAAATCGAAATCTTGTTTACCTAAGAGTCGCATTATGGCCTGAAGGTCATCCTTACTGGGGCTAGTAACTCTCAGCCTATCGGCCTGAACTTGGGCCTTAACCTTTGGAAAATGTTGGCGTAGTAAAGCACTAATAGATTTAGCTTTAGCCTGGTCAAGTCCTTCCCTAAAAGGTACGTCCTTAGAGGCTCTTAGATTGTTCTCCATAATCGGCTGCGATACATCAAGCACTTTCTGGCTTTGATCGCGGGCGGCTAGTTTTTTGCGGACAATATCTAATATGGCTTCAATTTGCCACTCACTGTTACCAATAATTTTAAAGCCTCGTTTATCACTGTCCAGCCACTGACATTCGGCTGGCGTGTTTTTAAAATCATAACGGTTATCAATTTCCCGTCCTAGTTGGTCAAAAACGTTATTCATCTCGGCTTTGTCATACTGGCTGACGATATCAAATGAAAAATTAGTCATAATTAATAGTTTACTCCAGTAAATATTGTTACCAAACTTACACTGGTCCTAAATCACTTCCGACATAAATCGGCTGCTGGTATACTTGAAATCAGTTATGACCCACCAAAATCCGCACATTAAACAAGTCGCCGAAACTTTAAGAAAACGCTTGCCGGAGCTAGGCAACAAAGCTGATATTTTAAAAGCCGTCGAACTTAAAGCTCTCTATGAGGAGCTTAAAACCTTGCCCATAGAGGAGAGAGCTGCTTTCGGGCAAGAAGTTAACGAGCTCCAAAGCGAGCTACGACAATTGGTCTTAGAAGGCCAAAAGGGCACCAAAACAATTATCCCGATTGATGTCACTGCGCCATTCGACTCTAACAGTCTTCCAAATAAACGGCCCCGTCTTTTGAATACCGAAAACGGCAGCCGACACCCCCTGATGAGTGAACTAGATAAAATTCTAGATATTTTTTACCGAACTGGCTTCTCTGCCGTCGAAAGTCGTTTAATTGATGATGATTACCATATGTTCTCTAGCCTAAACTTTCCCGAAGATCACCCAGCTCGTGACGATTATGACACCTTTATGACCACAGAGGGTCTGATAGCACCGGCTCATACTTCAACCATGCAGAATCGGGTCCTAAAGCTCTATAAGCCTGAGCTGGAAGCCGGACGAGCTATTAGCGTCGTCATTCCAGGCCGTGTCTTTCGTAACGAAGACCTTGATGCTCGCCACGAACACACTTTCTACCAACTGGAAGGTGTCTATGTAGACCGCGGTGTGCATGTCGGCCAGCTTATTGCCACCCTAAAAGCCTTTCTGGAAGAGTATTATCACAAGCAGCTGTCTGTCAAAACGCAACCCTTTTACTTCCCGTTCACTGAACCAAGTTTTGAGTTTGCTCTTAGCTGCCCCTTTTGTGACCAAAGGGGCTGCCCAATATGTAGCCACAGCGGCTGGATTGAACTTCTGGGCTGCGGCATGATTCATCCTAATGTTTTGCATCAAGCAGGAATCGATCCGGAGCGCTACAGCGGCTTTGCCTGGGGCAGTGGCATCGATCGTTTGGTGATGATGAAGTACGGTATCGAAGACGTCCGCCATTTTGAATCGGCTAAACTAGATTTTCTGAGGCAGTTCAATGACTAATCTCAGCTTAAGCTACAGTTGCCCGGTTTGCGGACTCCATTACCAATCAATTGACCTGGCAGGCGCCTGCAAGACGTTTTGTAGTCGCTTCCAGAGCTGCAATCTGGATATTGCCACCAACTCCATTGAATATCAAAAAAGTCATCCAAAGAGGAAGAAGCAATGAAAATAAGCCTCCAGATGATTAAGCAGCTTGGCTATCATAAGTTGCTTGAGTTACCGCTTAAGGAATTGATTGACAAAATTGACTCTCAGCTTGGAGCAATTGAGTCGGCTCCAGTTGATCTCGGTAGCCTCTACCAAGGTATTTTGGTAGTTAAGGTGGTCTCTTGTCACAAACACCCCGAGGCCGACAAATTAACCATCTGCTTGATCGACGATGGTCGAGTTACGAAAGACGTCAAACGAGACTCTGAGGGCCTTGTTCAGGTAGTTTGCGGTGCACCGAACGTCCGGGCAGGCTTAAGTGCCATCTGGTTGCCCCCTGGAACTGTTGTTCCAAGCAGCTTCGGCGCTAGTCCATTTAGACTCGAAGTCCGTGAAATACGAGGCCAAATAAGTAACGGCATGTTAGGTAGTCCACATGAGCTTGGTGTTAGCGATGACCAAAGCGGCATTCTTGAGCTCAGTGAGCCTGAATTTAGGCCACAGGCAGTTCTTCCGGGGACAGAATTTAAGCAGCTACTAGGCTTAGACGATGTGATACTGGAAATCGAAAACAAAATGTTTACCCATCGTCCGGACTGTTTTGGCCTACTTGGTCTAGCTAGGGAGATTGCCGGTATTCAGAACCAACCATTTAAATCGCCTGCCTGGTACCAAATGGTGCCCGATATGCCAACAGGCGACGGATTAAAACTAGCTTTAAACAATGAATTGCCGGAGCTAGCACCACGTTTTGTGGCCCTGGCAATCAAGGACCTAAGCATTAAACCGAGCCCTATTTGGCTCCAAAGCCAGCTCTATCGACTGGGTATAAGGCCAATAAACAACGTTGTCGACAGCACTAATTATTTGATGCTCCTGAGCGGCCAGCCGTTGCATGCTTATGACTATGACAAGGTCAAGGCCTTAGACCCTGGTGCAGACCAGGCCACACTGGTGGTTCGAAATCCTAAGCCCAACGAAAAATTAAGCCTCCTAAACGGTAAAACTATCACTCCCGATCCCAAGACACTTTTAATTGCTTCTGGCCAGGCGGCTATTGGTCTGGCAGGAGTTATGGGCGGTAGCCAAACCGAAGTCGACAATAATACCAAAAACATTATTTTGGAATGTGCCACCTTTGATATGTATTCAATTCGTCGAACAGCAATGGCTCAAGGATTGTTTAGCGATGCCGTTACTCGTTTCACTAAAGGTCAAAGCCCGCTTCAAAACCTGGCAGTCATCCTAAAAGCTCTCGAACAGATTACCGAACTGGCCGGTGGTTCACTTGCCTCACCAGTAATAGACCTAAATCATCTATCGGGTGAGGTGACTAATCGGGGCAGTCTTTATCCTCCAGTAACTGTCAGTACTGACTTTATTAACGCTCGACTGGGCTCAGCCCTAGACTCCAAAGAAATCCAATCATTGCTTCAAAATGTAGAGTTTGAGGTCACCCTTGATCAGCAACTAAGCGTCCAAGCCCCATTTTGGCGAACCGATATTGAACTGCGTGAAGATGTCGTTGAGGAGGTCGGTCGTCTTTACGGCTATCACAAACTCGCCCTTCAGTTGCCAAAGCGAGACCTGATGCCGGTAACCGAAAATCCGTCATTGGCTCTTAAAACCCGAATTCGTAACCAACTAAGTCGAGCTGGTGCCAATGAGCTGCTAAGCTATAGCTTTATTGACGGCGGATTGCTCGATAAGAGTGGCCAAAATAAAGATCTTGCTTTTCAACTGGCTAACGCCTTAAGCCCAGAGCTTCAGTACTATCGTTTGTCGCTAACACCGAGTTTAGCTCAAAAAGTTCACCCTAACATTAAAGCAGGCTATGACCAATTTGCTCTTTTTGAGCTTGGCAAGACGCATGCCAAAAGCGAACTTGATGAAGCAGGATTGCCGATTGAATCCGAACGTTTGGGACTAATATTTGCAGCAGAACCGAAACTGGCGGCCGCCCAATACAGTGGTGCTGCTTACTATCAGGCCCTCCATTATGCCCAGAATTTATTAAGCGAGCTTGGCGGTTGGTCGCATATAAAACTTATCCCAGCGACTGAAGTTGAAACTGAATCAAGCTTGTTTGATCAAATGCTCAAGCCCTTTGACCCTAAACGATCGTCTGTCCTCTACCAGGGAAGCCAACTAATTGGCATTGTCGGCGAGTATAACTCGACTCTGGCCGGAGCCCTTAAATTACCTGACTTTTGTGCCGGCTTCGAGCTGTTGTTAAGCGGACTCAGTTTTGACACTCAAAGGCCGTACCTACAGCTATCCCGCTTCCCAAGCACTTTCCAGGATATTTGCCTCAAAGTCCCTGCCGGCCTAGCCTACGCCGAGCTATTTGACTTTCTGTCTGCTGAACTCGCCAAAATTCAACCCCCCAAAAGCCACGCCCAACTTACCCCCCTTGATATCTATTCTCGCCCAGATGATCTGCAGCACAAACAAATGACCTGGCGTCTTGAAATTGTTAGCTATCAAAAAACGATGACCGACCAAGAAGTGAATAGCTTACTGGATTCTCTGGCCGAGAGCGCAAATCAAAAATTTGCAGCCGAGAGAGTCTAGTCCAGACCATGAAGCCCATTTGGCGAATCCTACGCTCGACTAACCAGCTATGGCGCTATTACTTGGCCATAGGTGTTCTAACGATCAGCCTGTCGATTTTGAACCTGCTCCAGCCTTTATTTACCGGCTGGGCAATTGACGAAGTACGCCGTGGTGCCGAAGCACGTATCAGCTACGTAGTTTTTCTAGCAATCGCTATCTTCGTTAGCGATCTAGGAGCCAATTTGTTTAGTAATATTAGCGGTTATCTGGGTGATCAAATGGCAGTTAAGGCCAATAAGATCTTAAGTGATCGTTACTACCGACACATCCTGAGCCTCAGCCAACGCTACTTTGACAGGGAATTGTCGGGTAAGATCATTAACCGCCTGAATCGCTCGATCTTCCAGATTAGCAACTTCATGAACATGGTTAGCAACAACTTCCTGCAATTTATCTTCAGTACTGTTTTTGCCCTTTTGATCGTCGCCCACTACAGTTGGCAAGTAGCCCTAATGTTACTGTCACTTTACCCGATCTATGTTTGGATGACTGTTCGAACCAGTAATACCTGGCAGGAATACCAAAGCCAAAAGAATCAACACTACGATATCGCCAGTGGCCGGTTCGCTGAGGCTATAGGACAAGTTAAGGTAGTTAAAAGTTACAATCAAGAAAAGCAAGAACTGTCATTTTTCGCTCGTCACCTAGAGAAGGCAATTAGCATCAATCGTCCCCAATCTCGTTACTGGCACCAACGAGACGTCCGGCGCCGAGTGCTTATGAGTATCATCTTTTTCGGGGTATATCTCTATATATTTGTCGGAGCGGTTCACGGAAGGTTTACACCCGGACAGGCTGTGGCTCTAATCCTTTACGCCATGCAGATCAGGATCCCAATATTTACCATTAGTTTCCTGGTCGAAAATAGCCAGCGGGCGATTGCAGATAGCCGCGACTATTTCGAGATCATGAACATCAAACCAGACATAATTGATCAACCCTCAGCTCAGAAACTGGTCATTAATTCCGGCCAAGTCACTTTTGAAAAGGTATCGTTCGGCTATGACCATAATCAGGCGGTCTTAAAAGAGCTCTCCTTTGACATCAAACCACATACTAAAGTTGCTCTAGTTGGTGAAAGCGGAGAAGGCAAGACAACAATCACCAACTTACTACTCCGTCTTTATGAACCACAATCTGGGCGGATTCTAATTGACGGCCAAGATATTTCCCAGGTTAGTCAACACTCATTGAGATCGTCAGTTAGCGTGGTCTTTCAGGAACCGGCACTCTTTAGCGGCACCATTAGGGAAAATATCAGCTATTCCAGACAAGATGCCAGTGATCAAGAAGTCGAAGCCGCTGCCAAGGCTGCCAACGCAGACGTTTTTATCACGGCCTTTGCTAAGGGCTACGACAGTCAAATCGGCGAGCACGGTCTTAAACTAAGTGGTGGCCAAAAGCAACGTCTGGCAATTGCCAGAGCACTTCTTAAGAACGCCCCACTGCTTATTATGGATGAAGCCACTAGTAGCCTGGATGGGAAGAGCGAACAACTGGTTCAAGAGGCTCTGGAGCGACTAATGGAAGGTCGAACAACGATCATTATTGCTCATCGCTTGAGCACCATTGCCCACGTCGATCAAATTATTACTCTCCGAAATGGCCAAGTAGACGAGATTGGCTCGCCGGCAAGCCTATCCGAAAGCAAGGGCATTTACGCTCAACTACTGGAGCTTCAGGAACGACACACTAAAGCGACCAAAAAGAAACTCAAAGCTTTTGAGATCAAAGTCTGACCTTTGTTATAAAAATAATTTTTATGTTTTGAATTATTCGATCTCTAATAACTTTTCAATAGTATACTAAGACTGATATGCGTAAAGCAGTACGAGCGATTGTTATAAAAGATGATGCCTTGCTAGTAATGGAGCGCAATAAGTTTGGCCTGCGCTACGATACCCTAATTGGTGGTGGAATAGATTTTGCTGAGACGGCCGAGCAATCACTTCGTCGAGAACTCCAGGAAGAATCGGGTATCGAGATAGATAAGCCACGACTTATTTTTATCGAGGAGGCTGGCAATCCCTACGGCACACAATACATCTATCTCTGTCAGTATCTAAGCGGCCAACCGGCTCTAGCCAAGGACTCAATGGAGGCTAAGATTAATAGTGGCGGCCAGAATCTATACCAGCCTAAATGGTTGCCCCTCAAAGATTTGCCCCAAAGCAATTTCCTGTCAGCCAACTTAAAACAAGCAATTCTGGAAGGAATTGACAAGAGCTGGCCAACGACAGTCCAAGTTATCTAGCGCACACTATATTTGGGTATTATCTAAATATATGTCAACATATAGTAAATCATGTATAATGAGGCGCATACATTTTTTGAGATAGAAGTAAGGAGCTTAAAGAGATGGCAATTGAAGGGTTGATAACTGTTCCACAACCCAGTGAAGTTAATCTAAATGATGACCACGTTGGTGCTTCAGTCGAAGCCCTAGATATACTTGGTTTAGTTAAAGACCGTGATCAGGTCACAGAATCCGTTGCTGCAGAGTATAGTGCACTTAACCAAAGTGGCAGGACTGGCGAAGCTTTTGTTCAACTACCCCGATCAGTTATCACGCTCGAGGGCATGGTAAATGGCTTAGACAACGCAAAATACCCCGGTGATAGACAGTATCCTGAAACTTTCGTTGTTTGTGAGCTTTGGACACCTGGTTTTGACAAGGGTGGCTACAATGCTCAAGAACTCGACAACCTGACACTCGGTGGTGATGGCAACTTTGCTCCACACGCCCGTCTAGCTATACACAATACTGCAAGCGCAAAGGAACCTCTGCTTCATTTCCTATATAAACCAATTGATAGCACGAGAACCAAGGGAAAAGAGCAAACACAGCTTGGTGCTATTGAAAAAGCAGTAAAAGCCTATGAAGCTGAGAGCCACGAAGGCTTCGAGATGACTCCCCTGAACGCTAAAGCCGTCGCTTTCATTGCCCTAGTCCGCCGCATTAAGGGTGAAGCTATGCCTATGGCTTGGGGTTATATGCGAGACGCTACGCTGTCTAGTAAAACTGTGGACGGCGTCTCGCTTGTCGGGTACGTGCACTCCTTTGGTGATAGGTTCGGCCTGGACGAGTCTGACGGTTACGCTCGCTCGAACGTTGGTGTTGGTCTCTCGGTAGGGCCAAAAGAACTTAAATCTTAAGTCTCACGTTTACCCCCCGGAAACATAAAGCCAATGTCTGGTATAATCTAAAACAATCATGGCAACTAGAAAAAGAGACAGATTTTTTGCATTGTTTGGGGCACTACTCTTTTTAGTGACTTCCTCAGCCATTACAATCGCCGTCGTCTTGTCTCTTATCCAACAGCATAAAAAGCCAACTGATGGTGCCACTAGCACTCCGAGCACACCGCCAACGAACACCAATCAACAATCAACTAAATTAACGGGGACCAAAATGCAAAACTTTACGCCAACTGCAACACCACAAACTAAACTCCAAGCCATCGATACGGTAGTCGGTAGCGGTGCCGTGGTTAAGGCCGGAGATAATATTACCGCCGATTATGTCGGTGCTTTAATGAGTAACGGCGTCATATTCGATGCTTCAGCTGACCATGGTGGCCCGCAGACTTTTTCACTCAGTGGCGTAATTGCCGGCTGGTCACAGGGCATACCAGGTATGAAAGTCGGTGGTACCCGCCGTCTGCTAATACCGGCAAGTCTAGCTTACGGCCCTCAATCGCAAACCGGTATTCCGGCCAACTCAGATTTAGTATTTGACGTAACAGTGACCAAAATAAATTAAACAGAGACAAAACGTACTAAAAAGCACAATATATAGCGTCTTGAATAATACATAAACGCTATATACAATAGACTATAGTCTACAAAAAATTTAAAAAGAGGGCTCCAAAAAATGGTCAAAAAAATCACTATCTTTACCACTAACACCTGCGCTTACTGCGTCATGGTTAAGAAATATCTTGATACTAAAGGCCGCAACTACGAAGTGGTTAACCTTGACGAACACCCTCACCGTCAAGCCGAAGCCATGAAGCTAAGCGGTGCCCTAACCGTACCAGTGACAGTTGTAACCAAGCACGACGATAGCCAAGAAGTTATAGTCGGCTATAATCTCGCTAAATTAGCTCCAGCCGTTGCCTAGAATTACCAAGTTTTTTGCTATAGACATCGAACTGATCCCCCAGTACAAAAAACCTGGCAGCGAAACCAGATAGCTGCTGTTACAATATATAAGATGAGTCAAGTACAAAAAATCATAGAGTATGGTGCCGATTGGTGTGCCGATTGTCATAGAGTACGCGACATTTTCGGGACCCAGAATATAGCTTACGAATATCGGAACAGTGATGATCCCAAAGTCCATGCCGAGATGCTAAAACTAGTCAACGGCAAGAACGAGATCCCGGTATTGCTGTTTCCTGACGGCAGCATTCTCCAAAACCCGGATAATACCACTTTGCTCAAAAAACTGGGAGTTAAGGTAGATGGCCAGAGAAAACACGACGTTGTTATGATCGGTGCCGGACCAGCTGCTCTAACGGCAGCCATCTATACCACCCGTGAAGACATTGAAACAGTGCTCGTAGAGCGAGGTGTTGTCGGTGGATTGGCGGCAGTAACCGATAAAATAGATAACTACCCTGGTTTTGCTGATGGCATTGAAGGACTAACCCTAGCCGATAACCTGCGTAAACAAGCTGAACGTTTTGGGGCAGTCATTGACCTAGGAGAAGTTACGGCCATCGTTGACCAGGGGCAATTTAAACAACTACAAACAAGTGATGGCCATATCTATGCCCGAGCAGTACTGATTGCCACCGGAAGTGACTACAAGAAAATTGGCGTACCAGGAGAGAAAGAATATTATGCCCGTGGCGTCCACTACTGTGCGACCTGTGACGGTGCCTTTTACCGGGATAAGCATTTAGTAGTAATCGGCGGCGGTAACTCGGCAGTCCAAGAGACTATTTTCTTAACTCGTTTTGCCAGCCATATCGATCTGCTAGTTCGCTCAAGCATTAAAGCGAGTGATGTATTACAAGCAGACCTTGCGAAGATGGTTAAGGCTGGTAAGGTCAGCGTTCACCTAGAAACAAGCACCAACGAGATTGTTGGCCAGGATAACGGCGTCACCAAAGTCGTTGCTACAGATAATAAGTCAGCTCGAAAGATTGAATTTCCGACGGACGGAGTATTTGTCTTTGTTGGGCTTCAACCGAACTCACAATTTTTAGCTGGCAGCAAAGTGCAACTTGATGAAATTGGTTTAGTGAAGACTAATCAACGTTTAGAAACTGCCATACCGGGCGTGTTCGCTGCTGGTGACATCCGCTCAGGAGCAACAATGCAAATCGCTTCGGCAGCCGGAGAAGGAGCCACTGCAGCTCTAATGATCAGAGAATACCTCGAGGCAAAACCGCACCCAATTCAGAACTAGATTGCGCTGTAGCCTGGGAAGAAGTCGCCAACGAATCGGCTCTTTGGTAAACCGCTAGCAGCCAGATCTTTCTCCAGACCTTCAACCATTGGTTCAGGACCGGAAACATAAATCAGGGTTTGTTCAGAGGGTTTAGTTAGGCCGAGAATTAACTCAGCATTAATTCGTCCTCTTTCACCGCCCCAAGTTGTCGATGGTTCGCTAACCACAATCGTGGCATGAACACCGGCCTCTTCAAAGACCTTCTGAAAAACAATCTCATCTTCACTACGTACGCCATAAATTAATTGGATCGGTCTAATCTCGCGGCTATCTGCCAGCCATTTGAGCATGCTCCGAAAGGGGGTGATACCAATACCACCAGCCACGAAAACCAATGGAGTTTGAATCAGTTTTGGTAACACAAAATCACCCATCGGCTCAACCATATCAACTTCTGTCCCCGGCTGGAGAGAGTCCAGAATGCGCTTAAACGAACTGCCCCGCTGACTAGCCAACTTAGTAGTAATGGCTAGCAATTCTTCACTAGGTGAGCTGGAAAGCGTAAACCAGCGTTTCTGACCCCTTGAATCTGGGTCTCGGTGATCTAGCTTAAGCTCTATAAACTGCCCAGGTGTGTACTTGAGGGACTCAGGGGCCCTAAAAAAGAACGACCTTATATGATCGGTCTCAGGCTTAGAATGATCAAAAACCACCTTCATGCTTGTTATTATCCCACTTCGCATCAAATTTGTCAGGAAAATCTGTCACAATTCCTTTTAGTCCGCTCTTGGCCCACCGTTTTGCCAAGCGTCGATCATTAACCGTATAAGCGTACAGTTCCCAACCTCCTCGGCTTAAGGCCGCTATAAAGCCGGACCACAACCAGAGACGATTCATGGCTAATCGTCTGGTGCCTAATCTTCGGCCCCTGGAAGTCGCTCTAACTCCTGACCAACGATCATTGACCACTAGCTGAATTTCGGGTAGTGCGTCAGCTAAAGCCCTCAAGGTCTTAAAATGAAATGATGCCAGTCGAAAATCAGAGGCTTGCCAACCACCTCGAAGTCGTTGCTTTAAAAGCTTGATCAGCGGTTGGATAACATCAGAGGACTTAACTTCAATTAGCAAGGGACGTTGTTTATTGACGCTTAGGATTGCTTCCTGAAGCGTAGTCAAGTCTGGTTTGTGAGCCTTGAGCTCAAGGTAGTTATGCTCTGCGACCACCAATTTGTTGCCTGAGCTATCGCTTATGAACCGGTTGTGGCTTAAAACAAGGACCCGCTCAGCCGTTAGTCTTACGTCGCACTCAATTTCATCTGCATTATGAGCCAGAGCTTTGAGAAAAGAGGCGACTGTGTTTTCGGGTGCTAACCCCTTTGCTCCCCGATGGCCAATAATCTTCATACCAAGATAGTGTACAATATTTTAGCAAAGCACAATCAAGGAGTTAACAATGCCCGAATTAGACTATGGCCCAAAAGCACCAGATATAGTAAATGTAATTATTGAGATCCGCCGTGGCGAGCGTAATAAATACGAGGTAGATAAAGCCAGCGGTAGATTATTCCTGGACCGGGTCAACGCTACCAGTCTAGGCTACCCGGCAGACTATGGCTATGTGCCGTCAACCCTATGCCAGGACGGTGATCCACTTGACGCCTTACTGATCATTGACGAGTCTGTACCACACCAGGCCGTAGTGCCATCTCGGGCTATTGGTGTCCTTTATTTTGAAGATGACGGAGAAATGGACGAGAAACTAATAGTTGTAGCCGCTGACGACATCAGCAAAGAGCATATCAAGCAAATTGACGATCTAGGGCCAAACTTTAAAAAAGTTGTTGAGCACTTCTACGCTCACTACAAAGACTGGAAAAACAACTGGAACGGCGTAAAAGGTGAGCTCAAGGGTTGGGGTGATGCCACCGCCGCCAAAAAAGTTATAACCGAGAGTATTGAGCGTCAACTCAGTCACTGACATGACTATTAAGCTGGTTGCCAAAACGTTGCTGATTAACCAGCAAGAGAAGATACTGATTTTGCGTCGCAGCCCAACTGATCCCCTGCACCCCGGTCGATTAGATTTTCCTGGTGGTAGTGTTGAGCCAAATGAATCAATCAGCCGGGCCGCAGTACGGGAGATAGCTGAAGAAGTTGGTCTTCAAGTTGACCAAAAAACCTTGAGCCTAGTCTATTCCATGACAGCTCCACCTAACGACAAGGGCCATATAATTCACCGATTTTTATTTTGCGCTAAAGCCCCCGAAGGCCCTATCAGCCTCAGCTACGAACATGATAAATACTGGTGGCAAACTCCAGACAAAATTTTGGAAGATTTTGATAATACTGCTTGGAGGGACGGCCTTAGATTTGCTGCTTTGCATCAGCTGCTTCTACCGCCCGGGCAGCTGACTTAGATTGTCATAAACTGCCGGCCTTTTACAATCTAGTTATAAGCTGTAAAATTAAAACAATAACAGAAAGGTTTTTATGAAAACACGGGTGGCAATCAATGGTTTCGGTCGGATTGGGAGGATCGCCTTCCGGATCGCTCATGACCGAGATGATCTTGAGATAGTTGGCCTCAATGATTTAACAGATACCAAAACACTGGCCTACCTTCTTGCGCATGACTCCAATTACGGGAACTACCATCATAAAGTGGAATTTGATGAACATAATCTAATTATTGACGGCCATCCTATACCGGTCTCTGCTGAGAAGGATCCAGCCTCTCTACCATGGAAAGCACTCAAGGTTGATGTTGTCATCGAATCAACCGGCCGCTTTACCAAGAGTGAAGATGCTATGGCTCACATCAAAGCCGGTGCCCAGAAGGTGGTAATTTCAGCACCGACTAAGAGTGACGACATCGATACTGTAGTTATTGGGGCCAACGACGACAAACTAAAAGATAGTAGCCAGATCATTAGTAATGCTTCCTGTACGACTAATAGCGTGGCTGCCATGATGGACATTATGGACCGAGAATTCGGAGTCCAAAAAGCAATGCTGACTACCGTTCACAGCGATACCGCCAGCCAGACACTAACCGACAGTCCGGCTAAAGACTTGCGTGAAGGACGGGCTGCATCGCAGAATATTGTCCCAACAACAACCGGTGCCGCCATAGCCGTTGCCCTAACTGTGCCATCCTTAAAGGGTAAATTTGATGGGCTCAGCGTAAGGGTGCCCACTCCGGTCGTTTCGCTAAGCGATGTCACCATGTTACTCAAACGCTCAACTACCAAAGAAGAGATCAATCAACTGTTTGAGAAGGCTTCCAAGGAAGCTTACTATCAGGGCATACTGGCTGTTTCCGATGAACCCCTAGTCAGCACCGACTACATTGGTAGCAGTGTCTCCGGAACAGTTGACCTGGGACTGACCAATGTTGTTGACGGCAACCTGGCTAAAGTAGTGGTTTGGTACGACAATGAATGGGGTTACTCTAACCGCTTAGTTGAGTTGGTGGCTGATGTCGGACGGCTATTAAAACTAAGCCCGGAACAACCAAGTAGCTAAGATGACCATATTTATTGGCGCTGACCATGCCGGTTTCGAATTCAAAAAGCAACTAAGCGGTTTCTTAAGCAGCAATGGCTACCAGGTAATTGACCAAGTTGACCAAAAACCTGATCCTAACGACGACTTTCCTCAGTTCGCCGCCCGGGTAATCAATAATTTGATGGCCTCAAAAGACTCAGAAACTAAGGCTATTTTAATCTGTGGCAGTGGCCAAGGCATGTGTATGGCTGCTAATCGCTTCAAGGGAATTCGGGCCAGTTTATGCTGGAATCAAGATGAGGCCCGCGCAGCTCGCAATGACGACGACAGTAACGTTCTCTGCCTTTCCTCTCGCTATCAGAGCCTGGCAGAAGCGCAGTCGATAACCACCACTTGGTTGAACACCGCTTTTGCTGGCGCCGAACGCTTCCGACGACGGATTAAAGAACTCGATGAATTGAACTAGAGATGGCTATCATCTGCCCGACGGTTACGGCTAGCGATGCGCACGACTTTCGAACTCAAATGGAACAGGTTGAGCCTCTTTCCAGACGAATCCACATAGACTTATCTGATGGTCTTTTTGCTCCTCGTAAACTGGTTGATCTTCACAAAATATGGTGGAGCCCCAGGCATCAGGCTGATCTACATTTAATGTATCGCCGCCCCCTGCAGCATATAGAGTGGCTGGTCATTCAACGGCCGAGCTTAGTAATTGTTCATGCCGAAGCCGAAGGAGACTTTCGACAATTGGCCACCGCCCTGGCCAAGCACCAGATTAAGGTCGGGGTTGCTCTTTTGCCCCCAACACCGGTTCAAAAGATTACTGCTGCTCTCAATCTAATCGATCACTTGTTAATTTTTTCTGGTAATCTAGGCTATCAAGGTGGTTCCAGAGCCGATCTAAACCTACTAGCTAAGGCCCATGCCCTAAAGTCACTGAAACCGGACATTGAATTAGGTTGGGACGGTGGTGTCAACGACCAGAATGTTCACCAACTGACCATAGAGGGCATTGACGTCATTAATGCCGGAGGCTACATAAGCCGTTCAGCCAATCCCGCCGACGCTTATGCTAAACTGAAAGCACAAACCTAAGAAGGCGCCATAAACAGTGCAGAAACTCCCAATTGAGCGACTTGAAATAATCGCCAATGACATTCGACAGGACATTATCCGGATGCTTGAGACAGCCGGTAGTGGACACTCTGCCGGCCCATTGGGTCTAGCCGACATATTTACCGCTCTTTACTTTGACATCTTAAAACATGACCCTAAAAAACCCGACTGGCCAGAACGGGACATTCTTATTCTGAGTAATGGACACTGTGTGCCAGTTCGTTACGCCACCATGGCTCAGGCTGGCTATTTCGACAGAAAAGAGCTACTAACGCTGCGCCAATTCGGTTCACGTCTGCAGGGCCACCCGGAGAGACTTAGACTGCCCGGAATGGAGACAACCAGCGGGCCATTGGGCTCGGGATTAAGTCAAGCCTGTGGCATGGCACTCGGACTACGTATCGATAAACAAATGCATCGCTGGGTATATGTCGTTATGAGTGACGGCGAACAGGATGAGGGCAATGTCTGGGAAGCGGCCATGCTAGCCTCCAAATACAAACTAAATAACATCATTGCAATCACTGACCGTAATAACATCCAGATCGATGGACCAACCGAATCAGTCATGCCCCTTGAAGATCTACGAGCCAAATGGGAGGCTTTCGGCTGGCATGTGCTAGAAATTGACGGTAACGACATTGAAGCAGTCATTGATGCCTGCGCCATGGGCAGGGCAATAGTTGAGAAGCCAGTTATGATCATAGCTCATACAGTACCAGGCAAAGGCGTTGACTTTATGGAATACGATTTTCACTGGCACGGCAGTCCGCCGAATCATGAACAGGCTATCAAAGCCCTCCACGAACTACGAACCCTGGGTGGTAAAATCCGGAGCGAACATCAATGAAATTAGCCGATCTAAACGCTAAACTTGAAACTGAGCCAATTCGAAAAGGCTTTGGCCGAGGCCTGCTAGCTGCAGCCAAAGCCAACCCTAATGTAGTAGCTGCCTGCGCAGACCTTACCGGATCGACGGCCATGGACCTTTTTGCAACACAATTCCCAGAACGTTTTATTGAAATAGGCGTTGCTGAACAAAATCTGGTAACTGTAGGTGCCGGGCTGGCGGCTATAGGTAAAATCCCCTTTGTTAGCAGCTACGCTGTATTTAGTCCAGGACGAAACTGGGAACAAATCCGGACCACCATATGCTTAAATGACCGGCCAGTCAAGATTGTCGGTAGTCACGCTGGGGTTAGTGTCGGACCTGATGGTGCCACTCACCAGATGCTGGAGGATATTGCCCTGATGCGTGTTTTGCCAAACATGGTTGTTATTGCCCCAGGTGATAGTATTGAAGCTGAAAAAGCGACGCTGGCTATGGCGGCAGACAAACGGCCTAACTATCTACGTTTGGCCCGTGAAGCAACACCAATTATAACTACAAAAGAGACACCCTTTGAGATTGGCCGAGCTTACATTTTTGCTCGTGGAGCCGATATTAGCCTGATTACAAGCGGTACTATGACCTATCACGCACTGGTAGCAGCCGAGAGCCTCTACAAAGACGGCATAGAAGCCGAAGTCATTCACGTACCGACAATTAAGCCTCTCGACAGGGAAACAATTTTACGGAGCGTTCGTAAAACAGGTGCAGTTGTTACGGCCGAAGAAGCCCAAATTGCCGGTGGACTAGGCGGAGCAATTGCTGAGTTGTTGGCCGAGAATCACCCACTGCCAATGTTGCGCATTGGAATGCAGGACCGTTTTGGCGAATCCGGCCAACCGAATGAATTGCTCGAACATTTTGGACTAGACGCCAAACATATCCGCTTAGCGGCTCACCAAGTACTAGACAGGAAAGGGTCCTAAAATATGGCCTTAACTCTCCAACAAATTAGACTTAATTGCCAAATAGCCCGCAGACGTATGGCCAATGCAAGAGAAGAACATTGGGCTTTTGGTGCCTTCAACCTTGATGACGAAGCAACCCTCAAGGCAGTTGCTAGAGCGGCCCAAAAACTTGGTGCACCAGTACTGGTTGAGGTCAGCCAAGGTGAAGTTGACGATATAGGCCTTTCCAATGTCCGTGATCTAGTCGATAACGCTAAAGCAGAATATGGCATCGAGGTATACATTAATCTTGACCATAGTCCAAGTGTCGAAGCAGCCAAAGACGGTATTGAAGCCGGTTTTGAGTTTATCCATATTGATGTTAGCCAAGCAAATCATGACGCCAGCGATCAACAAATCATTGATGCCACAAAGGAAGTTGTTGACTACGCCAAATTGACTGGAGCACTGGTAGAGAGTGAACCGCACTACTTTGGTGGTAGCTCAAATCTACACACAGAGGCCATAGATTATGAGGAAATCAAAAAGACTTTTAGTTCGCCGGAAGGGGCTCAAGCCTTTGTAGCGGCCACTGGTATCGATACCTTTGCAGCAGCTATCGGCAATCTGCACGGTAAATATGCGGTCCCTAAGGTGCTTGATCTTGAACTACTAAAGAGAATCAGAGATTCGATTGACTGCAATATCTCGTTGCATGGTGGCAGTGATACGCCTGGGCATTATTTTCGGGACGCTGTAGCAATAGGCGTCACCAAGGTCAACATCAACTCAGACATGCGTTATATGTACCGTACAACTCTAGAAAAGACACTAAAAGAGCATCCAGACGAGTACTCGGTGGCTAAACTAATTGGCAAGGACGTGGTTGATGCGGTCCAAGCAGTTGTTGAGAGCAAGATTGCTGACCTTAACTCAAGCGGCAAAGCCTGGGTCCAAACCTAGTAAGAAGAAGCCTGCTTTAACTTGCAAACATTATCTCAGCAGGTATGATATAGATATGAGTTTGACGACAACCGATTTGAAGGCCATTAAAGAGATAGTTGACGAAAAGATTGAAGCCGCAATGAGCCAGACCGCCGACGGCTTTAGTGAAGTCCATACTAAGATCGACGCAGTCCAGTCCGACCTTAGTTATGTTAAACAGACTGTCGAGCGGATTGAACTTATTCAGGGGGCAGAAATTGATCGATCTGATGGCCACGGCCGGGATATAGCAAAACTAAAGCTAAAAGTCGGTTTGGTTTAAAAAATATATGGGTGGGGCTGGTGACCAATTTGATGTCCTGAGTGTCGGTGATATCGTAACCGATGCTTTTATCCGACTATTCGAAGATCAGGCCCACGAGTATACAAACGAACACGGTAAGTGGTTGGCAATGCAGTTCGGAACCAAACTACCCTATGATCATGTTGAGATAGTTGAAGCTGTCGGTAACGCTTCTAACGCTGCAGTCTGCTTTGCCCGCCTGAATCTCAAAAGCGGTTTTGTAACTAATGTTGGCGGTGACGCCCACGGCCGGGACATGATTGAGGCGCTTGATAAAAACGATGTCGATAGCCGTTTTGTTCGCATCAATCCACGCAAGAAAAGTAACTATCACTATGTTCTCTGGTATAAGGAAGAGAGAACTATTTTAATTCGACACGAAGACTACGATTATCATTGGCCTCATCTGCGACCAGATGAAATACCACGCTGGCTGTACTTCAGCTCCATATCTGAGCACGCTATTGACTACCATGATCAGATAGCCGATTGGCTAGAGGCAAATCCAAGTGTCCAGTTGGCCTTCCAGCCAGGAACTTTCCAAATGCAAGCCGGCACTGAGCGCCTGAAACGAATTTATGCCCGGAGTACGGTACTAATTTTAAACCGAGAGGAAGCAGTAGTCGTTGGCGGTGGCAACCACCAAGATATCAATGACCTTCTAAATCACCTTCATCAGCTGGGACCAAAAATAGTTGTTATTACCGACGGGCCAGACGGAGCCTATGCCTCGGATGGCCAAAATCGGTTTCAGATGCCACTTTATCCTGATCCGGCTGCACCAATTGACCGGACTGGTGCTGGCGACGCCTTCGCCTCTACTTTTGTGGCAGCACTGATGAAAGGCAACACCATTGAAGGAGCTCTGCAGTGGGCCCCGATCAATGCCATGAGTGTTGTTCAGAAGGTTGGTGCCCAAGCTGGACTTCTGACCCAAAAAGCGGTTGAAGAATATTTACGCCAGTCACCGGATTGGTATCGACCAAAGCGTATGAGCTAGTGTCGGTCTTTTTTCTGAAACATGGTTATGGTAATCTGTGAGTTAGGTATTTGAATGGGGCAACACATAAAAACTACGAATTTTGGCAAAACTTCATGACACGTATGCTATCAGAATTACTGGGAGCGAACGAACCGCATTTTCGCTTGAGTCTCCAACAGCTGGAAGCGGCAAATGGCCACCCGAGTGCCGATATCCGCTTAACTAACGAAATCCGTCAAGCCGTTAAACCAAAATTCTTAAGTCTTGGTCTCGATCCAAATGACACCACAGCTAGTGAACTGTACGCTGCACTCATGGAACGGGTAAAATCAGATGCTAACAGGTTGGATAAAGCTTTGCGGACACGGGCAGCTACTTTTGTTTCAGCCGAGGGGAACGTTGTGGCCGGTATCGTCCACGCTATTGAAGAACTAAGTATTCCTAAAAGTTGTTTTGGCCTTAAAACGGCCTGCCTCAAAAACTTACTAAAAAAACACCCCCCCAAAAAGGCAATGAAACGGCTAGGTTATAGGTCAATGGAATCGATGCTTAAACATGAACCGATAGCTTGTGTTCTAGCGGCTGCTTGGTTGATTGAAAGCGATAGCTGGCGCCGGGCACTGAGCGATCAGTACAAGAAATTGGCTGCTGTCGATTTTGAAACCAGAAAAATCAGTCTTATAATGCCCGAGTCAAAACGTTGGGCAGAGCTTAGTAAATCAATTGTTGCCAGAAAACACCATAACGTACTGGCTTTTAAGGAACTGGGGGCGATTGTCCTATTGCCCCTGCCGGCCGATCACCCTCCGGGGGCCTCAATGGCTACTCTGGTTCTTTGTTTAGTGGCCCTTAATGAAATTAGAGCCTCTAGTCTCTTTCTAAAACTTTGTCAGGTTCGGGCAGACTTTGGACATCAGGTGCAAGCCATCGCCCTAGGTGAGCCCAGTCTGAAGACTAAGTTTTTGGGCCGTCCACTCCCTTGGCAACTGATCCAAAACTACTACGGCCGCTTTATCCATTTATTCCGCGAAGAACTGTTTGAACCACATATCCAAGCCGAAGATTTCTCTTGGTCTAGTATCGAGGATGCTCTAAGCAGTATCGAACCAAGTCTCGAATTTTGGCGTCACAGCGGACACTTAAGCTGGCTGCACCAACACCAGCCAGTATCACTCAATATTGTTGACGCAGTCCTCAGCTACTGCAATAAATTACCTTTTGAGCAACGCCTAGTTCATTTTTGCCGAGAATCTCTTTGGCATGAGTTGATGCTGGGCTACTTAAGGCATGATATGGTCGAACAGATCGTTGAACACGAGCTGCAACCAGAATTGGCCCAGGAAGCATTGGTCTAAATAGATGGTCAAAGATGGTGGGAAATATCAGATTTGTGTCTCAGGAGCGGCTCATGGCGATAGCGTTGAAGAAGGCAAGACCCTGGCCCAATCTATCGGTCGGGCTATTGCCGCCGCCGGCCACAGTTTGCTAACCGGAGCTACAGTCGGTCTGCCCAACTACGCTGCCGAAGCCTATAAAAAGGCTGGCGGGAGGATGAGTCTAGGCATTAGTCCGGCAGCCTCAAAAATTGAACATGTCTTTAAGTACCGTTTACCAACTGAGGCTTATGACGTTATTCTGTATAGCGGTCTGCATTATGTTGGCCGAGATACTCTTCTGATATCGAGTAGCGATGCCGTTATTAGTATTGGTGGTCGTCTGGGAACACTGCACGAATTCACTATAGCTATGGAGTGTGAAAAACCAATCGGTTTCCTCCAAGGCGCCGGTGGGATCAGTCAAGAGATCCAGCACATTCTAGCTATTGCTCATCCTCTTAGGCAACACACCAAGATAATTTTTGGTGAGTCTGCCGAGATACTAATTCAAGAGTTGAGCGCCTATCTCGATCAAGATAATTCTAAGTACAAAGGTCTTTATCACTAAGCGACAGTTGCTACAATAAGTCGGTGACAAAGTTTCTTCTTAAAGCCGATTTTCAACCAACAGGTGACCAGCCAGCTGCCATTGCTCAACTAAGCGAAGGCTTAAAGCAGGGCCTTGATCAACAGACATTGCTCGGAGTGACCGGTAGCGGTAAAACCTATACCATGGCTCAGGTTATCCAAAATCACCAAAAACCAACGCTAGTACTAAGCCACAATAAAACGCTAGCCGCTCAGCTATATACTGAATTTAAAAACTTTTTCCCGAATAATGCTGTTCACTACTTCGTCAGCTACTTTGACTATTATCAGCCGGAGGCCTATATCCCGCGTAGTGACACCTATATTGAAAAAGATAGTCAGATCAATGAAGAGATAGACCGCCTGCGACATGCTGCTACCGATGCTTTACTAAGCCGCAGTGACGTCATAATTGTTGCCAGTGTTTCTTGCATTTACGGCATTGGTTCGGTAGAAGACTATAGCGGCCTATCAATAACAGTTACTAGTGGCCAGCCTAAAGTTCGTGACAAGTTTCTGCGCCGACTGACGGACATCCAATATCAGCGTAATGATATAGATTTCCATCGTTCTACATTCCGGGTTCGTGGTGATGTAGTCGACATTTTCCCGGCCGGCGAGGAAAGTGCTTACCGGATAGAGTTTTTGGGTGATGAAGTCGAACGAATTACTCAAATCGATCCATTAACCGGTGAAATATTAAAGACAGTCGATAAATTAAGAATTTTTCCGGGCAGTCACTATGTCACGCCCTACGATAAACTAAAGGTTGCTCTCGGACAAATCGAAGCCGAACTGGTCCAACGACTTAGCCAATTCAAGAAGCAAGACAAACTGCTTGAAGCCCAACGTCTTGAACAGAGAACTCGCTTTGACCTGGAACTGCTCGAAGAAACCGGCTTTGTTAAGGGTATCGAAAACTATTCGCGATATTTAACTAACCGCCAACCGGGTGAGCAACCAGCCACTCTTCTTGACTACTTCCCAGACGATTTTTTAATGTTCGTCGATGAGTCGCATATGACAATCCCCCAGGTCAGAGGTATGTATAACGGTGATCGAGCCCGGAAGGAAGTCTTAGTCGACTATGGCTTCCGTCTACCAAGTGCCTTAGATAATCGTCCGCTGACTTTTAGTGAATTTGAGCGACATATTAATCAGCTGATCTATGTCAGCGCTACGCCGGCTGAATACGAGCTTAGTCGAAGCCCAAAGCCAGCTCAACAGATTATCCGACCAACAGGCCTGCTTGATCCTTTGATCACCGTTCGTCCAATTGATGGCCAAATCGATGATTTAATTAGCGAGATTCAAGCTACTGTTGCCAAACATCAACGGGTGCTAGTGACGACACTTACCAAACGGATGGCCGAAGATCTGGCTGAATATCTAGCTCAATCAAATATCAAAGTGGCGTACTTACACAGTGATATCGATACTTTGGATCGGACTGACATTTTAAGAGATCTACGGCTTGGTGTTTACGATGTACTGGTCGGCATCAACCTCTTAAGAGAAGGACTTGATCTACCAGAGGTTTCGTTTGTGGCCATCCTGGATGCCGATAAAGAAGGTTTTTTGCGCAGCGAGCAGGCCCTGACTCAAACCATCGGCCGGGCAGCTCGTCACCAGGAAGGGCACGTTGTTATGTATGCTGATAGAATAACCGGCAGTATGAGCCGGACGATAGCCAGCGCCAACAGCCGCCGTCAAATACAAGCCGCTTATAATAAGAAACATTCTCTTACACCAAAAGGGATCAGCCATGCAGTTGACAAAGGTATGCGACCCGATCTGCCTGAGCAGGCCAAAAGAGCCAAACTGGAGCTCAATAAAATTCCTAAGGACGAGTATAAATCGCTTGTCAAGGATTTAACTTCCCAAATGGAACTCGCCTCAGCCAACTTACAGTTTGAAACGGCCGCCGAGCTACGCGACATAATCGCCGATATCAATGCTAAACTTTAAGACCACTAAAAAGAAGTCGATGGGTGATCTGACTTAAACGATGGGCCACCTCAAGCGGTTTAGTCTGGGGGGCAATATGCCCAGCGTCAAGAATCACTTCATAGTGATCGACCAACTGAGATGCTCCTTCAATTGACAACTTGGGCGGCAACAACTTATCTTTTTCGAGGCATAGCATACCTAGTTTTACTCCCAGAATGCGCAGGGCAGTCATTTGTGGCCGAACATCAGCCACCATGCAGCTAATCATTTCACCGACTGTCCTAAGCGGATTACGACCGTAATAGCGAATAGCCCGACAAGCGATATCTAAACTACTATAATCTTCGCCAAACTGAGCCTGCATAATTGCTGGCAGCAACTCATCTTTAATAGCTGGCAGATAACGCCTAGCAAAGCGGCCTGGACTAGGCTCCTCTAAACCAACACCAGCAATTGAATTAATTAAAGCCACATTTTGGGGGTGAGCCAAGGCATAACGACTAGCAGCAATAAAACCCATAGAATGAGCATCGAGGACCACCTTATCCAGGCTGATATCGGAATGGTTTGGTAAATCCTCAAGTTGCTTATTCTGAGGTAGGTCGTCAATAATAGCACCAATGGTATCAACATGTAATTTTTGTGCGTCAAGTAGTCCGCTTAAATGGCTCTCTAGAGAACTGCTGACTCGGGCTGGCTGATAACTTGCTGCAGCGCTGGACTCCTCAGATGAGAAGGCATTTCGCATTCGTTTTGATGTCCATTTAGATCCGCCGAAACCAGGTACTATAAGGTGTAAATTAGGACTTTTAAGATCAGTGGCGACGCTGATTGTATATTTGACCGGCTCCTTTGCGCCGGGCACTTGAACCTCTCCATGAGCTAAGTAAAAGGGTACCAGGTGATCATTTGTTGGGTCAATACGTTCACCGGAAAGCGAGAAAACCTCGGCTAACTGTGGTTCAGAAAAGGCTTCGGCGACAGTGTCCAGAGCTAATTGACGCTGGCCAAAATGTGCGACATTTGTTTCTGCTGTCATACTTTTCTATTAAGGCTACTCTGGTCCTAATAGTAGTCGCAATGCTTATGGTTTGTAAAGAGTGATTAGTAAAAATCTTAAAATGGCTCTAGTAATAGCCATTTTGCTCATCGAATTGCCAAGCTGAACAGGCATTATGGTAGCGCTGATCAATGTACGCTAAACCCCACTCTATTTGAGTCAGTGGATTAGTTGCCCAATTTGAGCCAGCATCAACCATCTTTTCGGGCGGTTCTGCTTGGGGTATACCATAGGCACCTGATTCCGGATTAACACTTGTTGTGTCAAAATGGGACTCCCTAGACCACAAATCATCCAAACAACCCACCTGAGTCTGGTTAAACCAACTCTCGTTCTTTGCCGCCACATATGCCAAACGAACATTTTGAGTCTCGGATTTTGTTTGAATGTTGAGCTTCCAGTTATTGGTGCCAAACCAATCACTGTCCAGTGGCCGGTTCTTGGGTAGCATCCAGCTAAGTTCGTTAAGCGGCAAACGAATGTAACTACGACTAGTTTCGGACATAAGACCAGACTGCCGAGATATAACTTTGGGCGGAGCTTGAATTACTGCTGGTCGCCTAGGAAGACGATTGTCGGGGGTGTGGCCCACTGTCGAGTAAAGACTGAGCGCCAAACCACCGATGCATAAGGCTGTACCGTGCAAGCAAAGCCTTCTAGCTGGTGATAATTCAGTACTTACAATAGGCTTCTCCTCTAGCTACTTTTTTTATGAGAGTCTATAAATTTTAACATTTTTTAAATTTATGTCGGTCAAGGAGCTCGTCGACAACAACCAGAGAGTGCTATACTTAAACCCATAAATGGCAGATCTTTCTAGTGATGATGTATTAAAATTGGCCCAACTGGCTCGTCTTGATCTCAGTCAATCCGAGGTATTGGAGTATGGCCGAGAGCTGAGTCAGATTTTAGACTATGTCGAGCAGCTTCAAACAGTCGATGTAACCGGTCTCAAGCCGACTAACCAGGTGACTGGATTAACTAATGTAACTCGGGAAGACGAAGTGTTTGACTATGGCTATAAAGCAGCTGATCTATTGTTTAATGTACCCTCTGTCGAAGCCAATCAGTTAAGGGTCAAAAGGATGATTGGCTGATGAATAGTCAGTGGTTAGCGATTGACGAGATAGCCAATAAGGTTCAAGTGGGCCAGTTAAGTGCTGTTGAGCTAGTAGAGCGATCTTTAAAGATGATTGATCTTAATCGGCACTACGATGCCATAATCTCTGTCACTGCCGAACGGGCCAGACAAAGAGCTACCGAAATTGACAACGCCGTTAAAGCTGGAAAAAAAGTTGGCAGTCTAGCTGGGGTTCCATTTATTGCCAAAGATAATTTTCTGGTTTTTGGAGCCGAAACGACTGCTGCCAGCAATATTTTACGCGGTTTTAAGCCTCCTTATCAGTCAACTGCCATTAATCGTCTGGAAGCAGCTGGGGCTATTTGTGTCGCTAAGTCGAATCTTGATGCTTTTGCCCATGGAGCATCGACCGAAAATAGTGACTTCTTTGTCACCAAAAATCCTCATGACAAAACACGAGTCGCCGGTGGTTCATCTGGTGGTTCTGCGGCAGCCGTGGCTCTAGATATGGTGCCCTTTGCCTTGGGTACCGACACTGGGGGATCAATCCGCCAGCCAGCCAGTTTCAGCGGTTGTGTTGGCTATAAACCGACCTATGGTTTGGTGTCACGTAGCGGGGTAGTGGCCATGGCTAGTAGCACAGATGTTATCGGGCCATTAACTCATAGCGTTGCCGATGCAGCCCTGGTCCTTGATTGCATAGCCGGCAAGGACAAACTCGATAGTACGACAATTGAACGCCAAGACAGCTACCTTGATCTAGATGTTGACTTGAAGGGCAAAAAGATCGGTCTTATTAGCCAGTATATGGCCCCAGGTTTGCAACCGGAGGTTAAAACAGTTATTGAAACTGCTGCCCGAAAATTGAAACATGCCGGGGCTACTATTAAGGAAATCAGCTTACCCAGTCTGCCACTGGCTCTAGCCGTTTATTACATTATTTGTCCAGCCGAAGTTAGTAGTAATCTGGCTCGATACGATGGTCAGCGATATGGCTTTAACGTTCCAGGCGCCACCGACTTAGGGGCAAGTTATACAAAAGCTCGTGGCCAAGGCTTCGGCAGAGAAGCTAAACGGCGGATCATGATTGGTACCTATGTTTTGAGCAGCGGCTACTATGACGCTTACTACAAGAAAGCCCAGACCGTACGCAGCAAATTAATTAATGAGTTTGAAACAGCTTTTAAAAAAGTTGATTTCCTAATTGGTCCCGTAGCCCCGACGATGGCTTTTAAAATAGGCCAGAACATAAATAATCCACTAAGCATGTATCTGAGCGATGTGATGACCGTTGCCGCCAATCTTGTCGGTCTGCCGGCGATTAGCCTGCCAGCAGGCAAGAGCGGTCATTTACCGGTAGGCTTGCAACTGATGTCCAATCAACGCCACGACCGAGAGTTACTTGGCTTGGCTCTTGGTTGCGAAGGAGTACTCAAATGATCAACCGGGTTAGTCATTTCATCAATCACTACCAAGGTCCAATAATTTTCGTTTTCATTGGCCTCGGGGTTTTAGCTATAATCGGTTTCTTTTTGTTCTATCGCCGCCCGAGACGCTTGAATCAAATTAGCTTCACAAAGCGTTGGCATGAACTACAAACTCTTTGTGCCAAGAAAGCTACATGGCCCTTGGCAATTATTGAAGCTGACAAATTACTTGATGAAGCCCTGAAGAAGAGACGTTTTAAGGGTAAAACAACTGGTGAGCGACTGGTTGCTGCTCAACATACTTTAAGCTTTAATGAAATGGTTTGGTTCGGCCACAAGCTTCGCAACAAACTAGTTCATGGAGAATATAGTCCAGCCGGGAAAAGAGAAGTCAAGCAAGCCTTGCTCGGTTTTTTGCAGGCCTTAAAGGATCTAGGAGCCATAAAAAGTGGCAAATAAACTTAAGCCTGACCAAAAATATCGACCAACTATTGGTATTGAATGTCATGTCCAGTTGAAGACCAAGACCAAACTATTTTCTGGCGCCGACAATGATGCTCGCCAAGCACCGCCGAACAGCCTCATTAACCACATAGACTTTGGTTTGCCGGGAGCCTTACCAGTCCTCAATGCCGAGGCATTAAGCTTAGCCACGAAGGCTGCTTTTGCACTTGGTAGTCGCCCCCAAAAATTTAGTAAATTTGACCGGAAACACTATTTCTACCCTGATTTGCCAATGGGTTATCAAATTACCCAGTACGATCAGCCAATAATTCTCGGTGGTCAAGTCAAGATCCTGGTCAATGGGAAATCTAAAACGGTCGGCATTACCAGAGCACACCTGGAGGCTGATGCTGGCAAAAGTACTCACCCCGTCGGTAAAGACTATAGCCTGGTTGACTTAAATCGGGCTGGCACGCCACTACTTGAGATTGTCAGTCAACCGGACATGCACTCCTCAGCCGAGGCCAAGGCTTTTGCTCGCGAGCTTTACTTGCTAATGAAGTATGCCTCAGTTTCCGATGCCAATCTGTTCTATGGCAATATGCGTTTTGATGTCAATGTTAGCCTTAGTCTGACAAATAAGCTAGGCACGCGCACCGAAACCAAAAACCTGAACAGTTTCCGGGCAGTCGAAAAAGCGGTCGACTATGAGATCAAACGCCAAACCAAACAGCTTCAAGATGGTAAAACTGTAGTCCAAGAAACACGTGGCTGGGACGAATCGAAACAAAAGACCTTATCTTTGCGCACTAAAGAAAATGCCGATGATTACCGCTATATGCCGGATCCTGACCTACCGCCGATTGTCCTTGAAAACAAATTCATCAACCAAATTGAGGCCGAAATGCCTCTTTTGCCAAATGACTGGCGGAAACGTCTTAAAAGTCTTGATCTGAGCCAAGCCCATATTGAAACATTACTCGAAGCTGAAGTAGAGGATGAAACAGTTAGTTATTTACCGTTAATCGAGATCAGTATTCAAAAAATCAACCAGGCCAAAGCTTTAGCAAACTGGTTTGTGAACCTTGAAATTCCGCTTCGGCGCCAGTCAAAGATTAATCGGGACCTAAAAGACGCAGAACGAGTCGAACTCTACGGTGCAGTTTTCTTGCTTATGGAGCAAGGCCAGCTTAACTCTAACAGTGCTAAAAACTTGCTGAGACAACTACTTGCTAGCCCCAGTCTGCCGGATAACATAATCGAATATGCATCAGCTAAAGGGCTAATCCAAATTGTCGACCAGAAAGAAATCGCGGCTATAGTTAGTCGTGTTCTAGCTGAAAATATCCAAGCCGCAGCCGATGTCCGAAGCGGGCAACTGAAAGCAATTGGATTTTTAGTTGGTCAGGTTATGCAGCAGTCTCAGGGTCGGGCTAATCCAAACCTTGCCCAAGAGCTGATTAAAAAGCAACTAGGAGTCTAAATGGCCCGAATTACCAAAGCAGTTATTGCCGCCGCCGGTTTTGGAACTCGCTTTTTGCCGCAAACTAAGGCCATGCCTAAAGAAATGTTGCCCTTGGTCGATAAGCCAATTATTCAACAGATTGTCGAAGAATTAGTCGCGGCTGGAATAACCGATATCGTCATTATCACTGGCTATCATAAACGTACAATTGAAGACCATTTTGATTACATGAGCGCCGACCTAAGGGCCAACCTGAAACAGTCCGCTAAACTAGAGTTACTTGAGGCCACCAAAAAGATTTCTAACTTGGCAAATTTTGCCTACATTCGCCAAAAAGGTCCATATGGCACGACTACACCACTTCTCAATGCCGCTCACCTGATCGGTGACGAACCATTTATCTACACCTACGCTGACGACTTTGTAGTTGCCAGCCCCAGTCGCTTCCAACAACTTCTAGCCGTTTACCAGAAATACCAGGCTCCGGTTTTAACTTGTGTCCGTCGAGACCAAGCCAGTGACTACTTAAACTATGGTTATGTTTCAGGGCGTCAGTTAGAACCCGGCGTTCTAGATGTAGAGACAATCATCGAAAAACCCGGCAGTCGTAAGCTAGCACCCTCATCCTTAGCCTCAGTCAGCGGATATCTACTTGAGCCAACGATCCTAGATTTTTTGCAACGTCAGATGGAAAATCACAAGGGACCAAGCGAACTTCGTATCCAGGATGTCATGCAGCAAATGATTAACCAAGGACATCACTTCTATGCCCGAGAAATCGAAAACTCCAAACACTACGACACCGGTAACCCACTAGAGTACATTAAAACCGTTTTCGACTTTGCCTTAGCTAGAGACGATATGGGGCCAGAGCTTAGAAAATATATGCGTAAAAAGTTATCCTAAAACGAAGTACTAGTTGTATACTTAAATGATCATGACCAGCACCGAAAGCCTCCTACTAATTATTCTAGGCATCACTCTAGCCATATTTTTGGTTCTGGCCATTATCAGCTTGTCTATTGGTCTACGCATCTTAGTCAGTCTGAAACGAGTGGTTGTTAAAGCCGAGAACGTAGTCGATTCTGTTGAATCAGCCGCCGGTGTTTTCCAGAATGCATCAGGACCTCTAGCTGTTTTTAAAGTACTTAAGAATATGGTTGAACTATCACGTCATAAAAAAAGGAGGCACCACGATGAGTAAAACAGCAAAACGTTTCGCCGTAGGGGCAGTTGTTGCAGGAGTTGCTGGCTATCTGGCTGGCCTACTGAGCGCTCCCAAAAGCGGCCAACAAACCCGACAAGACATCAAACAAGCTACTGCCAGCAGCCTGAGCGAAGCCGAAAAACAACTAAAAGCCCTACATACTGAGCTTAATAAACTGCTTGAAGAAGTCAGACAAAAAAGTGAAACCATGACTGTCAAAACCCAAGACGAACTTCAAGTACTCGTCGATAAAGCCAAAGATACCAAGGAGAAAGCCAGAGAAATGCTCAGCGCCCTACACGAAGGTGATGCCCAGGACCAAGATCTGAAACAAGCAATTATTGAAGCCAAACACGCTGCCCATCACATTAAAGATTATCTGAAACGCTAAACCGCACGCACGCACGCACACCCTACGACTACAATATTTTTTAGCTACTGCCTTAGCAAGTCTGCGCTCCAGGCGTTATAATTAACAACTGTAATCTATAAAAAAGGTTGAGGGAAAAAATTGGCAAAAGCCTCTATGGGGCAAACTTCGCTGGACGCCAGCGATTACGTCCATCTCCATAATCACACCCAGTACAGTTTACTTGATGGGCTAAGTAAGGTTCCGGCAATGGTTGAGTTTGCCAAAACTTCGGGGATGAAGGCCCTGGCTGTCACAGACCATGGCACACTCTCAGGAGTCATTGAATTCTACAAACAGGCCAATGAGCTGAACATCAAGCCAATTATCGGCATCGAAACCTATGTTGCCTCCAGAACGCTTAGCGATAAAGACCCCATCCGTGATAAGCAGTATTATCATCTAATTTTGCTGGCCATGAACAATCAAGGTTATCAGAATTTGATGCGCCTAAGCACCATCGCTAATTTAGAGGGACTTTACTACAAGCCTAGAATTGACCACCAGTTATTGGCCAAATATAACCAAGGCTTAATAGTTCTCAGTGGCTGCATCGGCAGTGAAGTCAGTGATTTGTTGCGCCAAAACCAATATGCTGGTGCCAAACAAGTCGCTTCTTGGTATAAGAAGACTTTCGGTGATCGCTATTACTTGGAACTCCAGGATCATGGCCACCCCAAACACCCGACGTTCTGGGTCGAACAACAACTGGTTAACGAGCAGTTGCTGAAACTGGGCCGAGAATTGGACATCGAGTGCCTGCTAACCTGCGATGCCCATTACTTGAAGCATGAGGATCAAGAGGCACATGAAATTTTACTCTGTGTCCAAACCGGGTCATATCTTAGCGACCCAAAACGGTTGAGTCTTAAAAATCTCGAACTTCACCTAACTGAACCGGAAGAGATAATCAAGCGCTGGGCAGAGGAAGAACCGCAGCTGATAACTAATACCAAAAAAATTGCTGATCGTTGCCAAGTTGAAATCGATTTAGGTAACATATTGTTACCTAAATTCCCACTGCCCGATGGTGGTGAAAGCGAACGAATCTATCTAGAAAAGCTGGTTTATCGAGGCCTGTCTGCCCGTTTTGGTAATCAAACGGAAGCCAAGGCCGTCAAACTGTCTATCTCGGCAGCCCAGAAGACATTGCCACCAGCCGTTTTAGAGCGTGCCAAGTACGAGCTAGATGTCATTGAACAAATGGGCTTTAATGCCTATTTTCTGATCATCTCTGACTTTATAAATTGGGGAAAAAACCAAGGTATAGTCTTTGGTCCTGGCCGAGGCAGTGCTGCCGGTTCAATAATTGCTTACGGCCTCAAAATAACTGAGCTAAATCCGCTTGACTATGACCTGCTTTTTGAACGCTTTCTAAATCCTGACCGAATCAGTATGCCGGATATTGATATCGACATTCAAGACAACCGCCGCCAGGAAGTAATTCAGTACTGTATCGGTAAATACGGTTCTGACAGAGTGGCTAGCATTGTCACATTTGGTCGTATGGCTGCTCGTAACGCCGTTAGGGACGTCGCCCGAGTCCTGGAGGTGCCATATGCCGAGGCTGACCGTTTAGCTAAAATGATTCCGCCACCAACTCAAGGGCGCCATATTCCGCTCTCCGTTTCAGTCAAGGAGAATTACGACCTTAAGCGAGAGTACCAGAGTAACCCGCTTGCCAAGCGAGTCTTTGATCTGGCTTTTCAACTCGAGGGAACCATTCGCAGTCACGGCGTACATGCCGCAGGAGTTGTCATCGCCCCTAAAGACATTGTCCTTTACACACCTCTAGAAATGGCCCAGAAAGGGGTAGTTGCCACCCAGTACTCAATGGGTCCAATTGAAGAGTTAGGTCTCTTAAAAATGGATTTTCTTGGTTTGTCTAACCTGACGATCATAAAAAATGCTCTCAGGATCATTAAGCGCGTTTACCAAAAAGACATCGATATCAACCTCTTACCTCTGGATGATCATATGACATATCAGTTGTTTCAAAGCGGTGATACAACCGGTGTTTTCCAGCTAGAATCATCAGGCATGAAACGCTATCTAAAGCAGCTTAAACCGACCGCCTTTGAGGATATTATCGCCATGGTAGCTCTTTATCGTCCCGGACCAATGCAGTGGATAGACGATTTTATTGCCCGCAAGAACGGTGAACGAAAGATCGAGTATATCCATCAAGCCATGAAACCGGCTATTGAGAATACCTATGGCGTGATTGTTTATCAAGAGCAGGTCATGCAAATCAGCAAAGAAATGTGTGGCTTTAGTGGTGGCCAAGCTGACACCCTTCGAAAGGCTATCGGTAAAAAAGATCCGGAGGTGATGAAGAAGCTCAAAAACGAGTTTATAGAAGGGGCCATCAAGACTGTAGGTGCTGACCGACCACTGATGGAAAAGTTCTGGAAAGAACTCCAAGACTTTGCTGCTTATTGCTTCAATAAATCGCACGCTGCCTGTTACGCTATGATAGCCTACCAAACAGCCTACCTAAAAGCACACTATCCGTCTGCCTTCATGGCTGCTCTGATGACTAGTGATTTTGATAATATTGATCGTCTGGCCATTGAAATTACCGAATGCCAACATATGGGTCTCGATGTCTTGCCACCAGACGTTAATCAATCCTATGTTGAGTTTTCGATAGTTCCAAACACCAAACACATTCGATTTGGTATGGCCGCAATTAAGAATGTTGGTACTGGTGCAGTTGAGGAAATTTTGCGGGCTCGCGCAGAAGGCGATTTCACCAGTCTCGAGGACTTCCTGGCGAAAGTCAGTCCCCGAGTCGTCAATCGCAAAACGATCGAGAGTCTTATTAAAGCTGGTGCCCTGGATAGCCTGGCTGATCGCTTTAGACTAGTCAATAATCTAGATTTGTTGGTGGCCTATACAGCTCGACTTCACAAGCAAGCTAGCGATGGCCAAACCGATTTATTCGGGAACGACAGTGTTCTTGATGCCCAACGCCCAAAATTGGTTCTGGAAAAGCCCAAAGACAATCCCGATCAACGTCAGCAATTGCTCTGGGAGCGTGAATTGCTGGGCATTTATTTAAGTCAACATCCGCTAGAAGCATTCGAAGTTTTACTTAGCGAGCAGTGTCAACCAATTGCCAGTCTAGGTCAAGATGATGAGGCTAAAACTGTATCTCTAGGTGGATCGATTAGCTCAATCCGAGAAGTAACTACTAAAAAGGGTCAAAAAATGGCTTTTGTAAAACTCGAAGATCTTAGTGGCGAGCTAGAAGTAATCATTTTTCCGAATCTTTATCAACAGACCGCATCAATCTGGGAGCGTGACCGGGTGGTTATCTTAACCGGAAAAGTAAGTACTCAAGACCGTACTGGTAAGAGTGGCGGAGAAATAAAGCTGACAGCTGATACAGCGCGTCAACTAACGATTGAGCAAGCTAAGACTTACCGACCAACTACCAAAGAACAAAAGCAGCTCAAGCAGACTGTTCCCCCACCAGCAGCTTCGATGCCTGGTCCAGGCGCAAAAGCTTTGAAGCAAAAATCACGCCCAAACTTGCCGAGGGTCTATATTCGGTTAAGTAGCAGTCAAGACCAAGAGCTGTTAATCAGCCTCAAACAAACACTCGATCAGTTTAGTGGTTCAACCGAGGTAGTCTTGATTCTGGGTGATGATGAATCGCGACAAGCAATCAAGCTGCCCAATGGCATCAACACCGACAGTCTTGGTCTAAAAAAATTAGAAGCACTTGTTGGTGGCCAGAATCTAAAACTGCAATAGATTTTTTAACCAATAACCCCGGCCACTCGAGTCATGACGATACCTAAAGTAGCGATGCTAAGCATTAAAACGTCTAACCAAGGATGGTTCAAAACAAAAGCTTCACTTTTAACGATCACCTTATGCCAGGCTTGCCCCTGTCGGATAGTAAATAAGATGACGGCATCGATAGTCAGCATTACGGTAGCGGTGACGCTCCAGAGGGTGACAGATGACGACACTAGCTGCAGACGAGTAATTGATTGTAATTTAGGGGTGATGTTTGAAGGCCTACTTACTGCTAGCTGATTTTGAGGACTGGCGTAAAGGGCAACTACTATTACCTCAGGGCCTTTGCCTAAAAAGTTTGGACTTTGAGCGATCCCAAAACCGACATCCTGAAAAGAGGGATTTAAAATATTAGACCGGTGTTCACTGCTAGCCATCCAGGCAGCAACACTAGCCTGAGCACTGTTAAAACCATAGGCCAGATTCTCACCGGCTACTTGGTAGTGATAGCCGCTAGCAATAATAAACGACCATGGAGTCTTGCCACTGGGTGATGTATGAGCCCAATAATTGTTGGTTGACATATCGTTGGCCTTAGCTTGGGCAGCGGATGAAAGCAAGGGGTTTAAGCTAAGCTCCGATCGCTGATCTCTAAGCCTTTGCTGGTTAGTCGCTGACAGTAAACTAAGAGTGCTAAAATCACTCTTAGCACCGAGAACCTGTCCGGAGTGGACGAACAACTGATTAATCATTAAACCGATGCCCAGAATACTGAGCAAGGGTATGTATGGCCAATATGATTTTAAGAAGTTTTTATTATGCGATCGATGTTTGCCGATGCGCTGTCTGTGATAAGAAGATGGTTTAGGGCGAGTAGCAAGAGCCATATTTTTGTTTTAAAATTATTTTATAGAACTTATTATACACTAGCCCAAGTCATTCCTAAGAAAAAATAATCTTATAAAGAGCCATCGCTGCTGCCTGGACGACATTAAACGATTCTTTTTGTCCGAGCATCGGTATTTCAACCGTTATGTCACATCTTGCCAGAACTTCTTTTTCCAGTCCTTCAACTTCTCGGCCGACAATGAGGGCCAGTTTTTCAGGAACCACAAAATCTTCTAAGGCTATTGCTCCAGCACTTTGCTCAAGAGCAACAAGTCTATATCCATCCGATCTTAAATCAGTTAGCAGTTGCTGAATATTGGCCTCGGCTTGCCAATCAATCAGTTTTTGGGCACCGAGAGCAGTTTTATGAATCTGTCGCTCAATCTTTTGGGCCAAATGTGGCAGACGAGTGTCGCCGTTCCTAGCCGGATAAGGTGTATAGCCTGTTAGATAAACTTTATTAACCCCTAGGCCCTCAGCCGTTCTAAGCAATGAGCCAACATTATGACTGCTACGGAGATTGTGAGCCAGTAAAATAATCTCAGGCATTTAAAATAACTATAGCGCATCTAAAACGGTCATGCTTTATACTATGTTGATATGAGTCAAGATGCCCGCCTCGACGAAGAGCAGGCCACCCAGCGACGAGCTAGAATTTTAGGCATGAATTATGTCGATACCTCACGCATTGCCGACAAACAATTAAACCCTCAGTTATTAACGATTGCCGAACTATATGAGCTCAAAGTAATACCCTTGCAGCTTGACAAGGATCATCTTTTGATTGGAGTGACAACCACAACTTCACAGCAAACCATGAAAAATCTGACTCAGCGTTTTGCTGACCATCGGACAAATTTTGCCATCATCTCAGACACTGGTTTTCGAGATTATATGCGACTTTATGACCCGCCGAAGCAAGTTGTCTACCACGACATTGCCTTAAATCAAACCGGTAGCGGCAAACAGATTCTCCAAATATCGTCACTTCTTGAACAAGTTAAAGCCGACGATATGTTAGCTTACATTGTCCAGCAAGCTCATCGTTTGAACGCCTCCGATATCCATATCGAAACCGAAACGGAAGATGTTCGTTTGCGACTTAGAATTGACGGCGTGCTCCATCCCGTAGCCAGAATCAGCAAAGATAAATACCGGGTGCTGGTAGCTGCTATTGCTAGTGCCGGTAACATTTCGACTTCTGCCAATGAAGCCCAGCAGGGTCACATTGCCCAAAAAGTAAAAATGGCTGACGGTACGGAAGTAGATGTTAATGTTCGTCTTGAAACGGTGCCAACTATTAACGGCATAGATGTCGTCATGCGTCTCTTTAATATGGACCAGTCTATGTATACTCTCGATAGATTAGGTCTGTCAGCCTCCGAACGCCAGGTAGTTGACGAAATTATCGCTAAGCCAACTGGTTTAGTTTTGGCTGTTGGGCCAACCGGATCCGGTAAGACGACTACTCTCTACTCTATGTTAAATTCACTCAACTCTGAGGAGAGGAAGATTATAACTATCGAAGATCCAGTCGAATACCAATTCGCTGGTATTACCCAAATTTCAGTTACAAGTCAAATTGGTACGACTGACACCAGCTTTGCAAACAAGTTAAGGGCTGTACTTAGACTTGACCCGGACATTGTTATGGTAGGCGAGATTCGGGATAACGATACTGCTAAAACGGCTTTACAGGCAGCACTAACTGGTCATTTAGTGCTCTCCACCTTCCACGCTTCATCTGCTGCCGCTGCTCTGACTCGCCTGAGTGACATAATTGGCCAAAATCCACTGTTTGTCTCTGCCATTCGACTGGTTATGGCCCAACGTCTAGTGCGCCGCCTTGACGACACCACCAAACAGACTTACCAGCCAAGCGAAAGTGAGTTAAGTACTATTAGGCAGGTTATTGACACTTTGCCAGACGGAGTTGAACGGCCAAGTCTGGACGGCATAGGCCTATATAAGTCAGTTGCTACTGAGACTAATCCCTATGGTTTTAGCGGTCAACTGGCAATCAGAGAACAATTCACCATGACAGGACCAATGCGCCAACTTCTAGAACAAAAACAAACCGTTATTTCGACTCAAGATATTGAAGACGCTGCCCGACGAAGTGGAATGAAAACAATGCTTCAGGACGCTATCCTTAAGGTCCTGGCCGGTCAAACGACGCTTGATGAGATATACCGGGTTGTTGGCTAATCGCTACCCTAAAGGCTTGCAATAATAAGCGACTAGGATAATACTCAAAGTATAATTTAAGGAGAGTAACAATGTGGCAACTTTATACGTATAGTTTGCTAGCCGGTTTAGTAGGAGCTAATGGTATACCAAACTTCATCAAAGGTATTATGGGGCACAAATTCCAAACACCATTTGGAAAACCCTCCTCAGCAGTCGTTAACGTGATTTGGGGTTGGCTAAATTTTGTAGTCGCCTTTTTACTTCTATACAGCGGTCACGTGCATGCTCATCTTTTAAGAGCATTCGCTTTGGTGGCTATTGGCGCTTTACTAGCAGCCGTTGCCTTGGCATCAGTCTCATCCAAACAGCCAATGGCTAAGCACTAATAACTAGACGACAAAAGATCACTTATGAGTTTCGAATTGCCGGGTTATACGGGCAATTCTAACATGGTAATTATCCAGACCAACAAGATTGATCAACTCACCGACGACCAATAGAACTGTCGACAAGACAAGAAGGCTGGCAATCGATGGGTTGAGCCAACGGATTACCAAAAACGAAATTCCAAAAAGTATAGCCAATCCTAAAAGGCCAGCCGAATAAGCCTTGGTCCTAGTGTTGATATTAATTGGAAACGGCTTAACCGGTACATGGGCTATAACATCAGCCAAGCGCTTAACTTTTGAGCGGACGTTTTGAACATCCATTGTCAGATGCAAGACGTGAGCCAAGCTGATGGCAGCTACCGCTTCAGCAATAGTTAATGTTGTCATACTTTCAATATCCTCCTTAAAAAATTAAAAAGATCTCCATTGCTTTAGTTTATCAAACTAAATGCAAAACCACATTTTGCCTATCGGGTTATGGTTTCATTGCGATATTCAATAAGTTGAGGGGATGAGTGATTAATATTTTCTTCTAGACATTCTTTTCTTTCACAAGGTTTAGTAATAGCCAAAACGTTTTGGCCTACCAGATAGTAACGGGTTGGTGATTCGGGTTCCGAAAATGCATTTGTAACAAATCTTGCTGTAAATCGTTATATAGGAGACATAAACTAAAAATATGCTAGATTCATTACATACTTTTATCGAGAACACAGGAAAGGGCCTTGGTATTTCTGAGGAAACTATTGAAAAACTAAAAAAAATAGATACTGAACACTTGTTTGACATACATTTAGATAGCGGGAAATCCTTTAAAGCCTTTCGTGTCCAACATAATAATAAATTTGGACCATACAAGGGAGGTATCCGCTTTCATAGAAACGTCAACTTGGATGAGATGCGAGCACTGGCTACGCTTATGAGCCTCAAAACAGCCGCAGTCGGATTGCCCATGGGAGGTAGTAAGGGCGGTGTAGCTTTCGACCCGAATGAATTAGATGAAGTTGAGCTCGAAGAACTAAGTCGAAAATATATTGTTCACATGCATCCTCACATCGGACCAGACAAAGATGTGCCGGCTCCGGATGTCAATACTAACTCCAAGATCATTGATTGGATGATGGAGGAGTACGAAAGGCTGACGGGAGATATCAGTCACGCTAGTTTTACTGGTAAAAGTATTGCCAATGGAGGCAGTTTGGGTCGTGATGCTGCGACAGGACGAGGAGGCGTCACTGCTTTGGTAGACTTATTAGCATTAGATAAAGCTGATGGCCGAACTATTACTATGGCAATACAAGGTTTTGGTAATGTGGGGTCTTACTTCGGAACTATCGCTGAGCAACAGCACCCGAAATGGCGCTTAATAGCTACTAGCGATTCAGAAGCCGCCGTTTATTCAGCTAGAGGTCTGAGTGCCAAACAGCTCCAGACTTTCAAACAAAAACGAGGACGTTTTAAAGATTACGTTCATAACGACGTCAAAACCATTTCTAACGAGGAGTTGATAGGATTAAAAGTCGATGTCCTGGTACTTGCAGGGCTTGAAAACGCTGTGACAAAGGATAACATGAAACATATAAAAGCACATTACGTTATTGAAATGGGTAATGGGGCAATCGATGGAGATGCCTATGATTATCTGGCTACCTCAGGCAAAGTAGTAATGCCAGATATTATTGCCAATGCCGGGGGCGTCATTGTCAGCTATCTTGAATGGCTCCAAAATAAAAAAGGTGAACATTGGAAAGAAAACAAGGTTAATGATCGCTTAGAATTACTAATAAAACGAGCCGTTAAAAGCATGTATTCATATGCCAAGCTACATAAAGTTAGTCTCAAAGAGGCAGCTTTTGGGATGGCGATTAAGCGGCTAATCGAAGACCATAAAAACGTTTAACAGTTCAGGGTTTTCTACGATACTGCGTTACAATTAATGTAACATTATGGATGACGATCCGTTAGATAGTAAGGAGATGCTAGAATCAACTGATATTTTTGAGGCTGCTTATAAATCTCATTCTAACTCTATCTATAAGTTTTTATTCTGGCGAACGCAAGATACCCAGCTATCAGAAGATTTAACAAGTAGTACCTTTGAAAAGGCATGGGTTTCAAGGAAAAGTTTTCATGGAGGGTCGCAACAAGCCTGGCTTTATAGGATTGCCCGTAACGTATTGATTGACCACTGGCGGAAAAAGAAAGAGCTATTTGTTGAAGATACTGATACCTTGCAAGAAGACGTTCGGCCAAGTACAGGTGAGCTGATAGACAAAAGACTACAGGTTCAAGACTTACGAAAAGCATTAGATAAGTTGCCTGATGACATGCACTCAGTTGTAAATATGCGATTCACTGAAGGGTTGTCATGCAAGCAGGTGGCAAAGAACTTAAACCTTAGCGAGAGCAACGTGCGCATTATCCAATACCGCGCTCTTAAGAAACTGAAAGAATATTTGAAATGAATAGTAAATCTTCTAACAATTTAAGTAACGAGCTCAAGTCGGCTGGCGCCTCTGATGAAGAGGTTAAAGAATTAGTGGTTGTAGCAAGTAATATTAAACATCTAAAAGACTCAAAGGGTTCGGTTGCAAGGCCTGTATTACAGGCTCAGCGACAAAACAGATGGAGGACACTTATCCCGATTGGACTAACTTCATTAGCTGGACTAGCTCTTGGCATGGCAGTGGTTATATTATCTCAAACAGTCTTGCCCGGCAGTCTGCTGTATCCTGTTCAAAAACTTTCTGACAATGTTGCTGTGTCGGTAAATCCAAGCTATAGAGGTAGCGTTATGATGAAACGCGCTCAAGAGGTCAAGCAACTTATAGCTGATCATGCTAATTCAGGTGTGGTCCTGGCAACTCTTGCCGATTATCAGGTTGAAGCCTTGTCCTATAAGTCAGCCCCGGCTAATTATGCAGTCTTTGAGTATTGTAAAAGTAATTTGCAGCAAGCGGCTACTATAGCTCCAAATTCCGAGCGTCAGGCCATCGATAAAACGCTTTCATCATTGCAGAACGTTTAGGTTTACGACTTTTGTAACAAAACGTGACCTGCCCCGTTATACATACTCGGAGACAACAAATATGTCTGGACTGTTTGATTGACTTCAGTCCAGTAACTTAAGAAAGGAATAGCGTATGAAAAAGAATTCGACAATGATAATAGGGATAATTGTAGTACTTATTTTGATTGTCGGAGGCTATGCCATCTTCCATATGTCTAATAAAACTACGACGAGCAATAGTCCTACTAAAAGTGTAGCGGCAGTTAATAACGCAGTACTCACGACTAAAAGTAATTCTTCGATTGGTCAATATTTAGTAGGTTCTAACGGCATGGCGTTATATACATACGGAGGAGACAGCTCCGGTGTTAGTAATGTAACGGGGTCATTGCTAGCTAGTTGGCCAGCATACCAAGACACTGGTTCGACCACTAATTTACCAACAGGCGTTAGTACCATCAAACGAACTGATAATGGCCAAACGCAGTACACCTACAATGGAATGCCGCTCTACTTCTTCACAGCTGATAGCGTGGGACAAGTAACTGGGAATGGTGTCAGTAACTTCTTTGTAGCTAAACCAGCCACAGCTTCTTCCTCGACCCAACCAACTACCACAGCGCCCTCAAGTTCTTCAACTCAACCAACCTCTAATAGCTCTTCTTCAGGAAACCCCTACTAGTCAACAATTCTAATGGATAGCCAAAAAAAGATGGACAGGGTGCTAGAATGAAAATAAATAAGCAACCTTAATTTTTTCTGTATGTAATAAAGGACTTAATATAAGGAGATAATATGTGTTTACAGTGTGGATGTGGTTTACCGTATGACGACATGGGTGAGCCAGACAAAAATTTAGTCGTTGATAATATTAAAAAATCCGTCGAATCAGAAGCCGCCAAAGGTATTTCAATGGATAAAGCAATTGAGAATATAGTAAAGACCTGGGAGAGAGTTAAAGAAGAAGATAAACAGTATAAAGCTGTTTGATGTTGGTTGTGATGCTAAAATCTTTCGGTTTGGGCCGAAGTATTACTGGGAACATATATGCACCATAAGAATCTGTCCAAAGCTGGGCTGTTAAGTTTATATCTAGCAGCACTGTGTTTACCTCTTTATGTATTTTTTCATGATCGAGGTGTCAAGCTACCTTTTTCTGCAACACCTTGTCTTTTTCCAGCGTAGCTGGCATGAGGCTGGCAGCGTAAGCCGCCGGACTCATTTTTAGAGCAGTATGGATACGCTCGGTATTGTAGTAGTGGATATGTAAGGCGACGGCT
>DATLRC010000004.1:0-13306 GCA_035534895.1 Candidatus Dormiibacterota bacterium
TGGGTTATGTCTTGTATGTTCATAGCATTACGAGCATAACCCTTTACGAACCCCCACATAAAGACAGTACCTGGAGTAGACATATAAAAACCCTGCTTAGTTTAGTCCGCAGAGTCTAATATGTGTTTGAACTTATACATACATTTTCAGAGTATTTTTCGTCTACGTTGAAAGATCAAGAGTATCGCACGCTGCTCTACCTTTGAGGTTTTAGTGTTCAAATCCCTCCTACCCAGCCATAGAATGAATTACAAAATTACAGATTGAAATAGTTTGGTTATTTGACCTACTTTTCAATCTTTTTTGTTGGCGTCAAGTTAACCTCTTCAAAAAAGTTCGAATCCCCTTTGCCCCTGCTAAGAAATAGAAGTAAATCGCATCACCATACGCGATTCTCGTTGCTCATAAAATCCTCTATCTGTTAATAACATGGATTACTATTTCCCTCATTGACAAAGCATGACCAGTATGCTATTATTAACTTAATATTTGATCAACAATCTCTTAGAAACTATTAATTTCCGGACACTCCTCCCGGCTAAAAACACAGAAAGTGAAATTACAATACATGTGGTTTTTCCTTGCGCTCACGAGCGCAATTCTTGCTGGCCTGCGACGCGCAGGCGAGAAGCAACTCTTACAACAAACTAATCAATTTACCCTCGGGTGGCTTATACAAGCGTTTTCGTTGCCGATAATGCTTTTAGCGATGCCTTTTAGTGGCGCGCCTCTTAACCCATTTTTACTAGGTCCACGCTTTTGGCTGCCAATACTATTCGCAATGATCGTATTCTATCCGCTCAATACACTGTTTATGGGTAGAGCTATGAAATATGGTGAACTATCAAAAGTGATGCCGATCCAGAGCCTAGGCCCGACTATGAGCATACTCTTTGGGTTTCTAATCTTGCGCCAGACGCCCAGTTTACTCGCGATACTGTCAATTCTCGTCATTTGTCTCGGAGTGTATGTACTAGGGATGAAGGGAACGGTTTTGCACCATCCCTTAAGGCCATTTCTGGAAGAACGCCCCAGTCTGTATATGCTCCTGAGTACTGCACTCGTTGCTATTGTTGTGCCGGTTGACGTAATCGCAATCAAAGCTTCAAATGCTGCTACGTACGCCATAGTTAGTACATTTTCTGCCGCTTTTATTCTTTTTCTTGCTGGCTGGCGAGTACACAAAGTGGCCTTACCGGAGCACAAATTACTCAAGCCAATTCTCATCCTCGGCACGCTGCAGGGCGCTGCATACTTGACTGTTGTAATGTCCATGGTTGGCGGCCCTGTTGCATGCATCAGTGCTATCAAAAGTAGTAGTGTGTTAGTCGGAGCAATCTCAGGACTCTTCTTGCTAAAAGAAAGGCTAACAATGAACAAGATGATAGCGTTCGCGCTCATAGCTATGGGATTGGGGTTACTAGCTTACTCGTAGGCGAACTTGTTTAATTAATCGCTATCCGATTTTGCTATAGTACAGATATGAATGATGAAAGCGGAATGCCATATTGGGAGCAGCAGTACCAGCGTATGCTGAGTTGGGCTGAGCGAATTGATAAGTATTACGAGGGGTTTGAAATAACCACTCCTTTAAAAGCTAGGCATATACGAGACGATCTTTTGTCATTTTTTATGAACGCTCATCACATCAAGGATTGGATAGGGAATGACCCGTCAAATCCCATAACCAAAAGAGAGGTTCAGGTAAAAATTGATGAAAACTCTGAGTTAGTACTTTGTATGGATCTATGCAATGGTGGAAAACACCTGGTTTATGATGATCACCGTTCCGCAAAAGATCCTAGCTTTGGTGTTGGACACCTTAGAGCGAACTTCGGTGGCGAGAATCAGGGCATTGCTCTCACATCTCAAGAAATTTTACTGAATGACGGCTCAGTACTCGAAGCAAAAGAGCTAGTCGAGAAAATAATCTCTCAATGGGACATAGTGATAAATGACCTTGGTCTCCAATTTACTAGCCCGACAATTCCTACCTAATCATTAGGAGCTAGCAATTGTAGATGAAGTTGGCAAGTTCCTCTGGGTGATACTCAGAAAAGTAATTTTTATCTTTTGGGACCCATACTTCATCCCATTTTTTAAGATGTGTGGCTAGGTCAAAGTCCGGATCACTCTTGTTCTCGCTATCACGCTGCTTACCGCGTTGTGTCGCAACATCTACTGGACAATCTATCCAGACACGAACATCAAAATACGTTAGTAGCCGAGGTTGGAGTAGCCTAATGCCTTCAACAATGACAATTGAGGGTAGGGGTTCGTCGATGTACCAGTCAGTAAGTGCGTCATTCGGCCAATCATAAACTTGGTAGTAGAGTCGCTTGCCGTCACGAATGTCTTGGAGTACCCCTTCAAGGCGATTCCAGTCGTACCCACCCAGTGTCCCATCGCCCTCAGCATGATCAATAATAAAATTGTCGAGATGAACTACCTGGCCATCAATAAGTCCATAATGTTCGATTAACTTGTTGGTCAGTGTGGTTTTCCCTGAACCGCCGAAGCCAGATATAGCTACAACAACATTATTATTGTTCTGTTTTGCTCGATCAATTTCGTTAACTAAATCATTAAACATAAATGCCTCTGTAATTAAGTATATACAAGGTATTTGATTTTTAGCGCTTTGATACAACTGCATAGTGCAATTTAAAGTTAAATTACACCCTCACGCCTACGCATTCCAAATCTTGCTATTACAAACCCCACGTATTGATGGCGGTAAACCTAATCATTTGAACTGCCAATTCCTTGGATTTGGTTCGTCGCATGATTTCCTTGCTGTAGCTCTGTGACATGATGTTTAGGCTGCCTTCCCAAAGAACTTCTCGATCTAAGATAGCGAGTTTTCGGTGCCTCATATCATCGTAAAACTTCACCTTTACTCCTGCGTCCCGTAATCTACGAATAGACTGCCAGGCTTGAATCCGAAGCTCCTTATCGTGATGCCTAGGATTGCGTGTATTTATACGCACTTTTACCCCTTTCTTAACTAACCTTTTAAATATTGGCAGCATACTACTAGTTCGATTATTGGCTATAAACGGACTTTCAATCAAAACTTCATCCTGCGTATGCTTTAAGTCATTGATGAAGGCACTATAGAACGACTTATCGCAAAATAGCTTGGAGGTCAGCATGCCGTTTGATCGTGACTTGGAAAAGATGAGCCGTCTAAACATCTCCAGGCTCCTTATCTTTATCGACGCTCTTTTTTACATCAGCCTCAGGTTCTTCTACCTCTATTAAAGTTCTATAATCATTCTTAAGTCCCAGCCAATAGAACGGAATGCAAATAACAGATCATAACAGTTTGGTTATTTGGTAGGGCAAACGGGACGACCAAACTTTTTGACATTATGTACTTATAGATTGAGTAATTTTTAATATATAGTCTTATTATTCAACTATTATCGAGTTAATATCACCGACATTAATGGCAATGTTCTTGTTTCTCTTTATGAGGATTACCACCCATCATTTTTAGCATAGGTAGTGCCCCAGTAGATATAAACCTAACTACTAGCCAACCAACAATTCCTATGAAAATAATATTCAATACCGTGGTGTAATTAAATGTTATGTGCTCTCCGATGGCAACAACATGATGAGTTTTAGGAATAATTCCACCTAGACCAAATATGAGTTCCGTCAACCACCCAGCAACTACCATAGTTGCATAAAAACTTAGACCGATAAACAACATCATGCGCGTGCCGTAATATTTACGATATATCAGTAGAATCGGAATAATAATTAAATCGGCAAATATGAACGATATTACACCCCCAAAGCTAATACCACTATTCCATAGGACAGCCGCCAGTGGCACGTTACCAATCGAACAAACGAACGACAGTAGAGAAATTATAGGCCCAATGATGGGGCCCCACACTTTTGACGCCAATGGATGATTGGCAAAAAAGAGAGTGCGAAAGATAGAGGTTGGTACCCATGCTGCTACAGCACCTGCAACTAGTAAGCCACCGACAATGTCTTTCCAGACAGCTACCACTTCCATGACGAATATGTGGCTGATGCTTGTAAGACCCTCAGCTGAGCGTAATCGTTGCCAAATCGATCCTTTGCGTCCAATACTCATGTCCATTGCAGCATGACCTTCCATCGATCCTGCCAACCCTGTTTCTGCTTGCAAGAAAGCAGCTTCAAGTACTTTTTTACGTAAGAATAAACGAAATACAATCGCTAGTATAATAATCATCAAAGGACCTCCAACAAATTCCGCAAGCGTGAACTGCCAGCCAAGCAATATAGCCATAATTATCCCAAGTTCTATTACGAGGTTGGTGCTGGCAATTTCAAATACCATCGCTGCAGTAAAATTTGCTCCTTTTTGGAATAATGATCTGGCTATTGCTACAGCTGCATAGGAACAGGATGAACTGGCAGCACCTAGTCCACACGCAATTGCCAAAGTTTTCGGGTGATCATTACCGAGTAGCTTGGCTATTGTTTGCTTTCGAACTACTGCTTGTATTACCGCCGAAACTATAAATCCAAGTATTAACGACCATAAAATCTGCCAGGTCATCATGCCAGCTATAGTGAGCGCATGAATGAAGCTATGAATTATCTGCATCTTTGGCCTTCTGTAACTCTATGGATGATTTTGTAATGTCTAGATTACAGCTTTTGTACCGGCTGCACCATGAGGCACATTTTTTCATTGTGGCTTCATCTTTATAATGCAGCCCGCATTCGGGACACTGGTAAAGTTTTGGTTTCTCCATATCTAGACTCCTTTAATTACTAACAACGAAGGGAATGATTTGATATATCTACACCGAGCTAGTTGATACCTAATTCTTTTAATCTTTTGTTAAGTAAGCTTATCAAGCCTGCAATATCAGTAATTTGGTCAAATTCAGATGATTTTATTAACTCAGTTAATGAATTTTCATCTTTTATGAGTATAACAGGAAAGGACATGTTTTCTCCCGGGTACTCTTTAGTAAATTCATCTTTATGAATAAAAGTAGTTTTAAGTGGTAGTTTTTGAACGTAGTTTCTCCAGACCTTATCCATACTCACTCCGTTGAATGTAATTCGACACAGTTCGCAGCCATACGTTTCAGGTTTGACTGATTTATGAATTAAATCAGTAACAGCGTTTAAGAAACCGCTTTTGGCATTATATACAAATACTAATTCCTTAGTCATGGGTTGCCTCGTTTAGAGAAAATGTGGCACGGTGTACCCATTCGCTAAGTGCTGGGTGAACATGTACTGCAGAACTAATAGATTTTATATCACCTATTTTCATGGCAATGACTATCTCCTGAATCAACACCGAAGCTTGAGGCCCTACAATATGACCTCCTAGAATCTTTCCTTTTTCATCTACTAATAATTTTACTAGACCATTTTCTTGTAAAGCACCACCCATTGCGGTGTTTTTAAGCTCATACTTCCCAACCCTATATTTGATACTGTTTTCTTGAAGATATTGTTCCGTATAACCTACTCCAGCTACCTGAGGTGAAGAAAATACAGCATGGGGGATGGTATGATAATCGATTGTTTCGTGCATATCATAAAATGCATTCCTAATAACTGACCCAACCTGTTCATTTGCTGTGTGCTTAAAGGGCATAATTCCAATAACGTCTCCAAAAGCCCAAATACCTTCAACGTTCGTCTTAAATTCTTTTGTAACCTTAATATAGCCTCTGTCGTCTAGCTTAACTCCGGTCAGCTCAACTTTCAGGGTGTCAGTGTTTGGGCTCATGCCAGTAGCCACCAAAAGCTGGTCAGTGATAATTTTTTCTTTTCGACCTTTTAGCTTTACGTTTATAGATTTTCCACTAGAAGACAATAGTTCAACTTCGGAGTTAAATATAATCTTAACTTTATTATTAAATTCATTAGTGAACCACTCTGAGATTTCCTTATCTTCGTTCTCTAACAATTTATTAGATCGAACGATTAGTGTTACTGCCGTTCCCATTGCGTTATAAAAGTGACCTAGTTCAGCTGCTATGTAGCCTCCGCCGACAATAACTAGTTTCTTGGGCTTATGACCAATACGCAAAGTCTCTTTAGAGGTAAGATATTTAATATCATTAAGACCGGGAATTGGCGGAATAACGGGTCGTGAGCCACTAACAATAAATATTTTCTCTGCTGTTATATGATCTACGCCGACCTTTAATACTTTATCTTTTACGAATTCGGCGTTTGTGTTATAGAAATCAATGTTTTTGGATTTTGATATTGAATCTTCGATTTCTTTAGACTCGTGATCGACATAATCTGAAACTCGTTTCACCAATCCATCAAAATCAATACTTTTGACCTGAGATTTAATTCCAAATTTATTGCTAGATTTAATCGTTTCTATTACGTCTGCAGCATGAATTAGCATTTTTGATGGAATGCAGCCTCTGTTTAAACAAGTACCGCCTAAAGGGCCAGAATCGACCAGAGCAACACGAAGGTTACTCTGGGATGCGAAGCTAGCAATTTCTAATCCAGTCCCGGCACCAATTACGATTAAGTCGTAAGTTTTGAGACTTGTTTCTGTCATGTTTTTGGTTTAGGGGTTTTAGGTTTTACTCCAGGCATATGAGAAATCATATGACTCATTGGATGTTCGGCATTTGTTCCGCAAATTGGACATCTCATATATATTTATATTCCTTCCATTCTTTTAATTAACTAATTACATGCTCTGAGAGTGCGAACTAGCGTTGTGTGATTGTAATTCTTCTTGAGAGTTAAACTTTGCACCACAAGCAGCACATACAAAACCCTGGTCGGCACCGTGATCATGACCATCATCAGGGCTATGATCATGCTCCATATGCTCTGAGTTAACATGAGTGGTTAGTTCTTCTGGTGTCGTGAAGTGAGCTCCACATTTAGTACAAGTTGTTTGATCCATGATAATTTCCCCTTATTTGAATTATTTAATATTGCTAAACTAACAATTTTTAATCAATAATCCCTCCTCCTTATTATTTATTTAAAACCACAAATTAACCAAGATTTAATATTTCATCGAATTTCGAACGATCGAATCCAAGTACTCTTTTCTCTGTACCATCGTCAAGGGTTATATGCGTACATGGCACGCCCATCGATCCACATGTATCGATTGAAGCTTGCATTTCTTCCGGTTCAGTATCAATAAATACTTCCTCGAATGTGACGCTCTTACTTTTTAAATACTCTGTCAGCATATGGCAGTACACGCAAGTGTGAGTTCCGTATATCTTTATCTTTGGCATTTTATTCCCCTATCAAATTATTTTTGTGAAACACAAATTATTAACTGTTTAACTATCGGATCACTACCTTTAAGCATATAACAAATCTTCTGTCCCATACGCTCTTTATCTACTAATCCGACTAGTTCAAATATTTTGAAGTGCTGAGATACAGCAGATACAGATATACCAAGGCTATCGGCAATATCTGTTACGCACATTTCATCACCCGATAGAAGCAATTTGAAAATTTTATATCTAGTTTTATCGCCAAGAGTCTGCATGGCTTTAATAAGTCTTTCATCTTGCTTGCTGAGCTTAACTCTTGTTTTCTTTGATAATATCATATTAGTACTTAAGCAAATACTTAATGGTTAGTCAATACAATCTTTCGTTTCAAATAAATATTATTGATACATAGTCAAAATCTAGATATTCATTATTTAAATAGAAGAGACCACGTATTCGATTCTTTAATATGCGATCAAGTTATCCATTTCGAAATAATTCCCCTATCAATTAGCACACAATTATTACGGCTTGCCAAATCTTTGGCAACCATACTATAGATGCTATTAGTAATTACCATAGCTCTATCACAATCATATTTCTTAAGCGCTGTGACAACCTGTCTAACAGCATCGGCTTTAACTAGTCCTGAGTATCTTTTGACTTGAATACCCCATGTAATACCATCTTTGTTGGCTATAATATCAACACCGTAATCATATTCTTCGGTTAATCTAACATTTGTATATCCTTGATTCTTTAGTAAACCTGCAACACGATGTTCAAATTGTATTCCAGCCATTCTGTCTATTAGTTTCATGCTGGGATTATTCGTTTTTCTACACTTTAAGATCCTTTTTGATGTTTTATAGGTATATTTAATGGCAAATAATAGCCCTATAAGACCAATAATCCACACGATAGGGAATATAGCCTTATATAAGCCTATTCTATGGGCATAAAGTGTACCAGTGATTAGAATAATGGCGACTAGTGATGTTCGCTCATCATAGCTTTTGCTACGTGTTCTACGGCTATATGAGTGTGTCATTTAGTTTCTCCCTCGTCTATTGGTACAATAGGGGTAGAGGGATCAGATGTATTTCCATCTATGAGTTGTCTTATCTCCTTAACATCACACTCTACTTCTTGATCAAAAGTTCCATTCTGGAACCATCTCCCCAGCCAAGTGATTATTCAACTGATAGAACCAAACCACGACCCCTGTTGGGTCGTTTTTTGTTATCTGAAGAAGTTTGGTTTCCGTCCCTTATGTCCTAGCGAATGGTTCTATTTTAAATCCTGAAGGTTTTGCGCATTACGAGATAAGATACGTGGCAGTGATTGTAGGCGATTGTGACGTTATAACTATCAGTCTTCAATAAATATCAAAGCCAATGCAGCAAAGACCATTGTTATATCTCTAAAGGTAACAGCTAATAGGCCTAGATTTGTAAGTATTATCCCGCTGAACGTTAAGGCGGCAATGACTGCCGCGTATTTTAGATAAATGCCACTCAGTAGCCAAATGGCCAAGGCTGTTTCATAAACTGAAAAGACATGTAATAAAAGTTGACCTGAAACGTGATTTGTCATGAAGTGCGGCAGATACCCAATCCAGTCAGATGGTGTCACAAATGATGATACGCTCGCGTATATAAGCACGGCAGCCAGCCCGATGCGGAGCAACAGGCTGGCAAGCATATTTTTGCTATATATTTTCTTCACTTTTCTTATTGTATCGTGATTTTGCCCTGAATGTTTGGATCAAGGTGGTCATGATACCCAAATGAACCAGTTTTCGTAACAGTAAAGGTCTGGCTTTGACCTGCAGACACAAGCCCTACATTTAAATCAGTGTCATCGGTATGAACGGGGTGAGGGTTTGAGTTCAACTGCATGTCCTGTGAGGAAGTATTTTTAATTGTTACTGTCGAGCCTGATTTAACCGTTAGCATTGCTGGGCTAAACTGAGTACCATCGAATGTAATAGTATTCGGAGAGCTTTGGTTATTATTTGTTGAGCTGGTGCTCTGAGACTGACTACTATTTGTAGCTGTCATCTTGTTGGATGATTTGTGCAGAACCAGATAACCACCGCCTCCAATAACGATGACTGCTACTAGTCCAATAATAAATGCTTTCATATTGCCTCCTTGGCTTTAATTACCTATATTCGATGATCCACCCAGATAGTGTTATGGTGGCGGCGGATCGGTTGGCTGGTTTGTTGGTGGCGTAGGCAACGGTGTATGCATGCGTCGTCGAAGTATTAGGCGCCAAACTAACACTGCAACTGCGCCTAGTACGGCTAGAGAGGCGCCGCCTACGGCTGCTACAGTTTTAAAGGCTAGGCTTTTTGGTGAAGGTGTAGTAGTCGTTGCGCTAGCAACGGTATGATCACTAGGTTTAGGCTTGGTCGTTGTGGTTTGAGTCGTAGTCGGGGTTGCAGTAGTGGACGTCGTTGGTTGAGTAGCAGCTGGCGTCGTTGTGGTTGTGGTTTTAGGCGTAGTAGTGGTAGTTGAGGCTTTGGGTGCAGCAGTGGTAGGTGACGGGGTGGGAGTAGGCGTTGGCGTTGGTGCTGGGGTCGGAGTAGGAGTAGGGGTCGGTGCACTAACGGTAATTGCGCCGCTGCCTTTCATGCAACCCGTACTCGGCCAAGTACCGTAATAGTTCACATTTGCCGTAATGGCATTAGTTGTCACCGATCCACCGCGAGCAACCGTAAAGCTACCTTGTGGGAACCCGTGTATTTCAAGACCGCCCGCATAAGGATCATTGGCTGGAACAGTAATAGTTACTGTATCGCCACCATTAATGGTCACTGAGCTGGGTGTAAAGTAGCCGCCCGAGGTACAGGTCGTACCATAGGTACCTCCTGTTATCGAGAAATTTGCAGCATATACGGGCACAATCTTAAAAGACAATGCTAGGCTTAATACCACTAGGGTATAGGATGCTATGCTATTTTTTTTCATATTCTTACGTGCAAGTATTTAGTATCTAAAACCGCCGCCACTGCTGCTACCACCTTTATGAATAAGCAGTAGGTAAATTAGGCCGTATACAACAACTGCAACTATTAGATAGACGACGAACCAGTATTTCTTGGAGTGCTTACCGTAACCTTTTGGTTGCTTATCAGATGGCTGTTCGTCCATAATGTCCCCTTATTTTTTATGCTACCTAATAGGTAACGCGTGTAGTGTGGTTTTGTTACAAATTATGAAGTTTCAAGTGATTGCAAGCTAGCCAAAATAGCCTGCCGCACAGTTGGTGAAGCAACCGATGCTGCTTGTTGAAGATTGGATTTACAGTATTCAAATGCCGCGTAATTGGCATGGGGACTAGATTTATATGAACTTGCTTCCGCAGTGTAATCGGCAAGTGTGGCGAGTATTTGTTTTGAAGCAGCATGATTGGATACAAGTCCTCATATATTAAGTCAATGTTTTTTGGTTTATGTCTTTTGTCCAATAATCTAAATTGTAATCTTGCTCGTTAAGCCAGACTGATCTAACAATCGTTAATAACTTCCTAGCTACTACTATGTTAGCTACTGTGTAGGGTTTACCCTCAGCTCGTTTCTTATCGTACAAAGCCCTAAAGTATGGATCATGTTGCCTGGCTACACTAGCAGCAATGAATAAGCTACGTCTAAGATGGCCAGAGCCGCGTTTAGTTAATCTGCCGGTGCTATTTAAGGTATGGCCACTCTGCCTTATCTTAGGGTCAAACCCAGCGTAGGCAATAAGGGCTTTAGCTGAAGTAAAACGTTCAATTGTTTGTATTTCACCTATTAAGTTAGCGGCAATGAATGGACCGACGCCCGGGATTGTTCTTAGACGCTGCATTATTCCTATCGGAGCACTGTCAGCAGTATCACTAATGAATTGAGCTCTTGCAGCTTTAAACTGAGCTTGGATGCCTGCTAGCATTTCTTTGGCTGCAATGCTCAGCTCATCTTCTAGGGCGCCGGTAAGATGGTTTTCGTATCTTTTAAGGGTAGTCGCTAGTTCGCCTAGCTTTTGTTGGCCTCTAGAGTAGTACTTAGTGACCCTATAGGGTTCAGGGCTATAAAGCCTACCTTCACCCCGCAGTCCTATACGAGCAATAATTAAAGCATCGGTTCGATCGGTCTTCTTACCCCGAACACTTTGTTTAATACCTTGTTTGGTGAGAATAGGGTTGTAGACCCGGCAACCTATGCCAAGTGCTATCGCAGCTTCGGTTAGTGGATAGTGATATTCTCCGGTGGCTTCAACTACCGCTTGTAGATAATCACCTTCGTAGTGACCGGTTATGGTTAGCAGTAAGCTAGCAATAGCTACCATATTATTAGGTACTTTATCTATCCACTGCTCCACGCCATGCTCATCAACGAGCGACACATCAACTTTAAGCTTACTAACATCACAGCCAAGAAAATAACGCATAACAAACACTCCTCCAACCGACGTATGCTCGGTTCCAGGTTAAATTAGTAAATATGGGTATGATGGCAACGCTTCTTAGCAAAGGTGCGCAGTGATACAATAGACTTGTACGTGATTGACCGTAGAAAAGCCTCAGCGGCAACTGTTTTGTATCGATAGTTAACGTTCAGAACAGATTGCGTTAGCTGAGGTTTCTCTCGATAACCTCATCATTGATTGTTACCAACTGATATTAGAAGCGATAGACTCTAGCGCGAGATACTAGCTTGTTTATAGCTAATTCCCAGTCGGAGTTAGATCGTCCTCCATACCACCAAACATTGTAGTCCCCCACAGAGGCAAGGGGCTAGTAGTTAATATACAAGTCAAAGTTCTGAAATCCGACCATAGTCTCAGCCAAGCATAAGCACTATGAAAGACTTCTTCGGAAATCTTTATTTGATATACAATACTTATTAATAGTCTTATAAGAAGGTAAGCAAGTATATGGAATCATTAGGCATTGAGAGTTTAGAATTTGAATATCGTAATAGCTCCTCAAAAAGTGGAGCTTATTTGCTGCTGCATGGTATCCGTGGCGGGATACATGAGGCATATACGCAAGCATTATTTAATAAACTTCAATCCCGTGATGATACGGTGCTGGCCTTGAACTTTCCCTACATGTCTCGGGGAGAAGAAAGAAGCGGGATGAATACAAACGAAGAAATGTACGCCCTTCAAACTGCCTACGACTTTCTAAAATCGGCAGGCAAAACCCCCATTCATATCATCGGCAAATCATTTGGCGGAATAGTTACTAGTCATTGGCTTTCACAAAATAGAGACGCTGAGGATGTAGACGTTAGCATTATGGGTTATGTGCCGGGTGAGGGTAATATATTGCCAGATGCCCTTCGCGGCAAATTACGAGTCGTGGTCCAAGGCGAACACGATAGGTATGCGAGCCCGGCACAAATCAGGGTCGAATTGACAGCACATGAAATTGAAGCTGACGTAATTGAAATCGCAAATGCCGACCATAGCTACCGCGATAATGGTGGCAACAACCAGCAAGAATACGCATATCAAGATAGAGCCATTGATGAACTGTTGAAAAGAATATAGCGGTAAGCAATATGAAGTTCGTAACCAATTTAGTTCTAATTTCGTGCACTATGCCCAGCCAAAACTACTAGAGATCTACTATGGAGACGCCCGTTTTCACTGACACTTTTCTAGCCCAATCTAACAATCGATCGAATTGTGCATCTCTAGCGGCCAATCCCACTTCGTACTTATCGATACGCCCAATAAAGCCATCGATAGTATTAATCAGGTGATGCTTGACCAAGCAGTGGAAGAGATTAATACTAGACCGCGTAAACGACTCGGCTACCAAACGCCAGAGGCAGTAATTAAGCGAAACTGGTAGTGTTGCAATTCGGGTTAGAGTCTAGGCCTTAAGTCTTGTTTATTAGTCTAATTCTTTATATAGATGCCGGTACTCAAATAGATCGTAGACACTTCCGACTTGTAGAATAGGTTTGTAACTAACTAAATCTACAAAGGAGGACAATAATATGTCTAACCGTGTCGGATCGTCTACGATCTATTCAACAATACTACCAAATAATG
>DATLRC010000005.1:0-46711 GCA_035534895.1 Candidatus Dormiibacterota bacterium
CACCTTGATCCAAGCTCTTTAAGTTAGTCGTATCCCATGTAGAACTAGACAAATTTGCATATGTCGGATAGTTCCCATTCTGAGCAAAGTAAGCCTCTAGCTGTGTCTGAACAGCATTCATATCTGTTTGCCGCTTGGCATCCCTAGCCCGGGCTTGGATACCCGTGTAAGTAGTAATAACCATTGCCGCTAAGATACCAATGACTACGATGACGATCAACAGTTCCACAATGGTGAAACCTCGTTGTTTTAATCTATACATTTTTCCCACCCATTTTTAAATATTATAGCCAGTATTGTAATGACCATAAGGGGTATAGTCAATGATAAGGACAAGGATTAATAATAAAGGCCACTTTTCAGCCCTACCTAATTAACTGACTTATCCCAGTCTTGCCCTAAGACGACAACAAAATCAGTCTATAGCCTTGCGCCTCAGCTGCTTCGTTTGATCCGGTTAAATTACTCGTTAAAGCACTTTTAGCGAATAATTTCTGGAGCAGTTGTTTGGAAGCTGGCTTCTGGTTATCTGATAAATCAATGATCAACGATCCTGGATAGAGCCTACTGGCGTTGGCCATGCTAATAATCTGAAAACCTTTAGATTGTAGTATAACGGCTTCTTTGTGGGCTAATCCTACGACGTCAGAAGCGTTAAGTACGGCAATAGTTGATGCTTCGCGCACTACAGGATCGGCAGATGTCAGCTGCTGATAGTACTGCTTAATCTGCGAAAAGTTATCAATACCGGCTGCCGGAATTAGGGCATCTTGGCCATCGGGAGCCATATAGTCCTTGAGTAAGGCGTTTGGACCACTACTACTTAAACTCAGAGACTGCAAGTTAGAGATATTAATGCCTTTAGTGATCTGTACGAAACGGAGCACATCCTGAAGGCTAAAATCAGTTTGAATATTGTTGCCCAAGGCATTGAATAATTGGCTGACTCTCAAGGGATTAGCTAATACACCTAAACTTTTAGTTTTTTGGGCTAAGGCACTCAACATTTGGCGCTGATGTTGAGTTCGATTAAAGTCGCTTTGCGGAAAGCCGTAAGCCAGATGACCGCAATAGCAAGGATCACCACGGGCTCGTGCCAGATTGAGAGCGGTTTGACCATTTAAGGTAACTTGACCGTTCGGTAATTTAAGCGGTCCACCATCGGTTTTGTTGATGTTTGGGTCATAAAGCCCTCTTGGGTCTGGGCTTTGGATATTAATCGTAATACCACCGACGGCATTTACAGTGTCTTTAAAAGCGGTGTAGTTAATAAGAGCGTAGTAATCGATTGGTATGCCAAAGTCAGTCTGAATGATTTGTTCAAGTTGCCCCATTCCTCCAGATGGATAACCAGCCTGGCTAAAAGTAGTGTCATTACCAGCCGAGTTAATCTTTTGGTGGCCTTTGCCAGGGATATCAACCCAGGTATCACGAGGAATACTGAGCAGAAAAGCATTATGGTTTTTGGTGTCAATACTGACCACCATTATAGAATCAATCAGCTGAGCACCACCATGATTGGGATCGCCAATTGAATCACCGCCCAGTAAGATATTGACTCGACCCTGATTTTCGCCCTTCAGTTTAGTGTTGCTAAACAGAGCCTGAACATCAGATATGATGTTACCATGAAGTATTTTGTCAATGTTTCTCAAAATATCCGAGCCGTACCAGCTCCCCAAACCAATGCCGACAATTATTAAGGCCAGAAAGCCAAGTCCGACTTTCTTTTTCAGTGACCATCTGGTCTTCGTTTTGGGGCTTAACTGACTCTTTTGCTCCAACTTTGAAGCAAAAGGCGAATAATATTTACGGAAAGGTTGTTGATCAAGTTTTGGCTGACTCATGCTCGGCATAGTCTGTGACTTAGAGCTGAGATTTGGCTGATCATTAGTTCTATTAACCATGCGCCGCTGCCGTGGCTGGTTTTGACCAGTATATTTAAGAAAACCATCAATACTGCGATATTTTGGTCGGTCAGATTTTTGATCCATGAGCCTATATTATATCAGCTAGACGAGGCCTTTTTTCCGAGATAATCCGCAGAGATCAACGATGTTTTATGGAAACAACGAGACTATAGCCGCAACTCCGGATATGGCCATCATGATTGTCACCAGCCAGCCAATAAATGTTGTCAGTGGCTTGTTCTTCCATTCTCCCATAATGTGGTGGTTGCTACTTATTAAAACAATTAGTACCAAAACTACTGGTGCCACAATACCATTTGCAACTGCAGAGTAAATCAGAGCTTTAATTGGATCCAAACCAATAAAATTAAGACCTAATCCTATAAGCATTGAAAAGATAATTATTCCGTAAAAGGCATATGCTTGTTTAAGCTTACGGTTAAGCCCCTCGCGCAATTGAAGACTCTCTGCAAAAGCGTAAGAACTGGCTCCAGCCATTACAGGTATAGCCAGTAGACCAGTGCCAACAATTCCAGCAGTAAACAGCAAATAGGTAGCATTACCGGCAAAGGGCCTTAGAGCTTCTGCTGCTTGTGAGGTAGTCTGAATGTTGGTAATACCGTGAGTGAATAAAAGACCAGCACAAGCTGCGATAATGAAGAACATTACTAGATTGGAAAGAAACATGCCCGACCAGACATCTACCCGCATATTTTTAATTTCTGTCTTAGATGTGGCTGCTTGTCGTAAACGAATACTTGTGTTGCCACTGGAGATCTGATCTTCAACTTCTTGTGATGTTTGCCAAAAAAACAGATAAGGCGAGATAGTTGTTCCGAGTATTGCGCAGATCAGCAGCAATTGGTTTTTATTAAAGGTTATGCTCGGTAGAACAGCGTGTTTTAAAACAGAGCTCCAATTAAGGTGTGCTAATACAGCCGAAGCTATGTAGGCCAGCAAAACCATGGCTAGCCATTTCAAATATTTAGCGTAACGGACATAAGGCGTGAATATTTGCAAAACTAAACTGAGTAGACTAAAGCCTATGACAACTAGTGGAAAGTTGAGACTTGGTCTCAACAACTGTGCTCCTTTGGCCATTGCTCCAAGATCTGCTCCAATATTGAATGTGTTAGCTGCAAAGAGAAGTAGGGTGCAGAAAAAAAGAATCCGTTTGGAAAAATGAACTCGAATAGCTCCAGCTAGTCCACGCCCAGTCACCAAACCAATCCGGGCACACATTTCCTGTACGATGGCCATTAATGGAAAAGTGAATGCTGCCAGCCACAATAACTGGAAACCGTACTGGGCTCCTGTCTGAGAGTATGTAGCTATACCTGATGGATCGTCATCTGACGCTCCGGTAGTTAAGCCGGGTCCGAGCAGTCGCCAGTAATCACCACTACGTTTTATAACCTTGGACGTTGGTAAATTATGCCCCAGCTGTTCGCTAAGGGAGATACCCTTATCTAGAAGTTCTGCAGGAGCTTCAACGGTTTTAGTAAGTAGATTTTTATATATCATTTATTTTAGGCTGAAGAAAATTTGTAACCCCTAAGACTTCGGCTACGATCTTATGAACAAATAATAGCTGTAGTTAAAGAAATAAGCAACGCTTCCAAAACGTCAAATTCCCAGCCTTATTTCGCTTGAAGAGGAAATTGGAATCAAATACCAAACTTTTAAAAGAATCTGTGGTGCCCTTGAAGCAGTTTCTTTCGAACACCTTCTTAGCTGGCTGGATCAGATTATGAGGGCTTTTGCAGTGAAGGATAAAGACATAGCTTAAGCTGCTTCGAGTTGCGTGATGCGACGCTCGTGGTCTTTTTGCTGTTTGCTCACGTCGGTGATGGCAACTTTGATGATTTTCATGTCTTCTTTTAGTTCAGTTACGGTTTCTTCAATGTAGGGGATTTTGGCTACATGATTTTGCATATCACCAACTGCCTCAAGAACCGCCTTGTTTTGGCCACGGATTTCTTCGAGAAGTACCCCGATGTAGTTTGCGTCGTTGTCGCTCATGTACATAATTATATCACTCCTCCCGTCGCTAATCTAATCCGACTAGTGCACTCGCTTGAGAGGACTTGAACACTATTTAACAGAGAGGAGAGAAAAGAAAAAGCCATCACTTTTTTCAAATGATGGCTTTTCGTACCTGATGTCCAGTTTGGTGCGCCTGAAGGGATTCGAACCCCCGACCTTTGGTACCGGAAACCAACGCTCTATCCAGCTGAGCTACAGACGCAGACTTTCTCTAATTGTACATTGTTCCTCAAAGGGCTAAGTAATAACTTGTGTCAGAAAAAGAAAAGAACCCGTTGCCGGGCTCTTCTCTGACAGAAACCATTGCTGATAACTGTCTATCATCTTTCGATGACAACCACCTCACGATGGTATTAAGTAGTGTATGCCTACATTTTCTAATTTGCAAGTACTTTATTTGGGATGTGTATAAGTTGTGGACAGAGTCATAAAATTTCAAAAACAAGCTCGATTCAATAATTGGTACACCTTCCAGTTTCCGCTTGGAACCGCCTCAAGGCTGAACTGCTGCGGTGGCATGAGACTTTTGAGGTATCACCTCTGCCAAGTCTGGCACAGTAACTACCGTGCTAGATTAGAACTATACACCCCGTACATGCTCTGTTTAGCGGTAAATTCGAAGACTTTACTAGCTAAATTCTGTCTCTACCGCCAAGTAGGTTTGGGCTTACTCCGGTTGAGCTTGTAGTGCTTCGAACGTTATCAGTTTGACTTTCAAAACCTTATCCAACAACTATTACGGGCAATTTAGTATGACTGTGTTCCTTAAAATGTTTATCAATAGTAATTATTTCTTCGCAATCGTTAGTTTCGGCGCAGGCTGCCTGTAAACAATCTTCAAAGTCTTTCTTATCATATCGTATGTTTGCGAGACTAATTGTCGGTTCCGTAATAGGTAATATAGTCAGTACTGAAAGCATATCAACTATATTCTCAGGGGATAGTTTATAACGCTCTGCCATGTACCAGATAATGTGGAGTGTTAAGACGCTAATCGTATACTCTTTAGATGGATTGCTTAGAAGTTGCTCGCATTTATCTGATAGCTTGCGGGCAAACAAAATCTCAAGCAGTATGTTTGCATCAATTAGTGAACGTGTCATTACTTATATTGCTCATTTAAGGCTTGGTGGTAGAGCTCCTTAGTATCAAGCAGCTCATTTACCTTGCTTTTATTGCTCTTAAAAAACTTGTTATTGCGGATAAGCATGGCTGCCACACTAGAGCCATTAGTTTTTTGTAAATCGTGAGCGGGTTTTAACACGCCAATTACTTCAGAATGGCGTATGATGATTATTTCCTCGCCTTGCTGTAGTCTGTCAAGATATTCACTGAGATTTTCTCTTAACTTTTTAGCAGTAGCAGTTGTCATAATGAATGCCCCCTTTAGTTACTCTTAAAGTGTACACTAAAAGAGTAACTAAAGTCAATAGCAAGAGTATAAGGTAGCCGGATCTAAACTAAATCTAATCGGGCTGAAAGGATTCGAACACGAAATTACAGATGCATCCTAGCTTATTGGGTTAAAACCAAAAATGTCCAGAGTTTCTATATATCTGTTAGTCCTAGCTGGTACAGCACAGTTAACGAGGTTAGAACCAAACTGTTGTATGCTTAGGTTATGAAAGTTCTGATATATATCATTTTCGCAATGGTTGTTTATGACTTTTCAATCCACCTAATATTTTTATTCGGCAAAGAAGGCTTCTTTATTAAGCAGCATTTAAATTACTGGCCTGAGTGGGAAGACAAAAATATTTCCAAAAAGAGATATCAACAATTTTGGACTGCATTTTGGGGCATTGCAGTAATTCTATTGCTTATTTATATCATTGATAAATAATGCTTATGCTGGTACCCCCTGCAGGATTCGAACCTACGACCTTCTGTTCCGAAGACAGACGCTCTAATCCGCTGAGCTAAGGGGGCTACATCATTAAAACGTATATAAGTGTATCATTTTTCTAAGGTGTAGAATAAGGGACGAAGATGAAAATTAGTAATTTCAGCCAAGCTCGGGCAACATTGCATCAATTTCATAGCACTGCTGGCACCACATACACTCTGGATCGAATGTTGTCCCTGATGGAATATTTGAACAATCCGCAGAACAATCTTAGAGTAATACATATTGCAGGTACCTCTGGCAAGACCTCAACAGCCTACTACGTATCAGCACTATTGGAAAGTACTGGATCAAAAGTTGGGTTGACTGTTTCGCCGCATGTTGATGAGGTTAATGAGCGGCTTCAAATCAACCATCGTCCTTTAAGTGAAGTTGCTTTTTGTAAAGCTCTAAGCCAATTTTTGCAAATAGTTGGCCAAAGCAAAATTCATCCTTCATATTTTGAATTAATGATCGCCTTTGCATTTTGGCAATTTGCTAGCCAAGGAGTAGATTATGCTGTTATTGAAGTAGGCTTAGGTGGTTTGCTAGACGGAACAAATATCGTTAACCGAACCGATAAAGTATGTCTAATTACCGATATCGGTCTTGACCATACGGAAGTACTGGGCAATACGCTTAAGCAGATAACAACCCAAAAAGCAGGTATCATTTACCCGGCCAATCATGTATTCATGAACCAACAAACCAAAACAGTCCTATCAGTCATAAAACAAATTTGTGCTGCCAAGGAAGCAAAGCTACAAATTGTTGGTCCATCTCAACGGATTGCCATAACTGGTTTGCCATTATTCCAACAACGTAATCTCAGTCTTGCTAAAAAGGCGGTAGACTATGTTCTGAATCGTGACGGTAGGCCATCGCTAACAAATGAACAGATCCAATCAGCTGCTGAAGTATATATTCCGGCCAGGATGGAACGTATTCGCCTAGGTAAGCAAACATTGATAATTGATGGGGCACATAATTCTCAAAAATTAAGTGTTTTAGCTAAAAGTATTGACGATCTCTATCCTGATCAGCCAATAGCGGCTTTGGTTGCCTTTGTTGAAGGCTCTGCTTCTCGATGGCAATCAGCTATGACAGAACTTTTAAAGATCAGTCAAAGGATTATTGTGACCGCTTTTCAGGCAGAACAAGATATGCCCAAAAAGTCGGTTGACCCTTTCCAAGTACAAGCTTTTTGTCAAAGCATCGGGTTTAATAACGTAACTGTTGTCAAAGATCCAAGACATGCCCTAGTAACTCTCAAAAGCTGTCCTCAGCCATTGCTACTGATTACTGGCTCATTCTATTTGCTGAATTCAATACGGCCGCTTATTGTTAAGCTATGATTCGATTCATTGCCGCAATAGATATCAGGCGTGGTTTGGCTAATGAAAACGGCATACCGTGGCAAGGTAAATTGCCGACAGATGTTGCTTACTTTAGAAATAAAACAACTGGCGGTAATCTATTGATGGGCTATGGTTGGTACCAAGAACAAGAGCATCCTCTAGCTAATCGACGCAATATAGTGGCCACAACTAAGGATGAGTTACTACGGGACGGCTTTGAGAAGGTTAAAGATGCCAGAGAATATTTGAGAAATAGCACTCAGGATGTTTGGGTTGGCGGCGGCGCTCAATTATTTGAGACTACCATTGATCTGGCTGACGAGCTTTATTTGACAAAAATTGAGACGGACTTTCATTGCACAAAGTTTTTCCCTCCCTATGAGACAAATTTTAAATTAGTATCGTCAAGAGGGCCAATTGCCGAAAATGGCTTACAATTTAGTTTTTGTATCTACCAGCGTTTTTAAAGACAAATAGCTGAAACAGGCTAACTCAGTCTTTTACCTAGAACAAACTGAACATATTTTTCAATTTAGTTAAGCTACTGGTTGGATAATCCAAGCTCTAAATCAAAAGATTGCTTTAGTTTCAACTCAAAGCTGTGAAATAACTCATAGAAGATAGGGGAAGAGACGATTATGCTTTAGATAGTGTACTAACCACGATACGGAGGTAAAAAATGTACACCATTCATGAAGTGCAATGCCGGCCACTGAGCCACTCTTACTTTGATTTTGTTGGTCGCGATTACAGACAGGCAGCAGTCAGCTAGAATCGTTAGAGAGCAAACTAAAATGTTTTTGGGCAGATGTCCATATCTTTATAGCTACCGATAAAACAGCTTAGACCAGAAGCATGTCTTTACAAGGAGCATATAATTAAATATATAAATTAAGACAAAAGAGGAAACCAAAATGACCGTAACAGAAATAGCATTCGCCAAAGGCGATGCTGACATAGTTCAAGATGATCAAAACTGCTTATCTGACCAAGAGGATCCGCTACCGATTGGGTTTAGTTGCTTTTTTAAGCCAAATCTAGCTCAGGCAATTAGCAATAGTGGGGCATTGGCAACTTTATGCAAGCGACTTGGCTGGGAGAGGCTAGTTGCAGACGAAAGTCGCAATGTTAAAGACGGAGACCGAGGAGCACTAGTTCTACGCTGTTTAGGTACAAGACAAGGGTATCCTAATTGCCCAACCGAAGCTTTAATTTTTATTGACGACAACAGACGGTTTGGTCTTAACGAAGAACAAATCTTTGCATTTGGGGCAGCAGCTTGTTCGATGCCCGATAAAGTCGATGCCTTTGGTTTAAGTATTTCAGATGCTCAAAGCATTTTATTGAACAGGCCGTACATTAGACCGTATCAAGAAATAGTACAGCCAAGCAAAATCGCGGCTTAGTTTATCTAGCCAGATCCTCCGAATAAAATTAAGCGTATCCAGGGAAAAAATCGGTCTTAATTTGCTGACCACCAAGACTCAGCTCATTTTTTAATATATGGTGTACTGTTTCGACCATTGATTGAGGCCCCGAAATATAAAATAGCCGTTCCGCATAATCCGGAATCTCTTCTTTGATCATTGAGGCACTGATACTACCTCTTTTACCATGCCATTCGGGGGGGATATCTTTTGGCCCAGATAAGGTATAAACAACCTTAGTAGATAACTTTTGGCTGGCTGTATCCAAAATATCTCGGTAGATAAAATCGGTAGCTGAACTAGCACTATATAGAATACTAATTGTCCGTTGCTCATCTTTGTCTAGTAAGTACTTGAGCATACTTCGAAAAGGAGTTATACCAATGCCGCCGGCAATGAAGACAATTTTAAGATTGGGGTCTTTTGGTAAAACAAAGTCTCCACCAAGCTGCGAAGCGCTTATTATTCCGGAATTAGTGAGGGACAGCAAAGCTTTTTTAAAGCTACTACCACCACCATCTGGAGAAAACTTAACACCCAGGCAGATATCGCTTTCGGTTGGTGATGATGCAAGGGTGAAATAACGTCGGTTACCGCGTGAGTCAGGATGAGCGTGGGGCAAAGTCCATTCCATGTACTGACCAGCCTTATAAGACAACTGTTGATTTGGTCTGAAACGCAAGTTGAATATATTTTCAGATAACGGCTCTTTATGGATTAGCTTTGGCAATAATTTAGTTCGCGAGCTAACAATGTAAGAGAAGAGATTACTAATAACTAGTACCAACTGTGGGGTTGAGTAGAGGCTAAAAAAATGCACTTGAGGCGGGAATAAAACACCAGCCAGAAGGCTATACCAACGCTGCTTTCTTTTAGTTGAAGGCGAGGTTAATGGCTCGGTGAGCATAACAAATGCCAGAAAGAAAAGAGCCGAGCTAAGAAGAGTACGCCTTAGATAAAGAACCATATCTTCGTTAGAAAACAGTGCATAAATGGTTGTTGTGCCCAGAGCGGTGGCCAGAAAAGTGGTTATCATGCCCCCACGATGGATTTTACGTGTTAGCAACAAGCCGCCAAGTATTACGAATGGCAATAGTTTTGGGGTACCAACCCACCAACTGGCTGTTTGACCGGTAACTATAGCGGTTATTACTACAGCAATTGCTGCCGGGTTAAAGATGTGTTTCTTGTTAACAGCCAGCAAATATTTAGAAGCCATGGACAGCAGGGCGGCTATTATTAGTAGCCAGACACCACTAAGCGCATTAACCGGTGAAATTATTAATGCCAGGATCAAAGCCGTTATAAGAGCTGACTCGGTATTGGTCGGTGCCTTAAAAATGCTGGCGAACAATTTATTGCTTAGCCAAGAGATTATTACTAGTATCAGACTGGAAAAAACAATTGCTGCCGGGCTGTAGTTTAAGTATCCAATTTGGCCGGCTAGAGCAGCTATAAGCAATAAGCCAATCAAGTAATAGAGCACCAAACGGTACATAGTTATTTTATCTAACAGATTATCGACCAGTTTAAGCATTAGTTTTAGTATACCTTTCGAAGCCTGAGGTAAAGGTTGCCATTTTGTATTGATCAATCATATATCCTTCAAAGCCCAAAAGACCCTCAATAAAGTCGATGCCATTTTTTCCCATTGCAAACGCGGCTGTTGCAAAACGATCAGCTTCGTAAACATCGGGCCCAATAACCGTTAGACTTTTGACGTAATCAACGGGATCATCAACCTTTAATGGATTATAAATGTGCTGACCTCTTATATAACTGCCAGATGTAGCAATCCCTTGAGTCTCAAGCTGAACGATTTTAACAATTTCATTTAAATCAAAAGGATTGCGAATACCAATAGTCCATGGTTGGTGGCTTGAATTATACCCATTGACCTGAATATCTCCACCTGCTTCTATATAGAAGTTAGTCAAGTCCTTTTGGCGTAAGCTAGCCGCAGCTTTATTAATTGCCCAGCCTTTTACTAGGCCAGAGGGGTCATATTTTCCCAGGTGAAAGATATTGAAATAACCACCAGTCTGTTGTTGAGTTTGCTTGGACAGATCGAATATCTTTTTCATGTCACGACTCCATTTTGATGGAGCTAAACCAGCATTAATTTGAGATATCTCACTGGTTTTTTTGTAAGTACTGAAGCGTTTATCAATTGATCTAAAAAAGATGAACAGATCGTTTATGGCCTCTTCAATATGCTGACCATCTACAATCTCAACCGTTATCGGCATCCCCATACATATTTTTGTTTTTTTCATCAGACATTTAGGCTTGTTGAAGGGCTGACTGCAGAGACTGGATAAAGGCTTGGCTGGTGAAGGTCGCTCCTGTTATAACATTGACCTGCCCGCTTTGGGCTTGAAGGGTCTCTTGTTGAAGATAGGGAATTGCTTGCTGATTAATACCCGATGACGTCGGGTTATCATTTGGATACTGTAAGAACTGGACGGCAGTTATTTTAGCGCTACTGATATTAACCTGAACCTGTACATTTCCATAATAGGCATTAGTTACGCTACCGGTATAAGTACCATCTTTAAAAGTTGTAGCCGGGGGAGTTTGGTTATTATTTGTAGTTGAGCCAGAAGGATTACTGCTACTAGTCGTAGCTGATGCTACCAGTGTTCTAGGTTTTTCATTACGCAAACCAAAAGCCGAAATGCCCACCACAAACAGTGTTCCAACAACTAATAGAAATTTCTTCATAATCTGCATTTATTATACTTGATCATCATTTAATGTTAGAAAAACCAACTGAATATTGGCTGAAAGTATGATAATACCCAGCCTCTCAGACTAATTGATCATAATGAATTAAGCTTATCCAGAGCGCATGCTTAGCCTCATCAAATACCACGAGTGGTAGATGCACTATCCAACGGACCATCATTGATCCAACAACCCTCTTGTATTTTACGAAGTAGACCATAACAGGTGAAGTTATGGAGAGTCATCGTGCATGCTGTTGCGTCTAAAGTACAGGCGAGCAGTATAATATTAAAAAGACTAATAAGTCAGAAGGAGGGTATACGTAATGAAACAACGCAAGCTAGGCGATTTAACTGTATCTGCACTAGGGCTTGGCTGTATGGGTATGAGTGACTTCTATGGAGATCGTGATGAAAATAAAGCACTTCGAACCATTGCTTATGCGCTTGATAACGGGATAACCCTTTTAGATACTGCCGATATGTATGGTCCATTTACAAACGAGAAGTTAGTTGGTAAAGCTATTAGGGGTCGACGTGATCAAGTGATCCTTGCGACAAAGTTCGGAAACGAACGTCTAGGAGATGGTACTTTTGTCGGCGTCAACGGTAAACCAGCTTATGTTAAGAAAGCTTGTGAGGCTAGTTTGCGGCGTTTGGGAGTTGACTATATTGACCTATATTATCAACATCGTGTAGACACCACTGTGCCGATAGAAGAAACTATTCAAGCTATGGCTGAGCTTGTGAGAGAAGGTAAGGTTCGTTACATCGGCATGAGTGAAGCAGCTCCAGAAACAATAAAGCGAGCTGCCAAAATCCATCGTATTACTGCACTGCAAACAGAATATAGCCTATGGTCACGTGATCCTGAGGATGAAATACTCCAAACTGTTCGTGAACTCGGCATAGGCTTTGTAGCCTATAGTCCTCTTGGAAGAGGTTTCTTAACAGGCCAGATAAAGTCTATTGAAGATCTTGACCTAGATGATAGTCGGCGACGTTGGCCGCGTTTCCAGGGCGAAAATTTTCAAAAGAATTTAGACTTGGTCAAAAAGGTGCAAGAAATTGCTGATGAAAAAGGTATCACTGCCGGGCAGCTGGCTCTAGCCTGGGTACTAGCTCAAGGCGACGACATTGTTCCAATACCTGGCACTAAGCATACCAAGTACTTAAAAGAGAATATAGCGGCTATAAATATTGAGTTATCCAAAGAAGATATAGATCGATTAGAGACAGCAGCTCCTAAGGGTTCGTTTGTAGGTGATCGCTATCCAGACATGTCGACAGTCAACCGTTAACTAATCGTATTGGCGGGCCATCGTAGAGTTAAGTTCGTCAAAGATTAGTCGAAGTTACGGCTTATTTATTGTTAGTCTTCAACCAGCTGCCTAGCTATCGGTTGGCCCAGTAGCTAGCATATTGTTAACGATATTTCTTTTAGCTTTTCTTAGCTCGTATGAGAGGATAACGAAACCCACTAAGTCGCCTCTTGCGCGTAATTCGTTGGCTACGCTTCCAGCCGTAACTAAATCATCTCTTCTTATCAACGCGGTACACCCTAAATAAAATAGTACTTCTTTTCCTAGCCTTTCACCTTGTCTTATAGCCTCAGCGCCGGGAACTAGGCTTACCTGAATAGCAATACCTGATACGTCTGCTCTACTAAGTGCTTCTGGAAGCTGCGACATTGCTTCATCGCGTAATTCAATGTCAGGAGAAGCTAAGTCGCGTACCAGAGCTTTATCAAGCCAGAATGTTCTTCCCTCTTCGCTAGCCATTTAGCCGCCTCTTTAATCGGTATTAATACTATACAATTAAGTTAGGGTTACTACTAATGCTATATAAACGTTTTTTGTGTGAATTTTTGTCGCAGTAAAGTCTACAATGGCCCTCCATTACGGTTATGTTTAAACTCTTCAGCTGTCAGGACTTTTTGTTATACTTATGTTTGCCAAAAGTCAATCGATTAAAAGCTCTTCCTAAGCTTTAAATATCAGGTAGGTTTTTTAAAAATTAGCTGGCTCTAGATTTAAGATAATGCACTCTTTATCTCAAAAACTGCATCCAAGACGCCTAACCCGTAAAGTAGCTGACTACAACCACTATCATTATTACGAAGCCCAACAGTTTTCTAAAATAATTTGCCCCATCGGTAATTTCCAGGTAAGACCAAGTAAAGAGGGATGCCATCGCAAGATCTTGGAAAGCAGTCCTGGCATGACCTTTATGTATATTAAGCGCTACTATTTGTAATAAAATCCAGCCAAATAGCGGCAGGTTAGGGAACTGGCCAATAACTATACTCCCTTCTTTATCTTTGAAGGTTTTTTGCAATAAAAATCTAAGTTTAATCATTAATCATTAATTTAAGAGTAGCAACTTACATTATAAGCATATATAAGAATTTGTGGTCGAATCCATGGACTTATACTAATGGGTGGTTGCTTACCAATAACCTAAACAAAGTATATTAGCTATTGAATTTTTAATTCATCCATCCGAGTTAAAAACCCATGGAGCTTAATCATAACCATTAATGGAGGGGTCATCGTAGCAATAACTTCAACAAAAATACAGGGGAGTTTTGGTCTGTTTATTGCCGGTTTTTAACTACCATAGGGCGGTAATTAGAATCCGCTTGCTTGCGTGCTTAACTGGCTACTATCCGTATTACTTGAGCTAACACTGGTTTGATTCAACGCTTGCAGCGCACTGTTTAGGTCAGACGAACTGTTAATATGTGGTGCCGTGGGCGTAGCAACTGCCGGTGACTTGTAGCCTAATTTATTTGTAGTAGCCTGGTGGCCATGCCAGACAAAGTAGCCGATACCGACTATAACAGCTATGACTACTATACTTATAAACAGTTCAATGATAGCGAAGCCCGATTGTTGCTTTTTCATTTTTATTGCCCTCCTGTAGTTGGCGGTTTACTCGACGCGGATAACGTTACTCCTTGAGCTGAAGCGACCCCAACAATCAGATTCTTAACTGCTACGCGATAGTTCTGTAGATAGCTAATCTCTAGTTTCAGAGAACTTTGAAAATCATTAACTATACCTTTAGGTACGGGGACATTAGCAGGTAATGGTGCTGACGGTCGTGCTGCTGAAGGTGTTGGCGCCGACGGTGGCGGTGCTGCTGAAGGTGTTGGCGCTGAATATGATGGCGTTGAAGATGACGATGACGGTGGCGGTGCTGACGACGAAGGCGATGGCGTTGAAGATGACGATGACATAGGAGCAGATGATGGTGCAATGGAAGATGACGGAGCAGTTGATGGCGGAGGCATTGACGATGAGGGCGGAGCAGTTGATGGAGCGAGTAACGGCATAGCTGATGGTGGTGGTGCAGCTGGCGCAGGCGGTAAGGACATGGCCGAACAGCTAAAGCCGGTGGTGTTTCTCTTCATAGTATTAAAGCTACTACTAGCTTGAGCCTGAGCAGCGTTGACGGCAGCAACCAGCTGGCTATAGTTACTCAAGGTTTTACCTTGCTTAGCATAAAAGCTCTCAGTACGGCTAGCTATAGTTCCAAACAATGCACTCTGGTTTTGAACACGAGCATTAATCCGAGCCATAATAGCGCTAATAGCATCCTGACTATCTTGGCAGGCTTTTAGTTGAGAACCTCCTAATTGGGCTGATAATGCGAAGGCCGTTGAACTACCGAAAAGTGCTACTGCTAAAACAGCGCCAAACAATCTGACTCGTTACATATGTTTATTCATGAATACCTTATATATTTTTTATTTTTATCGTTAACTATCTTTATACTACACGTATGCTTTAGGGTGTCAATCGTATACTTTATGGATTCAACTCTATAGACCACTAATGATTAGAACTTTGTAACAAAAAAGGATGAAGCTCTAAAAAACAACGCCGTTATCTTAGAGACTAATTCTCATCTGTTATCAACTTTTGAAGAGCCAACGTAGACGTTATCGCAACTGAAATCAAAGATAATCAATCAAATTTGCGCATCTATAACTTGGAGGCTATCTAATCCAGAGCCAAGGATATTACCGTCGCTAGTTATAAGCGTCATACGCTTGGAAATTGCTTGAGCAGTAATAGCGAAGTCAAAAGGGTCGGCATGAGGCATGTTATTTTGGCTCACAAATTGTCTAGCGGCTAACGTATCATACCGTAGTTCTAAAATTCTACCCTCAGAAATTTCTTTATCAATGTCAGTAAAATCAACTTTTAATTTACCAAGTCTGACCTTGATGCTACATTCAAAGATGCTTAAATTTGACACATAGACTTTATTTGAAGGATTAGCAATGAGTTCTTTTGCTCGGGCTCCTAAACGCTTATCGTCGGCCACCCACCATATAAAAGCGTTGGTATCCAAAAGTATAATCACTCTACTTAACCTCTAAACCACTCCAAAGATTGGTCATTGGATTGTCAAAATCATCACTCGTCCACACCTTACCCTTAAGCGCACCTGGAATGCGTGGCTCCTGAGCTTTGGCTATAGGAATAATCTTAGCTACAACCTTGCCATGTTTACCAAGAAGTATTTCTTGCCCATCAGCTACTCTCTCTAAATACTTAGAGTAATTTGTCTTAAGGTCATGAACGTTTACTAAATCTGTCACAAGTAAATAGTAGGAAAAAAGACTAAGTTAGTCAATAAAAATTTGGAGGGCCATGATTCCCTGATCTGGCACTCGATCTATCCTGACATATTGTTGCTATACAAGAATATGTCAGATATGGGACTAGTATATAGGCGGTACAGTTAACTATCTACAGGAGGAAGCATAACAAATAAAAGCATAAACACTCGCGATAAAGTACCTTTTTCCGCTATTAGACTCGCGTTAATCGGAGTTTTATGCTAAACTGTAGCTATGTACATTCAAAGACACGAACAGAAGCATGTTGAAGATACTCTTTCTAATGGGCTTATTGCCATTCTTTACGGAGCTCGTCAGGTAGGCAAGACAACTTTAGCTAAGGAAGTAGCAAAACGGTTTAAAGCACCCCTATATCTGAATTGCGATGATCCAGACGTAGTTATTAGCCTAAGTAACAAATCAGCTGTTGAATTAAAGTCCTACATTGGAGATGCTGACCTTGTAGTTATTGACGAAGGGCAACGAGTAGAGAATATAGGAATTACAATAAAGCTCATTCACGATACTTACCCAGGCATAAATCTACTAGTTACAGGCTCATCAAGCCTAGACTTAGCCAATAAGATAGCCGAACCGCTTACTGGTAGATCAGAGGAGATTTTGTTGTATCCGCTCAGTATAAGTGAAGTGTCAAAGAATCGTCTAGAAATGGATGGTAATTGGCGAACCATGCTTGATCGGGGTGGTTATCCAGCTATATGGCAACTATCTGCCCAAGCCGCCCATACTAGGCTTAGTAATATAGCTAATAACTATGTCTATCGTGATGCCTTTGGGCCACAGGTTATGTTTGATCAAACCGTCATCAATGATCTTTTACGACTGTTAGCTTATCAGATTGGTCAAGAAGTAAGCTATGGTGAACTGGCCGGTAAATTGTCAGTATCCAAAGAAACTGTCATGCGCTACATTGATTTACTTGAAAAGGCTTTCATAATTCAAAGGCGTGGTCAGTACAGACGCAACCAGCGAGTGGAAGTGGGGCGATTACGAAAGATTTACTTTACTGATCTTGGTATACGTAACGCAATCATTGAAAACTTTAAACCACTTGAGACTCGTGATGATATCGGTTTTTTATGGGAAAACTTCTGTGTTATTGAGAGGCTTAAGTATCTTCAGGCACATGAACGCCGGGTTCGATCTTATTACTGGCGTAATAATGATCAGCGTGAAGTTGATATTATCGAAGAAGAATCTGATGTACTTAGGGCTTATGAATGTAAGATAAATATCAAAAAGACTATTCGCCTACCACTAGCTTTTAGTAGGATGTACCCGGACTACAAGTTTAGTGTAGTCAACCCAGATAATTTTTCCGATATATTGCTCGATTGAGTTTAAAAAAATGTTTTTGGAGGGCCGTGTGGGACTCGAACCCACGACAAGAGGCTTAAGAGGCCCCTGCTCTACCAACTGAGCTAACGGCCCATGTTGTATTTCAACGTAACAATTTTACCCAATCACCTCTGTTTTGGCAAGTTATGCGCTATAATATCAAACGTGAAATTACTCAGTGGTAAAGAATTAGCTGGCTATATTAAAGAACGCCAGAGTAGAGAAGCACGAACCCTAGGACAAACTCTCGGGGTCTTTCCTAAACTAGCGATAATCGTAACAGTCGAGAATATTGCTATAAACACCTACGTAAGACTAAAAAAAAGTTACGGGGCAGACATTTCAATAGCTGTAGATATTTATCGTATCAAGCAGAGCGAGGTGCCAGACGTACTTAACAAGTTAAATAAAGATCCGACAGTCCATGGCATTATTGTCCAACTGCCGCTTGATGTACCAGCCCAAACTGATGAAATTGTTAATCTTGTTGCACCTGAAAAGGACGTTGATGCTTTAGGCCGAAATGCACAATTTGAGCCGGCTACACCGATGGCTATCTTGTGGCTTCTTTCAGGCTACAATATTGACTTGCGTGGCAAAAAGGTTTTACTCGTTGGGCGCGGCAAACTTGTTGGTGCTCCTCTTGAAAAGATTCTAGATTCCTCAGGCATAGCTGTTGAGTCAATAGATAGAAGTGCCAAAGATCTATCCAAGCATACAACGGACGCAGACATAATTATTACAGCCACGGGCAGTCCCGCAATTCTTTATCCGGCAATGATTAAGCAAAATGCAGTTGTCATTGATGCAGGTGTGGCAAGTGAGTCGGGTAAAACGGTTGGTGATCTTGCACCTGAAGTTTATGAGCGTGAAGATCTAACTATTACGCCAGCCAAGGGCGGTGTTGGGCCACTAACGATTTGTGCTCTGTTTGAAAACGTTATTCTGGCTGCTCGTAGAGCAACTCTTAAATAATGAAAATAGGCGTTTTTGACTCAGGTGTTGGCGGCTTAAGTGTTGCCAATGCCCTAAAAAAGGCTTTCCGGGGGCACGAGATAATACTGCGTGAAGATAAACAACATCTTCCCTACGGGACTAAATCTCCCGAGCAAATACTTGGTTTTATCATGCCGATCTTTCAGAATTTAATTGACCTTGGCTGTGATTTAATTGTGGTAGCCTGTAATACCGTATCAACTACTTTAATGGATGAGCTTAGCCACCTTTTTAGAGTACCTCTAGTTGGCACCGAGCCAATGATTCAGCCGGCCGTCACTCTTACTAAAAGCGGCATAATAGCGGTTTGTGCCACACCAACGACTCTAGCAAGTAAACGTTATTCCTGGCTTAAGGAAACCTATGCAAAGGGGATTAAGGTCTTGGAACCCGACTGCTCAGATTGGGCCTACATGATTGAGCATAAAGCTATCGACCAACAAAAAATATCTAGCCGGATTAATAAACTATTGCACCAAAATGCTGATGTAATTGTACTTGGTTGTACTCATTATCATTGGATCGAAGCAGAAATTAAAGCTCTAGTAGCCGGTAAAGCATCAGTAATACAACCCGAATCACTGATTATTAAACAAGTTAAGCAAGTGCTAAAACAGCTTTCTTGAACTGATCACCACGATCTTTGTAGTTTTTAAACATGTCAAAACTGGCACAGGCTGTCGACAACAAAATGACATCACCAACTTGTGCCTGAACACGAGCTGTTCTTACTACCTCGGGCATTGTTGGGCCACCAGAGACAAAGTCACTAAACCCAATACTACTCAGGGCGGCCTGAATTTTGGGTGCCATTAAGCCGATCAAAACTACCGATCGCACGTTACTGCTTTGTACAACCTTTGCTAACTGGTCATAACTGGCTTTTTTGTCAGAGCCACCAAGAATAACAACCTTTGGCTGGTTAAAGGCCTGGATAGCTACCATAGCGGTCTCAGGAGTAGTCCCAAAACTGTCGTCATAATACTTAACCCCATCTAATTGTCTGACGAACTCCAGACGGTGTTCTAATCCGCTGAAAGTGCTCAGAACTGAACGGGCTGTCTCTTTATCTTGAGTGACTTGCCATACTACCGTTAAGGCGGCACAGGCATTTTGCCTATTGTGTTCACCGAGTAGTTTAAGTTCATTAAGGTGACAGATAAGTTGTCCATCTATTTTGAGGTCATTCTTTTCAACAAAAGCTCCGGGTTGAGCAAAATAGGGGATGGCTTTTGCTTCGCCAGATGTCGCAATACGTCTAGAGGTCTCATTATCTGCAAAATAAATTGCTATATCGCTTGATAACTGGTGGCTGAAGAGCCGAGTTTTGGCAGTAATGTACTCATTATTATCGGCATGCCAATCCAGATGTTCTGGTACAACCATTAAGCAAACCCCGATATGCGGCGAGTATTGTAAGTCGATTAGCTGGAAGCTAGATAGCTCTAGAACAATGTAATCTTCGGGTTGAATGTTGTTTTTCAAAAGGTCTAAGGCCGGCCAGCCTATATTGCCACCTAAGTGAACTCGCTTGCCGTCAGCTTCAAGCATTTTAGCGACTAGAGTAGCAGTTGTGCCCTTACCTTTTGTACCAGTAATAGCGATAGTATTTCTAGAAGGGCAAATACGCAGGAACTCATTAGTAACAGTCGTAACCTTTTGCAATATATTTTGGTCATTAGCTTCTACGATGTGGCTAGGATGAATAGCTGGGCTGCGGACAATTAAATCAAACTTATCAAGGCCCGTAAGGTAAGATGTGCCTAATTGACTAGAAGTTTTATCGGGCAAATCAATTAATTCATCTTGGTCACAAATGGTAATCTCATTTTCTGAACTCTGCCAGTATTCATAGGCGGATTTACCCTCAAGTCCGAAACCTAATATGGCTATTTTCATACCTTAAGTATTGGACAATATCAGATAACTATCAATAGCGATAATGAATCAAGTTTGAAATATCACTTCGTTTTTATATCGTAGGAAGAAATTATTTTTATTGCACTTGGGGAAAAAGAACAAGCTTTGGGTCCTAAGGTCGGTGGCCTAACTATGTATAATGGCACAAGGATTATGAATGAAGTCGTTTTTAGGATGACTCCTCAAACAATACGCAGCGATTATAGTATTGCAGCGTCATATGGTAATGCTATTGGGTTAGCACTTGTTGCGATACTCCATGGTGAACAATTATAAGTCTTTCTGGAGAGTGGCCTAGAAATATGATCATAAATCATTCAAAAAAAATTAGGGAATTGTATATAAATTTAGGCAAGTTTATATATCTAATGTCTGTCATACCCCAGCGCATTTATGGTACTCAGAAAAGAAGAGCCAGGGTGCGTGCACTTATTATGGTGGATGAGCACGTACTCCTCGTACGTAACTGGCTTGGCATGCAAGAATGGACTCTACCTGGCGGTGGAGCGAAACGATCTGAAACAGATCAAGAAGCACTTGTTCGAGAATTACAAGAAGAACTTGGAATATCTATAAAACAGTCATCACTGATTTTTCTTAATCGTTTTATGTATAACGATATACCGACTCTATTTAAGGTAAGCTGTTTCTATAGCACGGGGCCTTCTAATCTTAAGGCCCAAAAACTGGTTCCTAATCACGAATTAATTGATGCTGCATGGTTTCCTGTTAATGCTGTGCCAAAAGATTTTAGTGAAGAGTTTAAAGAAGCCTATTCATTATTCCAAAAACAGAGAGGGGCTGAGAGATAACGGTATTCAATAAAGTATCAATGATTTGCCAAAGATTTTGTTCTTAAGCCTACTTTTGTATAACTAGGCCCCTATACTCAAGTATGCGCTGTGAGCTTTTAGAGTAAACTTGATGTGCTTCCATATGAGTAACAGTGAGATCAGACCCACTAATTTCTTCCATTAGCTCCGATTCTGACGCATATATTTTCGTATGGTTGGTTCCTGCAACGCGCCCTACCATGCCCAAAAAATCAGAACTAGAAAGTCTTAAGGCATCCGGGTAAGGACTCTCCTCATAGAGCTGTGTCGTTGCCAATAAAAACACTTCCTTTGTGGCTGACCGCTGACCATTGGCCGGACGAACTTGCACCGTGGTAATAATGGTTCCGTCTTGAGCCAGACTAGAACGCCAGGCATGAAGCACAGCCTTCCTGTGTGTTGCATCAGCAAACTGCGTCAAGAATGCATCAGTTACAATTACATCTTGGTCCTTTACACCAAGCCCGTTTGGGATATTAGACTGAACCTTACGAACCGCGAAAGCAGGCACTGATTGTGCAAATTCTAGGCAGGCAGTCAAAGGTGTCGTGCACCCATCAACAACTGTTAACATTCCTGGGGTAAGCTTGTTGTTACACGCAAGCGTGAGTGGAGAATTGGGCAGCAACCACGCATAATCAGCAGCGCCACTTACAGTAACTGCAGGATTCTCGTGCAAGCTTATTGTCTCAGCAAGCCACTGACGAAAGAAATCCCGATGATCGTAAGGTGATGCTACTGCCCCAATATAACGTAGCACCGGGCGTATGTAATGATAATCTATACAATCTATGGCACTAGTTTTACAGTTTTTTTGGCCATTCAAAAATACCTCAATAGACTGACCAAAATCACTATTCATAACAGGCTTCACTAAGCAGAATTTATACTAGAATAGCTTTTTAGTCAATTTTTTGTAATAACCGGAGTATCTTTGTGCTCCTAACTTACTCCTGAGTTGACCAAATTAGTACCCACCACAAATATTACAATAACAGATTAAGACTTTATGACTTATTGCATTAGTCACATTTTCATGCCGTGTAGGCAAGAATGTCATTCGCCGGCTTTAGTAAATAACACCTTACAGCTCACTAAAGTTTAGGCCGTAAGTTACTGCATAACCACTATGTAATGCTTAAATCTTAGGGCATTAGTGTCCCGGAAATGTCGTGTGTCATCTGGAGATTGCTCCTAAACCGTAGCAAGTGGTCAAGTCAGGTCCTAACTTACTATTTGCGATTACAGTTGACCCATTCGTAATCTAAAGTTGTGGTGAGTATCCATTCGCAGATATAACAAACCCACCAGCGTTGCTATCCAGCTGTATGACATGGCCTAGAAGTAGGCTTGCTTATCTTATGTGAAATAAGATATGTAAGCTTCTACTGCGGCTTACGGCTAAGCGCGTCGTTAATTGAGCTATTCTCATCAAACCCATACTGATAGCCACGAATAACAACTGCTGGCTTGTTAGTCCCGCGCTGACCCATGATTAGTGCAGCCGAGCCAGCTAAAAGGTCACAAATCGTTTCTTCGGCTACTGAAATCTTACCACTACTATCTTTTGATTCATTAACACGCAGCGCAGGCACACCGTACAGACCAATGGCAAGTTGCGTTGAACCCGTCTTGTCAACCCGCCCGTCACTATCAGTCACGATAACTGCAACGCGTACACCAGTCTGATCTAAGAGAGTTTTACCAATAGCCCTGGCACTTTTATCCGAATCTTCTGGTAAGAGGATAACCTCGTTAGCGCTTAGCTTGTCCACCCCTGAGCTCGTCAAGCGCATGCCGCTTGGCAGCCACCCTGCAATATAGTTTGTGTCGAGGTCAATTCTACTACCGTCAGGCTGGCCAGTCTGATCGAGGATGACCTGAATTGCACGCGGGTCTTTACGCGGAATTTGCTCGTGTATACTTTTGGCAACCTCACTCACTTCAATATCCTCAAGTGAAAGCTGCCTTCCTTCAGCCGTAGATACTGCTTTTGACGCGATACACAAAACATCGCCATCATTAAAATCAAATCTGTTTTGTCGAGCAGCCTCAACGATTATAAGTCCAATATCGTCTCCCTCTGCTATAAAGGGGATACCCGGGATTGCTTCAATTACTATTCGGTCTGACATGACTATACTTCCCCATCTTTCAGTAATAATCTCACACCTTTGATTGACGCAATAGAATGTTCAATCTTATTAATTTTAGCATGTGTTTCAATAGTAATGATCAGTTCATGTGGGCAGCTACGACGAATATCGGCCAAAATTTGGCGGTAGTTAATTTCACCCTGCCCAACAGGAACGTACTTTCTGCCCTTCGTAGTGTTAATAAAGTCTTTGACGTGCACGTAGCCAACTCTGGCTATGACTTGTGATAAAAATGCATCGTCAACCATCTCGTTGAGCTCAATAAGATTGGCCACGTCCAGCCAGTATTTCATGTGTTGTGAGGTGACTTGGTTAAAGAAGTCGACGACATCTTGTTTGTTGTGAATTATACAGACTGGCTCGTTTTCTAGATATAGATCAATCTCGTATTTGCTTGCCAGCTCAAGCGCATAGTGAAGCAGTGGGTCGCTGGCAAATACAGGGCCTGCTTTATCAGACGAACCAAGACCCGAAAAGATACGAAGGCGTGGTATTTTCATGGCAGTTGCAATTTCAATCGTTCGTGCAATGACTGCGCGTTTTTCCTCTTCTCTCAGCCGAGGATCAAAACCAAAATTGTCATGCCGCACTTCCGGACTATCGGCAGTGCGATACCATTTAAATAGAGGTGTTGCCGCAGCAACAAGTTCAATGCCCGCCATGGTAATAATAGTTTTGTAATACTGCACCTCGTCGTCGGTCCAAAAAACAAAATTTTTGGCCTCAATAGTCCGGAGCTCACCATATGTCACCCCCTGTTTTTTCATGACAGCTAAAGCAATATGGATATCGTCAGAGATCTCATCAAAATTTACACCAACTTTATACATGCAATAACTCTTTCTTGAGGGATCCATGGACGTTGCACAGTCTATTATGGTCAATCTCAATCTGCTTGTTTAGCCATATTGAGAGAGCGGCTATACCCTGATATATCATCATCCATAGACCATCTATTGTCAGTGCACCCTGCTTTTTGAAATAGCTTATGAGTTCAGTCTCAAGTGGATTAAATACTGCATCAAGAAATATCTTGCTTTGGACATTAATGCCGTCGAAGCTCGTAAGTGGCAGTGGCGTCAAATCATTACCTAGCATGCCAGCTGATGACGCATTAATGATAATATCGGCATTGTCCAAGCGTGTCGCAACGTTTTCATACGGTAGCATAGTAATACCGAGATCTTTCTGACGCTCCATCAAGTCAGTCGTTTTTGGATCAACAACATGTGCACGAAAAAAAATATATATCTCTGTACAGCCAAGTTGCTTGACTGCGTAAATCGCTGCACGGGCTGCACCGCCGCTACCAAAAATTATTGCCTGGTTGAGTTGTTGCTTGCTGTGACTGCGTACCGACTCAACAATACCAATCCAGTCCGTGTTGTAGCCCGTTCGCTTTTGACCTAATTGCACAACGTTGACCGCACCTAGTGCCCGTGCAACTGGATCGATTTCATCAAGATGCTGCATGATTGCGAGTTTGTGAGGCAACGTGACGCTTAAGCCTGAAAATTGCAAGGTCTCAAATGCCCGCAATGACTCTTCGAGTTTGGTAACCTCTATATTAATCTTCAGATGCTTATATACAACCTCGATCTTAGCTTCCTTGATCAGCTCTTCATATAAGATATGTGAAACGCTGTGCTCAGTTGGCTGACCAATAAGTGCTGAATAATACATTATATTTGTAAATTATACCTCTATATTATAAAATAGCGAGCAGAAAGCTATACCAATGCAACATATCCTCATCGTCGGATACGGCAAGATCGGAGCCATAAAGGCTGAAATTTGGACTAGACTAGGTGCGCAAGTCCACATCTATGATAGAAGATATAATTCCAGCATATTCCGAAACGTGATAGAACAAAAGCGATTCTCGCTATTTGACCCAGAAAAACAGGATGACCTGACAAGTTTTATTGTCGATATATCAACGCCAGCTGATCAGCACGCAGCAGCATTGAGGTGGGCATTTTATACACTCAAAAACCCGCCAAAAGTTGTACTCATTGAGAAACCGGCTGTTTCATCAGTTGTAGAAAAGTTTGCCTTACTAGAAATCGTTAATAGTTTTGCGATGAATGGTATTTTAGTACCGATTATACTTAATGAGAGTTACTATGTATCTACGGCTTTGCGCGAGCTAAGGAAGCTGCTCGAAGTCAACGCTGAATCACCACTACAAATCAATATTGAACTTTCAAAAAATAGACTATCAGACAATGACAATGGACGGTTCTTTGACTACGAGCTAGGTGCATTGGGCATAGAAACGCCCCACATGGTCGCCATATTACAGTACTTTAATATTACTTTGGAGTCACTCAAAGAGTTACAACCCCATCGCTATATCGATCCGACTCGCAACGACAATCAAGGCATCACTGTCACTGGTAAGGTTAACGACTGCACGATCTCCCTCGCATCATATTTAGGCAACTTTAGACTAAGCAACCATGATATACGGTCAAACCCAGCAGTTACACGATCAGTCATGGTGAGGACTGCGCAACGTGAATATCATCTTGCTTTTGATATTCTTGACGTCAACAACACTCATCATACAAAACTGATTGTCACCGACCTAATAACCGCTAAAACAACGCAAAAACTCATAAAAGATAATCATCTACAGCGACATCTGGCCGATATTTTAACAAATAACGTTCAGGAGCAGTACGTAGGGCTAGAAAATTCACTGGCAATTTGCGACGTGCTGTTTACGTGGCAGGCAAATGCAGTATGCAAGAAAATTGATACCCGACCAATTGGTACAGTAATTAATGCCGATAAGGAGTACACATGTCATTAGAGATTAATGCTGGTTTTGTTGCACCAGATAAACTGGTCCAAGAAGTTGTTGAACGCAAAGGTCTTGGTCATCCAGACACACTCGTAGACGGTATAGTTGAAGCGACTGAAATGGCATATGCCACATATTGCCAAGAAACCTTTGGAGCTATTCCTCATCATAACCTTGATAAAGCAGCACTGGTGGGTGGCTTATGCATACAACGTTTTGGAGGCTCGCTTTTTGAAGCACCCCTTAACATGATTTTTATGGGTCGTGCTAGTAAGTCATTTGGCGATAAGAACATTCCGCTTGAAGAGATTCAAGACCAAACCTCCCGTGATTATCTGAAGCGCATCTTGCCTCACCTGAATACTGCAGACCCTTCCGTCTACAATTCGCGCTCTTTAACCACAAGCCATAGTACACGTCCCTACTGGTTTGCTCCTCGTAATATCGATGATCTACCTGAGTATAGTGGTGATACCCCGCGTGCTAACGACACCGCAACCATGATTAGCTATTGGCCACTGACAGTAACCGAAAAGCTTGCGCTTGACCTGGAAGGATACTTCTACGAGGACACTTCTGAAGATTTGCCAGTACCGCGGTTTTCGCATATCGGTCAAGACATCAAAGTCATGTGCGTTCGCACTGGCCGGCTAATCACTGCTACCATGTGCATCCCACAAGTAACCACCGAAACTCCAAGCAAAGAAGTTTACTACGAACGAGAACGGGAACTTGAGCTCACCCTACAGCAGTACGCCGAAGAAAAGGTTGCCGGCGACGCCTCTGTGCGCGTTGTTGTCAACACTCAAACCAAGAGCCCCAATCCATATCCATATCTTGTAACGGGCGGTTCGTGTACAGATTTTGGAGAAGAGGGAGCAGTGGGCCGTGGCAATAAAACACATAACATTATTTCAAGCTTTCGGCCTAATACTATGGAAGCCCCCCACGGTAAAAACGTAACGTATTTTGTTGGCAAGCTGCTTGGTTACCAAGCAGACGCAATAGCGAAAAACGTCTACGAACAGACTGGTAGCCGTTGCCAGGTAATAATACAAGCTAACATGGGCGACAACCTCTTTGACCCAACAAAAGTTGTTGTATCGACTGAGGCAGAAGTTGACCGTGATGTCACCGCTAGAATCGTCGAAGAAAGCTTAGGCTTGGGCCGCCAAACAACAGACATAATTTTGGCAACTCGCCACTTCCTACCTAGGACCAACACGTTCAAATCATAATGAAAAATGTTAACTCGATTGATCTTAACTTCCAAGGAGTCACAATTGGCATATCAGGCCAAGATTTTTTGACTTCTACCACACTTGCCAATTTAGAAAGTAATATAACTGGCCTTAGGGTGGGCAAGTCTTTTGAGACAATAGCTCGTGGGCAAATCGATTTTACTCCAGCGGCCACCGTGTCCGCCAAGCTTATAGGTGAACAAGCACTTTCCATAACGGGTCAGCCCCACTTATTTGCAGGAGGGATTGCGATTGCCCACACAGCACAGTACATGTCTGAGTGTATACGCCCGTCTGTAAAAGATTTGTTTCTAGTTCACGCAGCGGCAGTTGTTGACCCACAGGACAACTCGGCAATTGTTCTTTTTGGCGAAAAAGGGGCAGGTAAAACAACACTGGCTTTTCGGCTTTGTCATGAACATGGTTATGTGCTAGTTGGTAACGATCAAATTTTTTTAGGTCACGACAATGAAAGACTCTACGTGGAGGGCGGCAACAATTATTTTGATATTCGCACTACAGCAGTGCGGTCAGACAGCTACCTCGGCTCAGTCGTCTTGGCAAGGAGTAACAATAAACCCGCTTGGAATGACAAGTTACGGGTTCGAGCGCACGATCTAGGCATCGCTAGCTCTACTGAGTACCACACAGCAAAACAGTTACTGCACGTTCGCATTGACCATACTGAAAACTCACTGAAGGTTGCTCCATGGTCGGGCTTACAGCAGACGCTCGTTATGCATGAACGTATTGGCCGTCATATAAGCGGCCAGGCTACACCACTGCTTGACGACAATGGCACATATTACGGCTCACTGCCAAGCATGCTTAACCAACATGGTCTAGCAGCACGCGACCGCATTGTAAGTCACATTCAGACCATCGGCATCACAGAAATATTTGCACCTAATGCCCAAGCAGCACTTGAATTTATTACTACTGAAGGCAAGCAACAATGATCGCTGTAGGCATCGCCACATTTAATGAAGCCGAGAATCTGGCAGCTTTGGTCAAAAAAATTGATGCATACGCTATCACAATTGGTGAGCCAGTTACTATTATTAACTGCGACAACTCTAGCCCTGATGGCACAGCAAAAATTTTTCAGGGAATCAAGACAACTAATCCAAAGATTTCACTCAGCACCTCACAAACAGGGAAAGGAAGAAATGTACGCACCATACTCGAGTGCGTTGTTAAGCTTGGTTTTACCTATTGTATGCTGATCGATGGCGACGTAACTTCGCTAGAACGTTCGTGGCTTGAATCTCACGTCGCTGCTGCTAAGCTAAACATCGACTTCGTAGTTCCTAATTACTCCCGTTACATGCATGAGGGCAATACCACAAACCATCTTTTATATCCATTGCTATTCTATCTGACGGCCGGCAATGTGCCACGCCAGCCAATTGCCGGTGATTTTGGTATCGCGCGCGCGTTTGCCCTGTATCTGTGCTCACTACCATGGTCAGGGGCAACCCTTCGTTATGGCGTCGATGTGTTCATGACTATGCAGGCATTATTCGGAAGTTTCACTGTTCAGGAGATCGCGCTTCCTAAAAAAATCCACAAGCCAAGTTTCGAAAAGATGATCGGTATAGCTACCGATGAGATGGAAAGTTATTACCAGGCCCGAGCAGTACTGCAAAGCACTCAACCAATCCGTTTTACACCATCTACAACCGACTGGACACTCTTGGACAGTCCCGGTATTGACGACTATAAGCTCCAAGCCCGTCGAACCGAAGCCAAGGAACTCCAAATTATATCAGGGACACCATTCAGTGACCAGTACCCCAAGCTTCCGGAGAAACTAAGTGCTACGGAATGGGCAGATATCTTACTGCTGCATGAACAACATGTGGGAGACTACTCAGCCAACATGCTCGCACGATCCATTTGCCCATTTTACTTAATACGTGTTGTTACCTATCTTGAGTCGATTCGCAATGCAGCCGATGCAGTAAGCAGCATAAATGACCAAACTGCCATCATTAAAAAAACCCTGGGCAGCCTACGGCATCCATTGCATCAGAGACCACGTATATCTAAATAGGTAATGACCTGTAATCAAAACAAGCATTTAATAGGATAGCCCGCTCCTACTTAGTAAATTTTGATGCAAGTTGTTTTGGTTTGTTTAGAAATTGCTGGCATAGACTATTAAGCTGACAATTGTTTTTTAACTAATTCCGCTACTTGGCGAGGTGTCATGTCAGCCTTTAGGATAACGGCGTTAACTCCTAATGCCTTTACTTCGGCAGGTATTTCCTGTTCACCCATATTGGTTAGAATAATAACCTTCGCACTTTTGCCCCAAGGCTTTTTCCGTAGTTCCTTGAGCATTTGGTCACCAGTCATCTCTGGCATCATTAGATCAAGCAAGATAATATCTGGTTGCATCTCCTCGGCTAGCTCTAAGCCCAACTTACCGTTTTCTGCCGTTTCAACTTTGTAGCCTTCCGATTCAAACTTGAAGCGGTACATCTGGCTGATAGTTTGGTCATCCTCAATTATTGCGATCTTGACCGTAGTGTTAGACATACTATTTTAAGTCTAGCACGACTCGGGAAGTGTCAAGAGAGGTAATTTTTTCAAGAACGTCAAGACCCCTTTTCAAAGTCTCCATGTCTGCTCCGTATGACAGGCGTACAAAGCCGTTTAGTCGTGAAAATGCTCTGCCTGCAACAATAATCAGACCGTGATCACTAGCCTGTTCTACGAATTCGAGATCAGTTAGATCATTAGGTGCCTTCAAGAATATATAGTAAGCACCTTGTGCGCCGTGAATACTGTAGCCCATATGTCTCAATCGATCTAAGGCATATTTCCGTTTTAAACTATATTTTGCAACTACATCTGGGCGACGTTGAATGGCTGCTAAGCCAGCATGTTGGGCTATAGAGGAACTGGACATAACGACGTATTGTTGCAGTTCATTGATCGCATCAATAATATCACTAGGGCCAGCAACATAACCCAGCCGCCAGCCAGTCATAGCGTACTCCTTAGAGAAGCCGTTCATAGTAATGGTATTCGGATAAATACTACCGATACTAAAATGAGCTGTTTCATAAGCAAAATGTTCATAGATCTCATCAGAAATAACCAACAAGTTATGTCGCTCAGCAATAGCAGCGATCTTCCTTAGGTTACTTTCTGGATAAATTGCCCCAGACGGATTATTGGGTGTGTTGATAACAATCACTTTAGTCCGATTAGTGATACTAGCTTCCAAGGCGTGTAAGTCAGGCTGGAAGTCGGGCAAAGTTGAGACATAAACCACATGGGCGCCAATCATACTTGCTAGATGCGGATAAGGAGGATAGTAGGGGTCAAAGACAATTATTTCATCTCCCGGGTCTAAAATCGCCAGGTATACAAGTAATAGGCCTGTAGTAAGCCCTGGCACAATGGTTATGGTATCGGCAGTATGGTTGAGTTTATTCTCTTCATTAAGTTTCTTGGCAAGAGCCAGTCGGAGTTCCAGAATCCCAGCAGCAGGGGTATAAACAGTTTTATCTGACTGAATAGCAGCTATACCGGCGGCTTTGATGTGCTCGGCTGTTAGTTCTTCAGGAACGCCAATGCTTAAATCTATGGGGTTCACTAGTTCGGCTTGCCGACGCATGGCAGTCCGAAAATCACTACTATCAAAATATGTTAATCTTTGTGAAATAAATGACATAGTTATTTGTTTACTTTTTGTAGGCGGTAGCTACAATGTACAGGGGTTTTGTATTTATGGCAACCATCTTTTATGTGGTACGTGTTAAAATAACAGGGAATAATACAGAAACGAAAAATTATGAAACATATACTCTTGCCAAGAGGTTATCGTAACATCGAAATGCTTCAAAAACGGCTATCCAGTGAGTCGGAAATAAAATGGAGACAACGTGGAGAAAGACGAGCGCTTAGACTTTTCCACACCATGACAACTCGTGTCCCTGCCTATAGAGATTTTTTAAAAAGTAAAAATTTTTCTCCGAATCAAGTTAAGGGAATAGAGGATTTCTTCAAGATCCCATGTATTAATAAAGACAATTACTTACGGAAATACCCTCAAGAAATGCTGTGTTGGGATGGTAATTTTGCTGGGAGTCAATGGGTTATCTCTACCACCTCTGGTTCAACAGGGCAGCCTTTTTATTTCCCCAGAGAAAACTCACAAGACTGGCAGTATGCCATTACAGCAGAACTATATCTTCGCTCAAACTTTTCAATACAAAATCGTAGCACTTTATATATCGTCGCTTTCCCAATGGGAGCTTGGATAGGTGGTTTATTCACTTACGAGGCCCTAAAAATTGTAGCTGAACATGGTGGCTATAACCTTAGCATCATTACTCCAGGTATTCACAAACAAGAAGTAATCAAGGCAGTTAAGCAGCTTGGTCATAACTTTGATCAGATTATCATTGGTGCTTACGCACCATTTTTGAAAGATATACTTGACGACGGAATCCGTGAAGGTATTAAATGGAACAAATATAATCTTGGTTTTGTTTTTTCTGCCGAAGCTTTTTCTGAAAAGTTCCGTGACTATGTATTAAAAGCAACCGCTAGCCAGGACCCTCTTAAAACCACACTCAATCACTATGGCACCGTGGACATGGGTACCATGGCTCACGAAACCCCAGAATCAATCATGATTCGTAGAACATTAAATGAAGTTGATAAACTCAACATACTCTTTCCTGAGGATAAACGTCAACCAACATTCGCACAGTATAACCCCGAGCTTTTTTATTTTGAAGCAGAAGAAAATAATCTTTTTTGCACTGCTTATAGTGGGTTACCACTAGTACGCTATGATCTTAAGGATTATGGTGGTCTTCTAAATCGTGCGGAGATCCAAACGAGATTGTCTGAACAGGGCATTGACATTGAAGTCTTAGCACGAAAACATAACATAAATAATAATTTGTGGAACTTGCCTTTTATCTATATCTATGAACGCAACGATTTCAGTGTTAGCTACTACGCATTTTTAATATATCCTGACACAGTGCGGCGCGCATTGCAGAATGAAAGTCTACACCCTGAAATTACAGGAAAATTTTCAATGCAAAGTGATTATGATAACGAAGGACGTCAGCGATTGCATATACACGTTGAAACTAAGCACGGTATAGTTCACAGCCAATCACTCAATGCCAAAATACAAAAAGCTATTCACGAAACTCTCATAGAAGAAAGTTCAGAATATCGTGAGACTAACAGAATGATAGGTGATGATGCCCAGCCGATTATATATCTCTGGGAATACGAAGATCCAACACATTTTCGCTCTGGTACAAAGCAAAACTGGACAATAAAACAATAATGGCTACGATAAAAGGAGATAAGTCTATGGACAAGCCAATAATATTAGTTGAAGGCCAGTATACCCAAATTGAATTACAAAAACTTAAGAATCAGAAAATTTGGAAATCAAAAGACATTTACAAATCTCAACTGAAAGAACTCTTTGAAATATTGAATGCTCATCTAATTGGCACACCAGAAGTTCGCAATAAGCTCGATTCTTTTATCTTAGAACGATCAAACCCAAATCCCGAGCTAAGAGGGAATTATGTTTATTATCCTTGGTCGGGGCTACTACTGCATACGGTTTCAGAAAAAGAGCAAAATATGCTCAGAACTAATCGGACAAGCAACTTGCTTACTAAAAAAGAACAAGAAAAGTTGGGACAATTCAACGCTGGTGTAGCCGGGCTTTCTTTCGGTAATGGGATTGCTGTGTCCTTGGTCTACAGTGGTGCAGCGAATAACATTAAGCTTGCTGATAATGATATATTCGAAACAACAAACTTAAACCGAGTTCGAGTTGGGCTCTCAAGTGTTGATGAACCAAAAACAACCGTGACAGCTCAAGACATATATGAGATTAACCCCTATGCCAATATTAAAATTTTTACCGATGGTTTGACTGACGAAAATGTCGATAGCTTTATACAGGAGAATCCTAAACTGAATGTTGTTTTTGATGTAGTTGATAACTTTGCAATGAAGGTGAGAATACGTTTAGGTGCCAGGAAGGCCGGTGTGCCAGTTGTTATGTTAACGAGTCTAGAAGACAGTATTTTGGTAGACATTGAGCGGTTTGATCTTGACCCATCAGCCGAAATTTTCCATGGCTTGCTCGGAGATGTAACCGAAGAGTTACTAACAAAAGAAATGACTGAACAAGATAAGGCAAAATATGCCATGACAATTGTTGGACCGCAGAGAGTTTCATATAGGAATCTTTTATCATTGTCAGAAATTGGCAAAACCCTAGTTTCTCGACCCCATCTGTACGGCACTGTTAGTATTGTCTGTGGATTGGCCGCATACATAGTAAAAAGAATAGCCTTAAACGAAGATATGCCTAGCATGAGAAGCCACATTTTATTTAGTGATGTTTTGGGTGTTTTGCCCAACAAAGACGATACACTTAAAGCAAGGCAAATACTTTTATCTCAATTAATAAAAGACCCAAAAAGTCGCGAGAATTAGTCTTGGTTTGATAATAATAAACTTATGATTGAAATTATTGCCCTCATTGCCGGAACACTAACGACTTCTGCGATTGCCCTTATAGTTTTTGCGAAAAACTGGCGAAGTATCACCAACAAGATGTTCATCGGTCTTGCAGTTGGTTTAGTAGGATGGTCAGTAACCAACTACCTTTCTCTACATACTTCAAATGCACACGATACCTTGTTCTGGATCAGGTGGATCATGTTTTTTGTTGTTACACAAAATACGTTTTTCTTTTTCCTGGTAAAAGTTTTCCCAGATTATAGCTCTAACTTGTTTCGTCAGAAAAGATACGTAGTTGCTGCTATCTATTCAATAATTACGGCTTGTGTAGCACTGTCACCGTATTTGTTTATAAGCTTTAAAAATGGAGCACCGCAGCCGGGTCCAGGCATGGCATTATTCTTGCCCCACGCTGTTATCTTTAGCATAGGCGGGATAATTAGTCTAATTAATAAATACCGCAAAGCACAAGGACTTAAAAAAACTCAGCTTCAATACTTCTTGGCTGGGACAGTTCTATTATTCACCTTAGTTCCCGTCAGTAACTTTATTATCCCAGTTGTTTTTAAAAACCATGCATTAGTTGCTATTAGTCCCCTATATTCAATTATCTTTTCGGGTTTGATAGCTTATGCAATAGTCGCCCAAAAATTATTTGATATCCGGGCTGCAGTTGCTCGTTCCGTGGCCTACTTATTGATCCTCGGCTCTATGGCTCTTACTTATGGGATTTTCATATTTGGTGTTGTGAACATTTTCTTTCAAGGTCCGTCACATGAGTTTTTGCGTCAATTGCTAAGCGTTATATTAGTAATGCCTCTAGTGCTTAGTTTTCAGAGCATTAAAAAATTCTTTGATCATATAACTAATCGCCTTTTTTTCAAAGACGCATATGACACACAGGACGTACTGGATAAACTTGGCAATATAGCAGTATCTGAAATAGATTTATATAAGATATTGAAAGATACCAGGAATGTTTTAAGCCAAGCCCTAAAGAGTACGTTTATAGAATTTGTACTATTTAGAAACGACAAGCCGTACGTTGAAGCACATACACATAAGACAATACCCGAAAATGTATTAGCGCTTAGTCCACACGTTAAAGAGCAGCACCAAGACCTGCTAATTGTTGATGAACTGAATGCCCAGAATCCACTACACGAGCTGTTTATATCAGTCGAGGGAGCTTTAAGTCTACGACTTAAAACCAAGGAGCAATTGGTGGGCTACATTATTTTTGGCTATAAGAAAAGTGGTGACACATACAGTTCACAAGATAAAAAACTACTCTTAATTGTTGCTAATGAACTGGCCGTGGCTGTTCAAAATGCGCTTAGGTTTGAAGAGATTGAAGACTTTAATCTAACACTGCAAGCTAAGGTTGATGAAGCAACAAGGAAATTGCGTCGTGTTAACGAAAAACTTAAAATATTAGACGAAACAAAAGACGACTTCATTAGTATGGCCAGCCACCAGTTGCGTACACCTTTAACAAGTATTAAGGGCTACACTAGCATGGTTCTGGAGGGAGATGCGGGTACCTTGAATGAGACCCAAAGAAAACTACTTGGCCAGGCCTTCTTCAGCTCCCAGCGTATGGTCTACCTCATAGCAGACCTGCTTAATGTTTCACGCTTGCGTACCGGTAAGTTTATTATTCTAGCGGCTCCAACTAACTTAGCAGAGGTTGTTGAGCAAGAAGTCGGTCAACTTATTGAGACAGCTCACGCCAAACAGCTGACCTTTACTTACCAAAAACCCGAAGACTTTCCTGATCTAATGCTTGACGAAACTAAAATTAGGCAAGTAATTATGAATTTTGCCGACAACTCCATCTACTACACGCCGGCTGGAGGGCATATTGATGTGAAGCTAATAGATAAACCTTCAACCATAGAGCTAAGGGTAGAAGATGATGGCATTGGTGTTCCTAAGAACGAGCATCACCATCTGTTTACAAAGTTCTATCGTGCGGGTAATGCTCGTAAAGCTCGTCCTGATGGCACAGGGTTGGGACTCTTTATGGCCAAGAAGGTAGTTTTGGCCCAAGGAGGGAGCATTATATTTGAAAGCCAAGAAGGCAAGGGCAGCACCTTTGGTTTCATATTCTCGAAGTCAAAACTGAAGGTAACTAAACCTCCAGTTAAGGCAGTACCCTCTCCAGCCAGAGAAACAGTCAAAGTCTAAAATAGATTTCAGCCCAAAAATCCAAAATTGACTAATTTGCTAATGCTTTAAAAAGCTGGCATAATCATTGACATAAAATAGAGCTTGTGTTATGATCGAATCAACACTCACTCTAGTGGTGTGGTGAAAAGGGGATTCTTGGTAAGAAAATCAACTGACATAGCTGGTACTTCCATAGAATTATTAGATTGACACAAAAAGCAAAGACCTTGGTGGGATTGAAATAACTCTAAGTTAATACGGAGGATCAGACCTGTGATGAATGCTTTTACTCATATTAATCAATCTGCTCGCAAGTTTATACTATTTGGCGTAACTACGTTTGCCGTTTTAACAGCCGGCTTTTTGGCCATTAATAGTGCCCAAGCGGCCAGCCCAGTTGACTGCAACAATAACGCGGTTATCTATTGTGGTGCAACAACCATTAGCTCGCTGATCAACAAATACGACAACGGTGATGGTCATAACAGCACTGTTAGTATTCACAATATACTGGACTCCAACCGTACTCCCGGTCAGTTTAATATAACTAGTCAAGATATTCACAATATGGCTAAAGAACCTAGCGGCACAGAGGTGTTTGCAGGTTCAGTTACCAAAAGTGGAGATGTCTTTATCTCTGGTAAGTCTCAGCCGGTAGCAACTGACGCCATTACCGCCGGTCGACAAGATATTTCAGGCAGTACCAAAGAGACAAATAATGGTACAACCTTTTATGTTCGTCCTCCAAGCGTATCCTTTGTTACTAGCCCGCTCAGCGCATTCGTTGTCGAAAAAGATCATGTCTTTCAGTTTGCCATCATAGAGAGCTGTGGCAACCCAGTTCACGCTAAGCCAACCGTTGCTCCTAAACCTAACTACACGATCAACAAGGAAGTTGCTGTCAAAGGCAGCACTAACTACGCCAAGTCAGTAAAAGTTAAACCAGGCACTCATGTAGTTTATCGAATAACAGTTACAAGTACCGGTAACGCTGCAGTAACTTACCTAAAGGTAAGAGATGTTCTGTCAGGTCGAGCCAACTATGTCCGCAATAGCTTAAAGCGTGACGGTGTTTTAGCCTCTAGTCCTGAATTTTTTGGGAGCGGTATATTTGTCGGCACATTAGAGCCCGGCAAAACAACCACCTTTACATACGAAGCTATTATTGGCCAAAGCGATACTCTGGAAAGCTGTGTGGCCGAAACTGTGCCAAATGTCAGCCTGATGAATGCTTCTGCATTGCCCGGCGAAGAGTCAAGCGCAACAGTTAATAAATATTGTTTACCCAAACCAGTTTTTGCTTGTGTAAGTCTAACTAGTTTTCCAATCAGTCGATCTGAGTTTGACTTTACCGCTAAAGCGATAGCCCGAAACGGTGCAACTATCGAAGGTTACGACTTTAACTTTGGCGATGGCAACACTAAAACGGTTACCACTTCTAGTAGTTTAACCAGTACAAGATACAACTACGCTACACCAGGAGACTTTAAGGCAACTGTTTCGGCTCTGATAGGTGTCGACGGAGGTGTTAAAACTATTACCGCGCCTAGTTGTGCAGTTAATGTGCACGTCGCTCAAGCTCCTATCGCAGAATGTACTAACCTTACACTTGACCAATCATCTGATAATCTTCGTAATGTTAGCGCAGTAGCAACTTTTGCAGTTCAAAACGGTGCTGCACTAAAGAACGTAATCTTTAACTGGGGCGATGGTACGTCTACCTCAACTGGCACTTCAACAACCGCCAGTCATACTTACGGACAAGACGGTACCTTCACCGTTCAGGCTATACTAAGCTTTACGCCAAGCTCTGTAGCATCATCAACCTGTCAAGCTCCAATAACCATTACTAGCCTAATGCCAACCTGTAACAGTCTTAGCCTTGACGTCAATAACGACGATAAAACAGTTATTGTTAACGGTCTTGACCTGACTCCAAACGGTGCGACGCTTGGTTATGAGACTATTGATTGGGGCGATGGTAGTCCTCTAGTAGTTGTCTCAGACTTAACTGGGCAAAGTCATAGCTACAGCGGCAATGGGCCGTTTGTCATTACAGCCAATGCTTTCTTCTTGAGCGGCAACAATGTAGTCGAATCTTCGAACGTTGGTTGCCAAGAATCAATTAGCTTCAGTATTACGCCTCCAACAACTCCTCCGCCAACCACACCTCCTTCACCTTCAACTCCAGTTCCAACGGCTTTAGTAAACACTGGCCCTGGTAGCACAATAGGCTTGTTTAGTGGTGTTACACTAGCAGCAGCAATTGCACATCGCTGGTTCTTAAGCCGCAAGCTTAGTCGTCAAAACTAAGTCATCTGTGGATAAACACTGGCTCGATTGTCAAAAGTGTGCTATAAAGATAATAGTTTAACGAGCAATGACTGACCGCTCCTAGAACAAAAATCTCCTCACATATAATCCCCCGAACTAAAAACCGGGGGATTTAATTTTTATTGATATTCGACTCAAAAAGAAATAGGCATAGGCATAAATTAGACCCCACGGGGTTTGATTTATAAGGCTGTTGTAGCAGAAATTATTAGACGAATGGATATTGAAAAGTCACTTACCATACGGTTTGGCTATAAACTAGGTTGCAATACTCGTAAAGCGTATCTGCCTAGGATGAGATGTGGTTGCATTTTTTGTTTAATGAATTGCGTAAGACTACCTAGCAAAGAGGCACCCCCAAGGGGTTTGTACTCACGTGTACCTAAGTAGTTAAGTTTATCTACGGATAGTTCAGCAGATTCAATTTTCACATTCGATAATGACTCCCGTGCAGTGATACCTTGTATAAACTGCTTAATGACTTCTTCGTCACATTCTATGCCAAGACTTTCAAATAACTGTCTGCATAGCTCCTCTAACTTTTGGTCTATGCTTTCTTTTTCTTGACTAGTTGTTTCTTCTGTTAGATCTTGACTTTCTTTTAGGGCAACACTTAATTCTTCAATAACATTTTTGATGAATTCAACTTGTGTTGGTTCAAGTGATTCTAGGTGAAGACTAAACCCCTTTTCATGATCCCCAATTACTGTGGCTTCAGAGCTATTGACTATATCTGTTTCAGTTTCAGGCACCATGGTTTGAATAGTCTGAACGTCCTCAACGTCTTCTTGCTTTTCAATTTGGCCAGTTTCAACAAAATTTGTTAGCCTGCTAACTAATAAAGCACCCATATATTCAACTTCAACTCGTTGCAGACCTTCTTCTAGTTCAGCCAAGAGTGTGTCAACATCTTCTTCAATAATGCCAGGTTCAAGATAAGTATCGTCTATCGACAAAGATTCTTCAAGCGGTTCAAAATCAAGCCCTTCTATATCAAAATCTTCTAGTTGTGTGGGAGTTTCTGGGCTATCAATTACTATACCTTCAACTCCTTCCTGCTCGACTTTCTTTGATACAGATTCAGGATTTATTTGCGCTATTATGTCTAAAGGGTCAGCTGTTCTGTCCACAACATCTGGGCGCTCTGTCACTACCGGTGCTTGAACTGCTTTTGCTAATTCAATTTGTGACAAACTATCTTGTCGCGGTTCAGCATGTTGTATCTCCCAAGCGACCAAATCATTTATTTCTTCCAAGACAGCTCTTTCTGCTCGGGGTTCTGGTTTACTTATCTCAACATTTTTTACCGCTCTTGCTTGTGTTTCAGCAGGCTCGGGTATTACTGTTCTTTCTTTCTCTGGTCTTTGAGCTTGTAACAAAGCCTCGTTATGGGCGTGTTGACTAACGTTTTTTTCTACTTTTATTTTATTTGATTTTTCTCTAACGAGTGCTGGCTCCGTAGTTTTCTGAGGAATTATTTTCTGTGGTTTCTCAACTACTATCGCCTCTACTTTATCGGGCGTTTCTACTTTTTTTTTAGTTCGTCAACATTGACACGAACAATCCCGCCTTTTTCATCACGCTTGGCAAAGAATTTTATAGCTTCAGTAACCGCTACTGAGGGGTCTTTGCCTACATTTTGTGCTTCTGTGATCATGAGCTCTACGGAACTCTTCATCTCTGAGTGTCCTGGCATTCCCACCATTTCAGCTAAAGTACCTCTACATGCTGCATTTGGACCCACAAGTTGAATCCCAGCCACATCAAGGCCAACGCCTCTTTCCTTGAGCCATTCAGCACCAGTTTGCATAGGATTTAGCCCTTGATCGACTACAGGAGCTAGTTCTTGAACTGCTGACGGAAAACCTTCGAGTTGTGGCATATGTATGTATCATAAGCAGAACTAGTATAAAAGTCTAGGCCTAAGAGCCAACACCACCCGCTAATGCAGCAGCACCTGTATTAGAATTTTTGGCTTCGGTGTACCGGGGTCTCGTAGATGAACGCGCATATCTACAAGTCCGGGCAGTATAATTTGCTCAGACGTAGATAGCTATAACCCTAATTCAGTTGGGTCTAACTCACCGAGTAGGCTGTCGTATAGAGTTTGTGTTACTCCTGCTAGGTTTTCATCTAGTGCATATTTAGCAATACCGCTAAGTGTCATAGCTGCTGCGAAATCTATACCCTGTGAATCAAGCTCTGTTCGTCCGCCTTGTTCTCGGTCCACTAGAACCACTGCGCCAGTAACTTTGAGGTCAAAATTGCCGAGTGCAGCAGCTTCTTCAACCTTTGAACCGGCAGTTGTAATAACATCATCTAGTAATACAACTTCGTCACCTGCGACATAGCGACCCTCAACAGCCCTAGGTTGTCCATGCTCTTTCGCTTTTACACGGTGATACAGTAATGGAGCGCTAACCGCTCGCGCTACTGCCCCGCCGTAATAAGTTGCTGCTTCTGGTACAGCCTCAAGATGACGAATACCGCCATTTGATTTAACTAATAAACCAGAGTCTGTAAGCGTATCTTCATAAGCAATAGTTGCTTGGTCAAATAGTCGCGGAACAGAAATCATATTTCGAAGATTCACATAAGCAACTGATTCTTTACCACTTTTCAAAGTAAACTTACCGAACTTTACGATATCTTCTTCTAGCATACCCCTTGCGAGGTTTTCCATATTTGGCCCAAGTTCACTCATTTATAATGCTCCTTCAATTTCAATTACTAAGGCTTCATAGGCTTGAGCAGGGTCTTCGGCTTGAGTAATTTGTCGTCCAATAACTAACAGGTCAGCACCATCTTTAATGGCTGCTGAAGGCGTACCAACACGGGCTTGGTCTAACATGCCTTTGGACGGGTCAAACCCTTCATACCAAGCTACACGTTTTACAATTTCGGTAGCATCTCTGCCATCACCGCAGCCTATTTCAACTACCCTAGCATGACCATCACTAGCGTTTGCTAAATCTAAACCAAGCTCAATATCTGTAGTACGAGAGCCTATACCTTGAAAGTAATTGGATAGAGCCTGAGCAGAGCCGTCGTAGCTCTTTATAGTCTCTTGTTGCCAGTTCATAAGTTAAGGATAGCAGATAGCTTAAGATTTATGGAATCTTGAAACAGGGGTGACAAAATACAAAAAATTGTAATATGGTTGAGCTCTATCTGTAATTTCAATTTGGTGACCCCACTACACTCGAATTGGAAGGTTATTTGTTCTGAAAACTAAGATGGTATGAAATACTAATTAGTATGGATTTGACATTTATTGACTACTTTGATACTATAAGAGTATGAGTAATACAATTGTTAAATTACAAATTCCCCTCGATAAATCACTACGTGATGCTGTAGATAAGCATGCACGTCAGTTAGGCTTTAGCTCAGTCCAAGATTTTACACGAGTTATGTATAGCACGGTTGTTAGTGACAAATTAAAGTTTAGTCTTAGTAACAACGCAGAGCACATAAGCCCGGTAGCTGAGGCTAGGTATGAGAAGATGCTAGCAGAACATGTGGTCGATAAAAAGACCGGCAAAGTAAAGACCTATACGGGCATAGATGACTTCCTAGCCGATTTATAGAAGACATGAAGAAGATTGAGCGACGTCCGCAGTTCCAAAAGAATTTTCGGTCGCGTATTGCACCGAATAAGAATCTTAAGACACGTTTCGATGAACGTCTAAAACTTTTTGCAGCCGGTGAACGAGGTAAGCCACTTAACGACCATCCATTAGGCAAAAATATGAAAGGTCTACGTGCTTTCTCAATTACGGGTGATATTCGCGTGGTCTACTATGAAACTGCTTCTACGTATATTTTTCTAGACGTCGGTTCACACAACCAAGTATATTAAGGCTACGCTATTAATGGTGACCCCCCTCCCTTCGAATTGGAAGGTTATATGCTCCGAGATACTTCGATGGTACAAAGTGCTGACTGAAATCAGTCGTCTAGCTTACCCGATGTAGCTACATGTTAGATAATTTGCTTGACACACTATTTCTTTAAGAGGTACTATTATATAGTAATACTTAATCGTACGTTAGGAGCAATAATATGGGTACTAGCACTTTATCGGCTTCAGAATTAAGAACCAACCTCGCTGAGGCTTTAGACGCTGTAAATGAAGATGAAATACTTATAGTCACTCGCAGAGGCAAAAAGGAACGAGCCATTATAGATTTAGACAAACTAGAGGACTTACTAGCAGCTAGTGACCCCGGCTACTTAAAAATTATAAAAGAAGCAAGAGAAAGTAAAGAGTACTTTAGCCACGAAGAGGTTTTTGGAGATATATAATGGCTCATTATAAGCTGGTATATAAAAACCCGGCAGTTAAGTCAATAGACAAATTACCGCCTCACATTAAAAAAAGAATCAAAGCAAAGCTTGAGTGGTTTATTGCACAACAGGAACCACTAGACTTTGCCGAACACTTAACTAAGCCAGCCGATGCCCAGTACCGTTATAGAGTAGGAGTTTATAGGATACTGTTTGACGTGGAGGGTAATAACATTGTCGTATTTCTTATTCAACATAGAAGCGAAGTCTATAGAAGGTAACAAATTTTGGTGAGCTCTGTCAGCCTGAGATGGAATAAAATATATCCGTCTATAGAGAAGTTAGACCTTAAGCTCGAGAAAATTGGTTGCATTTCACACAACGACAATGGGGTGCTACTGAAGGAAAAGGAGTACTAACAATATGTTCCTATGGTTTCGGCACAAAACAGAATCTTAGGAGCTTACTTGATCCCGTTTGTTCTAATGAAAATGGTTTTGCAATAAAACTTAGCGCGTGGCACTCAAATGCTCATTAATCCACGCGCGCGCTAGTGTTGTGGGGCCGATACCTTTCTTGCTGGCGACGGTGCGCAGTCGTGCATAACTATCCGGATCGAGCCGGATATTCAACCCAACCGATAAGTTTTTGGCAAAGCGTACTCGGGAAGGTTTGAAATCATATTCGGTCATATCGTGGGCATCAAACCACTCGGCCATTTCTTGGCGATTCTTAAAGTCTGGTATTGGTTTCTTGGCATTTGTCATACTGTTTACCCCTTTTCCTTAATCCATGCTTGATATGATCGACGTTCCTTTTTGCTGGCATCCCTGGCTGAGACAGTGTAGTACGCGCTTGTATCAGGTTCAGGGTCTAGAAACGCTGAAATAATTCGTCCCTTATTTGTTGCGCCCGTTATTCGGATGCGCCCTTTGTTAGCAACTTCTGTTTGAGGATCTGCTTGGCATAGTTCTTCTACTTCAGCGGGCATAACACTATGACGAGCTATGTGCGCGATGTTCCAGTTATCCCAAATTAACTGACGAACAAGCATATTAACACTGTAACGCAATGCGTTACATAAGTCAATAGTTATAGGCCACAGACTTATAGAGAAAATAAGATGTGGCCGCAAAAACGGCCTTGATGAGCTAAATAGGTCACCAAAAAACTGTACAGCGTTTTACGGCTATTCAAAATGGACCATAGAGACCTAAGGTGAATCGAATGGTGACCCTAAGCCACTCGGTTTATAAGAAATTAATAGCAGAAATCCTTAGATGGAACGAGATATTGCGCAGTATGAGATGGGGTAATGGTCTCGTATAATTACAAACATGAAACCTATTGTGTATTTGCTATGCGGACTTGGAGGGTCAGGCAAAAGTACATATGCCAGGGAGCTTGCGAAAAATGGATTACAAAAATTTTCCCTAGATGAATATGTTTATAGCCTACATGGGCGTGCAATTACTAGTCTTCCTGAGCAAGTATATTTGCAGCACTACCGTACAGCCAAGTTAGAGCTAGATAAAGAACTTATCAATGTCATTAAGAAAAAACAATCTGTAGTCCTAGATTATGGCTTCTGGCGGCGTGGTAGCCGTGATTACTATAAAAAGCTGATTGATGATAATGGCGGCGAATGGAAACTTATCTATCTAAAAGCAAGTCCCGAGATATTGATGAGGCGCTTAAAGGAAAGGAATAAACGAACAGACGCAAACGCCTTTCCAGTATCAGAGGAGATGTTAAGCGGCTACATTGAGCGCTTTGAGGAGCCTAAGAACGAAGGCGAAGAAATAATTCAACAATCGTGATTAGAAACCTATACATAATTATAAATTTTACAGATAGGATTTGGCTACAAATAACAAATTAAGAAATTTATAACAATTTTGTATCTGTTATTTTCCTATGGTGAGCTCAATGATACTAACATCGAAAACTTTTTCTCTAGTTTAGAGAGTTTGGATAAGCGACTTGAGGCACTTGGAATTATAGAAGCTGACGGCATTATGACCTATCTCAACGATGAGGAGGTGCACAATGTTTAGGATACTCCGCAAAAAGACTGTTTCGGGTAGTGATTTACTGCCATCAAAGCTATACGACGAAGCAACTTTCTATAAAGAGTTCACCAAAGACATCAATAACAGTTTCCATGAAGTAATAATTGAGTCGCCGTTTATAACTAATAGGAGGCTGGATCAATTATTGCCAATATTCGAGAAGCTAAAGAGCAGGAAGGTCCGTTTAGTCATTAGTACTCGTGATCCAAACGAGCAGTATAACGAATATTTACGAAATGAAGCTCACGAGACAATTGCCGAACTTCAGCGAATGGGTATACGGGTTCTGTATACTACCGGGCATCACCGTAAATTGGCTATTATTGATAGGCATGTTCTATACGAGGGCAGTTTAAATATCTTGTCCCAGAATAGTAGCTGTGAGGTAATGCGTAGAATAGAGTCAGCTGAGTTGTCTTGGCAGATGGCTAGGTTTGTCAAAATTGATAAGTTTTTAAACTAAAGATATAATTTTATGCATATGAGTGACTACGTACTAAACGAAAAAGATATTGCGAAGGTTCTTAACTATCTTAGAATTCACGACCCCAAGAACGCTGACCGAGACTATGCAATCCAAAAACTTGAGGGAATGATGAGTACGGCTAGTGAGATTGTTCGTAGTAGCGGATTATCAGACGAGGAAATACAACAAGGTCTTAAAGATCAAGGCAAAACTGATTAAAACGGCAGTATTTTAGAAGATTTTGCGTTTATTGCCTTGAGAATTTTCTCAAGTGTCAAGAGGGATGGGATGGCTAGTCCTTGTTCAATCTTGGCATAGTAGTTGACGTTAATATCCACTACATTAGCAACCTCAAGCTGGGTAAGACGTACTTTCTTTCTTGAGTCTTGGAGATTCTTCCCAATTATTTGCTTGATTTGTTTGTCTGTCATTTGATTCATTATCTATCAAGGGCATCCGCTGTGCAAACCTTATAACTTATCTGCTGCTTATCCACAAGATCGGGTTTATTTCATGCCTACTCAGCAAACTCAGTAGCCTTGGTAATCATAAAGGGCTTATCATAAACCGCCATAATGTCGGGATTTGGCGTAAAATGCCCAATGAGGATACAAGGTACGCTCGACTCTTGTACTTCCCGATATAGCCAGTAGGCTTCCCAGTCATTGCTCATAATTAACTTGCCGTCACGTTCATAGATAGTTAGTGGTATACGCTTATTTAGGTCTTCATCGTTATATCGAGCCATAAAAGTTTCGCGGAATTCATCATCAACAACTGCTGGCCGATAATCAGTAAGTGGATGTATAAAGGCCATACCCACGAACGCTTTCTGACAGTAATACCAACCGTGTTCGGCCATGTAGATTAGGTGCTTGAGATGGCCATCGCCTCCAGGATGCCATGAACTTCCGTTTTCATACACTGGTTTTGGATAATTCCAGCCACCCCATAAATCATCAAAAGCGTCCCACTCTTGAGGCTGAGGTTTAGATTTTCGTGAACGTCGTAGTGATAGCATTACCTCAACTTCCTATGTCACCGAATATGATTTGTAGTATTCACTAACCCAACTAATATGTCAATAATATAGTCTAGTATGGTACTATACATCTCAGTTAGGTAAGGGGTGGGCAGAACCAGGGAACCTTATGTCTCACCTGTTCGATGAAATCCTCAATGGACCTGCTCGCTACACCGTGCGGCATCACTTTAGTCCGTTATGGACATTGGTCTTTGTCTTGGGTATTCTCCTGGCTGAATTTGTCGCTGCATACCTTGTTGGTTGTCTCATTGTAAAAGCCGTCCAGAACATACGTTCATTCATTGGTTGGATACTCCGACGTTTTGGGGTTGGTAAAACAAGCAATCCCCAAACCTTCCTAGAACTGACCATTCCAACAGATACCACCAAATCAGCCTTCGCCACCGAGCAACTACATATCTTGTTACGCAGTTTAGTAACCTATAACAAAACTTGGGAGCGATTGGCAGCCTACAAAAAACCTTATTCCCTCGAGCTATACGGTACTCATGACGACGGCATC
>DATLRC010000006.1:0-106220 GCA_035534895.1 Candidatus Dormiibacterota bacterium
TCACGGATCTTACTGACTATTTCTGCTTTGAATTCGGGGTCGTAACGAGTGCCCTTGGACATATTGCCGCTCCTTTTTAAACCAATATATTAGTCCTTTCTAGAATAGACTAGTTGTTGATTATATTGGGAGCCTGACATATAGCAGATGCTGTCATACTTGGAATAACCAGTATTTTCTTCGCCATTCGTACGAGTCACGTAACCGCAACTACTGTCCTTACCCCACAGCTTAATACATATATAAATAGTAGGGCTCAGCTCCACTATGTGGTGCATCATATACTGCTTTTCACGACTCGGGCTCTTGCTCAACCATTTACTAAAAATTATGACACTGTTTATGAAGGACTTGTGGGTATTGTAACTAACAGACTCATTTATCTATCCTTGCCAATTATGGGATTACTTTATTTAGTGCTTTTTTTATCTATATCCGAATTACATATAATGCCTGAGCTAGTACGATATAAGAAAAGACTATGGGGCTCAGTTTTTGTTGTTCTAGTAGGGACTTATCTTTTAGTGAGCCTGGCGTTTTATATTGGCAATACTCAGGTAGGAGCCTCTGATGTATTTGGGGTTTACGGCAGATACTTCTTGCCCCTTCTTCCCCTGATAATAGTTTTTCCTGTGTTGAGCAACATTAGACTAAAGCTAAAGCCAACAACTGTCGTAGGCAGTATTATTGTTGTAATTTTGCTAAGTCTTACCAGCACGCTACTAAGCATCGGATAGCGAACGAATCAGATAATCTATCTAAACATAAGTTAAATGACCATCTATGAAGGAGGCCCTTTAATAATGTTATGAGTAGCGAATTCTCAATCTTTGAGCATCGCGCTTAATTTTATTCCTTATAACCATGTAGTATCTATCGGCTTGTTGTCTTAGTCTAGCCTCTTGTTCTGGTGTTGCTTCATCGGAAGTATCATCCTCTGGCTCGCCGGAATTATATAAATACTGCATAAAGTGTACTTTTGAGTGTTTGTTTTTACTTGCTGGGTAGGCGAAAGACATAAATCAACTCTTTTCGACTATTAATGTTACAGAACAATGTTTAGCTGCTCAGGCTCTAAAGATGAGTTTTCCGTCTGCCAATGAAATGGTAGATAAACACAATCAAAGCCACGATAAGTAGTATATGGATCAAGCCACCACCTATATGGCCTAGCAGACCCAGTAACCATAAAACTGCCAGTATACCTGCGATAAGTAATAGCATGATTAGCTAACCTCCTTATTAATATTTGATCGAGCGAAACCCATGAAGCTGTGTCGAGCTTCCCGTACTATCCTCTTCAAATGAGTTAGCTGATGCCTATACTCTTGATCTAGCTCACGGAGCCTTAAATCCCGTCTTTCTGACCGACCATCATCGAATATGTGCATGTCGATGGATTCTTGAATAATAGTAGCATCAGTGATTGTTTCTCGTCTTTTTATTTGTGTCATAAATACCCCCTTATAACGTAATTTTGTTTAAGCAAAGCCGCATATTTGGGAGCATTACTATCTTTATGATTTATGAATGCTTCTGTTCGTGTGTTCTTACTACCACTAGCATAGCGCAGGCATTTATTAAGGGTCTGTGCGCCTTATCACAAGTCTGATTTGTAAACAAGTATATAATAAGAATATGGTCAAAAGGTCATCGGCTGGTATGCCAACTGAGAAATTCAGTAACGAAAGTATAATCGCTCACTTTAGTGATGGTTTACTTATGCACTTTACGAGTGGTGAAACAATTATCAACGGTCTTGATGAACCGGGGGGGGGTGTACCTAATCAAAGAAGGCTTTGTTAAAGCATTTTCTTTGTCAATGGCTGGTCTTGGGAATCTTCTACTGATTCATCAGTCCGGTGAATTCATACCGCTTCCTTGGGCTTTGGATGGAGCACATACTACAGGGTTATATTACGAAGCAATGACTGACGTTACTATTCTACGAGCTTCCAAAGATAAGTTGCGCAGTGCCATGGGCAATAATACCTGGCTTTCTCAAGAGATAATGAAGCAGGCAGTTAATATTATTAGTGTTTACACCCAGAGAATACAAACCTTAGAATTTAGGTCGGCACGCGGAAGAATGATATCAGAGTTACTTTATCTTGCTGAAAGGTTTGGCGAAAAACACGGTAAAGGAGTGCTTATTAATGCACCAATAACTCATCAAGATATAGCTGACTCAATTAATATGACTCGGGAGACAGCCAGTAGAGCCTTGGAACAACTCTTTGAAGAAGGACTTATGGGTCAAAAAGACCATCTTTTTACCGTTCTTGATTTACCTAAGTTACAAGAAGCTCTTAGCTAGCATAAAAATAAAGATGAGGACACTTCGAGCTTGGCAAAAAATGTCTCACAAAAGGGTTAAGGATCTAAAGCTTATCTTATTAAAGTAGGCCACTTTTTATTATGAAGGATTATCAAAATTTCTTGTTATAGCCCCAGTAAATCCAACGATTCATATACTTTTCTTCTTTATCACGGAATTTAGGCATTGTCTTACTAACACGGTTCACCTCTCTTATTTCAAGTGCTGGATGGCCATCATGTTCAGCCTTAGAACTTTTCTGGTGAATCAAAACCACACTAATATGCCCACATAATGTCATCAATGTCGCTGTCTAAGTGGCCTCCTCTGATTTACCAAAGTTTTTGAACTTTTTACTTGTCATATAACCAAACATCCCCGCCACCAGGCATGCAAAGCCGCCGATGAAGATTGGAATCCTGGCACCTAGCGTATCAGCTATCCAGCCGAGAAATGGGCCGACTATTGGTGTAAGGCCAATAAACAGAACCGCCTGGAGCGCCAGAACCCGACCAATCATTGAAGGCTCAGATTCAACCTGCATAATTGTAGTCGTTGCGGTCATATATAAAATAGTAGCCAGGCCGAGTAAGAAAACAATCGGGATAGCTAGGGTCAAGCTCGGACAAAAAGTTAAAACTATCATAGTTACGCCAACTGACACGGCCCCAATAATTACGTGGCGCATCTTAACTAATCCTCGATTAGCGATAAACAGTGCACTCACTAGTGAGCCAAAACCAAAAAATGAATAAAGTAGCGTGAAGTCGGCATTACTACCATGCAGTGACTTTGTCACAAAAAGCGGCAAAGTTATCGTAAAGTTATAAGCCAGACCGCCAACAAGGGCCAGCATAATAAACGTTATCCAGAGTACTGGCATACTTAAAATGTATTTAAAGCCTTTTCTGATTTCACCTTTGGTTCGGAGTTTCAACGGTGCTAAATGTAGCTCTGATGGTCGCATCATCCATAGACACACGAGGACTGCCAAGTAGCTTAAAGCATCAACCGAAAATGCCCAGCCATAGCCAAACACAACGATTAAAACACCCGCTAGCGGGGGCCCGATAATTCTAGCGACATTAACGATCGTAGAATAAAGTATTACGGCATTTGGAATATCTGTTTTGGGAACCATTTCACTAACAAATGAACGACGCAAGGGATTATCAAAAGCCAGTAATATACCCCCAAATGTTGCTATAACGTAGAATGCCGAAATTGGTGGGTTATGCGTGAAAGCTAGTACAGCTAAAGCAATTGACTCTAACATTTCGAGTCCTTGAGTCAAAAATAAAAGTTTCCTTTTACTATACCTATCTGCAATAACGCCAGCATAAATTGATAGTAGGAGTATTGGACCATACTGGCAGGCAGCCAGCAGGCCAATCGCAAAACCACTGTGAGTCAGATGTAGTATTAATAGAATAAGGGCAACGTTAGTTAACCAGTTGCCAGTATTTGATATCGATTGGCCAATAAAGAACAGTCGGAAATTCCGTGTTCGCAGTGCATGAAAGGTCTGTCTGAGAGTTGATCTTAAACGATTTAACAATTTAACTCACTAACTTTTGTTTAGTAGCTCGATGATTTCCTGAGTTGTACCAGTTTCACCAAGTTTAGGGAAAATTATATTTACACTGTTGTCGTGTGCTGCAGAACTTAGATCGGTCATTGCGTCAGTTGCTAGAGTCACATTATAACCATGTTCATGAGCAGCTCGCGCAGTGGATTCAACACCGGCACTTGTAGCCACGCCAGATATCACTACCTGTGTCACACCTAGTTCTTTTAGGCGATCGTCCAGTGAAGTATTATGAAACGCCCCCCAAGTCTTTTTAGTTACTTTAATGTCGTCAGTTTCTTCGTTGAGTTCTGGAATAAGTTCAGCCCAATCACCGGGTCGCTTGGCGGATGAACTCAGAGTACGTTCTGTTCTACCTGATGCTCTGCCAGTAACGTTAACTAGGATAACTGGGCGTTTGTGCGCCCTAAACGCGTTAGTAAGGCTTGAGTTATTACTAATAATATCGTCCATTGGATGTGCAGTCGGAAGGCTGGTAATTCCTTTTTGCATATCAATGACTACCAGTGCAGTTTTAGGATCAATTGTACTCAAGGCCATAATTATTCCTCTAGTGTAAAACAAAACTATAGCTGACTAATAGCATATATTATATCAGGAAAGTCTTTTACTAATACTCCAATAGACGTCCCCCAGGACGATTAATCAAATAACAGAGGGGGGAGGCTTGCTTTACAAAAAAATACCGTGTCATAGTAACACGGTTCACCTCTGTTAATACAGGTGCTGGCTGGGGAGGAGGGATTTGAACCCCCGAATGCCAGGACCAAAACCTGGTGCCTTACCACTTGGCCACTCCCCAATAACCTCAACGATTATACTAAAGATTTATGCTCTTAACTAGTAATCGGGAGCGGCTGGTAGACCGAAGAACTCTTCTAGGGTTAGGATGCCTTGATTATGCATAGCGCTAGCTAAGTAAGTGCCAACGTAACGAACATGCCACGGTTCATATTCATAGCCAGTAATGAGTTGTTTCGCAACAGGATAACGGATTATGAAACCGTATTTATAGGCGTTGGAGGCAAGCCACTTACCCTCCGGTAAATTAGCAAAGCATTGCTCTACCTCACATTGTCGACTCGTAGGCTCCAAGTCGGCAGCCCAACCGCTCTGGTGTTCACTGTAGCCTGGTCTGGCACTTTCCTGGTCTGCTGTTTTTTGCCCAAAATCTTTTACCTCAGCACCATAAACCGTTACCTGTTCGCTGTAAGAACGGTAACCACTGGCCAGCATTAGATTGATATTTTGAGTTTTTGCAACAGCTGTCATATTCTGTAGGGCTATTGCCATTGCAGCCCGGACGTGCATTTCTGGGTCAAGACTACTCAAGCGCAGTGGTATATTAGGTGCGGTTAAGTCAGGCGGAGCATAATTGATTGGATTCAGTGGCCTTTTTTTATTAACTATTACCCACAAGCTAGTCGGGTCACTTAGAGAATAGAGTGTTTTGTCAAAAGTTTGGGCGTGAGTAGTTACTTGCTGTGACTTGGGTTTACCTTGTGAGCCAAGTGGGGGGCTTGATCTACCAATAACATAGACACCGACAAGGGCTATCAATACCAGCAGAATAACCGAAAGATGCTTTTTCATACTTATATTATTTTAACAATTTGAGGCGAAACTTGTCCAAACTATTATCTTTTTGTTAAAGTTTGTTGGAGTAATCATGAATCTAAAAAATAACCAAACAGCAGCCGATTACATAGTGCCTCTTAATATTAACGGTATGGAGGGACGTTTGCTGCATATACCAGCGCCCAAAGGCCGTAAGCGTGAGATTTTGTTTGTCTATGGACATCATTCCAGCTTGGAGCGGTGGTGGGGTATGACTCAATTACTCAATAAGTATGCGGCTGTCACTATGCCGGACTTACCTGGTTTCGGTGGCATGGAAAGTTTTTATAAGATTGGCAAACGAGCAACGCTCGACAATCTTGCCGACTACCTGGCCACTTTTATCAAGTGGCGCTATAAACGAGGTAGGGTTACGATCGCCGGTATGAGTTTTGGCTTCGCTATTGTTACAAGGATGCTCCAACGCTATCCTGAACTTACCAAGAACGTCGATATGTTAGTCAGTATCTCGGGTTTCGCGCATGCTGATGACTTCACATTTAGTCCGTTACGTAGGGCTTTCTATAAGACAACAGCTGCCGTCTTCGCTAACCGTTTGCCAGCTATTTTTTTTCGGTACGTCTGTTTACACCCTTTTATCTTAAGGTTTGCTTATCGCAGGACTCATAATGCTAAGGATAAATTCCAAGGTGTGGTTGGAGAGGAGTTGAAGCAGATTACAGATTTTGAAATTAAGTTGTGGCACAATAACGACGTACGTACCTATATGCGAACAACCCTTGAATTTTTGTCACTTGATAATTGCCAGAAATCGGTTGACCTGCCGGTCTATCACGTTGGCGTCAAAGCCGATCGTTATTTTAATGCACAAATTGTCGAGCAGCACATGCGTATTATCTTTAACGATTTTCACCTGTTGGCTTTGATCAACGAAGGTAATCATGCTCCAAGTATCTTGGCGGATGAAAAAGCAGCTGCCCCTTATGTGCCCCTTAAGTTAAGACGGCTGATAGCTAAAAACCCCTAAGATGTTATACTAGAGTTCAATGAAGATAGGTCTCGTTTGCCCGTACAATATTGCCCGAGGCGGTGGTGTCCAGGAGCTTATTTCGGATTTACAGGCTCAATTAAAGGACCGGGGCCATGTGGTCAAGATTATTACACCTGAGCCCAGAGACGGTAGCGCAATTCCAAGTCAGGAAGTTATTTATTTGGGTGGAGCAACTGATTTTAAATCACCAACCCACACTAGCTTGCAGGTATCGGCTAGTGTTGACTCTGAAGTTATTTCAACGATGCTCAAAAGTGAAGCTTTTGATGTGCTCCATTTTCATGAACCATGGGTACCGGTTTTGAGTCGTCAAATTTTGTCTAAATCAACAAGTGTTAATATAGCTACTTTTCATGCTAAGGTACCGGAAACATTAATGAGTCGTACCTTGGCCCGTGTGGTAACCCCATACCTCAAGTCTGTGCTTAAGTACATCGACCAGTTCACTGCTGTTTCGGAAAGTGCTGCAGAATATGTGGGCAGTTTGTGCAGTGAACCAATTACTATCATTCCTAACGGCGTTGATCTTAGCCGTTATAGGGTTAGTGGTAGTCCTCACCTGAAGCGTTCGACGAAGACAATTCTTTATATCGGTCGGCTGGAAAGACGAAAAGGTCTGAAATACCTGTTGAGCGCATACCAGCTGTTAACTCAGAGTGCCGATAACCTATCGCTCATTATAGCTGGTGCTGGCCCGGACCGCGAAAAGCTAGAAATTCTGTGTGAAGATCTCAAGTTACCCAATGTTAACTTTTTGGGCTATATAAGTGAAGAAGAAAAACTGCAACTTTTAGCCGAATCGGATGTATTTTGTTCGCCGGCAGTTTATGGGGAAAGCTTCGGCATTGTCTTACTAGAGGCCATGGCCTGCGGTTTGGTAACAGTTGCTGGCAATAACTCTGGGTATACCGACGTCCTCCAAGAGACCGGAGCTTTATCTATTGTTAACCCTCATGACACTGCTGAGTTTGCTAGACGTCTCAGTCTATTGCTCAATGATGCGCAGCTTAGGCGACTCTGGAAAGATTGGGCTGGTGGTTATGTAAAGCGTTTTGACATGCCACTGGTCGCTGAACAATACGTTGCTCTTTACCAAGAAGCATTAAAAAAACATCATTCCTGAGTAGGAGTAGGATGGATATTAAGTCTTTGAAAATTGGCTTTGTCCTAGACGATTCATTGGACAAACCTGATGGAGGCGTTCAGCAATACATTCTGGCTCTTGGCGATCAACTAGAGAAACTTGGGCATGAGGTCCATTATTTAGTCGGAGAAACCAACAATACCAAATTGAATAACATCCACAGCTTGAGCCGTAACATCAGGGTTCGCTTTAACAAAAATCGAATGTCTATCCCCTTGCCTGCATCTCGTCAAACAATTGAAAACTTACTCAGCGATCAATCATTTGATGTCTTGCATATTCAACTGCCCTACAGCCCTTGGCTTGGAGGCAGGGTTATAAAAGCTGCCCAAGAGCAAACTATTGTTTTCGGAACCTTTCATATTGTCGGACATTCTTTTACGGTTAATTTAGCATCAAAATTGCTGGCAGTTTGGACCAAGGCTAGCCTATCTCGCTTTGATCAAATTGTTGCCGTCTCGACTGCGGCCAAGGAATTCGCCAAGCATAACTTTGGTATACAAAGTACGGTTTTGCCTAACGCAATTAATTATCAACGTTTCCATGATGCCAAACCTTTTTCTGGCTATAATGACGACTTACCAACCGTTTTGTTTTTGGGACGGTTAGTCCCGCGTAAAGGCTGCCTGACGTTGCTAAGGGCAGTCAATCTAATCGTTTCAGTTTATCCAGATTTAAAGTTTAGAGTCTTAGTTTGTGGCAGCGGGCCACTATTGCCTAAACTTAAGCAATATGTTGAGCTGAACAATCTCCAATCAACTATTGAGTTTTGCGGTTTCGTTAGCGAAGAAGATAAGCCTAGTTATTATGCCTCGGCAGATATTTCAGTATTCCCGAGCACTGGCGGTGAAAGTTTTGGCATTGTTTTACTCGAAGCCATGTCCAGTGGTCGGGCGGCCGTTTTAGCCGGAGATAATGAAGGCTATAGATCGGTCCTAAAAGACCAGCCGGGACTTCTATTTCCCCCCTCTAGAGCGGATATCTTGGCAGACAAAATAAAAAAGTTTTTGGTCAATGAACCCGAAAGACAAACTATGGCAAGGTGGGGAGAGGCATATTCTGTCCAGTTTAGTGCTACAAAGGTGGCTCAAGACTTAGTTGATTTTTATCAAAAAGCATTGCTTATACGCCGTAAAGTGCGATAATTAAGCCATGTTTAAACGTTTTCGGATGCCAGGAGATAATGTTCAAAAGGTATCTTTGATTGTTTCGGTAGAGACGGTTTTAAAAGTTATCTTACTAATTGTCGGTAGCATTATACTTCTTGGTGCATTACGGAAAGCTTCTCATGCTTTATTACTGATTTTTACGTCATTCTTTTTTGCTTTGGCATTAAATGCCCCCGTTTATTGGCTTTCACAACGACTGCCTGGTAAACGTCGAGGCAGCCGCAGCCTGGCCACAACTGTCTCATTCCTGATTGTCATTATTCTACTGGCTGGCTTTCTGATTAGTATAGTTCCACCTCTGGTAAGGCAAACCGAGAATTTTGTCAACGCAGCGCCACACTTGATACGTGATTTTAAGAACCAAGATAGCTCAGTCGGACGAGTTATTCGAAAGTATCACCTAGACAGCCAAGTCAACAGTTTATCAAATCAGCTGTCGGACCGGATCCGTCATGCTGGTGGGTCAGCTTTTTCGACAGCTCAGCATGTCGGCAGTAGTGTTTTTTCACTATTAACAATCCTGGCCCTGACTTTTATGATGCTAGTTGAAGGGCCGAAGTGGCTTGCATTTGGGCGTGAAGTTATTCCCGATCATTCCCAGAAAGTAGCCGATCGGTTGGCGGCTGATATGTACCAGGTTATTAAGGGATTTGTTAATGGCCAGGTGGCCTTGGCGGCAATTGCTGCTTTATTAATCTCCCCAGCCTTGTTTATTCTGCACGTTAGTTATCCGGTTGCCCTGATTGTTGTAATTTTCATTTGTGGTCTGATACCTTTAGTTGGTCATTTTCTTGGAGCAGTTATCGTAACCACTGTGGCTCTTTTTCACTCACCGGTTGCAGCGTTAATTATTCTGCTTTACTATGTTTTGTACCAACAAATAGAGACCTATCTTATTCAACCTCGTGTTCAAGCGAATTCGACCAATATGTCACCGCTACTTGTCTTTAGTGCTGTTGTTGTCGGAGTTAGTTTCGGTGGCCTGTTTGGGGGTTTGGTAGCTATTCCGCTTGCTGGATGTTCCAGAATTGTTTTGCTTGAATACTTACAGTGGCAAAAGATTATTAGTGTTCGCCAAGTTAAAGAAGATTTATAGTAAAAATTAAAGCCTAAACCAAATTGGGCCGAATTCGGTGTCACGAACACCAAGTTTTTGGTCATTTAGTTTGTCTCGTAGACGATCTGCCTCATCCCATTTACCATCCTCTCGCGCTGCCTGGCGTTTTTTGATATCCTCCTTTTGCAACTCAGTGATGTCGGGTTGATTACTAAGCTCAAGGCCTAATAGGTTATCGATTGTCTCTATGAATTTTTCAAATGATTTTTTTTGGTCGCTGCTGATCAATTGTCTGCTGAGGACATTTTCGATGTAACTTAGTCTAGCGACTACTTTTGGAGTATCTAGGTCATCACTTATAGCCTCTAAAAGTTCTGCGCTTGCTGATTCAAAGTTGAATCGCTTGCTTTGAGTAACCAGTTGCCAACGTAAGCAGGCTAGATTCTGTAGTGATCTTAGGCGGTTTTGGGCGGACTCTAGGCTCAGCCAACTAAATTTAGACTGTGAGCGATAGTGTGATTCTAGTACATGCATTCTCAGGCTGTCCAAGCTAAAACCGTGACTTTCAAGATCCTCAAGTCTTAAGCTGTTGTTGGCGCTCTTAGCTATCTTTTCACCACTGATAGTAATATGGTTAGTGTGCATCCAATAATTTGCAAAACGCTTGCCAGTGGCGGCCTCACTTTGGGCAATTTCATTGGTGTGATGAACTGGTAAATGGTCAATGCCACCACAATGAATGTCTAGAGTTGGGCCCAAATATTTGATACTCATTGCCGAGCACTCTATGTGCCAGCCAGGGAATCCCCTGCCCCATGGGCTATCCCACTCCATGTCTCGTTTTTGGCCCTTGGGAGAAAACTTCCAGAGAGCAAAGTCACTTGCCTGGTGTTTATTGGGATTAGGTTCTATTCGTCCGCTGGCTTGTTGCTCGTCTAGATCTAGGGCTGCAAATGAAGAGTACTGGGGAAACTTCGAACTGTCATAATAGACCCCATCCGAAGTCAGGTAGGTAAATCCCTTAGCTTCCAGAGTCTTGATAAGCTCTACTTGTTCTACGATATGGTCAGTAGCTTTGGGCAAGTAATCGGGTTTTGAAATATTCAGTCGTCTTAGCCCATCAATAAAGTAATCGGAGTAGAATTTGGCAATATCCCAAGCAGATTTCCCTTCTCGCTTAGCCCCTTTTTCTAGCTTGTCTTCACCGCTATCGGCATCGCTTACCAAGTGTCCAACGTCGGTTATATTGAGAACCCATTTCGGCTGGTATCCATTTGCCTTGAGAGCTCGAACTAGAAGATCATAGCGTATAAAAGTGAACCAGTTGCCTATGTGTGGAAAGTCATAAACTGTTGGGCCACAGGTGTAAACGGTGACTAATGGTCGCTTTTGTGGCTTAATTTCTTCGACTCGTCGATTAAGTGTATTATAAAGTTTCATTGTTTTTCGGGCTTTTATTCAGTTCATCTAGCAATTTAGTAGCCAGCTTAATCGTTTCCGTCTTCACTTGTTCCAGAGAACGGCCATCTGTACACTTAAAACCGCTGGCGTAAGGATGTCCGCCGCCACCGAAGTGTTCTGCTACTTTAGCAGCAATAGTTTTTCCGAAGTTACATCGAATTTTAGCTGTTATTTTGTCATCTTTATATGTCTTAAAGGCAATAGCAATATCTGTCCCTTCGGTTAGTCGCATTTCGTCAATGACAAGCATCGATGGGTTATATGATGGGCTGTAGCGCTCGATTTCAGACCAGGGGATAGTAATGGTGGCTATACGGTTTCCAGAAAAATATTCAATTCTCTGCAGAAGATGACCTTTATAGCGCTGCAGCTCGGGGCTTTTACGCATCATGTCGCGCCGAGCGCTATCTAGTGCTGCCAATTTGACTCCACCTTCAACTAACTCGGCGATAATGTGAATACTATGCGCCGTTGTGCCTTCGCTGACCAGTCCCAGACTGTCTGACATAATAGAGGTAGCCAACATGTTCTGGGCAGTCATATTCAATGGCCAATCAAGTTGTTTGGCTAAATCATAAATTATTTCTCCGGTGGCCACTGCTTGCTCAATGCAAATGATGCTGGCAAAATTGATGGTTGGTTTGGTAACATGGTGATCGATAATCACACATGGCTTAGAGGCTAACCAACTTTTTTGACCGTTTTTTTCAAGTGTTTCAAGCAGCGATAGTGCCGCGGTGTCAACGATAATTGAGGCATCGAACTTGGTAGGTAGTGTTTTTTGGACACGATCCCAGCCGGGTAAATAAGTTAGATAACCGGGCATATCGACGCCACAGTAGAGATATGGTTCCTTGCCCAATTTATCTAGGATTTGCTCAAGCGCTAAAGCTGATGCCAAACTATCAGCATCAGGGTTATCGGCTTGGACAATAACTATTCGCTGGGCAGCGTCTATCATCTTATTAATTTCAGTGGCTTGTTTGATCATCTAGTTAAATTGTAATTTCTTGAGTTTAAAATGCCTAATTTTAAAATGGTTGCCGGCCTTCGAGAGCACGACTTAAGGTTATTTGGTCGGCATATTCAAGATCTACGCCTATTGGCAGGCCTCGAGCTAATCTTGTCACTTTTAGTTTTCGTTTACCTACTTGCTGTTGAATATAAAGAGCTGTCGATTCACCCTCAACGCTGGCACTGGTGGCTAGAATTACTTCTTCAACACCATCGGCGTCTATTCGTTCAACTAATTCCTTGACATGAAGTTGTTCAGGCCCGATATCGTCTATCGGTGATATTAGTCCACCCAGGACGTGATAAGTGCCATGAAACTGGCCAGTTTTTTCAATTGCAATCAGATCAAATGGTTCGGCTACAACGGCCACAATTTTTTTATTTCGGCCTGAATTGGTGTATAGCTCAGAAAGTTTTGTGCCGGCCGGTATGAGTGCAAATGTTTTTTGACAGTAGTCGATATGATCTTTTAGCTGACTTAAGGCACTAGCAATCTGGAGCGATAAACTGTTATCCTGACGGGCCAGATAGTAAGCGTAGCGTTCAGCTGTTCGCGGGCCAACACCCGGTAACAGCCCAAATGCTTCGATAAGATCAGTTAATGCCGGAGGTAGAACTTGCATGGTCAGAGATTATTGATTAGAAGCCCAAGTCGCCCAATGAGCCCATCATTGGTTGCATTTTTTGAGCCGCTATACGTTGGCTCTCGGCAATTGCCTCTTTGACGGCATCTTCGATCCAGCGTTCAAGTTGTGCTATATCTTCTAGGTCGACTGACTGGGGGTTGATGTGTATTTTCTTTAGTTTTTGCTCACCACTGATCTCGACACTTACAGCGCCATCTCCCTTGTTCACGGTAATTATTTGTTTTTGGAGTTCTTTTTGTATTTTCTTAACGCGCATTACCATCTTGGCTTGATCAAAACGACTCATTGATAACTCCTTTTCCTATAATAATTGTAACAGATTACCTGATAGATTGTCGCTCCGGTTGAAGAACGGTTTTAAAGCTAGTTTTGGTAGTTGGATTATTGGACCATGCCACAAGATAGAGACGACTATTATAGAGGCTGCTGAGGGAAACGGTAATAACAATCAGGCTGAGGCCTAAACTTCTGGCCAGGGGATTCAATGGGAAGACCCGATACCATTGGTGCAGCAGATAGGCGATGCCGGTGGCGGTCATCAGAACAATGATCGGCAGAACCATGGCGGGACTGGATACACCCAGGCCGACAACCAGCCAGCTTACAGCTAGCAAAATTAAATTGGCTTGCCAACGTTTCTGGCGTATTTGCTGGCTGTAAATAATCAGTCCAACTAGAGCAAAAGCAGTTTGGATAACATCCAAGGCCGGTAAGCTGTCCAGATGTTGACTTGGATCAGCCTTCGTTGGCGTATGCCAGAAGATGTTCAGAGCAAGATTAATTATATTGTGCAGCAGATTACTCCAGATCGGTATGTTTCCAACAAGTTTTATGCCTAGCCATGGCTCGAAGCCAGCTAGTCCTCTTGACAAAATAGAGCTGGCCAAAAAGATGATTAAGGGTGCTAGCAAGACTAGGAAAGTCAAACTGCCGAAGATAATTGGTAGTCGGCCGACACGGCTGAGCATTAGTCTAAGTTTCGGGACTTGTAGTGCCACGGCTGTTATTGCTAGCCAAAGTGCACCCGGTATATATAGAACAAAGGCCAAAGCTACTAACCAGAGCCAGAATTGAAGTCTTCCCTGTTGCCTACCTAGGATAACCATTAAGCCAATAAGAATAAGCGGTACAGTTGCTTGGAGTATATCGGGAGAACCAAAACGGGCTAAGAATAAAAACCAACTACCAGCGCCAAAGAGCAGGACTCCTAGGGAGGCTATTTTGTAACCGTGCCATGTTTTTAAAATGTAATAAACTAAGGCCAAAGCTACTAGTCCGAAAAAGACGCTCGACAAACGAAAAACCAGTAGACTGTGATGAAAGTGAAACAAAAGTTTTGTTAGCAATATCCAGGGCCCATTCAACATATCGTGGCCGGAAATGTTCATTAAGTTATTTAAAATTGTGTTCTTGTTGGCTATCTCGATTGGGCTAGCTAAATTAGACGTCAGGGAGCTAAGTCTAAAAAATAATAAGCCGATTAGAAAAATAAATACTAAACAAGCTGTCAGGAGAGGCATTCCACCTTTAGTCAGAAGCCCAAAAAAACGTCTCATATTTGGCGTTAAGTATAACACAGAAAGTGAGGCTATAAATTATTGACTAAAGGGGTCAGAATGATGAGTATCAAGTGAACGGAAGCGTTGTTTTTCATTTTCAAAATAGAGTTCAAGACCACCAGTTGGACCATTGCGGTGTTTTTTGATCAGTATGTCGGTGATCTTCTTGCGGTCGGTATCGGGGTTGTAGTATTCTTCGCGGTAAATAAAGGCCACCACGTCGGCGTCTTGTTCAATTGAACCTGATTCGCGCAGGTCGGCAAGCTGTGGAATCTGGGGATTGCGGCTTTCAACCGAACGACTGAGTTGGCTGAGGGCTAACAAGGGAACGTTTAACTCTCGTGCCACACCCTTAAGCCCGCGTGATATTTCAGAAATTTCCTGTACCCGGTTTGCGTCTGAATTGTATCGTCCACCGCCACTCATGAGCTGTAGGTAGTCAACAATAATTAAGCCTAATTTTCGCTGATGGTGCTCACGGCGGGCTTTGGTGCGTATATCACTAATTGTAATGCCCGGTGTATCGTCAATGTAGATTGGCGCTTCGCTCAATGTTCCCATGGCTTGGCCAATTTTCTCAAAGTCGGTGTCTGTCAGATTGCCTGTCCGTAGTGCCCAGGCATCAACTCCTGACTCCATTGACAAGAGGCGGTCTACGAGCTGTTCTTTGCTCATTTCAAGACTGAAAATTAATACCGGTTGTTTTGTGTCAACGGCAACATTATGAGCAATGTTTAAGGCCAAAGCCGTTTTACCCATCGATGGGCGGGCGGCTAGAATAATAAGGTCTGATGGTTGTAGTCCGGCTAAGGTGTTGTCCAGGTCTTTGTAGCCGGTCGGTAAGCCTCTAAGTTTTTTCTTATCTTTATGTAGTTCGTCTAGCCGATCAAAACTCTCGGCCAATATGGCTTCCAGACTGATAACATTGTGCTTAACATGGTGTTGGCTAACTTCAAACAGTCGGCTTTCGGCTTCTTCAATTAGTTCTCTTAAGGCTTTTGATTCATCATACCCTAGTGCGGTCATGTCCTGAGAGGCAACAATTAAGCGCCTACGCAATGCTTTTTGAGATACTATGTCAGCATACTGTTCCGCATGAGCCGCGGTTGGTACGAAGTTGGTAAGTTCGCTTAGATAGGCGCCACCACCAATCATTTCCAAGTAACCATTATTTTTTAACTGGTCAGACAGAGTCAAAACATCTATGGCTTGTCGCTTTTCGTAAAGCTTGAGCGCTGCTTCGTAAATTCGTTCATGCCTTTTGTCATAGAAATCACTTGGGCTTATAACATCGGCAATCTTGACAATGGCATCAGCGTCTATTAAGATCGCGCCGAGCAATGATGCTTCGGCTTCAGCATTTTGGGGCGGTTGCTTAGTAGTGGGTGCTTGTGATGGTTCCATTGTTCGTTACCTAGATTATGATTTTAACAGTTCGCCGCCACCAAAAATATTGCTTATGGTATCGACTGCCAGAATAGGTTCATCTGAGCTTGCGAATTGGCTGGCGTCAGTACTTGGTTTAGCATCTGACAGTAAACATACGATCTCAACTGCCTGGCCCGTTTTTTCTTTTATTATATCTGTTAGTAATTGGCGGTTTTTAATTTCACTGACTAGCTTGCGGTGGAAGGCAAAACCAAAGCTGAGTGTTAATTTACCCTTTTGACTAAAGTCTGGCTTGGCCATCCTGATGATCCCGTAGAGGGTATTGTACTGCTTTTTAAGTGCCGCTAATATGTCAGGCCAAATCGATTCATCAAGGCTGATTAGTTCTTTTGGAGTTGTGGACTCAGTTTTTCTAGAAGGAGGTGGTAGTTTCGGATCGTTTGTTTTAACAGTGGTTTTGATTTTAGACTTGTTTTCTGCTGGCTCGGTCTCGCTCTTTAGACTCGATTTTGGGTCTGGTTTTTGGCTAAGAGCAATTTCTAGGACGACAATTTCAAGTAGTCGTTCGGGGTCAAATGAGGCTGGAACAGACAGCAGTCTATCTAGTAACTGAAGTAAAAGCTTGCTTGGCAACTTGTTTGTCTGATCGATTAACTGTTGCCTAAGTTGTCTACTAAGTTGCTTGGCAATGGCAGGAGCTTGAAAGCCTTGTTCATAAAGGAAGCTGATTAATTTTATAACTTCTTGAGGGTTGGTCTGCAGGCATTTTACTAAAAGGTTAATAGATTCTTCCGGTGGTATGCCCAGTAAGGAATATACTTCTTGGACGTCGATTGGTTGAGTCTGGTTGGCGGCTTGATCAAGTAGACTTATGCTGTCTCGGAAACTGCCTTCACCATGCTCAGCGAGCAGAGAAAGTGCCTGGTCACTAATAACAATTTTCTCTTTTTGAGCAATAAAGCGTAAATGCTTAGCTACGGCGGCTGCAGCAACAGGCTTAAAGTTGAAGTGTTGGGTGCGACTTATGATGGTCTCTGGCAATTTATGTGCTTCGGTGGTGGCTAACATAAACACCACATGGGCTGGTGGTTCTTCAAGTGTTTTAAGCAATGCGTTGAATGCTTCACGGGTTAGCATGTGTACCTCATCAATAATGTAGACTTTATACTTTGCTAAAACTGGAGCGACATTAACTTTTTCACGCAGTTCGCGAATTTCATCAATTCTTCTGTTGCTGGCGGCGTCTATCTCTATAATGTCAATGTGCGAACTATCAGATTGATAAGGCAGATTGTTAATTTGATGGGCTAGAATACGGGCAATAGAGGTTTTACCGACACCACGCGGTCCGCTAAAAAGATAAGCATGGCTGATTCGACCACTCTTCAGTGCTTGTTCCAAAGTTGTGGTTATATGCTCTTGGCCAACTATTTCAGCCAGACTCATCGAGCGATATTTACGATACAGTGCTTGCCCCATAGACAGTAACTAATTATAGCGGAGACGCTCAAACAATGCTGTTGTTTAATTATGTAATGACAGAACTTTAATGTTAGAGTGCGGCTTCTAGGGCTGCCCATTCGGCGGTCGAGTCGTCTTCTGGTAAGTTGACACTGACTTGATCTCCTGGTTTTGCTTTGAAGTAGGTAACACTAGCTAACAGGACACGAAATTTCTTATCACCAACGTCCACGAAATAATGGCCGTTTTCCAATATTAGACTACCTACAACTTGCTTACGTGGAACCGGTCCGATTTGTTTGTACAAAAAAGTTCCGTCGTCGGCAATCGTTAATTTTAGAATATCTCCTTGAACCAATTTGGACTTTGAAGCGTAGTTTGCTGGTACGGGATAGGTTTTGCTGTCCGATCCGACCATATTTTGACCGTCGAAGACACCCTCAATAACCTTGCCTATTGTATCCTCTCGCGATACAGGCTGTACTTTCTCATCATCACCAACTAAGCTTATCAAGAGCTCAGTAGCTGCAGCTAAATTTGTTTCAGCGTCTTGTATAAGAGTTCTCAAACGCTTAATTTGTTTTTCAGGAACATCCGCCATATCTTAAACTCTCTCATAAGTGTTTGTTTAGGTACACTTACCCCTAAAACTACCATGATAATAACCCAAAGTCAAAATATATTAAAAACGCTGTGGATAAATGACGAGTGATTACCAACGATCTGTGGAAGTATTTCTCTCGGGGGAGGAGTGTTTAGATTTAATCTAAACTAGTTCAACGATTGCGCCCGCTTCTTCCAAAGCTTTTTTGGCACTTTCAGCATCTTCTTTTTTAGCTTTCTCAAGTACTACCTTTGGTGCAGCGTCAACTATTGCCTTGGCTTCGCCAAGCCCCAGTTGAGTTATGTCCTTGACAGCCTTAATAACGGCTACCTTTTGTGAGCCAACATCCTTAAGCATTACGTCGTATTCACTTTTTTCTGCGGTCGCAGGAAGATCTTCAGAATTTGTTGCTGGGGCAGCAACCGCCGCAGCCGGAGCGGCAGCACTAACGCCCCAATGTTCCTCAAGGAACTTAACAAATTTGCTAATTTCGAGAGCGCTCATTTTGTCGAGCTCGACAACTACTTTCTCGAATTCTTTGGGAACGGTTACTTTTTTTTCTGTCTCTGCCATAATATAAATCCTTTCTTAAGATTAGTTTGTTAAGCAATGATATCTGCTCTGGCGTTCAATACATTTGAAACGCCTCTTAGATTGCTAGCCATTAAATTGATAAAACTGCTTAAAGGAGCGGCCATTGTGCCGACTAGTATGCCTCTTAGTTGTTCTTTACCTGGTAAACTTGCTAAAGCCTTGACGTCATCTGAGCTAATGAAGAGACCCTTGTCTGTAATTGCGCCTACAAATTGGAGGCTTGGTTGTGTTTTGGCAAACTGAGCTAAGGCTTGAGCTGGTGCCACTTCGTCTTCAGAGTTAAATGCATAGATCAGCATTCCTCGGAGAACAGACGAGTCAAAATCCTTAAATTTGTCTATACCCTCTAATGCTTTAATAAGCAAGCGATTCTTTACAACCTGCACGTGTGTGCCGTTAGTCCTAGCTTGTTGACGCAAGGATTGCATTGCCTTGACTGACGTTCCTTGATAGGTAGCTAATACCGTCATTTTTGATTCAATTAGGTACTTGCTAATCTGACTGACCACGGAGTCTTTTTTAGCTTTGGTTAAGGCCATTACTTATCTCCTTTCAGGGCTTTAACGAGGTGCGGCTATCGACCATTAAACCGGTCACATATTTTCGTTGTACCAAAAAAGCTTCTCGGTTACCAAGAAGCTTCGTTGTGTGCTCAAAAACAATAATGAATTATCGCACCTCGGCGACATTATCAAGGCTTTTCGGCCCGTCGCTGTCTTTGGTAACTTAGAACATATTACTCTGTTAGGCAGATAAAGTCAAACACACAGCGACCTGCTGTCTTTGTCAATAAATTGAGGAACTGCTTGGGTGATGCATTAAGGGTTTTGGTGGAGACTGGGTGATATATGGGACGTATGTTGTTGTTTCTGGCGTCACTTTATCTAAGACAATTTGTTGCTCACCAGAGGCACTATTAATAATGGAACTACCGTTTTGATCATTGTCAGCCGGTTTATTTAACGGTTTGTCCCCTATTGTCAATCCAAAAAGTAGAGGATAGAGTTCAGCGGCTTTTTGGGCGATCATATCACCTTGGCACTCATGGCCGTCGTAGCAGACTATTTCATCTAATGCCATGTCCCTTACGCGATCGATAGCTGATTGTTGGGTGATTGGTTGGTCACCTTCATAAGATTGATCAGTTGTTAACTGGCCGTATGATCTGCCAAGATCGTGTTGAGGTCGCCAATTGCGTTCAGGGTTAATAGGCATCCCAAGACTCCCCCTGGCTTATTGGGTAAAAGCTATGACCACCTTCAATCATTTGCTCAGCTTGCTTAAGTGCCAAGTCGGCGATTTTCATTTGCACGTGGCGCGGGACTGAAGTCATGCCGTCTCGACGCAGCATTGATGCACTAACCTCAAAGGCTGCTGACTCTAAAGCCATAAGTCTTGACTCGTTCGGTTCTTGATTGCTATCTAGACGCAAGCCCTGTAAATCGAGCATTGCTTGGCGCACCCTTGTCATATCGGCCCCTGACTTTTGTCTGGTACTGAATTTCATTTCCTTGGTTCCTGATAAAATATTTTTTAATAATTCTCAGGGTCACTATTTGAATGTCTGAGGATGCTGGATTCGGGGACCATTCGCCCATCTGTTAAAACTACCATACCGTAACCGGGGACAGTTTCTTTAACTTCAGAGACATCATATTGCTCACGATAGGCCGCTTCAGACATAACATTGCGAGCAACCATTAGACTTAAATCACGTTCAGGCATTTTAAAGTTTGGTTTTACTTGTTCGTGGTTCATCGATATTTACTCCATATTGATTAAATTAAAAAGGACTTCGTTGTTGAAGCCTACTTTATTATTTGGACTGCGCTAAGCGCGTTTTATTAGGTGTAGGTGCGCGAGGCTTCAACTAAACTGAAGCACAGTCCCAAACGGACTAGAATAATGTAGCCAAAAGAGTTGTGCTTAGTATTGAAGCTCATAATTGACTAGTCTACTCCTTGATGCGTCATTGTCAAAAACTTTTACAATAAAATATTGATTTGAGGTTAGCGATAGTGTAGTATTTAATGCGGATTCAGAGACCAAGAATAAAGAAATGAATATTTTAGAGGCTAATAGAGCTGATCTAGCTCATCAAAACGGATTGTCTGTTTTAGTGGACAAAGACGAAAGTGTTCGTCTAGGTTATTTAATGGCCGATGCGGTCTATGATAATTTGCATAGTTACCTGCTAGGAGAAAGATCAAACTTTCGAGCTACTTTTGACAGCGCCAATCCGGTACACAGTTTGGCACAAGAGCGTTTTGCTAAACTGATTGAAACCGACAAACATAGAGTAGATATTCCACTAGGAGACGTTCATGAAGCTTTGGACAGATGGGGTGAGACTGCTGACATTATCCGACACGAAGAAACACTCATCATGGCTCTGGGATCAGTTAGTCTGCGCGTCAAAAAAAGTAGCATGCCTGATAAACCTGGCAGTGACGAGCTAGTAACTTACTTCTGTCTTGTCTTGCCTGAGCAGCAGAGTTAGCTAATGCTTAAGCTGTGTTAGCTTGTACTGGGTGTAGCGTTCAGCTGCTAGACGATTAAGCTTCGGGTCGTCTGCCTTATTGACGAAGCTCATCGCATCAGCTGTTAGTGGGTGTACGGCAGCCACCTTTTCATGCATCTGTAGTACTAATTTGCGGTAGCCGGGGTGCCCTTGGGGACTTGTTCGTATCTCGTGGAGGTGGAAAGCTTGGCGTGCGTTGTAGCTGACCTTCCAGCGCATTTTATGCCCTAAAAGGGTAGCGTATTGGGCTTCCAGGAGGTATCCGGCTGATTGAAGATGGCTATAAAGTTTAAGGCTTAGATCGAAACAGTGTTCAAATTGTTCGCTCAATCCGGCTTGGTCAATCAACTCTGGAACTTCAAAGCCAAAGCGCGGTGTCAACTCTTGCCACTCTAAATCCTCAACCATGCGGTGTCGCTGGAGGTCGCGGAATATGCCGTAATCACAAACAATGTCCCAGCTATAGTGAACTTTTTCGAGGGCTCGACCCGGCTTATGGCGTCTATTTAGACGTTCACCGATGTAGGTCTTAAAGACACCAACCTTTTTCTCGTAGCTCCAGGCATTAACTTGGTTTTGGATTTGTTTGAGAGACAGCGCGCTATGTTCATAGAGCATGTCTGGAATCAACTCGAGTTCATTTTTGGGCCAGAAATCAACTAGCTCAACCGGGTCGCTTGTGGGCTGGGCGTGGTTAATGGGCAGTTCCTTTGAAGCCAAATGCTTCATGGCTTGTTTGGTGTTAGCGCTGTAGGCGATGGTTGCACCGCCTCGCTCAGGTTTGTCAGCTCTCTCGAGAAAGACAGGGATAATCTTGCGCCCTTCAGTTAATAATGCTTGTCCAGTCAGTCTGGCCTCTGGTAACTCGTCACTCAAGAGATGCATAATAAGACTTTCAAACGCTTGACCTGATGCAAAGATGCCGACAGTTGATTTGGTGGCAACTGGTAAGATCGGTCGGGCAGCATCACAAGCTTGGGCTCGGGTAGCTCCCAACCAAGCATTGTCTCGTTCTTTTTCAGGCGTCTGCGAAGCCAGACGAACATGCTCAGTCAGTCGGTGTACAATCTCAGAATATATCTGGAAGATCTGATCCATGATCTGTTCGTATTGCTGCTTAGTTTTTTCATCCAGATACGTTGGCGTGAAGTACTTATATTTTCCATTAGCGTCTGTTTGATCAAAGTAAATATAGCGTGTCGACTGTTCGAGATAGGCTGCTAAGCGTCCCCATTCTAATTTTTTGGTCAGTAGATTAGAGGCGTTTTCAACCACTACATGTATCCCAGCCAGCTGTTGGACAGAGTCGTCGCCGTATGCCGTGATTACCCTCTGCAATAAGTTCTCATCCTTGCCTTGGCTGGATGCGAATTCATCTAGCAGCGTAATTCGCATGTCGTCTCCGCGGCGACTGAGTCGTGCCATAGCCGCAGCGACGGTCAAGGGGTTTATTTTGTCTGTGAAAGCATAGACATTACCGCTGCTATTAGTGACCACTTGGTCAAGGTATTGCTGGCCGGCGGCGGTGATTTGATAATGATTGTCTTTCTTTTCCAGCAAAGGCTGCTGGCTTGGTAACGGCACATCTACATCAGGAGTTGGCTTATTGTTAACTGTTGACACGGTAGTTGTAATGGACAGTTTTTTGTTTTCTATAATTGATTTTAGTGCTTCCGGCTGAGCAACGGCTGCTTTACTTGGATTTCGAACTGCCAGAGTTTGAGCAATTAACTGCCAAATTTGGTCGCTGGCTTTTTCAAGGGACTCGGTTGCAAAGACTACAGGTAAGTTTCGTTGCTTAGCTTCCCAAAGGTAACCGGCTCTTACCCTCTCTAGAAACTGAACATCTAGATCGTCGAAGCGTTCACCTTGCCCTCGCCCCTGAAGTCGCTCTTTAAGTGTTGTTGCTGGAGCATCTAGGATAATACACAGATCGGGCTCGACACCGTTGACTGCAAAGTCGATAATTCGATTAATCATTTCGTAGTCGGGCACATCGCCGCGTCCATAATACTGTATGGCGAGAGTAGTCAGATAATTCCGATCCACTAGGCAAATTAAACCCTGTTCGACACTGGTTTTAATGACTTGTAATGATTGGGAGCGGGCAGCGTTATAGAGCAGGACCTCAGTATTGGTGTTCATTGGGAAATGGGGATCCTGAGTCAGTTGACGAATTGCTCTGGCTGTCAGGTCGCTTTGGCTGTCTGGCTCTCTGAATGAACGAACCGGCAGTCCAGCCGCACGAAGGCGGCGGGTCATTTCAAGTAACTGGGTTGTTTTACCAACACCTTCAGGGCCTTCCAGGACAATATATTTGCCTCTACTCATAGGCCATACCCTCTATTTTGGTGGGCATAAGGCGTCTGTCGTTGTAGGCCTTGGGAAGCATTTGATCGGGTGACCAGGTTTTGATGATCGTTTCAATATCGGTTCCCTGTTGGTATTTACCGCTGAATCCATCATCCCGTCCTTCTCCGTAATTCCCGTCTACCGGCCCTGTTTCGTGAAAAACTGCTTGGGCGATTCGTTCGCCTACCGGAAGCAGTATGGTTTCTCTTTCATTGAGATTATAGATTTCGAGGGTTAAACGATTAATATAACCGGGATCAACCCAACCAGCATCGAAGCAAACTGCTATACCATTGCGCCCCCAGCTGGAACGGGACTTTAACTCATAGGCCCCAGGGGGGTATATCCCAAAAAATTCGTGAGTATGGGCCAGTATGCGTTCTTTTGGTTTCAAAGAGATTACGGGGTGATCTAGAGGAATGTTGCTAACCGGTTTAACGCCGTTTAGCTTGGCCCATTGACCATGTGGTAAAGCCTTATAAGGGCCCTCAAAGTAGCGCTCAACATCTTCTTTGTCGAATGGGTTATAAATAACTCGGTCATTCATTCGTTCAATGCGGTAGTAATAGTAACCCAGTGATACGTCAAGGCTGGCATGAGCCACATGATTCGGATTAAATGGAATACAGACAATCCGTCCTTCATTGAGGGCTGCATTAATTTGAGTGTTACTGTAAACCCCCACGTTTTCCTCCGATACGTTACTATCTTACATAATAAGCACGGGTTTATTCAAGTGTAAAAAGTACTACTTTAATTTATGTAGTAAAATGGTAGCAAAGTGCAAAGTTTAAAAATCTATCAACAATTTAGCATACACCGTCGATTCCTGGTCAGATTTGTTAGCTGGCTGGTAGCTATTCACGGTATATTCTTATTGGCTATTGCTCTTCTAGATGCACTGGCAGCAGGTCGCACTTCACACCTAACGGGCCTAATTGTAGATGTCCATATTTGGATTGGCCTTAGTCTGGTCTATTTAAGTTCACTCTTAGTTCGCCAGAAACAAACAGCCTGGCTGGTGGCCGTTTTGGCTTACTTTTTTTTGTTGGGCCTAGACTCGGCTGTTATTCTCAATCTTTCAGACCAACGCCATTTCCCAGTTATGCTGGCTGTTAAATCACTCCTTGTGCCGCTAATGGTTCTGATACTTTTACTTGGCCTACGCCGTGAATTCAAGGTTCGGAGTGATATTCAGGGTTTTCGGTCTGCTCTTAAGTTTGCGGTTATAGTACTTTCGGTGACAATAGTATATGGCGTTTCAGGTTTTATGTTGCTTGATAAGTCTGATTTTCACCAAGAATTTACTATCACTGAGGCTTTGCATAGAACTGTTGACCAGTTTGACTTAACTACCACTCACCCAATTAAGGCCTATACTAAGCGGGCTCAACTGTTTGCTGACTCACTAAGCTTCATTAGCTTTGGCTCTATCGCCTATATTGGCCTTGCTCTTTTCCAGCCTCTTAAGGCGCGGCGAGCTGACCAAACCGTTAATCGTCAACAAATGAGTGAATTGTTAGCCAATTATAAGGCTCCGAGTGAGGACTTCTTTAAGATTTGGCCCCACGATAAGCAGTATTACTTTAACGTTACCAGGACCGCGGGATTAGCGTTCAGGCTCCATCATAGAGTAGCCTTATGCTTGGGAGATCCGATTGGTGATCCTCGGGATATCAAGCGCTTACTTAGTGACTTTGCAACTTTTTGTCAAGGCAACGATTGGCTACCTGCTTTTATCCATACTGAAGCTAAGTATCAAGCAAAATATCAAGCTCTAGGTTACAGTCTTCAATTAATTGGCCGAGAGGCTATAGTTGATATCTCTCACTTTCAGAATGAAGTTGCCAATAACAAGTATTTTCGGCACATTCAGAATCGTTTTGATAAATTAGGTTTTAATAGCGAAGTACTGGCTCCGCCTCACCACTCGGCTGTTATAGAGCGCCTGAGACAAGTTTCTAATGAATGGCTAGATCGCCCTGGACGATCTGAGCGAGGTTTTGTAATGGGCTATTTTAGTGAGCTCTATATGCAACAATGTAATGTAATGGTTGCCCGAGATGCTGCCGGCACCATTCAGGCATTTGTCAATCTAGTTCCCGCCGAGTTTGACTCTGTGGAATTAACATTTGACTTGCTTCGTAGCACAACAGACAGCCCAACAAATCTAAATGACTATCTACTACTTAATCTAATTGCTGAAGCTGCTGATCAAAACTACATCCGTCTTAATTTAGGATTGTCACCCCTTGTTGGATTAGACAATACACAAAGTGATGCAGGTCTAATTGATAACTTTTTGCGCTTTGCTTACGCTAACGGTGACCGCTTCTACTCATTTAGTGGTTTGCACCGTTTTAAAGCCAAGTATGAACCGAATTGGAGTGATCGCTTCATTGTATATAAAGGCGGCGTCCGGGGCTTCTCACGAACTATGAATTCATTGATGAGGGCAATGCGGGTCAAACTTTAGAAACATGGGAGTGATAACTCTTTTGGAGTCGACCTTGGATCGTATCAATATAAAGTTGTTTAGTGCAACTTCTAAGGTCTTGGAGTGTCCCATTGTTATATACGACACAGTCTGGATGGATACTTGTCCGTTGTCGCTCGGTAATGTCTTGGCTATCGATAAACTCAATTTCTGATCTTACAATCTCAACGATGTAGCCACTCTGTTTTCTAATGCGCTCAGCGTCAGCCGGGAAGCGGACGCCACCTATAATTGCTAGAGCTGGCTGTTTGGGCATGACAAGCAAGCGTCTGATTATTTCATCGAACCAGATGCCCGGATCGACCTTTTGGACTAAGTACCCCCCAAGCCATTGTAACAAGCCGCGGTAAAGACGTTTATTTTGGACATTGATCGGAAAACTTTGGAGTTTCGAAGAGCCTAATTGATCTAGGAATTCAAATAACTTTTGATAATTTTCTGGGTCTTTGGCTAGTTGATCCTGGCTAAGCTTCAGTTGATCAAAGCGTACACTGCGCATAACTGTCTCTTTCAAGATAGCTGGCAACGGTTGTAGCCAAATGTTAATTGCTTCTAGGTTGCTACTCGAAGGAGTTGTCTGGCTAGAACTGACTAAAGCATTGGCTACCTCGATGATTAAATGTGAACTCTCAGTTACTAGAGAATCATTTGTTTGGCCGGCGAGATAGCCGCCAAGGGTTGTTTTACCGTGACCAATTGCACCGCAGAGCCCAATGATTACCATATGCCAATTGTAACGCAGTAGCTAAAGAATACTTGCTAAATCAATCTTTATCGATGGGCCCATGGTTGTCGTTAAATAAAGGGCCTTGATGTAGGTTCCTTTAACGCTAGCCGGTTTATTTGATCTAATGCTGCTAAGTACTGCTTTAGCATTTTCAAGCAGTTGTGCGGGACTAAAACTAACTTTGCCAATGGCCAGATGAACAATACCAGTGCTATCAACACGATACTCAACTCGACCACTTTTGGCTTCTTTTACCGCTCTAGCGACATCTGTTGTAACCGTTCCGCTTTTGGGGTTAGGCATCAGACCTCGAGGTCCGAGTGTGCGTGCGTATTTGCCAAGTTTGGCCATCAATGCTGGTGTTGCAATTAAGATGTCGAATTCAAGATTGCCTTTCTCCAGTGCTTTCAACACTTCTTCGCTGTTGGAAATATCAGCCCCAGCTGTTTTGGCCGCTATCGCGTCTTCAGCTTCGGCCATGACAGCTACGCGAACTGTTTTACCGCTGCCTGAGGGTAAGACTAGATTGTCGCGAACGTTTTGGTCAGCCTGCTTAGGATCTACTGCCAGATTGATATGCATCTCAATCGAAGCATCAAACTTCAGAGTGCTAGTTTTGGGTATAAGTAAACTCGCTTCATCAAGGCTGTATAGTTTGTTTGGCTCAATCAAAGACATCGCTTGGCGATAACTTTTACTGCGTCTCTCCAGCTTTGTGTGAGCAACCGTTTTGGCTTTTGGAGGCGTAGGGGTCACTACTTGTTGTTTGGCCTCAATTTTTTTGTCTTGCTTGGTTTGTTGAACTTCTGCCTCTTGTAGTGCCTTGGGACTTCGCTTGCCCGCCTTAGCAGTTACTTTTTTAGCTTTTGTCTTGACTTCTTCAGTCTCAGTTTTGACATTTGGCTTGATAACTTTTTTAGTTGTTGCTTTAGTGGTTGCCTTTTTAGCCTGGGCCATATATAACTCCTTCGTGGTTCAAGCGAGTTCCTAAAAAACTCTCCCACAATTATGATTTAGCTTAATTGTCCGTAATCTTCGGCTGCTTGGGCTGAATGTAAAACTTCTGTAAGATCGGGGTTCTGGTTGGTAAGTCCCGTCAGTTCTTGCTCTATATTATCGGCCAGGGGTTGGTTACCGCTGCTCATAGCTTCGGCATAAAGTTCGACAAGGCCTTTATATCGTTCGTTAAATTCTTGTTGACCGAGCTGACCTTGTTCTGTTGTTGGCAATTCAGGGTTTGTCATTATTTAGGCCTCAATCTCAACACCCATACTGCGAGCAGTACCGGCAACCATTTTTTTAATACCCTCGACATTATCATTATTCATGTCGTTCGCTTTAGCGGTCGCAATTTCGTTCAGAGCCTGTTGAGTTAGCTTTTGACTGATCTTCTCGCTGTTTGGTCGACCTGATCCTTTTTGAATTCCTAGTTTGGCTCGTATTAAATCGTCGGTCGGGGGACCAACTACTCGGAAACTCATAGTGCGGTCATCATAAATTGCAATATGAACTGTCACTGTTTGACCGCTCAGTTCCTTAGTTTGTTCATTAAAGGGGTTAATGAAGTCCATCATGTTGACGCCATACTGACCAAGCGTGCTTCCAACTGGAGGGGCAGCCGTTGCTTTACCAGCAGGTATTTTCATCTTTAAATTGGCCTTAACGACTTTTTCTGCCATTACATCTCCTAAAATTGAAGGCTTAACTATGTGGACAAAATGCTAGCCATACTTTTAACTTCTAAATAGTATCATGGATACAGAGGTGAAGCAAGTTATTCTAGACTCGTTTGACCTGAAGACTATCGAGTTCAACTGGTGTCTCACGACCAAACATATTAACCAGCACTTTAAGTTTGCCTTTTTGGGCGTCTATTTCACTGATTGCGCCATCAAATCCTTTGAACGGACCATCAATAATACTTACCACTTCCCCAAGATTGTAGTCTATTTTGTGTTTTGGCTGCTCAAGGCCCATTCGCTTCTGGATTTTCTCAATTTCATCCTGGCTGATGGGGGTCGGGTCTGCGCCACTGCCCACAAATCCAGTCACTGAGGGCGTATTGCGCACAATATACCAGGCATCTTCACTCATCTTCATATGGACCAAGACGTAACCCTGGAAGATTCGTTTCTCAACCACTCGTCGTTTGCCGTTTTTGATTTCGATCATTTTTTCTTTGGGTACAAGTACCTGGAAGATCTTATCTTTCATGTCAAGAGAATCTGCTCTTTGGCGGATTGACTCTGCAACTTTTTCTTCATATCCACTGTAAGTATGGATTGCGTACCATTGTTTTGTTGTGTCGTAGCGCTTCTGAGTAGTCATCAAATAGTTCCTTTACTTTAGTAATAAATGCTTAAATATTTTATCAAGTCCGTAGTCAACAACTGCCACTAAGGCTCCGAAGATAAAGGCGAACACCAAAACGGCTAATGTCAGTTGTCGGCTTTGGCGTCGTGACGGCCAAGTTACTAGCCTAAGCTCACGCCAACTGTTACGAAGAAAGCTCGGAAAAATTAAGCGTCCGATTAACCGTACTAGAATAACAATGCTCTTTAGCGGTTGGTAGTTAAAGATTTTGCCCAATAATGAGATCGGTCGGTTAGCTTTAGCCAGACCGGCACCAATTATACTTTTTCGAGTAGGCTGTGTAGCTAAGGCCTGTGCTTTATCGGCACGTTGTCGAACTGTTTCGGAGCTCCGCAAACGTCGTTTAGGCCGTTTAGTTGATTCGCTGCTTGACATAATTTCCTAGCTTATAATTAAAAAACCTACATTATCTTGTAGGTCACTATTGTCAAGGATAGCAATTAAGGGCTCGATAGTCAATCCAGGTTTGTTATAGTAGTTGCTAGTGGAAGTATATCTAATAGTTTTTGGCTGTTCGTTATTATTTGAAAGACTCATCTGGCTACCTCATGGATGGCGATTTCGTAGATTGTTGAGCCTTCTGGCTGGCCTATCAATGTTCTTGTCAACAATTCCTCTTATAGTGCTTTATCCACGGGCTTGGACATTGCTTCTGGTGCTTATAAGCGGCTATCGGTTCTTTAATTTAATAAAGTTAGCACGGGCCAGATTGGTTGATGACTACCTTGAACGAACGACTAAGCTGACAAGCACAGTACTTATGTCGTATCAGGTATTAGTTTTGGCCATCCTGTTGGCTGTGGACTTAACAAAACCACCCATTTGGTTTAATTGGGATCTGGTAGCTAGTTTGCTACTGCTATCAAGTCTTATTTATCTGTTGTCTACTATTAGACAACTTAAAACTACTGGCCCGCATTTAGAGAGTAAACTATCGACCGATTTTCAGCTACCTACCTTAACGGTTGCTATACCGGCTCGTAACGAAACAGAAGAGCTAAGTACTTGCCTGCGGTCTTTGATCGCCAACGATTATCCGAAGCTAGAGATTATTGTTTTTGATGATTGTTCTCAAAATAGCAAAACACCAGAAATTATCCGTTCTTTTGCCCACGACGGAGTACGTTTCCTTAGCGGTGATGAGGCTGGAGATGGTTGGTTAGCTAAAAACTGGGCTTATCAGAGGTTAACCGAAGAAGTGAGTGGTCAGTTAATCTTATTTTGTGGGGTAGATACGAACTTTGAAACGAATGGTCTAAGGATGTTGGTTAGCCACATGCTCCGTAAGCAAAAAAGTATGGTTAGTTTTATGCCTCGCAATGAACTGGCTACTCGTTGGCTCAGTCTGTTGATTCAACCAATGCGCTACAGCTGGGAAATATCCTTGCCTCGAAGGTTGTTTAACCGACCAGCCGTACTAAGCACCTGTTGGCTGGCCAAAGCTCAGCTGATTAGAGAAGCCGGTGGCTTTAAGGCTGTTGCCCATTCAATTGTGCCTGAAAGTTACTTTGCCCGTGTTGCAGCAGCTAAAGATGGCTACAGTTTTATACGCACTTCAGTTGTGGTCAGCCATAAATCGTTAGCCGATCAGCTGGCAACTGCCGTACGGACTCGATATCCACAACTACACAAACGTCCTGAAATTGTTGCCTTGGTCTCCTTTGGAGTATTTGTGACACTATTGGGACCATTTATGGTGTTGCCGATAACCTTGGAGCACCGATATTGGCTAAGTGCAGTCTTGAGTGGCATAGCACTTGTTGGTATAGTAGTCTGCCATGGCTTGGTGGTCACAGCGACCTACCAGAGATTTATGCTCAGAGGACTGATTAGTCTGCCTTTTGCAGCAGCAGCAGACATACTTATTCTTCATTACTCGATGTGGCAGTACGAATTTAAACAGGTTATCTGGAAGGGTCGGAATATTTGCATCCCTGTAATGGGGGTCATTTCTCACTTGCCAAAGTTAACTTAAAGTTGTACAATGATTTAATGGAATCGATAGACAACCATGAAATTGACAATACGCTAGAAAACGACAAGCCAAACTTATCACTACTTAACAGAGGGCGTCGAGCCCTTGGTGGGTCGGTTCTCATTGCAGCTGGAATATACCTTGGGACACTTTCTGATCTCCATGATTCAGCCAGTCTGTTTGGTGTTTTATCTGGAGCTGGTATAGTCGGTGGACTAGCTGCTTTGACAACAGCCGTTCGTGGACGTCAGATGACTAGCCCAAATTCGGAACAACAATAGCGAAAGTTGAACCGTGGTTTAATTGACTTTTCATAGTTATCTCGCCGTTTATTAAACGAGCCAATTTCAGAGTCACATATAAGCCAAGACCGGTGCCATTTGATTGACGTGTACGGTAATCTTCACTCCTGAAAAATTTATCAAAGATGCGTTCCTGGTCACTTTTGCTAATGCCGATACCGGTATCGGTTACTTCAAACTCGACACCATTTTCCTTTGCTTTTGCGCTTAGAACAATAGAGCCCGACTGGGTGTACTTGATGGCGTTAGTTAGAAAGTTTTGCAAAATTTCTCGGATATATAATTTGCATGAATTTAGCAGTTCAAGCTTTGGGTCAAGGTCGACTCTAAGCTCTAGTCCCTTGGCTTGAGCGCTGTTTTTGTAGCTAGTAAATAGTTCATTTAGCAGATCATGAACGTTGATTGATTCAATTTCGACCGTTAATTTGCCTCTTTCAGCCCTAGAAAGGGTCGCCAAATCATTAATCATATCTGCCAAAAACATAATCTGACTATGGGCTTCTTGTAGGGCTTTCTTAACCTGATCAAGATTGCCACCTTTATCTGAAACGTACTGGGCGTTACTGATATTGCCCTCGGCAATAGCGATTGGTGTTCGCAGCTCATGGCTGACAACACTAATAAATTCATCGCGTTCTTCCTCGAGTGACTTCTCTCGCGTGATGTCCCTAAGCAGTAATACATAACCCCGTTGTCCTTTTTGACGGTAGCCAAGACGCAGAGGAGCGATATTTAAATAAAGGTTAATTATGCTTCCGTCAGCGTACTCCAACCTAAGGTCACGGTTAGTTGTCGACACCTCAGAGATTTTAATTAGATCATCGAGGGCAACTTTTTGATTATTTTTATCTATCGGTTTAAAAAGTTTATCGATTTTTTGACCATCTTTTATATTGTTGACATCCAGAATATTTAAGGCGGCACCGTTATAGAGGACCACGCCTAACTTTTCATCTAGTGCGATGAAAGCATCGGACATGCTGTTAATTAGAGTAATTAAGCGATTATGGTCTAGTTGTTGATTATCTTTGGGCTTAAGAAGCATAAGCTACATAATAAACAATCGAGCATCAACAATAAACAGCTAAAACGCAGAATCTAACTATTTATGGCTGGTTGGTGGGAACGAATAGCTTGTCGTAGGATCTGCGCCTTAGGAGAAACTTTTTCTAATTCTCGCCAAAAGAGCGGTCCGTGTTTAAGAATTTTGGTATGAGTTAATTCATGGAGTATTACATAGTCAATATGTGTCCACGGCAACTGCATTAAAAAAAGGTTTAGGACTATATTGCGCTTATGGTCACAGCTTCCCCAGCGTCCTTTGAGTTGCTTAATCCTTACATTTTGGTAATTAAAGCCATGTATTTCTGCTAGCTGCTTAACACGCTGTGGTAATAATTGTTCGGCTTGTTTTCTAAGTGCTCGTAGTGAGCCGTTTTGGGCTGCAGTTTGGACCAATTGGTGGCTTACGCTCAACCTCTCTGGGTATGAAACAATAACCTGACCACTGCTCAAGCGTGCTGAAGGTTCAGTGATATTTAGGTCTGGTTTAAATACCAGGTGGTAGGCTTTACCGATAGGCTGATTGTTGGTTAATTGCTTTGCTGAACGATTTTGTCTTTGAATATCTAGCCAATCGGTACGCGAGCGTGCAAACTCAAGACCAGTTTTGTACGGTAGCCAAGTAGGCATCGAAACTCGTGCCTGGCCGCTTGGACTAAGACTAAGCTTCAACGAACGGCTTTGTTTATGCTTGTATATTTTAACTATGTTCAGCTCATCTAGCTGAAATTCTTTGTTTGGCATAAGCAGATTATATTTTAACGGATAACAATATTACGGCGTGACATGTCGACTCGGCCGGCTGCTGGATTCGGAACAAGATTGACAAGACCTGGTTTAGCAATTTGAGATCCACCCTCGGAAGGCGTTAATAAACCACTGTCCCGCAATTTTTTAAGGACAGCACTGAATTGGCTATTAAAGACGTGTTTGCCGCTTATAACGACGTAATCCTCGGCGATTGATGGGTTTTGCATGTGAGATACTGTATCGCTAAAATGGCTGGGGTCTAGTGCGGCTGAGTATTTATCGTCAGCTCTTCGGCGGTCACGGTTTTGTTCACGAGCAAATGCGCTGTCGGTATCTATTTGCATCCAGACCAGCATTGGTTCAGCATGGGCTTTTCGGGCAAGATCGCGAAGCTTGTGACGCTGGACGGAACGTAGTGCATTACTATCGTAGACGGTGCTTAAGCCAGCAGCCAAAAATTCGGTTGCCATATAGTTCATTAACTGCGTTATAACGGCGTCCTCCTGCTTATCGTAACGTGGTGATTCAAAAAGCTCAGCCCGGATACGATCACCTTGGAGATGTGCTGCTTGAAAGCGTTCGCAGAACTGCCGAGCAAAGTATGTTTTACCTGCCCCTGGAAAGCCATAAAGCATAAGAAGAAACGGTTTATTAGGCGAGATTTTTTGCATCGTATGTAATTGTATATCAGATTTATTGGTTTTTGAAAAGAAAAAGGCTTTAAAAGGTCATTAAAGACGTATCTAATTGTTATTAAATCTGTGCCTATATAATAGTTATGTTGCGTTTATCTAGGTAGAAATAGATATTACTCAGGGGTGATCAGATGCTATAGTAACAATTGTGAAAATATTTAAAGCCTTGAGCCTAATTTTCTGTCTAATTATATTGGCAGCAGCGGTAGTACTAGGGGGAATATATCTTGCTAATTATCTTTTAGGTGACTCTATCCCTTCCCAGTCTGTTTTGGCAAGTTGCCGGCGTACGTACCAAAACCACCAAGTTACTATAATAAATAATCTAGTTCAGCCGCAGCATACGTCGGCATCATTATGCGATACCTTGACCATAACAAATGACGATAATCTGATACGGGTCATTGCATTTGGGCCACATCAAAATCACACAGCATATGATGGAGTAACTGAAAAAGTATTAACACAAGGGCAAGCTCTAAGAGTTGTACTTAACCAAGCCGGGAATTTCGGGTTTCATGACCACATACATCCTCTAACAGTTGGTGACTTTACGGTTCGTCAGTAGTTACTGGGGTTATTACATCAAACAAAATCACAAACTGGGGTGGTGATTCTAAAAAGCATGATTGGATTAGTCGAAATCTTTTTTTGGCAGGGGAGACAGGATTTGAACCTGCGACCCTCGGTTTTGGAGACCGATGCTCTGGCCAGCTGAGCTACTCCCCTTTGATGCCAATCAATATCTGATTTATAATAAGCTAAAAGACTCTCCTTGTCACTGGTAGCTCCCAGATGACTAATAAAAAGGTTGTGCTTAATCTGTTTTTCATCTAGAATAAAAATGTAAAATTAATAAACAACCAAAAATACGATGAAAATATTGATGCTTGGGTGGGAGTTGCCTCCCAATAACAGTGGCGGATTGGGTGTAGCCTGCTACAGCTTGTGCCAAGCACTCTCTCGAAGTCAGGTTGACATTGAGTTTATTGTTCCCTATCTTGGCCACCACTCGGCTGATTTTATGACCGTTACTGCAAGCCAACCAGCTGGAGTGAAAGTATTTCGTGAAGGCGGGTCGGCATATGACAGCTACAAGTATGTCTTTAGTGATGGACGACAACAAAGTTTCGGTATCTTTGAACAACAAAAGATATTTGAAGAAAGTATTGCCTCGACTACTGAGGGTAAAGCGTTTGATATAGTCCATGCTCATGACTGGTTGACATTCAGAGCGGCCCTTAGGCTTAAAGAAGAACGTGGTTGCCCTATTGTTTTACATGTTCACTCTATTGAGTCAGATCGTGCCGGTGGTAAGCCTGGTAATCCTCTGGTCCATGAAATTGAGGCAACATCTCTTAATCTAGCCGATAAGGTGGTAGCAGTATCGCAGTTCACTAAAGATTCAATAATTCGAGACTACAATATCCCGCCCGATAAGATAGAAGTTGTCCATAACAAGATTAATCTTAATCAGATCGAACCGTTAGACTCTGAAAATGCCTACCATTACTTAAGTGCCATGCGGGCTCAAGGCTATAGGATAATAGTTAACATTGGGCGCTTAACGATCCAGAAGGGGCTTAACAACCTTCTACAGGCTTTTAAAGACGTCGTTGCTTATGAGCCAAAGACGTTGTTACTGATTGTCGGGGCTGGCGAGCTGCATTACGAATTACTAGAAATGTCGGCCGACTTAGGTATCTCCCGAAATGTTATTTTTACCGGCTTTTTGCGGGGCAAAGCCTGGCGTGACGCCTACGCTATCGGTGATCTATTCGTCTTACCATCTGTTTCTGAGCCATTTGGCTTAACGCCACTGGAAGCAATAGGCTACCAGACACCGGTGCTTGTTAGTCGGCAGTCAGGGGTTAGTGAGGTACTGAAACACTGTTTAAAGGTTGACTTCTGGGACACCAAAGAAATGACCAATAAAATAGTTTCCGTAGTTCGCAGTGATGCCCTGCGTCAGAATCTTCAAGCTAATGCCGTCCAAGAGGTCTCTAGTCAATCGTGGGATCAGGCAGCCGATAAACTACTGGCTGTTTATCGGCGGGCTCTTAATGCTGGAGTAGCCGTATGAGCAAGGCAATCGTGCTTTATCTGCACGTTCACCAACCATACCGAGTTAGACACTATACTATTTTCGACAGCGGTCAAAAACACGACTATTTCAACGCTGATTTAGAAAAAAGTGAAAATAACCAGCAAATACTCCAAAAAGTGGCTCAAAAGTCATACATTCCGGCTAACCAGAGACTTTTAAAAATGCTTCAACAATACCCTCAATTTAAACTGAGTTTGTCAATCACCGGAACAGTTATAGAACAGCTTGAGCAATGGGCTCCAGAAGCTTTGAAATCCTTCCAGGACTTAACTGCTACTGGTCGAGTTGAAATTGTTGCCGAAACTTATCATCATAGTTTAGCTTTCTTTTATTCACGTCGGGAGTTTGAAATGCAAGTAAAAATGCACCGTCAAAAGATTGAAGCTCTTTTTGGTCAAACCCCTCGTGTTTTTCGTAACACGGAGCTGGCTTACAATAATGACCTGGCTTATTGGGCCGATAAGGCTGGTTACAAAGGCGTTCTAGCAGAGGGATGGGACTCAATACTTGGCTGGCGTAGTCCTAATTATGTCTATCGACCGCAATATACTGAAGATATTGCTTTACTATTAAAAAACTACAAGTTAAGTGATGATATTGCCTTTCGATTTGGTGATCGAGAATGGAGCGAGTGGCCCCTGACGGCTGAGAAATTTGTAAATTGGTTGAAAGCTGACCAAAAAGCGACCAATTTCAATTTGTTCATGGATTACGAGACATTTGGTGAACATCAATGGGGTGAGAGTGGTATCTTTGAATTCTTGGAACACCTTCCAAAATATTGGCTTAAGGATCAGGCACAAATCTTTGCCACTGTCTCTGAGGCCATCGACCAGTTTCAACCTGTCGGGGACATTGACGTACCGAATACCGTTACTTGGGCTGACACTGAGCGAGATCTTTCAGCCTGGCTTGGTAACAGCATGCAACAGGAGGCCATCAAGGCTCTCTATGGCTTACAAGATCAAATTATCGCCTCTAAAGACCTGAGTCTTATTGAGGACTGGCGCTGTCTGCAAACTTCAGACCATTTTTACTATATGTGTACTAAATGGTTTAACGACGGTGATATTCATGCTTACTTTAGCCCCTACGAGACACCTTATGAAGCATTTACTAACTTTATGAATGTCTATCACGATCTGAAATATCGACTTGCTAAACACCAAGAAAAAGTCTAATTTTATGGGTCGACCAGTAGTACTTAGTAATGGGCAGTTGTTCGTCGGACTCGACGAAAATGGGCTGGTTCATGATTTCTACTATCCTTATGTGGGATTGGACAACTTAACAAATGCCCGTAGCTCACAACACAAGATAGGTCTTTGGGTTGATGGTAAATTCCATTGGACTGATGATCAAACTTGGGATATTAAGCTAGATTTTGAAGATGAGGCCTTGATTAGCAGTCTGACAATGCAGCAGACCGACTTGAAAATTCTGCTTCAATTTCAAGATTTTGTTGATCCAGTTTATAACACTCTGGTCCGCCAAGTGACTGTCACTAATCAAAGCGACAAAGAGCGGGACATACGAATTTTTATGCACCAGGTTTTTCAGATCGGACGGGCTGGCAGAGCTGATACGGCTATGTATGTGCCAGACGACCACTATTTATTAGATTACAAAGGGCGTTGTTGTTTGTTGATTGCCGGGAAATTTGAGGATGGAACCGATTTTGACCAGTACGCTGTTGGTAGTTATGGTGTCGAGGATAAGGTCGGTACATTTGTTGACGCCGAAGATGGAGAGTTATCTGGTAATCCCGTAGAACATGGTGGAGTAGACAGTGTTCTGCGTTTCCGCAAGCAACTGTCTGCCGAACAGTCAGTCAAGTTTTACTATTGGATTGTGGCTGCTGACAGCCAGTCAGACGCTCAGGTGATCCACAGTCGCCTTAAATACTACCCACTAGCTGATCGCCTCACTGAAACGCGCCGACACTGGCAAGCTTGGCTGTCACCGGCTAGATCAAGTCTTCAAGGTTTATCCGATGAACATAATAAGATTGTCACGAAAAGCTTATTGATTATTAAAGCTCATTGTGATGAGCGGGGTTCAATTCTTGCCAGCGGTGATTCAAGCATTTTTAATTATGGACGAGACTACTATTGTTATTGTTGGCCACGTGATGCTGCTTTCGCTATCTGGCCACTGATAAGACTTGGCATTTTTGAAGAAGCTCGCAAGTTTTTTGCTTTCGCTCGTGATACTTTACACCGAGACGGCTATCTTATGCACAAGTACCAACCAGACCGAGCAATTGGCAGCACCTGGCATCCCTTAATTCACGGACGGAATAAAGAGTTGGCCATTCAAGAGGACGAAACAGCCATAGTCTTATTTATGCTTGGTGAATATTATCGTTTTAGCAAGGATACTACTTTCATTGAAAATTATTATGAGAGTTTTATTGCCCCAGCTGCACATTTTATTAGTAATTTTATTGATCCGCAGACGGGGCTTCCTCATGCAAGTTATGATCTATGGGAAGAACGATTCCTGACCAATACATATACAGTCAGCTGTGTTATTGCTGGCTTAGATAAAGCAAGTCAGTTTGCCGAGCTGACTAATCATCCAGAAGACGCGGCTCACTGGCGCAAGTCGGCTGAAATGATTCGTAGCAAACTAGATACCTTTATGCATCCCGATGGTTTCTTCTGTAAGGGGTTTTTGTTAGAAACTGACGGTACGCTGAAAGCAGACGATGCACTTGATATATCTAGTCTCTACGGACCATATATGTTTGCTGGCTTGGACTTAAGTGACGCTCGACTTACAAGTACTTTTGAGCAAGTCGCCAAGCGTCTAGAGAACAGTGGTCCAATCGGTGGAATCATTCGCTATGAGGGTGACAGCTACTTTCTTGACAAGAAACAGTATAAAGGTAATCCGTGGATAATATGTAGTCTTTGGATGGCACAATACCTTAATGCTACGAATAGGCCTCTAGAGGCCCAAAAACTTCTAAAATGGGCAATCGACAGACAACTACCAAGCGGTGCCTTGAGCGAACAATTCGATCCAGACACTGGCAAGGCGGTTAGTGTGACGCCACTAGTTTGGAGCCATGCTGAGATGGTCAATACCATATTGGACCTTACTAACTCAAGTCAATCTAAAACTGTCTAGACAGCTGTCTATTTCTTGGGCTTGACTTCGTTGCGACCAAGACTTTTTTTTGTTTCTGTAAATATGACGTGTTTTCTAAGAGCAGGGCTATATTTACGTAAGCTAAGTTTATCGGGTGTGTTCAGGCTATTTTTAGACGTGTAGTAAATACGCTCGCCAGACTCTTCACTGACCATACCGATAATTTTTCGTTTATCACCTTTTTTAGCCATAGTAATGATGATTTTAACAGATCAGTGGATAAATGCAAAATTGTGGTAGCGGTTGAAATTAAAACCCCACCGCGTTTGGGTGGAGTTTAGTGCTCGTACTTATATGTATCCGTTTACCGGAGGCCTAAAGCCTATGCACTGTTGTTAGTTAAGCAAACTATAAACTTTCGCGCTGTGACTATTTTAATAGACAGTCATGCTTATACTTTTTGGAGCCGTTGACGAGAGTTGAACTCGTGACCCCTTCCTTACCATGGAAGTGCTCTACCACTGAGCTACAACGGCAAAATTTGATGTCTGCTCGATGAACAAGGTGCTGTTTATTGTTAGCTTAGCACTCAGATATAGCTGGTGCAGGGAGAGGGATTCGAACCCCCGAAGGCGAAAGCCAGATGATTTACAGTCACCCGTGTTTGACCGCTTCACTATCCCTGCATTATCCGGACTCTGGTTATCAGGGTCCCATTCTGGAGCCGATGGAGGGATTCGAACCCACGACCCGCTGTTTACAAAACAGCCGCTCTAGCCACTGAGCTACATCGGCAATAAAAATACAGAGGTTAGTGTATCAAAACAGGGGTTAAACTACAACCCGACGTGGACGTAAAATACGTTTAGGGCGTCCGGACGAAACTGCCATTTTCTTTAGCTTATCCTCTATTAAATCAGCTTCTTGGGACATGTCATGAGATCTATATGCTTTGAGCAAAAGATTGAATATTTCTTTGCTAGGTTCTAGCTGAGAAGCTTTTAGGAGTTCATTAAACATCATTTTGTCATTTCCCAACTTTTCCTGAACTTTAGCGTAGGCTACATGACGAGCCGCTAGGTTATCCTCCAGTTTGAGGGCTTGTTCAAAAGCAATAGCTGCTTTTTCGTAATTCTCGGTTTCGTAATAAATCAGCCCTAGGTTGTGGAGGCTTGATGCTGTTGCTTCAACACTAGAGGCAATTTCAAAACAATCAATTGCATCTCGATATTCTTTTTGTTTTGCATATAAAATACCCAGCCGATTATAGGCAGCTGCGTTTTTTTCGTCAATTTTGAGAATTGTTAGTAAGGCTTTCTCGGCTCTTAAAAAACGATTATCTCGCATACCCTGGTGGGCAATATCCCATAACTTGCCGAGTCTCTCACCTACACGTCTAGAAACATTAGCCAACTCATCGTTGTGTACCTTGGCATGGTGATACGCTAATGCACCAAACCCTCCGACAATCAACAGTTCAAACATCTAGATCTAGATTATAGCAAATTTTTAGATGCCAAGCATTAAACTAGTCAGTAAAAGCTTTGGTTGGGCGTTAGCCAGAAGTTGCCTTCTTGCCTCATAGGATGATGTCAGGACTCTGTACCAGCGCAGAAAAGTTGTATCAGTAGCTTTTAAAAGTCCAAGCTGTGCCATTTGGCCAAGAATGGTACAAAGGTCTTCAATCAGGTCGGGCTCTTTAGCAATATCCTCAACGAAGTTTAACCGCTCATATGGCTCTTTGCTTAGTATCAGCCTAGCTAGTTCGGTAGCTTTAGCAAGTGGGTGCACACTATCTGAGTCGAGCAATGAAGTTGCTAAACCGATAGAGCGGTTGCTTATAGCCAGGGCAAGTCTGATTTTATCAGGGGGCTGTCCCTTGTCCAGAAAGTGTTTTTCAAGTTGTTGATTTGAGGGTCGTCTAAGAGCAATTATCATAACTCTTGAGCGTATCGTTGGTAGAAGTGTTTGTTGGGTTGAAGCAGTCATAATGACTATGCTACCTTTTGTAGGTTCTTCTAAGATTTTGAGCAAGGCATTTTGGGCTTCAGTAGTCATTTTATGAGCATCTTTAATAATCACCAAGCGCGTGATTATGCCTTCAGTAGGCGTACGCAATGACAAAAAGTGCTTTAGTTGACGTATAGCATCAATACCAATAGTTTGTTGCGCGTCTGGTTGAGCAACTGTTAGATAAGGATAGTGCTTCAATTGGTCGGTCGTTTTTTTGACTAATTGAGCTGCCAGTTCATTGGCAAGATAAGACTTTCCACTTCCCTGGGCGCCAACAAGCAGTAAAGGCTGGGTCGGTGTCAGTAGGTATTTTTCTAATTCATGTTTTGTAAGACTGTTTAGGACTAGGTTATTTGTCATCTCATTCTTGCCTTAATGCTTTCTTGAAACTACTTGGCAGGGGTGCCGTAAACAACTGACGTTTCCCACTAGGTAAACATATTTCAAGGCTTAGTGCATGTAAGAAAAGTCGACTAGCTGGTTTTCCGCCATAGAGTTGATCACCGAGGATCGGATGACCAAGTTGATGCATGTGTACTCTCAGTTGATGAGTGCGCCCGGTTTGAGGAATAAGCTCCACCAAACTAAGTTTAGGGGTCGTTTCTAGTACCTGATAGTCAGTTAGAGCTGATTTGCCATTGATGCCAACCCTGAAGCTATGAGGCTTTTTAGGATTGCGTTCAAGAGGCATGTCAATTAAGGCCTGTTGATTTTTAAGTTGCCCCTCAATAATAGCCATGTAAACTTTTTTGACCTGTCGACGGGCAAATTGCTTCTGAAGCCACAGAGAAGCTTGAGCTGTTTTGGCACAAATCATAACCCCAGAAGTTGCACGGTCCAGTCGATGAACTATTCCAGCACGATCACCACTCAGGCCACTAAGATGCTGGCTTAACCAACTGGCTATCGTGGGCTCTGGATTAAAGGCTCCTTTGCTGTGGCTTAAAAGACCGTCTGGTTTATTGATTACCAGACAATCGTCATCTTGGTATAAAATTGGTATTTTAACTGACGGTAACGCAGTTTGCTGTTCCGCGTCGTAGTCGACTTCAACAATGTCATCTGGACGTAGCTTGTAACCTGTTTTTAAGAAAACAGTCTTGTTTAGTTTAACCTTCCCCGATTCAACTAATTTTTCTGCAAATGCACGGCTAATCGACGGTTGCAATTCAACAACTTTTTGATCAAGGCGCTGGTTTCTTGGTGCCAGCTTATCCATTAGATCGCAGGCCGACTGCTTGTTGAACTTTCTCTAGCACATCGTTTGCTTGATGATTCATGCTTAGTTCAGACATCTTCAATTTTTTGAGAAGTTCATGTTCGTCAATGGCCTTAACACTAGATTGAAAATCAGTCAAAAATTGCGTAACGGCCGTAGAGACTACCGTTTTTAATTGGCCATAACTAGTTTTACCTTCCCAGAAACTAGCCACTTCTTTTAAATCCTTCCCTTGCAATAAGCTCAATATTTGTAATAAATTACTGATGGCCGGTTGTTTTTCGAAATCTAACTTTATGCAGTTCAAGGAATCGGTTGTGGCGCCCATAATTTTGCGGGCTGCTTGATCTGGTGAGTCACCTAAGAAAATTACACCTCTGGGTTGGCTATCACTTTTGCTCATTTTGGTTGTTGGATTGACCAGATCTTTTATTCGTAGACCGGAGTCGTTTCCAAAAAACTTATGTTGTTCGTTAACAGGTTTAGGAACAGTAAATAGTTCTCCGAAGCGTCCATTCATTCTGATTGCTAAGTCACGTGTAAATTCAAGATGTTGACTTTGATCATCGCCAACTGGGACATATGTTGCGTTATAGAGTAGAATGTCGGCTGCCATTAGGACAGGATAGTTAAGCAGGCCGATGGTTGCTCTTTCTTTTCCAAGAGTGGTTGATTTGTCATTAAAGTGGGTTGTCCGGCTCATTTCGCCAACACCTGTAAAACAGTCTAGTATCCATGTTAGTTCACTGTGTGCTGGTATGAAACTCTGGCGATATAGGTATAGGTCTGGGTCCCCGAGGTCAAGACCGGCGGCCACGAACAATTTTATGTTATTGAGGGTCTGGGCATATAACAAGTGGTGATCTACCGGAGTTGTAAAACTATGTAGGTCGGGTACAAATAGGTTGATCTGATATTTACCTGCCTTACGTTTTGACATTTCAATAATTGGCAAAAGAGCGCCAAAATAGTTCCCCAGGTGTAGATCATTATTAGCCCGTAGCCCCGTTAAAATTACCGGTTTAGTCATTGATTCTAATTATACATTATGATCATTAAGGTCTAGCGTCAAAAGTATAACGTTAAGCTGCTTAAGGACGATGTTTGGTGGTGATTGAGTTAACGCTTTGTAAATTGCCGTTGCTTTCGTGCGCCACGTAAGCCAAACTTTTTGCGCTCTTTGTCTCTAGGATCACGACTAAGTAAATCAGCTCGTTTAAGAGTGCTTCTGAGCTCTTCATTCATGGTGCTAAGAGCCTTGGCGATTCCTAATTGAATTGCCTCAGCTTGTGCGTCATGGCCACCGCCTGACACGACACTCGTGACGCTATGTTTATTAACTTGGTCGAGAACACTAAATGGTTGTTGTAGTTTGGCTAATAAATACTTACTGTCTGCAAAGTATTGAGTAGCTGGTTTTCCGTTAATTATAATCTCGCCTTTGCCGCTTTGGAGACGAATGCGGGCAGTTGCACTCTTGCGACGCCCTAGGGCATAAAAGTAGTTGTTCTTGGTCATTAGTTATGATTCCTTAAAGAAAGTGTGATTGGTTTTTGGGCTTCATGATTGTGATCGGCCTCTGCGTAGACTTTTAATCGCTCTAGTCTTCCGTCACGCAGTTTATTGACTGGCAGCATGCCTCGAATAGCATGAACAATAACTTTTGACGGATCGTTATTCATCTGTTCTGCTAAACTAATTGTCTTAAGCCCTCCGGGATAACCGCTGTGCCGATAATAAAACTTTTGTTTCAACTTGTCGCCGGTAACTTTCATGTTTTTAGCGTTAGTCACTATAACATAATCGCCGCAGTCAATATGATGCGTAAATTGAGGCTTGCCTTTGCCAGTTAATAAAGTTGCTACTTTAGTCGCTAACCTCCCTAGTGAGTCTTCAGAGGCATCAATAACGTACCATTTGCGTTGAACATCACTGGGTTTTGCGCTGTAAGTTTTCATTTTTTGGTCTCCTTCGTGGGAGTTTCAGCTTTTGGCGTCTCAGTAATTGGGCTTTTTTTAAGATCATCTACAAAGCTAACACGTGCTAAAGCAGCATTATCGCCACGGCGGAAAGTTGTTTTTTCAATTCTTAGATGTCCGCTGTTTCTTGATCTAAGTTTTGGTGCCAACTCATCAACCAACTTGTGGGCACTTTGAACAGTTTGTAATCCGGACAAAACCTGGCGTCGATTATGCAAATCAGCTTTTTTTGCTTTAGTGATGAGCTTTTCAAGGTAGGGTACCACTTCTCGAGCTTTAGGAAGTGTCGTTTCAATGGACTCATACTTCACTAGTGAATCAGCCAGACCCTTAATCAATGCTGAACGCTGATCTCGTTCGCGGTGTAGTTTACGTCCTTTGTATCCGTGACGATGCATGTTTAGAGCTCCAACTCCGTCAATTTTTCTTTAACTTCATCCAGAGCCTTGCTGCCAAAGCCTTTCAGGTCTCTTAACTCAGCTTCATTCAAAGTGAACAGATCCTTAATGGTATGGATATCATTATTAATCAGAGCGTTAGTTGTTCGGGCTGATAGGTTCAGATCTTCAATCGAAGTATTTAAAACAGCTGACTCGTCACCATTTCCATCTGAATTCAGTGTTGAGTCAATTATTCCATCATCATGGCTAATGGGGTTCATGGCTATTTTAGTCTTACCGGCTAAAGCAGTATATTGGTTAACCAAAATTGCAGCTGCTTCTTCAAAGGCATCACGTGGTGATATTGAGCCATCACTATCGATTGTTATGACTAGCCTGTCAAGATCAGTTATTTGGCCAACTCGGGTGTTTTCTACCTTATATCGGACTCTAAGAACAGGACTGAATATGGCATCGAGAGCAATCATGTCACTGGCTTTTTTGGAAGTGCCTTCTTCAATTGTTCTATAACCACGTCCTACTTCGACGCTTAAATCAGCTACAAATTTAGCTTTTGAATCATCAATTGTGGCAATAACATGCTCTGGGTTGACAACTTCTACGTCGGCGTTAAGTTGAATGTCCTTCGCCGTGACTTGTCCCTTGCCTTGTTTGACTATTCGTAAGCTTTGAAGCTCTTCGCCATAAACTCGGAAGCGAACACCTTTAAGATTGAGCATTATGTCAACTACGTCTTCTTTGACTCCGGGTACAGTTGTAAACTCGTGGGTTGTACCCTCAATTTTAAATGCTGTAACAGCTGCTCCGGAAATACTTGAAAGTAAGACCCTTCGCAATGAGTTACCTAATGTCATGCCGTAGCCGCTATGCAGTGGCTCAACTACGAATGTTGCGCTGGTGTCGCTATGGTCGTCAACATTGACAACTCCAGGTGTGTGAATAATATTTGGCATGCTTTCTCCTCTTACTAACTTAACGTGAATAGTACTCTACGATTAATTGCTCATTGATATCGGGCTCAGAATCATCTCTTGTGGGTAAACCGACAACATCAAGTTCAATTTTGCTACGATTGATCTTTAGCCAACCTGGGGTTGCCGGTGGCGCGGGACTTATATCATCAAGTCTCTTGAAATATTCGTTTTTGTGGCTTATTGGTCGTAGAACAATCTTATCACCGACTTTTGTACGGATTGATGGGATATCAACCCTCGATGCATTGAGCATAAAATGACCGTGAGTAACAAGTTGACGGGCTGCTTGTCTTGAGGGGGCAAAGCCAGCTCGATAGATGGCGTTGTCAATGCGTTGTTCCAGAAATGACAGTAACAGCGTTCCGGATTGGCCATGCTTGCGATCTGCTTCTTTCATTAGTTTAGAAAATTGTCTTTCTAATAATCCGTAAAGTCGTTTAACTTTTTGTTTTTCTCTTAACTGAAGAGAGTACTGGCTGTTTTTCTGTCTGACGTTCCGACCGTGTTGACCGGGAGGAGCTGAACGTTTAACCAGTGCTTTATGAGCCTTAGGGTGCAGAGCATAGCCTTCGCGTCGACTTCTTTTAACAATTGATTGTGTGTCTCTTGCCATATATACTCCTAAATCCGTCGTGCCTTTCTCGGTCTGACACCTCCATGGGGGACACCAGTCACATCGTGAAGTGTTTCAACATGGATATTCAGACCAGATAGAGCTCTAACTGCAGCGTCTCGGCCTAAGCCGATACCTTTTAGATAGACGTCGGCTTTAGTCAATCCGAATTGTTGTTTGGCATCTTGGCCGGCTCGTTCGGCAGCTACCTGGGCTGCATAAGCTGTGCCCTTTTTAGAGCCTCTGAAACCACATGTACCGGCACTTGAACTAGCCAGTACATTTCCCTGAAGATCACTAAAAGTAATGATTGTGTTGTTGAAGGTTGCCATAACGTGTACTTGACCAATGCTTACGTTTCGCTTGGCCTTTTTGCGCTTTGGCGTCTCTTTGGGTGCTTTAGTAGTTGTCTCTTCAGTTACCATAAGTTGCCTTTTTTAAGTCTTTGATGGCGCCTTACGAGCCGTGCCACCAATTGTTATCTTCTTCCCGCGACGGGTTCGGGCGTTGGTACGAGTTCGTTGGCCTCTGGACGGTAAGTTAGCAGCATGACGTATGCCCCGATAAGCCTTGATGTCCTTGAGTCGCTTAATGTTAGTGCTTACGATTCGTTGCAGTTCGCCTTCAACAGTATATCTATTATTGACTTCGTCTTGGATACGACTAATTTCGGCATCTGTCAAATCTTTAACCCTTACATCAGGTTCAATTTTAGAGGCTTTTAGAATATCATTGGAACTTTTAGGACCAATGCCATAAACATAGGTTAATGACACCCATATTTGTTTAGCACTCGGTATTGTTACGCCTGAAATTCGGGCCATATTTTAACCTTGCCTCTGTTTGTGCTTGGGTTTTAGCTTATTAATAACATAAACTCGTCCTTTTCGTCGGACGATTATATCATCAGGGCTTATTTTCTTAACGCTGGCACGCACTTTCATGCGGATCATTGCTCCTTCATGTGGTCAATGACACACTGCTTTAATAATTTTTAGGACATGCGGTAGGTTATCCGACCCTTACTAAGATCGTAAGGCGTCAATTCAACCGTTACGCTGTCACCGGGTACAATTCGGATAAAATGTTTCCGCATCTTTCCGGCAACGTGAGCTATAATTTTATGGCCGTTTTCGAGCTCGACTCGAAATTGCGTCCCAGGAAGGGTCTCTACCACTGTCCCTGTCAACTCAATAACTTCTTTGTTGGCAACCATAAATATAACAGTTTTTAATTATAGCAGTTAGCTCCTCTGTTTGTAAAGAGTTTTTATACTGAACTCACTTACCGAGCTTTTTGGGCTGGCAACTAACTAGTCATGATTATAGCACAGTAGCTATTTTTTAGTTCTTCGTCTACCTATCATCGGCAGAAATCGTAGTCGTCTGGCACCAGATGCCGCTTCAATAGCAGTCTCCGGCTCATAAAAAAATTCTGGTTGAGAGTATTGGTCGTAGGTTACCATCATGGCACGAGACTCGACTGCTCTTAAGGTTTGCAGGGCGACTGATACCAAGATTAGAACGCTGGTTCCGCCAATGGTAATGTTTTGGCTAACGTAAACCTGCGCAATAATTGGTAAGATAGCCAATAAGCCTAAGCTGAAAGCCCCAAAAAGTGTTAAGCGGTTTACGATTTTACTAAGGTGTTGCTCAGTTTGACTACCAGAACGTATACCCTCTAAAAAACCACCTTGTTTTTGGAGATTTTCGGCAATTTCTTTTGAGTTGAAGGTAATGCTCGTATAGAAGAAAGTAAAAACAAATACCAGCAGAAAATAGGTCAACGGATAGATATAGGGTTGCCAGCCACCGGCTGCAAAAGTACTTGAAGAGGGTGGCTGAAACCAACGAAGTAAATCGGAGCCAATATGTTGCCAATGTGCGGTGTGAGCACCGGCTAGCAGTTGGCCAACAAATCCCGGCACACTTAAGAATGCCACGGCGAAAATGATTGGTACCACGCCAGCCGTTATCAGTTTTACTGGTAAGACTGTCGTAACACCACCGTAAGCACGGTTTCCTTGGACTCGTTTGGCGTAGTTAACTGTCAGATTACGAGCCGCTTCGTTGAGCATGACTACAATCCAGGTGACCACTAAAACAACTAGTAAGATGACAATGCTATAGATGAAGGCCTTTTTATTAATTGGCAGTGTGTGCCCAAATAAATGCCAGCGACTTTGTTTTGTCAGTACAGAGCCAACAATTTGGGATATATTTGACGGCAAACGACTAACTATACCAACTGTTATGATCAGTGAAATACCATTACCAACACCTTGCTCGGTTACTAATTCGCCAAGCCACATTAAAAGCATTGAGCCACCACTTAAGGCTGCTACCATTAGCACCCATTGCATAAACGAAGTATGGGCCGTAATGTCGCCGATTCCGCCAATACTTTGAGCTGATTGTCTAATTAGGTATATAGAACCGATTGACTGGATTATGGCCAGTGGTAAGGTGAGTAATCGAGTGTACTGATTAATTTTCTTTTGTCCAAACTCACCTTCCTTGTGTAGGGCTTCTAGTCTAGGTATTGCCTTGGTTAGCAACTGCATGATGATCGAAGCATTAATGTACGGCCCAAGACCAGCGATCATAATTGAGAAGTTCGCTAAGGCACCCCCAGATAGAACATTAATAAAACTTAGCAACTGGGGTGTATTGCTGGAGTTAAATAAGTTCTCTAAGACTTGTTTAAGGGTCTGCGGGTTACTTAGTGGAACCGGAATGTGAGCCAAAAGTCGAAAAACAAGCAAAATAGCAAGCACGGCCAGTAAACGTTTCCGCATATCTTTATGCGATAGTGATCGCCAGATAATTTTCCAATTCATAACAGTTTTTTATACCTCATAACTCTGCTCAATTAAAGCATATTAGTTGATGATTCAGAAGACCCTAGCCAGCTATTCTATGACTTTTGACTGACTTTTTATTTGCTAATTTAGGTCCTTTTTTTCAGAAACGACAGCTTGTTTCTTAGGATTCTTAGAAGTCACCGGCCTTTCTATTCGGGGGGTTTTAACAAAATTTCCGCCGGCTTCTTCTATGGTCGCGACAACAGATTTTGAAGCCCCTTGGAGTTTAACAGTCAGCTTCTTGGTAAGCTTACCTTTGTTTATTAGCTTAACATTTGAATAGGCGCTGTTGATCAGCCCTGCTTCAGCCAGCAGCAGATTATCAATAGTTTTTGGTGCAAAACTATCGAGTTGTCCGCTATAGATAACTTCTGCTTTAGTCCTGTGACTTTTAAAGCCCGGTAATTTCGGTAAACGCTGCATTAGCGGATTTTGACCGCCTTCAAAGCCAGGGCGTTTACTATAGCCTGTTCTTGACTTTTGGCCCTTAGTTCCTCGACCGGCAGTTTTGCCTTGCCCGGCAGCAATACCTCGTCCGACACGTTTAGGTGATTTGGATTTAACAATAGTTAGTTGATTATATTTCATGATCGTTTTGCCCTAGTTGGTGCTTTTTTCTTGGGATTGTCAGGAATCTTTGCTGGCTTTGGTGTTTTAGTGACCGGAGTTACCGGAGGTTTACTCTTAGCTGAAGATTGCGGAGGATTAATCCACTCATTAGCTGGTTTTAATAGTTGTAGTGCTGCCACTGTCGCATAAGCCGTATTGGCTTTGTTAGAAGATCCAAGTGACTTACTGAGGGCGTTACGTACACCTGTAACTTCTAAAATAGTGCGGACAACGCCACCAGCGATCAATCCAGTACCAGCACTGGCTGGGATTAATAGGATGTTTGATCCACCTACTTTAGCTTGACTATCATGAGGCAGTGTCCCCTTATACAACGATATTGAAACCATATGTTTTTTGGCAACATCAGTTGCTTTTGTTACAGCCGAAGTAACGTCTGCGCCTTTTGCTATACCAATGCCAACTTTAGTTTTCTTGTCACCGACAACTACTAAGGCTCGGAAACGAAAACGTCTTCCGCCCTTAACAACGCGAGCGACACGGTCTATATGCAACGTCCGTTCGTCGTATTGTTTTTCTTCTTGTGGTAGATCTCCGCGACGAGGACGACGATCATTTCTTTGTGTATTATTAACCATGATTAAAACTCCAGTCCTGCTTTACGAGCTGCTTCTGCAAGTGCCGCAATTCGACCATGGTACAATTTACCGCCACGATCAAAAACTACTTTCGAAACTTTTACTGCTTTTGCTTGTTTGGCAATTGCACTGCCTACTGCCTCTGCTTTTTTAGTCATATTTCCATCATATTTTTGGCCAACAGTTGTCGCATAAGCCAAAGTATGTTGCTTTGAGTCATCAATTATTTGTGCCGAAAGGTGGTGATTGCTAACATGAACGCTTAAGCGTGGGCGTTCACTGCTGCCACGCACATAGGCTCTAACTCTCTGAGCCCGAAGTTTATAATTACTATTCTTTTGATTTAATCTACTCATAATTACCTACTTTTCCTTACCAGACTTACCGCTTTTACGAATAATCCGCTCATCCTGGTATTTGATGCCTTTGCCTTTGTATGGCTCAGGTTTTTTAAGAGCTCGTATTTCTGCCGCGACTTGTCCTACTTGTTGTTTGTCGATACCGCTGATTGTAATCGTATTTTGATCGACTGTTGCATTAATGCCGGTTGGCAATTTGAAAATTACATCATGGGAAAAGCCAACATTAAGCTTCAGATCTGTACCTTGGCTACTGACCCTATAACCAACCCCGTTAATTTCCAGTTTTTTTGTGTAGCCATTAGAAACACCTTGTACCATATTATTGATGAGACTACGCATCAATCCATGTTTGGATCTAATTTTAGGTTCATCGCTGGTTCGACTAACGACTATTTTGTCAGCTTCATGATTGACAGTTATACCGTCCAGCATAGCTTGATTTAAGCTGCCCTTTGTTCCGTTAACGGAGATGAAGTCGTCGTCAACAGTGACTGTTACGCCAGAAGGGATTGTAATTGGTTCTTTTCCTATACGACTCATTATTATATTCCTTAAAGTCCTTAGTAGACCCTACATATTAACTCGCCACCGACATGTTGGTCGCGTGCCTGGTCGCCGCTCATCAGGCCCTTTGACGTAGAGACAATTATCATGCCACGACCTCTTTTTACAATCGGTATCATACGAGCACTTACATAGTGGCGCTTACCTGGCTTGCTAAGTCGCACTATTTCGGTTATTTGGGCGTTAGTTGAGCCACGACTCAATTTGATTGTTAACGTTTTTTGGGTCTTTTCTTGGTCAACTTTAACATCATTAACGTAGTTGTTGTCTTTAAGCAGACGAGCAACCGATTCTTTAACATTTGAATGAGGCAAACTGACCTCGGGCTTATTAACAGCCATGGCGTTTCTGATGCGCGACAGCATATCTGCTATTGGATCTGTTGAAGTTATGCTCATTGTTTTCCTCCTACCAACTAGCCTTTGTTACGCCGGGTATTTCGCCTTTTGATGCATGCTCGCGAAAACTTAATCGACTTAGACCAAACTGGCGCATGTAACCACGTGAACGACCGGTTTCTTGACAGCGATTAGTCAGCCGTGTACGACTTGAATTACGAGGCAACTTCGCTAGACCCTCAAGGTCGCCGAGCTCCTTGAGCTCAAGTCTTTTGGCGGCGTAAGCCTTAATCATCCTTTGTCTTTTTTGGTCGCGTACGACAATTGATTTTTTGGCCATTACTTATTCTCCTTCTCAAATGGCATACCCAGTTTCTCTAATAATGGCCTGGTATGTGCCTTATGTTCAGCTTTAATCACAAATACTACCTGCATCCCATGGGGCACGGTTGTTTCGTCGAAACTAAGTTCTGGAAAAACAGATTGGTCGCTAAGACCAAGCGAATAATTACCTTGATGGTCAAAAGCATTAGCTGAGACTCCATGGAAATCACGCAGTCTTGGTAAAACGATCGATATTAAGCGGTCTACGAACTCGTACATTCGGTCACCACGCAAGGTTACTTTAAGTCCGATCTTGTTTCCTTCGCGTAGTTTGAAGCTGGCTATTGATTTTTTTGCAGCTGTTTCAATAGGTTGCTGGCCACTTACTTTACGCAGTGTATTAGTGGCTACTTCCATGATCTTGCGTTCATCCTTAGCTTTACCAAGGCCAACATTAATAACTACTTTTTCTAGGCGCGGTACTTGGTGCGGATTAACAAGACCGAGTTCTTTTTGCAGCTCAGGGGCCCAGGTTTTAAAATATTGTTCTCGTAAGCGAGTCGGTGAGGCAATAATTGTAGCCATTACTTAATCTCCTTGCCACTTGTTTTGTAGTAGCGTGTTTTTGTTCCCTTAGAATCAATCTTAAAGCCGATTCGAGACGGTCGTTTGCTCAGGGGATCAACTATTGCTACCTTGCTAGCCCAGATTGGTTTGGTGATGTCTATAATACCGCCTTGGGGGTATTCACGATTTGGTTTTTGGTGTTTTTTAACAATATTGATACCGTCAATTATTAACTTGTTTTGTTTGGGGATTGTAGTGGTTACTTTGCCGGTCTGACCCTTGTATTTGCCTGAGCGAATAATCACCATATCGCCTTTCTTAATCCGAAGCTTATATATTTTTTCGCTCATGACTATAGTACCTCCGGAGCCAGTGAAATTATCTTGGCAAAACCCTGCTCACGAAGTTCACGAGGCACAGGTCCGAATATACGGCTGGCTTTGGGTAGTTTGTCTTCACCAATAATAACTGCCGCGTTGTCGTCAAAACAGATAGTCGAACCATCTCGACGTCTAATTTGATCTTTTGTTCGGACAACAACAGCCCTGACAACAGACTTTTTCTTGACATTACCACTGGGGTTGGCTTCTTTGACTGTAGCTACTATCTCGTCACCAACTCGTGCATAACGACGGCCCGTACCACCGAGAACCCGGATGCAAAGGATTACTTTGGCGCCGCTGTTATCGCAAACATTAAGCCTGGACTCTTGTTGGATCATGTTTCTTCCTCTTGGACTTTGGCCTTTCGCAACTGACGAGCCATTTCTTCGGTATCGTCTTTAGTGATGCTTAAGGCGTCTTCTCTTAATAATGGCTTTTCTATAATCTGACTTAATTTGTGATGCTTTCGAGCACTGATCGGTCTGGTTTCAACAATTGAAACCTTGTCGCCAACCTGTGCCTCATTATTAGGATCATGAGCCATAAACTTCTTGCTTTCAGTATATTGCTTACGATACAGAGGGTGAGTTTTGCGGGTTTGAACTGTAACGACAATTGTCTTGTCGGTCTTATTAGAAGAAACGATACCGATAATTGGTTGTGCCATTAGATTGCCTCCTTTGTCAATTGTTCGCCTAGAACGGTTAGCATCCTAGCTAGATCTTTACGCTTGGCACGGATCATGCGGACGTTCTGAATTTCTCCGAGATGTGCTCGTCGGCGTAATTCAGCAATTTCCTCACGCAGTTTAGTGCTTTCTGCTGTCAGGTCTGTTGTCGTTAATTTACGGATTTCGACGATTTTCATGACTAGCCTTCCTCACGAGCTAAGAATTTAGTTTTAAGTGGTAGCTTGTTGGCCGCCAGTCGCATTGCTTCGCGGGCGATATCCTCACTGACACCCTGCATTTCAAACAATATAGTTCCAGGACTAACTTTAGCCACAAAAAATTCAGGATTTCCTTTGCCACTACCCATTTTGACATCCTGCGGCTTTCTGGTAACTGGGATATGTGGGAATATACGAATCCAAATTTTGCCACCACGCTTAATGTAGCGAGTCATTGCTTGTCGGGCTGCTTCAATCTGCCGTGCGCTAATCCGTTGATTAGCTTGTGCCTGAAGAGCATAGTCACCAAAGGCAATATAATCACCGCTGGTTGCAACACCGCGGATACGGCCTTTTCTGACCTTACGGTATTTAGTCCGTTTGGGCATCAACATTTTAGACTACCTCGCCCTTATAGATCCATACTTTAACACCGATAATTCCAGCGGCAGTTTTGGCGTGGACTTGAGCATAGTCAATGTCTGCTCTTAAGGTGTGCAAGGGTACTGAACCAGCTACTTCTTTCTCTCGCCTGGACATTTCAGAACCGTTAAGTCGGCCAGCAACTTGAATTCGAACGCCCTTAGCTCCGGAGCGCATGGTAGCAGCAGCAGTTGATTTAATGGCTCTTCGGAAACTAATCCGGCGTTGTAGCTGGTGAGCAATATTCTCAGCTACTAATTTGGCATAAAGATCAGGTTTTTTGATTTCTTCAATATTAACCCGAGTTGGGACAGAGTAAATCTTTTCAATTTCATCCTTTAACTCCTGGGCCCCCGTTCCGCCTCGGCCAATGACAACACCTGCCTTGGCGGTTGATATTGTAATGGTTACTAAATTGGGGGTACGGCTAATCTCAACTTTATTAATTGAGGCTCTGGCACCTAATTTATTTTGGATCAGTCGTCTAACAGATAAGTCGTCTTTTAAGAACTTAGGATAATCTCGTTTGTCGACATACCATTTGCTGAGCCAATCTTTGTTGACCTGCAACCTCATGCTAATCGGATTTACTTTCTGGCCCATGTTATTTGCCCTCCTTGACTGCGGTCGGCTTCTTCTTAGTCGCAACTTCTTTCTTTGGTTGCCTTTTTTGGCCGTCTACTAGGACACGAATATGGGATGTTTTACGCTGAAATGGATGAGCTCGTCCATGGGATACAGGGCGAAAACGCTTCAATCTTGAGCCAGGTGATACGCTTATCTCAACAATTTGTAGACTGTCGGGTTTATAGCCGTGGTTATAGTCGGCGTTGGCTTTGGCGCTTTTTATTACTTTGGTGACGGCAATAGCACTTCGTCGTGGTGTATGACTAAGAATTACCAGCGCGTCTTCAACACTTCTACCACGAACCAAGGCAGCAACGACAGCTATTTTGCGTGGGCTAATACGAACACCTTTAGCGATTGCTTGAACTGGCATTATTCGCTCCCCTTGGCTAGTTTGCCACCATGTTTACGGAACTTGCGGGTCGGTGAAAACTCTCCTAGTTTGTGACCAACCATATTCTCTGAAATAAAGACTGGAACATGGACCTTGCCATTATGTACGGCAATCGTCCGACCCACAAAGTCAGGCCCGATTGTGCTAGCCCTTGCCCAAGTCTTAATGATAGTCCGATCATCAGCTGCCAAAGCAGCAATCTTCTTAGCTAGTTTGAAATCTATAAATGGTCCTTTTTTCAGTGATCGACTCATAAAATTATTTCCTCTTTGCCGCGTGGCGGCTTCTTAGAATAAACTGATTGGTGCTCTTTCGGCGGCGAGTCTTATAGCCCAAGGTCTTCTGTCCCCAAGGTGTTTTGGGTGCTGAACCATGGTTTTTGCCACCGCCAATACCATGCCGTCCGCCATCGCCACCGCCGTGAGGGTGATCAACTGCGTTCATTACTACACCACGAACAGAAGGCCGTATGCCTCTATGGCGATTACGACCAGCTTTGCCAATTTTGACATTTTGGTGTTGCTCGTTACCAACAACTCCCAGACTGGCGGTGCAGTTTTCGTTAATCAGTCTTACTTCTCCGCTTGGCATTCGGACTTGAGCTGTCCCATTGTCTCGGCCCATCAATTGAGCACTATTGCCTGCACTGCGGGCAGCTTGAGCGCCTCGATTAGGTAAAAGTTCAAGGGCATGTATGGTGCTGCCAATCGGAATATTCTTTAGTGGTAAGCGATTTCCGACCTCAATTGCTGCTTCCTCACCACTGTCTATAGTTTGACCAATGCTCATTCCTTGGGCAGCTAAGATGTAATGATAACGAGACGTGGTATCTTTGATACGGGCGATTCGGGCTGAACGGTTTGGATCATATTCAATTTGTTCGATAACTGCCGACATACCAAGTTGAGGTTTAAAGTTTATTTGTCTGTAAAACTTGTGAGCTCCTCCGCCTTTGTGGCGAGTTGTAATTCGACCTGTATTGTTGCGACCAACAGCAGAGCGCTTGACGCTCAGCAGTGAGCGAACTGGCTTTCGAGTGGTAATAGTACTCATATCTTGAGTTGTCATGCCTCGTCGAGCATTAGTAACCGGTTTATAAGAACGAATAGCCATTATTGTTTATCCTTTTTCTTGGTCTTTTTGGCCAATTTCTCTGCCACTTTATCTTCCTCAGCCTCAGCTTCTTCAACGGCCGCAAAAAAAGGTAGACTATGGCCTTGGGCAAGAGTAACATAGGCTTTTTTGAGGGCACTGGTCCTGCCTTTAGCTACTAGACGGCCACCTTTTGATAAACTTCGTTTGGCTTTGCCGGGGATATTAGCGATGTTAACTGTGGACACCTTGACATCAAATTGGGCAGTCACTGCTTGAGCAATGGTTTGTTTATTAATGTTAAGCGGTATGTCGAAGACATAAACCCGACTGCCACTTTGAGCATAGGTCTTTTCGCTGAGACGTGGTTTTAGGGCAACTTGTTTGCTCATTTCGTTGTCTTTCCCAGCCAGCCATCAATAACTGCGAGTGCTGGTTTAACAATTATTATAGTGTCGGCATTTAGGGTATCAAAAACGTTAACATATTGGGCTGTCACCAGTTTTAGCGTGGCTATGTTTCGGGCTGCACGTTCTAGCTCAGCCGGCTTATGATCAACAACGATTAAGATGTTACGTTGAGCACCGATTTTAGCAAGTAGCTTAACTAGGTCTGCAGTTTTACCACTTTTAATCTCTAGCGAGTCAATTATGTTAACCTTACCGGCTTCAGCGGCTAAGCTGAGAGCCTGACGAATTGCTTGACGCTTGGACTTCAGGTTTAAATTTTTAGTGTAGTTTTCTATTCCGGTGGGGCCAAAGACAATACCGCCGCCACGCCATATTGGGTTTCTAGAAGACCCAAATCTAGCCCTACCAGTACCCTTTTGTTTCCAAGGCTTTTTGCCTCCACCTCTGACTAAACCACGAGTCTTAGTTTGGGCCAGGTTTCGGCGTCCGTTTGCAAGATACGCTTGATAGGCATCTTGAAGCAATTGGTGATTATCGGTTAATTGCCCAAAAACAGCTTTATTAAGCTTAGTTGTTGTGGGTGCTTTATTACCTGTTTTAGTGAAGCAGGCTATAGTCATGATTTGACTCCACGCAGTACAACAAGGCTGCGGCGCGGCCCAGGAACAGCCCCACTAACACCAATAACGTTATGATCGGTATCGACAAGTGAAATCTTGAGGTTACGAACTGTTACCTGAACGTGACCCATTTGACCAGCCATTTTCTTACCCTTTAGGATGTGTTGGGGATACATAGATCCGATTGATCCCGGGCGTCGATACGATCGACCACCGTGAGTTTTACGGCCACGGTGAAAATTGTGTCGTTTGATCGTTCCAGCCCAGCCTTTACCCTTGCTAATTCCAGTGACATGAACTATGTCGCCGACACTAAAAACGTCGGCTTTTAGTTTGGAGCCGACGCTTAGTTCTTCTGGTATTTGTGCTAGGCGAAATTCACGAATAATCTTAGGCATAATCTTAACCTGTTTTAGTTGTCCTAAAAGACTTTTGGGTAAATTCTTGGTTGTTTCGACACCAATTCGGACAGCCGTATATCCGTGTTGTTCGTCAGTTTTATGATCAATAACCGTATGTTCGCCAACACTCAATAGGGTAATAGCCTCTGCTACACCGTCAGGATTGATGGTGCTGGTCATGCCAAGTTTTCGGGTTAAGAGTGCTTTCATGCCGGCCTTGATTAGTTTGCAATATCGTAAGTCGTTACATAAAAATGCTTGGTGGCTGGTGGTTTCTACCTCTGTTTTTGTAGACCTACCGAGCACGCCAAGTAGTCGTAACTTATATGATACTCAGATAAGAGTAACATAGGGTTGTTACTCCTGTCAATGTGTTGCCGATTCTACAATGTTCTTCGGTCTTTAACTAACCTATAAATCGGTCTAAGCCTGACCTTATAACTAACAATTACATCTTTATTTCGACGTCACAACCGGCAGGAAGCGATAAGTTCATCAACGAGTCTATAGTCTTAGGTGTCGGCTCAAAAACATCGATTAAGCGTTTATGAACCCTCATCTCGAATTGTTCACGGCCTTTTTTATAGACATGTGGGCTTTTAATCACTGTGAAGGTACTTCTACGAGTTGGAAGAGGTATCGGACCAGCCAGTGAAGCACCAGTACGAAGAGCAGTGTCAATAATCTGTTTTGCGGCTTGATCAATTACTCGGTGATCATAGGCTTTTAAGCGAATTCGGATACGCTGTTTGACGTCATCTGCTGTCTTCTTAATTACTTCTGGCATAGTCCTTTATAACTTTCGTATCATCATTAGTCTAGCATCTATTAACTACTAAATTGTGGCCTATTTTCGTTATTGGGCGCTTCTTTGGGATCATTTGAAAAAACAACTGTCATTGCATCAATGCGGTCTGTGAAATTCGGTGAATCAAATGCAGTGTAGACTTCATGATCTTGGTCAACTGTCTCATCAATCTTTGATATCGGGCCCAAGTCGTGGCTACCATGGTCATTGACAGGGCTGAGCTCTGGATTTTTGGGTCCTGGTTGGTAAATCAATGACATCAGTCTTATTTCACTATCTTGGTAACAACACCTGCTCCAACGGTTCGGCCGCCTTCACGAATTGCAAAACGCAATCCTTGATCCATGGCAATTGGAGCTAACAATTTGACCTTAAAAGTAATTGTGTCGCCTGGCATGACCATTTCTTTATCAGCCGGAAGTTCGACTTCACCGGTGACGTCAGTCGTTCGGAAATAAAACTGAGGCTTATATCCTTTAAAGAACGGTGTGTGGCGACCGCCCTCTTCCTTAGTTAAGATGTATACTTCGCTGTCAAATTCAGTATGTGGCGTTATAGTACCTGGTTTTGCTAGTACTTGTCCGCGTTCAATATCGTCGCGTTCAATGCCGCGCAGCAGGACACCAACGTTATCACCGGCTTGACCTTGATCAAGATTCTTTTTGAACATTTCAACACCGGTAACTACACTTTTGGTAGTCGGTCGAATACCGACAATTTCAATTTCTTCATTAACTTTAACAATTCCTGTTTCGACACGTCCGGTAGCTACTGTGCCACGACCCTTGATCGAGAAAACATCTTCAATAGGCATCAGGAATGGTTTTTCTAAATCGCGCTTAGGCTCTGGGATGTAATCATCCATGGCTTTAACTAGTTCCATGACAGCATCTTCATTTGTTGCGTCACCTTCAAGGGCCTTGGTAGCTGAGCCACGAATTATTGGGCAATCACGGTCAAATTCATACTTGGCCAGCAAGTCTCGAATTTCTTCCTCAACTAGATCAACTAGCTCAGGATCAGCAAGATCCATTTTATTCATGAAAACCAAAATTTTAGGTACACCAACTTGGCGAGCTAGCAAGACATGTTCACGAGTTTGGGGCATCGGACCATCAGCAGCAGAAACTACTAAAATGGCGCCATCAATCTGGGCTGCTCCGGTAATCATGTTTTTTACATAATCTGCGTGACCAGGCATGTCGACGTGAGCATAGTGCCGTTTATCAGTTTCGTATTCCTGATGAGAAGTCGCGATGGTGATTCCACGGGCTTTTTCCTCAGGGGCATTATCAATCTGATCATAAGCAACTGGCTTATTGATGTTGCTAGGTAGTTTTTTTGCAAGAACAGACGTTATAGCAGCTGTTAAGCTGGTTTTACCGTGATCAACGTGTCCCATCGTACCGACGTTAACATGTGGTTTACTGCGGTCAAAGTTTTCTGCCATTGGATTAATGACTCCTTATATCTTTTCGGTTAAATAATAGGTTAATGCATACGATTAACACAACTCGAAACGAGTAATAGGGTAAGTATAGATTAGCTCGTATAAATTGTAAAGAGTTTTTAGCTTGCTTATGTTGAGCTCTGAGTTTGTATGCCGCGAGAGCGATTAGCCAACTTAGATGCTCGAGTGACTAGAGCGTTCTCGGCCGCGTTGTAGCTATCATGGACTCTGATTGGGTTGGGACTCTCAGCACTAATCTGATTAAACCACTGCTTGTTATAGTATCTGATTAGTCCAACAAGTGCCTCATCGGGCAAGCAGCTCAGCTCATTACGAAAATGGCCTGCTTCATCTTGAGGTATGTAGTGCTGGGTTGTTTCGTGGTTAGGCATAGTTATATTGTCTACTTGCTATTTTTAGCAATTATTGCCTCTGCTACATTATTAGGTACATCGGCATAATGATCAAGTTCCATACTTGAACTGGCTCGGCCTTGACTCATGCTTCGCAAGTTAGTTGTGTAGCCAAACATTTCACCTAAAGGCACGAAAGCGGTAATTTCTTTAATGCCTGGATTAAGGTCCTCCATGCTTTCAATGCGACCACGCTTGGAGTTTAGATCACCTATTACATCACCCATAAATCCTTCGGGTGAGATGACAACCACTTTCATAACTGGTTCAAGAAGTACCGGGGAAGCCTTCTTGACACCTGCTTGGAGAGCCATTGAGCCGGCAATCTTAAAGGCCATTTCGCTAGAATCAACATCGTGGTAGGACCCGTCATAGAGCTCAGCTCTGACATCAACCACAGGATAGCCGGCCAATACTCCGTTAGACATTGCTTCTTCAATGCCACTCTTAACGGCAGGGATATATTCGCCAGGCACAACGCCACCTTTAATGGCATTTATGAATTCAAAGCCTTTACCGACTTCGTTCTGACTTAATCGGAGCCAGACATCGCCATATTGGCCACGGCCGCCGGATTGACGGATGAATTTGCCCTGAACTTCAACTCCATCACGCCGGATCGTTTCACGGTAGGCGACTTGAGGTTGGCCAACATTGGCTTCGACATTAAATTCTCTCTTCATGCGATCAACAATTATTTCAAGATGTAACTCGCCCATTCCCGAAATTATGGTTTGGCCAGTTTCGTCATCAACACGAATTCTAAAAGTCGGGTCTTCTTCGGCCAGACGTTGCATGGCTAAGCTCATTTTTTCCTGATCGGCTTTAGTTTTTGGTTCAATGGCTATGCTAACTGGCGGTTCTGGGAAAGTAATGCTTTCTAGAACAATCGGCGAGCTTGGATCAGACAGAGTATGTCCGGTGGTTGTTCCCTTCAGGCCAACTATTGCCGCAATATCTCCGGCACCAACTGAACTGACATCTTCGCGCTTATCGGCTTGCATGCGAACAATTCGACCGACCCGCTCTTTTTGGCCTGTCGAGCTATTTAAAATGTAACTACCGGCGTCCAGTTTTCCGGAGTAGACTCTAAAATAGGCTAGTTTGCCGACAAACGGATCAGTAGCTATTTTGAATGCTAAGCTGGCAAAGGGCTGAGATACATCTGGGTGACGCTCAATCTCATCTCCAGTTTTGGGATGTACGCCCCAGGTTGAACCCCTGTCAAGAGGGCTAGGCAATAGATCGATCACGGCATCGAGCACCTTTTCAACTATAACGCCACGTCCGTCACCGCCGCTAACAGCAAAGAATTTACCAGTTAAGACTGCTGTCCTGATAGCTTGATTAATTTCCTCCGTAGTCAAGCCTTCCTCGCCAACTTCAAGGTATTTCTCGAGCATCGCCTCATCTTCAGCAACTGCGTTTTCAACTAGCAAAGAACGGTATTTAGAGACTTTATCCATCATCTCGGCCGGGATTTCAGATTCAACTAGTTGATGATCAGTAAACTCTTTATAGCTATAAGCTTTCAAAGTAACCAGGTCGACGATGCCATTAATCGACTGTTCAAAACCAATTGGCAAGTGAATCGGAAAAGCCCGTTTACTTAAGCGATGGTGTATTGAGTCTAGGGACTTATAGAAATCCCCGCCGGTCTGGTTGATCTTATTAATGAAACAGATACGTGGCACACCGTACTTGTCTGCTTGTCGCCAGACAGTTTCAGATTGAGATTCAACGCCCATTTTGCCGTCAAAGACTACTACTGCCCCATCTAAAACTCTTAAAGACCGCTCCACTTCGACAGTGAAGTCAATGTGTCCCGGAGTATCAATAATATTGATCTGATGATTTTTCCAATAGCAGGTCACAGCAGCCGAGACAATAGTGATGCCCCGTTCTCTTTCTTGGTCCATCCAGTCAGTTGTTGTTTGTCCTTCATGAACTGCCCCAATTTTGTGCTTTAGACCTGTTCGGTAGAGGATACCTTCTGTAGTTGTCGTTTTGCCGGCATCAATGTGAGCAATAATACCGATGTTACGAATTTTTTCCATTGCTGTTTGCTTATCTGCCATTTTGAATCCTTTATTAGCCTGTTGAGGTGTCGTCATTATATTGGTTTGGGTCTTGAGCCAGTTGATCTATTAGAAAGTCTAGGTTAAATCGGCGCAGAGGCCCTGATTTCTGGCGCTCTGCTTCAAGTGCATCGTAAGCTGTTAGCTCAACAATTGATTGAGGGCTTATTTGTGTTTCATGAGCAGCTCGTTTCGGTTTCATCAGTTCAACCTCGTAGCCGTGTTGACTGTTTCAAAGATAGCTTGAGCGGCGAGTAAATCAAGAAGTTTTAGCTGTTGGTCTGACAATTGATTGTAGTTTCGCTCACCTTGAGGAAATATTGATGTCACGTCTTTATTAACTCTGGTCATCTGGACCATTGATCGACGACTAGTCTTGGTCGGTAATAAAACACTACTGTAGGTGCTTCCGTCTTTTCGATCAAAGACCAGTAGCTGTAACAATTGACCGTCAGGTACTCGACTAAAAGGACCGCTGACTGATTTCTCGACTTCATAGCCAGCTCTTATGCGAACGTTTTGATTGTTTTCAGTAGGCTCCTCTGGAATATAAACATATCTTTGATTTGGGCCAACCCAAGTTGGACTATTGCCAATGTCAACCCGAGCAAGTTGTTGTTGGACATCTTCAATCGAACGGACAGGAACTGTGAACAAACCCATATTAACCTCTTGCAAAGTGGGCAAAAGCCCGGTTAGCTTCGGCCATTTTGTGGGCGTCTTCACGTTTTTTAACAGCAGTTCCTTGGTTGTTATAGGCATCAATCAGTTCGGTAGCAATGCGATCGACCATGCTCATACCCCTTCGAGAACGGGCAGATTGGACAAACCACATGGTGGTCAGGTGATTTTGGCGTTGGCCTCTCACTTCAAAGGGTATCTGGTAATTTGCTCCGCCAACACGTCGAGACCGGGTTTCCATGTGAGGTTGAATGTTGTTCATTGCCTTCTCGAAAACTTCAAGGGGGTTCTGGATTTTGAGCTTATCAGCCGCTTTTTGCATGCCGTTATAAACAAGTTTTTCAGCCAGTTGTTTTTTGCCATTGCGCATAACTCTGTTAATCAGGCGAGAAACTTGAACATTCTGATAAAGGCGGTCTGGTTTTATGTCTCGAACTAGTGCTTTTGTGACTTTTCGGGGCATTAGATCACTCCTTTCAGGATTGGCTCAGGTGGTGGTAGGCTGAGGCAAGCACTTTGGCCCAAGGCTACGGTTATATCCCATGGACAGCTTGTTTTGTTTGCAGCTTCTGGATCTTCTTGAACGTAAACCTCAAGCCACTCCTGGCATTGCTCAGGGGTTAACGGATAACCATTCTGACGGTTGGAGTCGCAATCTTGTCGGCTAGCGCAATAAGAGATACCTTTAGCCATTTACTTTGTCTCTTTCTTGGTGCCGTATTTAGAACGGCCATTAGTGCGGTTAGTGACACCTTGAAGATCAAGACTACCGCGAACAATATGATAGCGAACGCCTGGCAGGTCTTTGACTCGACCTCCACGAACAAGAACCACTGCGTGTTCTTGAAGATTATGCCCTTCGCCACCAATATATGCCCAGACTTCATAGCCATTAGTCAATCGTACGCGAGCCACTTTACGTAAGGCCGAGTTTGGTTTTTTAGGTGTCTTGGTGGTCACTTTGACGCAAACTCCGCGCTTAAATGGACCGGCCTTTTCGTAGTTCCTGGTCTTTAGGTTATTAGTTACGCGTTGAAGAGCTGGCGACTTTGTTTTGGTCGTCTGCTTGACTCTGGGCTTACGGATTAATTGGTTAATAGTTGGCATTCATGCTCCTTCAATATTTAACGTGTCTGCTGCTGCATGGGAGGTTCAAGTAGTGCCAACTCGCTTGATCCTTGATTCCCTGGCTCGGACTGCTTAAAATTTAACTTAATTACTTTAACACCTTTAATCATCACTTTCAATTGTTTGTTCGGCCTCGGCCTTGTAACCCGTGCCAACTGGTATCTTACGACCAAGTATAACGTTCTCCTTGAGGCCAAACAGACGATCTATCTTGCCGCTTGTTGCGGCGCTAATTAGAACGCGAGTCGTGTCCTGGAAAGAGGCAGCACTTAAGAATGAGTCGGTGCTTAGCGAAGCTTTTGTTATGCCCAGTAATAATTGGTTGCATTTGGCAGGTTGTTTTCCCGAGGCAACTAGTAGCTCATTGGCCTCGGCGACAGCTAGTTTGCTGACAACGTCTCCAGTTACAAAATCACTATCTCCGGCTTCTTCTATTTGAACCCGTGAAAACATTTGACGAACGATTATCTCTAGGTGTTTGTCGGCTATGTTTTGGCCTTGAGCTACAAATATCTTCAGGATTTCGTTCATGATGTAGCGCTGAGTAGCTTCAACACCTTGTAAGCGCATCAAGTCTTGTAAATTGATGGAACCATTAGTCAATCGTTGTCCAGCAATAACCCGGTCTCCGTCTTTAACTACCAAGTGTTTAAAGCCTGGTATTTCGTAACGCATAACACTTTGTTTGGTTGGTGTAATAACAGCCCCTTTACTGGTCAGCTCTAGTCGTCCGGACATTGGGGCAACCAAAGGCTCTGAGCCATCTTCTAGAGCAGCAATGACGTCACCGACCATGACGTCTGAGCCACTTGCAATTTGTGCCTTGCGTTCACCGAGACTAAGTTTAATTGTCTCCTTAGTGTCAGCTGTGACTTGAACGATATAGTGGTCGCCCTCTTCCCAAGCGTTGACCAGACCAACAATATCACTATGATAAGCTTGGCCTTTAGGGGTGCGGACTTCAAACAATTCTTCAACACGATTCAGTCCCTGTGAGGTGTCATCAGCAATTACAGCACCCGAACGGTGCTTTGAGTCAAGAGAAAGTTGGGTACCGGGTTCACCAATACTCTGAGCGGCAATAACGCCGATAGGATGATGGTCAACAACCTTTTCGCCAGTCGCTGGGTCAAGACCGTAAGATTTCTGAGCTACACCTCGAACTGAAGTTGAACTTAGGGCGCTCATGATTCTAACTCCGTCAACTGATGTGTCAGAATCTATTTTCTCGGCAATTTCGTGAGTTATAATTTGTCCCTTTTTCGAATAAGTCGGGATGTTAACAGCCGTATAGCGTCCTTCTAGACGTGATCCATAGGAAACTCCTATTTCTTCAGCGTCTGCTCGGAGCATTGCGAATCCCGGATCGGTAGACGTGCTGTCGTCCTCAAGAGTGAAGACATCTTGGGCAACATCGACTAGGCGACGTGTTAGATAACCGGCATCAGCTGTCTTGAGAGCAATGTCTATCAGCGCTTTGCGTGTTCCACGTGTGCCAGTAAAGTATTCTAGGGGGTCAAGTCCATGGATGTATCCAGATTTGATGGGTAGCTCAATGGCGTTGCCGGCCGCATCTGAGAAAACGCCAAGCATGCCAACACACATTTTTAGTTGTGATATGTTACCTCGGGCTCCGGAGGTAATAGCAATGGCCATAGATGAATCTTGATCAACCATCTGACTAGCCAATAAGTCTAGAACTTGAGTTTCAATTTTAGTCCAGTTTTCGACAGTTAGGCGATAGCGTTCTTCTTCGGTAATGAAACCTTGCTCATACTGGCTGGAAATAGCCGCACTGCGAGTTTCTCCTTCATCAACTAGTGGCTCCATCCCCTCAATAGATGAAAAGTCACCCATGCCCATCGACAACCCAGATTGAGTGGCATAGTCAAAGCCAAGGTCTTTAAGATTATCGGCGATCAAAGCTGTTTGGTCTTGTCCGTAACGGGCATAGACGTCGGCCATGACTTTTTGGAGACGTTTTTTGGTCATTGTCTCGTCGTGGAATGGGAAATCTTCGGGAAAAGTTTCATTGAACAGAAAGCGACCTAGTGTTGTTTGGCGTATCTCATTTCGGAAAGGTAGGCGAACGCTTGATTGGAGCTTGATGTGTCCAGCATCCAGGGCCATTATTGCTTCAGATAGGTCAGCGTAAGCTCTAACTTTCTTTTGGCTGACACCAGGACGATCGTATGTCAAGTAGTAACAACCTAGAACAATGTCTTGCTCAATATGGAGTATTGGTGAGCCGTCTGCTGGTTTTAGGAGGTTGTGATTAGCGGCCATAATCTCGCGGGCCTCATTTTGAGCATCATCCGATAGCGGCAGATGAACGGCCATTTGGTCACCATCAAAGTCAGCATTAAAGCCTTTACAAACTAGGGGATGAAGTTGGATGGCCCGTCCTTCGATTAAAACTGGTTGAAAAGCTTGGATACTTAAGCGGTGCAACGATGGGGCACGGTTAAGCAAGACATACTTGCCCTTGATAACCTCATCAAGTGCGTCCCAGACAACTGTTTCTCCAAGTTCGATCAAACGACCAGCACTACGGATATTGTGCGCGTGCTCCTCTGCAATTAACTCACCAATAACGAAAGGCTTGAAAAGTTCCAGAGCCATCATTTTAGGCAAACCACATTGATGAATTTTTAGTTCAGGTCCAGCCACAATAACAGACCGACCAGAATAATCAACTCGCTTACCAAGAAGATTCTGGCGAAAACGACCTTGTTTTCCTTTCAACATATCGCTTAAGGACTTCAGTCGGCGGCGTTGGCCAGTGGCTGCAACTGCCCGTCCACTGCGAGCATTATTGTTATCGATCAGAGCATCGACTGCTTCTTGTAGCATTCGTTGTTCATTGCGACGAATTACTTCAGGAGCATTTAGTTCGATTAATTTTTTTAGTCGGTTGTTGCGATTGATGACTCGGCGGTAAAGGTCATTAAGGTCACTGGTTGCAAAACGTCCACCAGTTAGCTGGACCATTGGCCGAAGATCAGGGGGGATTACCGGCAAGACACTTACGCAGGTGCTACTTGGGCGAATACCGGCTCGATCCATGCTTTCCAAAAGTCTCAAGCGCTTCATGATTCGCTTCCGGCGTTGACCTTTTGCTTCCTCGGCTTCTGTAGTCAATGATTTAATTAATTGCTTTAGGTCAATGCCGTCTAATAGATCCTTGAGAGCAGCACTTCCCATGCCGACACTAATTAATCCGCGAACCTCGTCTGGCAAACTTCGATATTCAGTTTCACTGATCAGATTCAGCTTTTCAAGGGCTTTGAGTTGATCACGGAGCACTTCAAAGTCTTTGCTAACTTCTTCTGTCTCGTGGCTTTGCATTTCGGCAAGAGCCTTTAGATTGGCCTTGTCCTTAGCTGCCTCAGCTTCGTAACGGAGCTTGATAGCTTCCTTAGCAGCGGCAAACTCTGCTTCTTTATCTGCTAGAAGTTTCTCTTTTTTGGCGTTATCAACGTTCTTGATGATGTAGCTGGCAAAATAAGCCACCCGTTCCAAGTTTTTGACTGTCATACCAAGAAGCAAGCCCATGGCACTTGGTGTACCACGCAAGAACCAAATATGGGCAACCGGTACAGCTAGACTGATATGGCCCATTCGTTCCCTTCGGACAATACTTCGTGTAACAAGTTCACCGTTTTTATCAACTGCTGCTTCGCGTGAGCGAACTCCCTTATATTTAGCGTCATGAGGATTGATGTCTTTGACTGGGCCGAAGATTCGTTCACAAAATAAGCCATCACGTTCAGGCTTTTGAGTTCGGTAATTTATTGTTTCTGGTTTAGTCACTTCGCCGTAGCTCCAGTCGAGAATATCTTCTGGGCTGGCAACAGCCAATCGTACAGCATCAAAATCAGCAATATCTGTTCCTTGTGTTGAATAACGTGAAGGTGTCATTTTATGCTGCCTCCTCTTCCTTAATTTGATCATCAGCGGCTGTTACTAGAGCACTATTGTCATCAGTTAGATTAAGATCATCGTCCAGAGACATAATCGTGAACTCATCAGCTACGGCTTCTTCTGTTACATCAACTTCGGAGGCCGAGGCTTGAGGTACTTCAACGGCCACTGGATGAGTCGCTTCTTCATGGATGTTGGTAGCCAAAACGTTCTCTGCATCAATCACTTTGTTGGATTGGACAAGGTCAACTTTAAGGCACAAGCCCTGAAGTTCTTTAACTAGAACATTGAAGCTTTCAGGGACTTTAGGACCAACAATTTCGGTACGTTTGATAATTGATTCGTAGGCCTTACTGCGACCGTAGACATCATCGGACTTGATGGTCAGCATTTCTTGCAGGGTGCTAGCAGCACCGTAAGCTTCTAGTGCCCAGACCTCCATCTCACCGAAACGTTGGCCTCCATTTTGGGCTTTACCGCCCAGTGGTTGTTGAGTGACCATGGTGTAGGGGCCTGTCGAGCGAGCGTGTATTTTGTCGGCTACCATATGGTTTAGCTTGATCATATACATACTTCCGACTGTCGTCCGCTCCATAAAGGCATCGCCATTACGCCCATCATAAAGTTGTTGCTTACCGTCTTCTGGCAGGCCGGCTTCCTTAAGTAATTGACGAATTTTTGCCTCTGGCACGCCATTGAATGACGGGCTGGCAACCTGCATACCAAGAGCTCGAGCAGCCATTCCAAGGTGAGTTTCAAATAATTGGCCAATGTTCATTCGTGAAGGAACGCCTAAGGGATTCAAGATAATGTCAACTGGCGTACCGTCAGCCATAAACGGCATATCTTCAACGGCTAGTATCCGCGCTATGACACCCTTATTTCCATGTCGTCCACCTAGTTTATCGCCAACAGCAATCTTACGCATTTGGGCCACAAAAACCTGGATTTGCATTAGTACGCCCGCTTTAAGTTCATGACCATTTTCTCGGCTAAAGACTTTTACGCCTACCACTTTACCGTGTTTACCGTTACTCATACGCTGTGAGGTGTCTCTGACTTCTTTGGCCTTTTCACCAAATATGGCTCTCAGCAAGCGTTCTTCGCTGGAAAGCTCTTGTTCTCCCTTTGGAGTAATTTTTCCGACAAGAATGTCTCCGGGGTGAACTTCGGCACCAATCCGCACAATGCCGTCCTCATCTAGATGTCTAAGTGTTTCTTCTGAAACATTAGGTATGTCACTGGTTACAATTTCTGGCCCCAGTTTTGTTTCTCGAACCTCGATCATGAAGTCAACAATATGAACACTGGTCAAGGTGTCGTCTTCAACCAGTTTGCGCGAAATAATGATAGCGTCTTCAAAGTTATAGCCGGCCCATGGCATAAAAGCGACAATTAGATCCTTACCCAGAGCTAGCTCGCCGCCCGAGATAGACATTCCTTCGATCAATACATCGCCAGCTTTGACTTTATCCCCTGTGTTAACGACCACTTTTTGATTGATTCCGGTACCTTCGTTGCTGCGTACAAAATGCTGTGGTTGATAACTGGCCTTAGAATCTTTATAGAGGACAATGACTTCTTGGGCTGATGCCTTAAGCACTTCGCCTGGCCCTTCGGCCAATATAACCTGACCAGTGTTACGCGCAGCAACTGACTCTAGGCCGGTACCAACGATTGGTGCCGACGGTTGAATCAAGGGAACTGCCTGGCGTTGCTGGTTACTGCCCATTAGTGAACGGTAAACGTAATTTTTCTCTATAAAAGGGATCAGTCCGGCGGAAGAACCAATAATCTGGTTGCGTGCTGCATCCATATAGGTCACGTCATTGGCATCAACTTCGCCGGTTTTTAATTTGAAGCGAGCGCTGACACGTTCGTTGATAAAGTAACCGTTTTCATCAAGCTGGTTACCACCACCGGCGATGACTGCTGACTCTTCTTCATAGGCGTCAAGGTAAACTATATCAGCTGTTACCTTTGACTTTACGGGCCAAGTTACCTGTGAGCTGACTCGAGCTAGTTTTTGAGCATCGGCCGAGCTTATTTTCTTGCCTGCACCGACAATAACTTTACCTTTTTCGTCTTCTAGGTCTACAGCTGCTATGTATCCGGTTGATTCCTTTGCAGTTACGGCATTAATAACCTTACGGTATGGTGTTTCAATAAAACCGTAATCATTAACTCTGGCATAATTTGCAAGATTTAGAACTAGGCCAATATTGGCTCCTTCTGGGGTTTCAACTGCACATATCCGTCCGTAGTGGGTGGCATGGGCATCGCGGACTTCAAAACCGGCACGTTCTCTAGACAGACCACCAGGCCCCATTGAACTTAAACGACGCTTGTGAGCCAGCTCACTGAGTGGGTTAATCTGGTCCATGAATTGTGATAACTGAGAACTGGCAAAGAATTCACGAACAGCAGCAACGATGGGACGGGCATTAATTAACTGACCCGGTTGGACAGTCTCTATTTCAGACATTGACATCCGGTCTTTGGTATTGCGCTCCATACGTAGCAGCCCGATTCGAAATTGACGCTGTACTAGTTCACCAACTAATTTGACTCTTCGGTTAGCCAGAGAATCAATGTCATCAGCTGGTTCTTGGGTGTTATTAAGGCGAATTATTTCGGCGATAATAGCTTCTAGATCTTCTAGTCTAAGAACTCTGTTTTCGATAGTGTTAGCTACATCGAGATCTAGTCGTTTGTTAATTTTGTAACGTCCGACACGACTGAAATCGAAGCGTTTATAGTTATAGAACATATTTTCGATAAGTGATCGAGCATTGTCAACCGTTGCCAGGTCACCAGGGCGCAAACGACGATATACCTCAATAAGTGCTTCATTTTGACCTCGACTTGGGTCTTTTAGTAGTGTCGCATCCAAGTAATTAAGCTTACCGCTGTCGACATGCTTGAATGCCTCGCGCATCCCAGTTTCGGTTACCCCTAGGGCCCTGAGTAGAGTGGTTACGGCAATTTTTCGCTTTCGATCAATTTTAACGTACAGCGCACCATTGGCTGCAGTATCGAATTCCAACCAGGCACCACGACCAGGAATAACTTTGGCACCATAGAGATAGGTTGAGCCATGCTGCTCGGAGGTAAAAAAGACACCAGCAGAGCGTATGAGCTGAGAAACAACCACCCGTTCAGCACCATTTATTACGAAAGTACCTCGGCTGGTCATATATGGATAGTCGCCAAGATAGATCTCTTGCTCTTTAATCTCACCAGTAACCTTATTAATTAGTTCAACATTTGCTTTAAGGGGTGCTTCGTAGGAAACATTGTTTTCACGAGCCTGATGTTCGCTAAGTTTGGGACTTTCAAAGTGATAATCTTTAAAGTTAAGTGATAACTTTGCGCCGGTATAATCGTCAATCGGGCTAATTTCAGCCAATAGTTCGCCCAGGCCCTCTTCAATAAACCATTGAAAAGATTTGTTCTGATGATCAACTAGACTCGGCAGATCTAGAACGCTGTCATCGGCTGTAAAAAAAACACGTTGAGATTTGTTAGTGGTATTCGTCTTCGTCATATGGACTATCAATCGCCCCCTGTAAATTAATAAGTAGTAAGCTTGTTGCTAACCTAAAAGTAGCGCTTTCAGTCAAAATCGACTGTCGCAATATTTATTTTATTGTTATGACTTCGGCGAAGTTAACTAAGCTGGATATTTTGGGTGCTTATTTTAAAACACAGCACTGCCACGCTTACACTGCTTCTTATTTATTAGTTTGGAGTAATGAGCCAGACTTGTCAATAGCTTATTGACGTTTTAATCCAGCCTTGGCAGATTCAACGGCTGATTTTGTCTCAGGTGGCTCAATAATTCTCTCAATAATTTTTCCGGCCACACCAACCAAGCGTAACTGCTGAGTGCCTTTTTTGCTGTCAAAAGGATAAACCGTTTCAAGTGTTGTGTCCCTAAAAGCAAATTGTTCTCTTAGACTGCCAAATATATGCGGCAGCAGTCTCGGCCATACATAAGCTGTAACCGGCTGTTTGGGATGACGCTCGGCAAGAGATAAATAACCTAAGACATGTGCAATACCCTGTTGCCTGAGATCAGGGTGAACGGCAATCTCACGCTGCCAAGCGTATTTTCTTGATCCTATCTTAGGCAGAGGTAGACTTGGTGGAGTGTGCATTTTTAACCAGCGGGTCGATGGTTTGTGGCCTGACGTGTTATCAGCACTGTATAAATAGCCGACAGGCTCATTACCTTCGTATGCCAGAGTGACAAGTAAATTCTGGAAGTTTCCGGGGTGCAAGTCGCCCTTTTGGACTGCCACTTGAGGATTAAGTCTTGATTCCCGAAAATAGTCTGGTTCAGCCCAGTTAGTCAAGCGATTGACTCCTCTTAAACCAACTTTAAAAGCCAAGTCAGCTGTAAAAGCATCACGCATTAGACCTTGGACAGCTCGCCACTCGTCTTCACCAAGAGCCTCGGGAGGTACTACTCGCCAGCTTAGCTGTTCGTTTTTAGGCTCAGACATATTAGTTAGTTTTCAGTCTTTTAGGATTAGTGATAACTTCATCAACCAGTCCGTACTTTTTGGCAGCTTCAGCAGTCATCCAATAGTCTCTCTCCATATCGTTTTTTATTCTGGCTACAGTCTGCCCTGTATTAATGGCCATGATTTCATTAAGTCGTTGTTTAACGCGCAAGCTTTCCTTGAGGTCTATTTCCATATCAGTCACTTTGCCACGAGTACCACTTGATGGCTGGTGAATCATGACTGATGCATTTGGTAATATGTAACGTTTGCCACGTGCACCAGAACATAATAGGAAAGCTGCTGCAGAAGCTTGAACACCAATACCAACAGTTTGAATGTCGTTAGTCACGTACTGCATGGTGTCGTAAATGGCTAGGGCATCATATACGCTACCACCGGGACTATTAATATAAAAATAGATATCTTTGTGAGCATCCTCGGCTTGTAAAAAAAGCAACTGAGCCACAACTAGATTAGCAGTTGCTTCATTGACATCAGAACCTAGAAAAACTATTCGGTCTTTGAGCAGGCGAGAGTAAATGTCATAAGCTCTTTCGTAACGACCTTCCTGTTCGATAACAGTCGGGACAAGGACTTGATCTGTAGATTTATGAAACATATCGTTCATCACAATCAACATCATACTTCGTTTGGCACTCACAAGTCAAGAGTGCTAATAATCGATTCACTTGGCTTTCTTTTAAAGAACAAGACCTATTTTGAAGTAGCGTAGTTGCTCAGCCTTTGAATCGTCTTTTCGCTGAGTAATCGAGAGGCAATAGTACGGACATTGTCTGGTTTATCAAGTTCGGCAAGCATGGCTTTGTCCTGATACTGACTTTTGAGTGATTGGAGTTGAAGTTCTAGTTCTTCAGAGCTAACCTTTATTGATTCAATCTCAGCTATTTCGCTAAGCAGCAAGCCAGCTTTGACCCTAAGCTCTGCAGATTTTTGCTTCTGTTGATGATGCTCTTCTTGGGTGACTCCTTCCTCGGCTAAGTGCTCGTCCCAAGTTTGGCCCCGATAGGCTAAGTTTTGACGCTCTTCAGCTTCCATTGCCTCAACTTCTTGATCAATAAGTGACCTCGGAATTGCAACCTCCGATTTAGCCGTTATTGTTTCTAATAATTGGCTCTGGTAGTCTCGATCAATCTGCTGCTGATTTTGTTGAGTTACCTGCCGCCCAATGTCAGAGCGTAAATCATCTATTGTCTTAAATGGACCGACTTTAGTTGCAAAAGCTTTGTTCAGTTCGGGTTTTGAAAGTTTATAGATCTTCAAAACGTTGACCGTAAAACTGACCTCTCGGTTTTGGAGATTTTTTAAGCCATAGTCCTTAGGGAAAACTAGTTTAAACTCTTTCGTTGCACCAGGTTTAAGGCCAATTAACTGCTTCTCAAAGCCAGGGATAAAGTTATTGCTGCCAAGCAAAAGTGGGTAATCCTTGCCATCGGCACCGTTAACCTGTTGTTTAGTTTTAGGATCAGTACCTTTAAAGTCAATTATTAACTCATCGCCTAATGCGGCTGGTCTTTGGACTTCTTGTTTTTCGGCAAAGCGTGTCTTCAAGTCTTCTAAGACGGCCACAATTTCTTTTTCGGTAACTCGGGCCAACGGCTTAGTCAACTTTGTTTTCTTATAGTCTGGTAGCTTAATTGTTCCGACTGCCTCAACTTCTGCGCTCAGTTCAAGTGTTGTAAAGGGGACGAACTTTGTGATAGAAACCTTGGGCTGTTCAACCGGACGCATCTTAAGTTCGCTAATGGCATCGACATATAAACGACTGACGGCTTGTTCAAGGAACTCAGACTGTAAACGGTTTTGGTCAACGTTTTTTTCGACCAAGTTAAGAGGTGCCTTGCCGGACCTAAATCCTGGCAGTTTAAGGTTTTGACTACCGATCTGTGTAAGTAGGCGTTGCTTTATTTCTTCTAGTTGCTTTATGTCTGCAACTAGTTTTAGCTTAAATGTCGTTGGTCCCAGAGACTCTTTAATGGTTTGCATCAAGTGGCTAGTGTAGCAGCTGTGTTCGTCCTTTGCCAGAATTTATCTGAAGAACGGTTGCAGTAAAAGTAGCATTGCCAATAGCCAAGCTGCTTCGACAACAATTCCGATCGGTCGCTCAAACCACTGTATGGCTGATGCGAAGAGAGCCAGGCCGCTTGGTTTGGTTAACTTTCGGTGAGCCAAGGCATTACGAAAACGGCCAATAGACAATAGGTCGGGAGATGTCCCCAGAAAAGCACAACTAGCGGCTAGGAACCAATGATCAGGCCGAAGACCGTAAAGGACGGCAACTAGAGCCAGACACAGCAATATATCTACTGTCAGTATTGTTTTAAAGATGGGAGATCTTAGCCAGGTAGCATTGTTTGGCTGTTTACCGAAATGCGGCAGAGCGTCTAGGCCAAAATGAGAAATCAATGCCAACGGTAAGGCAATCAAGGGATTAGCTATGGTCAACCCAATCAAGGCGCCGGTTAAAGCATGATTAGTGGCTGTCATCTTGTTTTTTGCGATGTTGTTTGATGAGAAGTTCACTCAGTTCGCTAGAGCTAACTTTCTGTTCGCTACCGCTAGATAGATCCTTGAGCGTAAAGAGATCTTCCGTTAATTCCTTCTCACCGATAATGAGAACGTTCATTAGGCCGTTTTTCTGGGCAGCTTTTAATTGGTCACCTAATTTGCGTCCTGAGAAGTCAACGGCAAGATTCAAGCCCTGCCGACGCAGGCCTGTAAGTAAGCTTGAGCACTTATCGTAGACTGGCCCAATCAAGGCTACCCAAATATCTGTTTCTGAGCTAAGTTGTGGTAGTAGATGGTGTCCCTCGAGGAAATTGCTCAAAGTAACGTCACCCATGCCAAAACCGACTGTCGGTATGGGGTCAACTCCGAACAGTCCGACCAAGCCGTCATAACGCCCGCCACCGAATAACGAACGATTATTGTCTGGGTGGGTATCAAAGATTTCAAAAACAATATCAGTATAGTAGTCAAAGCCACGCATCAGGCTAGGATCAAATTGGGCATTTTTTATACCTGCTTTTTTTAAACGATCAATTAGCTGTTCTAGTTGAATAGCAGAAGCATGAGTTGACAGCAGTTTGGGCAGATCTCTAAAGTCCTTGGCCCCTAAGACATCAAGTAGTTTTTCAGTTGCTCCATTTTGTTTGCTTTCAGCACTCAGTAAGCTATCGGCTTGTGAGATAAACTCTGTCCGCTCCAACTTGTGCATTCGATCAATTAACTGGGCAATTTTCTTGGCTTCGTCAGAGCCTAACTTAAGGTAGTCACGGAGAATGCTATCCATTAATTTGCGACTATTTAGGCGAATCCGGTACATCTTAGGTTGGGCACCAAACGAGTTAAGAATCTGACTCATCAAACTTATGGTTTCGACTTCAGCTTCAAGACTAGATATACCAAAAATATCGACATTTAATTGCCAATGCTCTCTAAGCCTTCCTTTTTGCGGTCTTTCATAGCGCCAAAGATTGGGGATACTGTACCATCTCAAAGGGTATGCTAGTTGTTGTCTCCTGGCAGCTACCATCCGGCTGACAGTAGGCGTCATTTCGGGCCTAATGACCACTTGGCGACCGCCACGATCTGTGAAACTGTATGTTTGCTCGTTAACTATCTCTTCTCCGGTTTTGGCCAAATAAAGCTCTAGCGGCTCTAGAATAGGTGCATCATATTCTTGATAGCCAAATTGTTCGACCACACGACGCAAATTAGAAAAGATATATTTCTGCAGGCGTTTGTCTTCAGGATAGAAATCCCGAGCACCTTTATATGGTTGAGTAGATAAAGCCATAAGTTATTTCTAAGTATACTACATCTGTTCCGCGGTCTGTTTAAGAAAAAGTATTGGCTTTCTGGCGCCAAAAGTTATGGCCCAGAGGATTGCGTAGGGATGTCTTAAAGCCGGTAGTCTACTCTCCAAGACCTGGTCAATTAGCGTATCTCGGTAGGGCACAGAGCCGTCCTTAATCGAGTAAAGAGACATAATCTTGCTTCGATCTTTGGTCCCTAGTTGTTCTAGGGCTTTTGGCAACGTTTCTAGAGATTGTTTGAAGCCTGGATTTTGGCTATAGGAATGTTTTGAAACTGTTTGAGGGTGGTTGATCTTGCCACACAGATAAACTAGACCAGCTATTTTTGTTCTCCGCTGAGCGTAGGCATGGAGCACGGCACTGGCTCCGGCGCTTGCTCCAACTAAGGAAACATTATGGCCTTGGTCAAGGTATCTATCGACCTCTGTCAGCAAACGTGCTAGCTTGGAATCAAAAGTTTCGTCACTAGACCATGGCATTGGATGGGTGTGACCGTTGACACCCCAAAGCCGCCACAGCTTAATAGCTAAACTTTGCAAACGGTATAAGTCGTCGCCTAGGCCTGGAACATAGATAATGTGGTGTCTGATGATCATTGATCTTAGATTAAATAGTTTTATGGAGTGCGGTTTTAATAATCTGTGGTGGGGATGAAAGGACTTGAACCTTCACGCCTTGCGGCACATGCTCCTAAGGCATGCGTGTATACCAATTTCACCACATCCCCGCGTCTCTGCTATTTTACACGACTGTTAGCCAAAATCCGATTTAGATGTTGACAACCATAAGCAGATAGCCAATAGTGAGTCTTATTATTAATTACCGAAAGAGATAACCACTATGGATCCAGATAGTTCACCGATTCCTCCTAACGCACCCACACCAGAGACTAATCCAATTCCGCCTCCGTCGCCTCAACCTGAGGAAACATCACCCCAAAGCAAGACTACATCTGAAACCTTTGCTAGCCAATTTAATAACAGCCAAGCTGAAGATAATCGGCCCGATAATAAGTCTCTACCGAGTGCATTTGGGCTATTTAAGCTGGGTTGGGAGGCGCTTAAAGTAAATGCTCAGACCCTTGTGCTTTTGGGTCTATTTTCGATCTTCCTTTTCTTTTGTGTCGGATTAATTGGTTTTATATTTAGTGGTCCTCCGTCTTTAAGTGGCCACATGAATGCATCACATTTTGGGCCAATATTAGTTAGCTATGCAGTTGCCATGCTTCTTTTTTTGGGCCTTTTCGGACCGGCTACAGCCTTTACCCAGATAGAGAGCGCTAAACAAAATAAAGTTGGTTTTAAGGAAGCTCTCGGCAAGGGTACTCATCTAGCCTTCAGATTTATAGGGCTGAGTATTCTGGTTGCAATCATAGTAATAATCGGCTTGGTCCTTTTGTTCATCCCTGGTGTTTTAATGATCAAACGCTACCTAATGTCTCCCTATTTGCTAGTAGATAAAGATCTGTCAGTGGCTGAGGCAATGCGCCAAAGTGCGGCTCTTTCCAAGCAACATAGCCAAGGACTTTGGGGCTTGCTGGGAGTCCAAGTACTTATTGGTTTACCAAGTATAGTCCCTTTGATTGGAAGTCTGGTTAGCCTTGTTCTTGGCATACCATATTACTGCGCGCCGGCTGTAAGGTACGTTCAGATTAATCAACTGACATCTGCAAGTACTCAAAAAGCAACGACTGGCGTCTAACTGCGCCTCCAAAAAGCAAGACTGGCATCACCGTAAGATTTTTGTCTCTGCAATTCAAAACCATCGGGTGGGCTATATTGACTCATTGGTGGCAGTGACAGGACAACCATGCCTCCACTCTTCGCGCGCAAGCAAAGCATATCCAGTAGCTTTGGCTGCGTGTTGTTATACGGTGGATCAGCCAGGACAAGATCAAAGTTCTGGTTGGTTGCTTTTAGCCAACTATCGATGTTGGCTCGAACCAGCTTTAACTTATTTGTTATTGCCAAGGTTTTAATATTACTGGCAATAGCCGTTTGAGCAGACTTGTCTGATTCAATAGCTAATGCCGATTGTGCTCCGCGGCTGATAGCCTCACAGCCTAGGGCTCCGCTGCCGGCAAAGGCGTCCAGGATCGTTAATCCTTCGATGTCCCCCAATATATTAAATAGTGCGCCTCTGATTTTTTGGCTCATCGGGTGGGTTGAGTTATTATGTGGCGACTTAATCGTTTGACCACTTAAGCTGCCGCCAATGATTGTCATTTTTTTGAGCTACTTAGAACACCTGCTTCACGGGCAGCTCCAAACCAAACAACGGTAACTGCACGCGTAATATCGGGGACTAGTTTATGTTGAACAAGATAGGCCAGTGGTACTGTCCATCCTCGATTATAAAATCGATCGTAAATTTTTAACTTGGCAATATCCTGTGCTGCCTGCTTGAACCAACTTTTAATATCTGTCCTAGCCAGTTGCTCAATATCTTCGTGACTTGGAATTGCCCCTCCAAGAGCCAAAGGCGCAATCAGGGTTGCCACGCCCATCTCAAACGCCGAATGGGTGGTGAATAAACCCTTTGGACCCCACATTTGCCAGTTGTTATGTAGCTGATTACGGCGCGATAAGCCCGGCAAAACCAATTTCTTTTTTATTGTGTTGCGGGTCTCGATGCCCTTCCCGCTTCGAAGCTCAACTAATTTTTCTTCATAGGGAAAGTGATGAGCCGGCGTTAGGCCGTCAACAATAGCATGGGCCAGCCAGGCCGCCTCGAATGCGGCTCGGACTTGGTCATCACTGGCTAAGCAAGTTACTAACTGCTTATAATGATCGCTAATAAGCTCTAGTAACTGATCATCGTCTTCTTCGAATGGTTGGAAGTAATGCCATGGCTCATTTTTAGCCGGACTTTTACGTTTAATGGCATCCGGTCCCTTGTGTCCCTCGAAATGCAGAATGTTTTTGATGCTCGGAAAACGACAACCAGGAGCCAGTCGTTCAAGATGACGGCGTGAGACACGGTCAATCTTTTGGTGAGCACCTAAAAGACGGCCAGACGAAACAGTAAAAGTGGATCCGGAATACATTAATTTAAATTAGTTACAGCCCGAAGGCTGCTGACACGATTATTTAACTGCTCATAGTTTAGCAGATTTTCCTTTTTTTCAAGAAATCTGTCGGCTGCTTGACGAGCCTCGGCAATTAGTTTGGTATCAGTTAGTTTAGCGATCCTCAGGTCCAACTGTCCGTGTTGCATGGTGCCGTAAATTGCTCCCGGCCCTCGTAACTCTAAATCGAGCTCAGCTAATGCAAAACCATCGTTATTACTTTCTAGAGCCCGCAACCGTCCGTTGGGTTGGCTTGAATCGCTCATTACCAAATAACAATAGCCTTGGTCTCGACCACGGCCAACTCGTCCGCGTAGTTGGTGAATCTGAGCCAATCCAAAGCGTTCTGGTCCTTCTATGAGCATGATTGTGGCGTTTTGGACATCGACTCCGACTTCAATTACCGTAGTTGATACCAAAATATCTATTTCACCATTAACAAATTGGCGCATCGTCTCGTTTTTATCGATTGCCAGTAATTTTCCGTGTAGCAAGCCGACACGTCGATGCTTGAAGTCCTTGGTTTTTAACTGATTATAAACTTTTTCGGCTGAGGCAGCAGTTAGTTTATCTGATTCATTTATGAGCGGACAAACGACAAACATTTGACGTCCTGCTGCCAGTTGTTGGTCAATTTTTTTAAATAGCTGTTGACGTGAGTTTGGCGATACTATTTCAGTTATGACTGCCTTGCGCCCAGGCGGCTTTGAATCAAGTACCGAGATGTCCAGTTCGCCGTAGAGAGTTAAAGCCAGTGAACGGGGTATCGGAGTCGCACTTAGGCTAAGAAAGTGAGGCATGTGTCCAGCCTTACGGATCAAAATTTTACGTTGGTCGACTCCGAAACGATGCTGTTCGTCAATAATAACCAGGGCTAGACGGCGCATATCGACCTTCTCGTCTAATAAAGCCTGGGTGCCGATAATAAATTGTGCTTTTGCTTCAGCAATAGCTGCTCGGGCTTTAGCCTTGGCCGCTGGTTTCATACTGCCCACTAAAAGATCAACTACTTTAGCCATACCTAGCGGCTTCAGTAAGTTAAAGATCGTGTTGGCGTGTTGGCGAGCCAGTAATTCGGTTGGCGTCATTAGTGCCACCTGATAACCTTGCTCGATTGCCATCAGTGCCGCCATGGTGGCAACCACTGTTTTGCCTGATCCAACATCACCTTCAACTAAGCGATTCATCGGCTGATTCTTCTGCAAGTCTTGATAAATCTGCCAAATGATCCGCCGCTGGGCATCGGTTAGCTTAAACGGTAAGTGACTTACAAAATTGCGGGCCAGTTCTTGTTTAAATTGAATGCTTAGCGATAGTTGGTCTTGATTGTCGCTCTTATTTAGTAAACTAGCTAGGCTCAAACAAAAGACCTCGTCAAAGCCCAGACGTTTGGTTGCTAAACTAAGTTTTTTGCTGTCTTTTGGGAAATGTATTGCTCGAATAGCTTGGGCTAGTGGCATTAGCTGGTAGTCGTTGATTAACCATTTTGGTAGGCTTTCTGGAATTTGATCCAGTATTCCCAGTCCCTGCTTGACGGCTGCTCTGATTTGTCGCGAGTTTAAGCCTTTGGTTTCACGGTATATAGGGATTATCCTGGCTACATTTAGCGGAATTTCAGAAACAAGCTCAATGCTCGGATTGATCAGACAAAATCTTTGGTGACTCAGGCTATATTTAGCCGACAAGTAGTAGGCTTTGTTTGTCTGAATCGATTTTTCACGGTAGGGCTGGTTAAACCAAATCAGTCTGACACTTCCGCTATCATCACTGGCCACAGCTTCTGTAAGATGCATGCCTCGGCGGACATAGCGTCCTTTAGTTTGCTTGATTACCGCCTTAATACTGACCATTCCGGGCTTTAGGGCACTAATGGGGGTTAGTAGTGAATAATCGTCGTAACGTCTTGGCCAGTATTCTATAAGTTCATGGACAGAGCGAATACCAAGAGATTCAAACTTCTGGGATTGAGCCGGGCCGACGCCTTTTAAGTCAGTTAATAGTGTGGTTTGTAGCATAAACTCTAGATGTGACTTCAAAATAGCTGTTTTAGATTCTGTCTTTTCAGTGGCGGCTATAGTCGACCCTTACGTACCAATAAGAAAATACTGGGGCCAAAGTAGAGCCCTGCCAGTGGCCGCTGAAGCCAACTTTCAAGCAGTAACATAACTTGCGGAGCCAAAACTTTTTTGATTCTAGGGCTACGTAAATTGGAGACCGATAACTTTGTTTCAACTTTAAGACCAGCGTGATTCAGCTGACGGATAACAGTATGCGGATTATGGTTAACAAACGGAATCTCTTCAACTCGGCGATTTTCTGGAGATCTTATATCGACCGGTTTAACGGGCATGCGATGACCCTTCAGCCAATATTTCAGTCGATTTAGGGCATGTGAGTAATTGGCTACTTCGATCAGGGCGTAGCCGTCATCATCCAGCACCCTAGCTATTTCATTGAACTCTTGATTGGGGTCGGGTATATGATGCAGAACACGAATCATTGACACCAGGTCTATTGAGTGGTCTGCGAATTTAAGATCATCGGCCTGCATTAAACGCCGTTCAACCTTCGGGTGATCTTTTAGGAATTTTTGAGCCATATCAAGTTGTTGTTGACTGGGTTCGGCTAGGATAACTTTATCGGCATAGTTTTCAAGCACGATTGCTAAGCGACCATAGCCACCACCGACATCGACAATCGTTGAAAAGTGTTTGCCTCGCAGCAACTTCTTGATAGCCACCTCTTCGGCAGCTTGTTCGTATTCACGACCTTGCCAATATTTTTGGTAGTTATGCTTAGGGTCATTATACTGATCTGCTCTAGGCTTTTGCTTTGTTTGAGTTGACATCATATCAGCCATTTAATTATCTTCTTATTATACTCTTTTTGGTGCTCAAGCGGCTTCTATAAGTGCGCTATCTTTAAACTTCTTGCCTTTTCGCAGTAGCAGACGACCAGCTTTAAAGTCTTCTGGCTTAAAGTGTTCGCGGTTGGCGCGTTGGCCATTAATTGATATAGCTAGGTCGCTAATAAGCCGCCGGGCTTCGGCCTTCGAGTCGACTAAGTGACTGTTAACCAGGGCTTCAGCGATACTACCATCGGTGACAGAGCGAGCTGATGGTTGCTCACGGCGGATAATATCAATAGACTTGCGGTCAGCTTGTTCGAGTGGTAGTTCGGTGGTTAGATATTGAGTTATCAGTTCAGCCTGTTGGGCAGTTTGCTGATCATGGACTAAGCCAGTTACCTCTTGAGCCAAGAGGTGCTGGGCTAGGCGTTTTTCGGGCTGATTATGGTGATCAGTCATTACCTGGTCAATAGTTGATTTGTTCAGTTCGGTAAATATTTTGAGGTATCCTTCAATTCCATCATCATCAAGATTGATCCAAAATTGGTAAAACTGGGTTGGTGATGTTTTGGCTGGGTCGAGCCAAACGGCACCTTCTTCGCTTTTGCCAAATTTTTTACCGCTGGCCTTATTGATGATCAGCGGCAATGTTATAACATGGGCCTCGGCACCTCTTGCTCGTCGGATAAGCTCAACGCCTGAGAGACAGTTCCCCCACTGGTCAGATCCACCAAGCTGTAGATTACAGCCATACTTGTCGAAGAGATGCAGAAAATCCATGCCCTGCAAAAGGGTATAGCTAAATTCGGCGTAGCTTATGCCGGCTCCGTCCTGACCGATACGCCTGGCGATATAGTCGCGTTGAACAAGAGGCGTCATACTAAAATGTTTGCCTACATCACGTAAAAAATGAATGACGCTTAGCTGTTTGGTCCAATCTAGGTTGTTGACTAATTTAAATTGGTAGCCCTTAAATACCTTCTTCAGCTGTTTCTCTGCTAGGACAATGTTATGAGCGATTACTTTCTCTGGTTGGAGTGATCGCTCAGCATCCTTACCTCCAGGATCTCCTATCAGACTGGTGGCTCCACCAGCCAGAATTATTGCCTGATGACCATGACGCATAAACAGGCGGTTGAGCATCATGGCTGCCAAATTGCCTATAGCCTGCGAGTCACTTGAGGCATCGAAGCCGTTATAAAAAATCCATTTTTTAGTATCCAGCAGCTTAAGATCGCCTAGTGTTGTTTGGTTAATAAACCCACGCCATTTAAGTTCTTCGGATAATGTCATAAGCGCAATGCTGCCATTAGTTATTATTTAACTGCTAGTATAGCTCATAGTTTAATCATTCAGAACAGTTGTTATTTTAAAAAAGCCTCTCTGGCTCAGACAATTTTAAGCAGAACGGTTTAGCTTTTTGATATAATGCTGCTAGTATTTTGATGAGAGGGAATTATTGATGAGCAAGCCAAAGAGTTCGGGACCGCGGCATAGAGCCCGCAATGTGGTAACGACTAAGAGTGGCAAAAGTATCCGACTGAACCAGAGTTTTGGCAACCGATTTAAAGCCCGTAAACAGTCTTTGTCTAACGCTAAAGCCAGCTATTTAAGCACTCTCCCGAAAGCTCGCTGGAAACGATTCTTTTACCGAATGCACCCTAGGCACATAGCCCAATATTGGTTTAGTCGCCAAGGAGGCGTTATGGGCCTCAAGATTGTGGGCATTGGAATTATTGTCTGCTTCTTCTTGACTATTGGCTTGTTCGCCTATTTCCGTAAAGACTTGCCGAACATTAAAGACTTATCCGGCAGCAATCTTGGGGGCAGCATAACGTACTATGACAGAACCGGTAACACCGTACTTTGGCAAGACTACGATGCCATTAAGCGAATTCCGGTCAATGGAAATCAGATTTCACCATACATGAAAGAAGCAACGGTAGCCATTGAGGATAAAAACTTTTATAAAGAAGGTGCTTTTGATATTCGCGGCATTATGCGGGCAGCTGTCCATGATACTTTCGGTGGTGGCGGAGGCTTGCAAGGAGGATCAACCATTACCCAACAAGTTGTCAAGCTGAATGAGAACTGGACTGATAACCGAACTATTACCCGTAAGGTAAAAGAGCTAATTCTGGCAGTCGAGCTAGAACGTCAATACTCCAAAAGCGATATCCTAACCGGCTATCTTAACATCGCCCCTTATGGCGGTATTGAGTATGGTGTTGAAACGGCAGCCCGCGACTACTTTCACACAAGTGCCCAAAGCCTGACTCTTCCTCAAGCGGCTATGTTGGCAGCCATTCCTCAGTCACCAACCTATTATTCTCCATATAGTAGTACTCGGTTTAACCCGGCAGCCAGTGATAGTTTTAATTTGCAGGCTCTGCTTGATCGACAGCACTACATACTTGATCAAATGTCCAAGCAAGGCATGATTACTCAATCTCAGGCCGATCAGGCTAAGACTGTAGACATCTTGTCGGAGGTCCAGCCACTTGAGTCAAAGTATCAAGGAATACGTGCACCCTACTTTGTCTTAGCCGCAAAACAACAACTTGAACAAAAGTATGGGGCTGCAACAGTCCAGAGGGGCGGTTGGAAAGTGATCACCACTCTTGATTTAAACCTTCAAAACACTGCCGAGCAGTTGGTAGCCCAAAATATACCTAGCATTCAGCGTTATACTCGTGGCGTGGCCGATGAAGAAGCAACTGTTACCGAAGATGTCCAAACTGGTCAAATCGTGGCTCTTGTCGGCGGGACTAACTTTGACAATCCTGATCACGGCAAAATTAACTATGCTGCTCAGTCGTTGATACCTCCAGGATCAAGTTTTAAACCCTATGATTATGCCACCTTGATCGACAATAATAACAATATCGGGGCTGGGTCAGTTCTCTATGACTCTCAGACTAAGCTTCCTGGTTACCCGTGTACTATTAAAGGCTTACCACCACCAAAGGGCAACAGTAACTGTTTGCAGGACTATGACTTCTTAGATCCAGGGCCTGAGCCAATCCGCTATGCACTCGGCGGCTCACGTAATATCCCAGCCGTTAAAGCAATGCTTGAAGCTCTGCCTAATGACACCAGTAGCGGTCATGTGGCCTCGATCAATAAGGTTATCTCCACAGCCAGTGCAATGATGGATAACCCTTACTTGCAGCAGCAACACCTTAATACCTATAACTGCTACAAACAGGGAGTTGACATTAATAACGCCTCCCCTTCGGACATTACGCAGTGTTATGGTGCCGCTGCTATTGGCGATGGCGCATTTTTACACCTAGACGATCATGTTAATGGATTAGCCACTCTGGCTAGGATGGGGGTCGCTATTCCGCATACCTATATCTTAAAAATTATTGATGCTGCCGGTAAAACGGTCGATCAGTTCACCCAACCAAAGGGCACACAGGTTATTAAGCCAGACTCAGCCTACATTGTTAATAATATGGCCAGTGATCCAAACGCCAGCTATTTGCCCGGTAGTTGTAGCGCTACCAATTGTTCTCCCGGCGGTTATAAATTTCATCGCTATAATGGTTGGGATTTTGCTATCAAAACCGGTACCACTAACGACGGCTTTGATGGGCTGATGACCAGTTGGTCAACCAAGTACGCGGTTGTATCGTGGGTTGGTAACCATACTCGTAACGTTCCGCTTGGTGGACCCGGTATGGAATACTTAACCGAGCCACTAACCCGCGGCATGATGGAGGCCGCTCACGCAGGTCTAAAGCCCGTTAATTGGGTACAGCCATCCGATATTAAAGTTTTGCCGGCTTTCGTTCTGCATAACCACATTCACTATGGCGATGTTGAGCCAAGCCCAAGCACCGATCTATTTCCAGCCTGGTATATTGGTGGTAGCAAAACGAATACTTCGCAGACAATCGATAAAGTTTCTGGAAAGGTAGCCACCACTTGTACGCCTCCACTGGCTAAAGAAATCCAGGCTAACTCTAATGTTGACAGCTGGAATGCAGATATTTTTGACGGTGGCCACAACAGTATTGGTACTAGCAGTACCAACGCCAATGCTCCGGTAGTGACTGATGACGTTCATAATTGCAACGACAGCCCTCCGACTATAACCTTAACTGTTCCTAAAGACGCCCAAGGCAATAATGTTTGTAATGCTACCGACAATAACAATCAGGGATGCACCATTACGGCGACCGTTACTCAAGGAACACACGCCTTATCTGACCCGCAGTATCCTCAATTTCCAGGCACAGTGACTTTCACTCTGAATGGCCAACAGATTAATAGCCAAACGGTTAATAGCTCGCCACAGACGGTGACTTTTAACTACATTCCGACCACTACGGCCAGTGGCACGCTAGTCGCAACCGTCACTGACAGTGTGCTCTACCAGGGAACAGATAGTGCCACAGTAAATTTTACGGCCCCCCCTCCACCAACGGGGGGAACAATCACCCTCACCGTCAAAAGCAGTAGTGGAACAACAGCGGTTTTAGACTGGACTACCTATAACGGTGCAGCTAACTACAAATTATGCTGGGTTAATTTAACACTTGGTTCAAACAGCACCTGTAATAGCCCGGTTGATGGCAGCAGCAACAGTGATAGTATCAAGAATCTGATAGCCGGAAATAAATATCAGGCAACTGTTACGGCCCTAGACAGCAATGGTGCGACACTACAGACCTCAAATCAACCAACCTGGACCGAGTCTCCCTAAGTTTCTTAAGTTTTTTTTAGACTAGCAAAGACCATCTTACCGGCAACGGTTTGATGCATTCGCTCGACTGTTGCTGAGACAGTTTTGCCAATAGAAGATGCGGCGTTATCTACGACCACCATTGTGCCGTCATCCAAGTAGCCGACACCTTGGTCCCTGCCCTGTCCCTTTTGCAAAATCTTAATAGTCACCAGCTCTCCGGGCAGAGAGTTGGGGCGTAGATTCTGAGCTAATTGGTTAACATTTAAAACGGCTATGTTTTCTAAAATTGCAACTTTTCCTAGGTTAAAGTCAGTAGTATAGAGTTGGGCCCGAAGTTTTTTGGCCAGAGCAACTAGTTTGTCGTCGGTCATTTTAATAGTCGGGAAATCGGTTTGATCGATAGTTACTGATACGTAATCTCCATCACTAAGATCGCGGACAACGTCTAGGCCAAAACGAGCCCGTTCGCGTTTTTGTGAATCACCACTGTCAGCCAGCAGCTGCAACTCGCGCAAGATAAATTGGGGTACTACTAGCTCTTCTGGAGTAAAGCCGGCCTTTACTATCTGAACAATTCTGCCATCTATTAAGCCGCTGGAGTCCATTATCAGTTTTGGCCTATTTCTTGTCGGTATCAATGAACGTAGATTTTGTTTGAATTGGAGGCCCAAAATGGCCACCAGTAAAGCTATTTCAATCCAGTTAAGCACGGTTATCTTTCTCCAAAAATTGATTTAGAGCGCTACGTACGTCGTTGACACCCTTTAAATAGTTTAGTTTTTTTGTCCCCTTTTGAACAGGTCCGATTGCTGAACTAAAACCTAATTTTTTAGCTTCAGCAATTCTTTTCTCAAGATAGGGTACATGCCGCACCTCACCTGACAATCCGACTTCACCGAAAATAACAGCATTTTCTTTGAGTTGCAAACTTTTAGCTGCCGAACCTATAGCTAAGCAAACAGCTAGATCGGCGGCCGGTTCAGTCACCTTAATGCCGCCGACAATATTAATGTATATATCTTGATCAGCTAGTTTTAATTTTGTCCTGCGCTCAAGCATGGCCACAAGCAAATTGAGGCGACTAAGGTCGAAGCCACTAGCCGCTCGTTTCGGATAACCATAGCTTGTTGGGTTGACCAAGGCCTGAACTTCTACCAGCAAAGGACGGGTCCCTTCAAGTGTGGCTAGAACCACTGAGCCGTCACTGACTTGGCGCTCCGATAAAAGAGCAGCCGAGGGGTTTTCGACAACTCTAAGACCAGTTTCTACCATTTCAAAAATGGCTGCTTCCGTCGTTGAGCCAAAACGGTTCTTTACAGCCCGGAGGATCTTGAAGCCACCGTAACGATCGCCGTCAAGTTGTAGTACAACATCGACAGCATGCTCCAAAACCTTAGGTCCGGCAATTGAGCCTTCCTTAGTTACGTGCCCGACCAAAATAAGGGCAGTATTACTCTGTTTGGCAGCCATAGTAAGCAGTTGAGCACTGTTAGTAATTTGAGATACGCTGCCAGCGGCTGTTGATAAAGCAGCACAGGCTACCGACTGGATAGAATCGATGATTACCAGCTGATAAGCGGCGCTGGCTACTGTGGCGGCTATATCGTCAGCTGAAGCAGAAGTTGCCAGTTTGAGTTCCGGTCTCATAGTACCCAGTCTTTGAGCTCGAATACCTATCTGGTGGGCCGACTCTTCGCCACTGACATAGAGTACCGGAACGTTTGCTGCTACAGCGTAGGCCAATTGCAGCAGCAGAGTACTCTTACCAATTCCCGGCTGACCGGCAATCAGGTTGACGCTTCCGGCGACTATACCGCCACCAAAGATAGAGTCAACATCAGCTATTTTAGTTAAAAGTCGAGCCTGGTCAGCTGAGAGTAATTTATTGAGTGGTTCGGTAGTTAAGGCATTACCTCGAGATAGACTGCCTCTTAGCCCAGCTGCAGCCAGCTGTTCATCTAGGCTGTTCCATTCATTGCACTGCGGGCACTTACCGCTCCAGGTTATGGTGGTGAAGCCGCAATTAGCGCAAATATATTGAATGGCCGGTCGCTTAACCAAGCTAATCTCCTAATCTTGGCTTTAAGTTTATCACTATTATTGGAAGGTTGACACACTTGAGCTAAGCTCATTGTTCAACTGTTGTTCCTCTAGCGCAATGGCGTTACGGGCGTTGACCAATAGATTATAGCGATCAATCAGCACCTTAATGGTTGCTACCTGGTTGTTATAGGCAGCAACCATGGCGTTATAGCCTGGAACGGCAGCGTTATAGGCCGCAAAATTGTTGCTTGCACGCAGGGTTTCTAGAGTTTGTCGCTGAGTATCAAGTTGAGCTTGTTTGGCTTTTAAGTCGTTTTCGTCGACACTTATGACGCTCTGAAGGCTGGTTAGGCGTTGGTCGTCTTGCTGAACTTGGCTCTGTAGAGAAGTAAAGGCCGCTTGGTAAGAGTTGGCGTAAGCAACAATCTGTGACCGATTCTCAAAGTAACGTTTATAATAATTTTCTAATTGGGGTGGTAGATTGGCTACCTCAGTTCCAAACACGGAATGCATTTCATTAACCAGGTCGTTTGGCTCACTATGCTTGTAGGCAGCCATGGTCTTCTTGATGCGTTGATCGCTTAGTCCATGGTTAAAGTAACTCCACAGCCAATCATCTACTTGCTTTTTTTGTTGGCTGTTCAGGCGGTCATAGGCAGCATGAAGCATCTCATGAGCAGCAGTAACCTGCTCAACGCCGTTAAGGCGAGGGTCACTGACGTTCAGTAAATAGATGCCTTGTTGGTTGGAATGGTAACAGCCGAGAACTATTGTTTGTTCGCCACCGTTATTGGGACAAAGCTGGTTAAAAGTCGTCTTGTTATCAATTGCTGGAGCATTAACATAAAAAACTTTTCGGGCGTATGCTGTCAGCTGATCGCTAGTCGCCAGATTGACTATAGCTAGTGGTGGGTGATAAGAGCGCAGACGCCACCAGTCTTCGAGGTTTTGACGGTTAAAAACAACTAGCGTTAATAGTCCGATCCAGACTAGGCTCAAAATTAAGGCCCACTTAGATGTTTTGGGTGATACGGACGATCGTCCTTTACTCGGCGGCAGTGACATAGGCTAATTGACCATTCTTGGCGGCAACTTGGACAATATCTCCTTTAGAATACTTCTCGTCAAGCAAGTCAAGCGCCACATGGTCTTCAATCGTATCCTGAAGCAGGCGCCTTAGTGGCCTGACTCCGTTGTGGGCATCATAACCATTATTAACCAGGTACTGCTTTGCCGAAGCCGACAGCTGGACACTCAAGCCTCGTTTCTGAAGTCGTGTTTTAAGCTCTTCAATTTGCAGGTCAATGATCTTAAAAATATCCTGCTTGGTCAATGCCCTAAAGACAATCACTTTATCGATACGGTTCAGTAGTTCAGGACGCAGTAGCTTCTTCAATTCAGCCTGGACTTTTGAGCGGTTAGCCTCGTGTAATTCGTCTAGTGCTTTTAGCTCATTGCCACGTGAGGCATGAAAGCCAAGGCTAGCTTCCTGTTGTAGTTTATCTGCACCAGCATTACTGGTCATGATGACGATAGTGTTGGTAAAATCTATGCGCCGGCCTTTTGCGTCGGTCAGATAACCGTCTTCAAGCATCTGCAGCAACATATTAAAGACATCTGGGTGTGCTTTTTCGATCTCGTCAAATAGCACCAGGCTATAAGGCTGGCGACGAATTTTATCAGTCAATTGTCCCCCGTCGTCATAACCGACGTAGCCGGCCGGTGCACCAACCAGACGTGAGACATTGTGGTGTTCGCCAAATTCACTCATATCGATCTTTACTAGAGCTGATTCACTACCGAAAAATTCTCGGGCTAAGACACGAGCCAGTTCGGTCTTGCCAACTCCAGTTGGTCCCAGAAAGATGAACGAGCCAATTGGTCTCTTCTCACTGCCAATACCGCTGCGGTTTCGCCGTACAGCTCTAGCCACTGCACTAACTGCTTCCTGTTGGCCAATAACGTATTTACTGAGTGTCTTCTCCAAACCAATCAGATACTTAGCTTCTGAACGGATAACTTTCTTGGCTGGTACACCAGTGATTCGTGAAACAACTTCGGCGACGTCTTCGCTGGTCAGGTTCAGTTGCTTAGACTGTTGATGACTGGCGTGTAAGAGACCAAGCTCGTCGTTAATTTGGCTAGCCCGGGTCTTATATTGGGCCGCCTTTTGGTACTCTTCGCGATCAACGGCATCGTCGATACGGGTGTTGATCAGTTTCAGCTCCTTTTGTAAACGTCTAACCTCTGGAGATGTTTTACCTTTGTTAAGCCTAATATGAGCCGCTGTCTCATCAATTAGATCAATAGCTTTATCTGGCATATAACGGTCATTCATATAACGATGAGCCAGATTTACACTATCTTCAAGCACTTGGTCGCTAATTTTAACTCCGTGGAAGCTTTCGTAGTGTTTACGTAAGCCCTTGAGGATTGCCAGTGTCTCAGCAAGTGTCGTTTCTGGTACCTGGACCGGTTGAAACCTTCGCTCTAGAGCGGCGTCTCTCTCGACGTATTTGGTGTATTCGACTGTCGTTGTCGCACCAACAAGCTGAATTTTACCGCGTGCTAAGGCTGGTTTTAAGATGTTACCGGCATCCATTGCTCCCTCAGCCGCTCCTGCACCAACAATTAGGTGCATTTCATCAATAAAGACAATCGTTTTTTTATCTTTTTCGAGTTCAGCCATCACTTTCTTAAGCCGATCTTCAAATTCACCACGGTATTTAGTGCCAGCAATCATCCCGGCCAGATCGAGTAAGATAATCCGCTTGTCAATTAAGCTATCGGGGACGTCCTCAGCTACAATTCGCTGGGCTAGTCCTTCAACAATTGCTGTTTTGCCAACACCCGGTTCTCCAATTAAAACGGGATTGTTTTTGGTCCTACGATTCAAGATGGTGATAACTCTTTGAATTTGAGTCTCTCTTCCGACTACGGGGTCAAGCTGGCCTTCTCTGGCTTGAGCCGTCAGGTCAGTTCCGAAAAAATCGAGGACAGTTTTACGCATCTTCTTATTACGCCGGTTTGTGGCTGCATTGGGACCATCACCTTCTTCATACTGTTGACGACTTAAAAACTGCTCTAATTCGTTGGTTAGACTGTCAACGTCAACATTCATGTCACGCAAAAGAACTGTCGCTCGGGCGTTTTTCTGACTTAAAATGCTATAGAGAATGTGTTCAGTGCCACAATACTCTTGAGCGTAGTCTTGAGCCACATCATAGGCCATCCGAAGTGTTAGCTTGGCTGTTTCGCTCAAGCCCTTGGCCCCAATATTAATAACTAGTGTTTTGGGCGTTAAATTAAGTGCCAGACGAGCTCGGTCAAGCGTAACGCCTGCCCCTTCGAGGAGTTTGGCGCCCATACTAGAATCTTGAGCCAAGACACCAAGTAGTAAATGTTCGGTGCCGATATAGGCACTGCCAAAGCTTTGGGCTATGGCGTTAGCATGTTTTAGGCTGCTTAAAGCATTGTTTGTTAAATGATTTAAAAATTCCTGGAAGTCGGGGGAGGTTGGCATCATACGTTTGTTTCACCCTTCTAGCGAGATATTAAACTATCGCTATATACATGATACCATCTAGCACTCGTAGGTCAAGAGTGCTAATTTGCATTCTACTGATTGGTGCTTGGTACCTATTGGCCGTGTTCTTCTATGGCTTCTAGAAGTGAGTTCTCAAGATCGCTTTTCTTTTTCAGCTTTGTGGCAGTTGCCTTTGCCGGTTTATCTTGGGGCGCAGGGGTTGATGGTTGAACACGATCGGCTTCAATATCCAGTTCATAGCCGGTTAATTTACTTGCCAGGCGTACATTTTGGCCGCTTTTGCCGATAGCGATGCTCAATTGGTCTTCTGGCACTAATACCTTAGCCTTCTTGTTGGCTTGATCGACATTAACTTTAGTGACTTTTGTTGGGCTGAGAGCGTTAGTAATGTACTGCATAGGATCTTCGTGCCAAACTATAATATCTATCTTTTCCTGATCACCGACTTCACTCATTACGGCATTAACTCTTGTGCCATGGCCGCCAACAAAGGTGCCAACTGGGTCAACTCCTTGAACATTACTCCAAACGGCAATTTTACTCCGTACACCGGCCTCACGGGCAATGCCTTTGATCTCAACTGCATTGCTTTCCATTTCTGGTACTTCGCCCCTAAAAAGCCATTCAATAAATTGTGTATTACCCCGACTGACAATAAGTTGCGGGCCACGAAAACCACGCTCAACATCTTTTAGGAAAACCTTCAGGCGTTGTCCGGGATAGTAGCGTTCACCCTGTATTTGTTCGCTCCTAGGCATAATCCCTTGAGCTCGTCCTAGGTCGATACGCACAATATTCCCTTCAACCCGAGCGACAACGGCATTGATAACTGTGCCAATCTTATCTTCAAACTCATCCATAACTATCTCCCGTTCGGCTTCACGCAGTCTCTGCAAGATAACTTGTTTGGCGGTCTGAGCAGCTACTCGGCCAAAAGATTCAACTTTTTGATGAATTTCTATTGTTTCGCCTAACTTGATATTTTTACGTCTGACTTGGGCTTCACTCAAACTGATCTGGATTGTTGGATCTTCGACATGATCTACAACCTCCTTGGTGACATAGGCATCTACTTCGCCAGTATTTAAATTCATAGTTACTCTTATTTCCTGCTCACGATCTCCATAATCGCGGCGATAAGCAGCAGCTAAGGCTTGCTCAACGACTTCTTGAACAGTTGCCTCTGGCAAGTTCTTCTCCTCAGCTATTGTCCGAATAGCAACTCCTAATTGTTTAAAGTCTAGCTCCATCTTATGATCCTTTCTGTTAATCCTGATTATGTTTAGGTTTCAAAAAGAGCGGTCTTTTACGAAAAAATCCGACCTTCTACGGCCGGACTCGAACAATTCAACAATTCGTAGTTTAGTCTTATTTATGTTTGGTGTCAACAACTTTGCACTTACGCACTACATCGTGGACACCTGCTGTCGTAGAATGGTTAGTTCGAGTGTAGCACAGTATTCGCTTGGTGTTAGATAATTTAAGGCTTGGTGTGGCCGATAGAAACGGTAGTCATTTAGCCAGAGAGTAATTTGTTTGCCTCTTTCCTCTAAGGTCATACCTCGTCGATCTTCACCAAGACATTCCTGCTGTAGTTTACTATGCTTTACGATCCAGCAGCGGTCATTGATGGTCGACGGGGCGTACGGGAAATGCTTGAACGCAAAGGCATTCCTGTCCAACATTGTCAGTTCCGCCAACTCCAAACCAAAACCCAGTGCTTAACCAAAAGGCCGAATCTGGCACCCACAAAGAGCTGAGAGAAATAGCTTTCAGTCTAGCCAGAACAACCGAACGGGGCCTAACAGCAGCTCTGGATTTATGGTATGAGCAATACGGTGATTGGCTCAAAGAACGCGAAGTCGCTATAAATTACAGGCTTGACCAGTTAGAAGGCTAAATGTGTGTCGTCGTACGGATGACAAGTAAGAAGAGTTGCCCATGAGAAGCTATTTTGATTTCACAACTGAACTGATTGTACGGGACCATCTTCGGCAGCCTCATTCACTGGATAATATTGCCAGCTGGTGGGGGTGTCGCAGCTAATTATAAAGGTCGTTGACGGCTTGGTGTTTATGTGTGGATTCTCATTAATAAGCACTGGGCTACTATCAAAATAACAAGTTAGGTTTTGATTAGTAATGTCAAAAGCTTGATTCATATTGGTGCTTTGCTCGACATTCCAAGGACCAAATACATTATTTTGGGCCAGAAAGTTAGCTAAGTTGTCGCTGGACTGACTGATAGTGTCATTAGTAGCCGGGTATTCGGTGATTACAAGACTAATTCCGCAGTGTAGGCGTCCTATGTCTAAGTCACTCATTTGGTTCTGATGATTGCAGAAAGTAGTCCGTTTAGATGCAAAAGGACTACCCAGAACTTGTCCTATGTGCTGTTGGATATAACTAATTCGCTCTGATGCCCAATTAAGGTGTCCTTGTTCTTGAAGGAAGGTTGAGAGACGGGTAATAAATATAATGGTAACTACTCCGAAGATGACGATTAACAATCGCCACCTGGTAGTCTTACTCAAGTTCTTAAGCCATTTGGGTGGAGTGAAGATTGTTACTGGCAGGTTAGACTGCTTAGTGGTTCTCGATTTAGGTTTAGTGTTTTTTGCTTTCATGGTTTTTCCTTATCTCTTAGTTAAATTAACTTCGCTATAAATTACAGGCTTGACCAGTTAGAAGGCTAAATGGTTGAGTTGTTCTTGTTTAATGACTTGTGCTATTTTAATGGATAAAACTGATGATTGACTAGAGTGCGGCAGGTTAAATTAAATGATATGGATGAATTTTGATCACTGGCCATAACGGCTGTCGGGGTTGAATTGTTCGGTTCGGTAATATTAAGACTGCACCATGTGTTTTTATCTGGAAACGGGTAATCGTTAATCGGATCAATTGCTACGTTGCCAAATACGTTACTACTTGCCAGTAAGGAACCTAACTTCTGTGTGAAGTTTATACCTTTAATCCTCGCTGGAATTGACCAACTAAGCTCCTGGTTACAAAATAAGGGGCCATTATTGCCGAATTCCGCATTCTGAAACTCACAGTCTTTCGTCACAGTAGAGTTGACTTGGACTCCCAGGCTTTGGTACAGATGGTTCTGTACATAGGCAATACGTTGATATGCCCAATTTAAGTGAGCTTGGTCGTTTGATATGCCTAGACTATGCGCAGCCACAAAACCGACAATTACTGCTAACATAATGATTAAGAATTTAAGCTTCGTCGGTTTGTTGCTGAATTTTTTGTACCAACCCGGTGTAGAAAAAGTTATATTGGGTTGTGTAAAACGTTGGCTGCGAATAGGATTATGCTTAGTGTTTTTTGCTTTCATGGTTTTTCCTTATCTCTTAGTTAAATTAACTTCGCTATAAATTACAGGCTTGACCAGTTAGAAGGCTAAATGGTTGAGTTGTTCTTGTTTGGCTAGCTTTTACAACACTAAGGTCAGAGGGAATAACGGCAATACAGGTAGTATTTTTTGAGAATAGTACCTCCGGTTCAACTTGTCGCAATTGATCTGTAGTCATCGTGTCTAATGAGTTTTGTGTGAGTTGGCCATTACTGGCAATAATCTGGTTAGTACTAGAATCAACTAACACTAGTGAGCTATACAAACCAGTATTACTAGAGTTTGTTATGCCGATTACCGACCAGCCGACATCTGACGGAAAGTAACTAGAGATACCTAATATATTTGCGGCAGTTGTAGCCGTAGCTGCGGCTGTAGTATCTCCCGATGAATGCCAGTCAGAGATGCCTAATATTGCTTCAGCTGCAACATTGTTTCTTTCTATATAAATGAGTGTAGGATCTTCTCCATTCAGGGCATTCCCGTTACGGGCTCTATATAGCGGTTGTTGATTATCTGGATAACCGTCGTTGTCAACGTCAGCAGAGGAAGGCTGGCTACGACATGTGTCGGTATTTGTACCGTAATTTTTCATACTATAGATTCCGGATGAAGAAGTTATTGGGGCAAGTTGGACTGGTGTTAAGGCTACACAGCCATTATCTGGGGTCCTCGTTGATAATATTGGCACATATCTGTCATATATATTAGCGGCGTTGTAGCCAACATCGTTAATTTTAAAATTAGCGATTGATGAAGTGGCGTCATCCGACAATATAGTGTGAGCAATAGTAACCCAAAGGACATTATTGGGATTGTAATCATTAACACCGATACTGTTAGCGATATTGCTATTCCGGTCGATATAGATTAGATTAGGGTCTTCACCTTGAGCACTGTTCCCGTTCCTAGCCCGATATAGAGGCGCTATACCTATGTAAGCATCGCATGCGTCATCAATACCGTTTTGGTTAGTATCAACACCAGAAAAAGGAAAATACTCACACGGATCGGAGCTATTTGGTATGCCATCTCCGTTATAATCAGTTGAGCTGTATTCAACATAGGCTGTGTCAAACAAATCAATATTGTCATTGGATAAGTCTTGGCCCGTAATGTCAATCATGTGTACCCCAGCCGTAACAGTATCTGGTATAGTTGTTGAGATAGTGAGATTGCCATTAGCGTCAGACATGTAAGTTCCAAGACTGACAGGGGTAGAGTGAAGCATAACAGCATATGGAGAATTAGGCTTTAGCCCATAGTCTAAACCATTGACTTGATAGTTGAATGCTTGCCCCCTGATCAGGATATTGTTAATAAAATTATTGGATCCGTTCTGAAGTGGCTCGGTACTGGTTATTGGTACTGAGCCGTGAGGTGCGTTTAACATTGCGCTCAGTTGTGGATCGCTATCACTGGCTGTCGGCTGTAGAATATTGGGATTAGGGCCCGGCAAGCTAGTTGGAAGGGTGAATTGACCAGTAGTATTCATAATGTTTTTGGCCATTAATTGCTGGCCAAGAAGATTTGGGTGATAACTCTCTTGAGATATTGGCTGGTTATCCCTGATAATTGTCAACCCATTGACTGCAACATCGGCACTATTGGTTTCGCATAACCTATGGCCATCAAGAGCGTTTTCGGTATCTACATATGTAGCACCTGCTCTTTGTGCCGCTTGATCAATAACATAATTTAAATATGAAATTAGGGCTTGCGAAAAGCCTATTTCTCCGCCATTTAGATGAACATTGAGCGCACAGTTTCCATTCGATGCAACAATCTGCGGATAGCCAATAACGTATAGCCGCGAGCCAGGCCCAGCAGAATTAAGGAGTGTTTTGTACATTTCTTTCCAGATCGTGAACTTAGAGTTGATCAAATTAACTAGGTTAAGTCTCTCTTCGTAGGTCGAGTAGCAAGTGTCGTTACCGAATACACAACGAACAACTATTTTTTTAAATCCGATGTCATTGCCACCCATAGTGATTGTCGTAATTCCTGGCATTGTCTCCTGAACATGACGAATCTGAGCTTCAAACCCAGGTAACCAATTCCCAGATAGATTATTTGGTGGTAGTTTGGGGTATTGAGTATCATTCATGACATAATCCGTTACCGCACCAGAACATGCGATAGTTTGCATCGTGTTGGCTGAATAGCTCAAGTCTTGACTGATAAGATCTGGGTAAGACTCAAGTGACGCGTGACACATATTGTAGTTTGGTTCGTTAGTACCCCTTAAGTAATTGCCAGCACCTTCGCCAGATGAATATGAATCACCCAGGGCCAGATACTGTAAGCTACCAGTGGTTTGGCCTGGAGCAAGTATATTGTATTGAGCAATGGTATTTGCTCCGTTTTTAACTCCATAGGCTTTAATATTCATTAAGTTATCGTCGGCAAAACGGATTCTCTGAAATCCTGCATAGCCTGGTACAGCATTTGCTACATAAGAGTTAATGTCTCTAGACTGACAGCTCACAGGCGTAGTTATATGGTCGGGAGGGGTGCCACAGGTTGACAAATCATAAACAGATAAAGGTGTGGTGAGGCCATTGGCATGTACTGCTGCATATCGTCCGTCATCAGAAATGGCTGTTGCGGTATCACTGAGTCCAGTATTGGGAGCAAACGGTACAATCTCAAGGGTCTGAAGGTTTATTCTTAATATAGCTTGGGTTGCCATCACTACCATCCACTGACCATTTGCAGAGTAAGAAATAGTATTGGGATCAATATAAAAATTGCTGCCACTCTTGTCTGATAATATGGTGGCGTCGGGGTTCGGTGCAAGTGAGTATGTCTGGGGACTACTACTCGAGGTTGGTTGTAGGTATTGATAAAGATTAGGGTAGAGCACTAGCCTGTTATCTGGGGTGATAAAAAATCCTTCATTGGTTTGCGATATCCCGGCGAATGAAGCACTGTTGTTGCCCGTAATGGTGCCGGCATATGTAGCATTATTTGGAAAATACATATTGCCGCTATTATTAATGCCTATGTAACCGGCTTGAGTAACTACCATACATGCAGTTTGAATAGTGGTAGAGGTTGTGTAAAAGCTCATGTTAATACAGTCACGATTATCTACTATCTCGGGGTTGTAGCTGTTGGGCGGATAGTTAAACGCAAAGCTCACTGCTGGAGCAAGAGAAGTATCTAGCCAATTACCAGTTGTGTTAGTGGCACCTACTGAATCTTGGTGGAGAATAGCTATTGTTACTATAAGCAGAGAGAAAGCACAGACTAAGTTTATTACACGTAATGTGTTGTTTTTTATGCGAATCCTTATTAAGAACCAGCTTTATTGTTTATTATTATATGGAGCAATTTTGTGAAGTCAATTTTTTAGATTAAGGGTACCGTTTACCACGGGCTTTAATCCTAATCCTTATCCACATCTTTTTGTTAATCAATAACACTCCTCTGCGATATATTGTAGAGTCTGAAAGCCTGACTAAAGTGCCTTAATGACAGGAGACCCGTCTGATCCTCTGGCCAAATAGCCACCTGATTTCCCCTAAACACTTTTTGTGGTTTTGGTGTCACACGTTACAATATCTCCTAGATGAGAAGTGTTAAACGACTGTATGAACAATTTCAACCAGAAAACTACGCCTTGGATTTGGAAATTGACCGACAGACAATGACCTTCAGTGGGAAGGTTGTGATCAGCGGTAAAAAAGTCGGCCGTCCTGCTAAAAGACTGACCTTCCACCAGAATGAACTTAAGGTCCTGTCGGCCACAATTGACAAAAAAGATAAGTCTGGTGACTGGCAGACAATTGACGTTAAGCGTATTAATGCTCATCGGCAATTTGATGAGCTTCGTTTGCACAGCTCAAGCCTGTTATACCCCGGTCAGTACAGGGTTAGCATAGACTTTAAGGGCAAAATTACTAGGTCGATGAACGGAATTTATCCTTGTTTCTTTAAGATTGACGGTCAGGACAAACAATTAATCGCCACTCAGTTTGAAAGCCATCATGCCCGTGAAGCCTTCCCTTGTATTGATGAGCCCCAAGCTAAAGCGACCTTTGACCTGAGGTTAACCACAGAACCTGGGATAACTGTCCTCGGAAACACACCGATTAAAGACCAGCAGCTCTCTGCCAAACATCTAGTCACTACTTTTGAGACTACGCCTCGTATGAGCAGTTATCTACTTGCTTTCGTCTTGGGCGAATTGGACTACCGAGAAGCACGCACAAAAAGTGGTCTTTCTGTTCGGGCCTATGCCACAGCCGATAAAGTGGCTATGACCGAACACGGCCTAGAGGTGGCTGTTCAGGCTCTGGAATTTTTTAGCAACTATTTCGGAATTGATTATCCGCTACCAAAACTAGATATGGTTGCATTGCCGGATTTTTCAAATGGGGCGATGGAAAATTGGGGCCTTGTCACCTTCCGTGAGACTGCTCTACTAACAGATAAGATGACTGGTAGTATTGAGAGTAGACAACTGGTTGCTTTAGTCATTGCCCATGAGTTATCTCATCAATGGTTCGGCAACTTGGTAACCATGAAGTGGTGGGACGACCTTTGGTTAAACGAGAGTTTTGCTAATTTGATGGAGTACCGAGCCGTAGACGAGCTGTTTCCGCAGTGGCAGATCTGGCAACAATTCGTAGCTGTTGAAACGGCTAGTGCCAAGCAGCGTGATAGCTTGGCAGACGTCCAGCCAATCCGCTGTCCGGTTCAGCACCCTGACGAAATTAGTACTCTTTTTGATCCATCAATTGTTTACGCCAAGGGCGGCTCGGTTCTTCGAATGTTGATCAGTTTTATAGGTGAAGATAGCTTTAGAATTGGGCTGAAACAATACTTCTCTAAGCATCAGTATGCCAATACAACAGCCGATGATTTGTGGGTAAGCTTGGCTGCAGCTAGTAAACAGGATGTAGCTACATTTATGAACGATTGGTTAACCCGTCCCGGCTACCCGTTGGTCAATGTTTACTACAGCCCAGGCGATAAAGTTATGTCACTGTCTCAGATACGCTTTATTAGCAATGCCCAACAGAACGTCTCTCATAGTCAGCCCTGGCAAATACCACTGGCAGCCAACTGCGACTTAGACGAAAAATCACTTGTCACAAGTCAGTCAAAGATTGCAATTATTTCTGAGCCCCGCGGGCCCCTTATGCTCAATCATGACGGCGCTAGCTACTTTCTTCCCCACTACCAGGACCAGAAACAGTTGGAGGATATTGTGGCTGGCATTCAGGCCAATAAAGTTAGTCATATTGACCGATTGTTGTTACTTGATAACTATAACCTTCTCCAAAGATGCGGTCAGTCTAAAACAACCGAGATGCTTGATTTGATCAGAGCCTATGAAAGCGAAGACAATGAGAATGTCTGGGGCTCACTGGCCCAAGCTCTAGGCGAAGTACGTCGTTTAGTTGAGAATGATCCCTTGGAAGAAAAACTGAACGTTATAATCTTAAAACTTGTTCAGCCGTCAGTCAAAAGACTCGGTTGGCAAGAGAAGACTGATGAGTTAGCTCAAAGCCTAAGACTACGTAATCTGATCCTGTCCTTAGCGGCTGCAGCAAAAGATAAGTCGGTAGTCGAGGAAGGTCTGAGACGTTTCAGAAAATTCGTTGAGCCTGGTGACTTGGAACCATCGATTCGATCGGTCGTCTATTTTATAGGTGCCCGATATGGCAACGACGCCGATTTTAATAAACTGCTTAATCTGCATCGGTTAACCACTAACGCCGAAGATAAAGATGACTTGGCTGGAGGCTTAAGTGCCACTAAAGAGCCAAAGCACTACCGTCAGTTACTGGATTTATTGACTACCGAGGATATTCGTCGCCAGGACTTAATCCATTGGTTCATTTGGCTAATTCGAAACCGTTATAGCCGACAAGCTACTTGGCAGTGGCTTACCCAAAACTGGCAGTGGATAGAAAAAGAGTTTGCCAGCGATAAAAGTTATGGTTATTTTGCCCGCTCGGCAGGCAGTATTTTCTCAAGAGAGAGCGAACAAGAAGACTATCAACACTTTTTTGGACCAAAGCGTAATGTTACGGCCCTAAGACGAGATATTATGTTAGGTGAACAGGAGATTGCTGGCCGTCTGGCTTGGCGCCAGCGTAATGAAGTTGAAGTTAAACAATGGTTGGAAAATCATTTAAGCTAATGATCATCCCCTGTTCTTCGGCGACGCGTGTATCCAGCATAAGTTGAATCGGTTTAAAGCTCCGTCGGTGTTGGTCACACGGGCCATATTTTTGGAGACGTTCACGGTGTAAGTCCGTTCCGTAACCAACATGTTTTTCAAAACCGTAGTTCGGATATTTTTTGGCTACTTGACTCATGTATTGGTCGCGGGCTACTTTAGCAATAATGCTGGCAGCACTAACTTCAGCTACTAAACAGTCAGCTTTAATAATTGTTCGGCTTTTGGGGTTAGGGAACAAAAAATTATAGTTGCCATCAATGATAATCTCTTGATAGTCCATTTGAATTTGATCGATAGCTCTTTGCATGGCTAGAGATACTGCCTTGGTCAGACCGAGACTGTCGATTTCCTTCGCCGTAACCCACCCTAAAGCGGCAATCCCGGCTTCTGAATGAATAGTCTTCGCCAGTTGCTGTCTTTGATTAGCTGAGAGCTTCTTCGAGTCTTTTAGCCCGTCTATCGGCTGATTTAAAATAACTGCTCCGGCGACCAACGGGCCTGCCCAGCAGCCACGACCAACTTCATCAATGCCAACACTAGTCATAGCTTTAATTGTAGCCCTTTTAATGAGCTTTAATTATTTCTTTTGGGTAATACTTAGAAGATCTGATTTGCTACTGAACATCTTTTTTTGGAAGAGGCGATTCTTCTGTTTGGTGTTTAGCTAAAGCTTCAGCAACTTTTGCTTCGTTAGCTGCTTCCTGGATTGCTTTTTCTTCTGCCTTGGCGGCTGCGTCAGTTGCAATTTGTTGGTGTAGTTTGTTTTCTTCAGCTTCAGCCTTTTCGTCATGGATAGCATTTACTGCATCTCGGTCAAAGTCTACACCGCTCAGGCGGGCTGATTTACCGGTTCTCTGGCGCATATAGCTCAGATAGTTACGACGTACTCTGCTTCGTTTGGTAACTTCAACCTTTACGACTAACGGGCTGTGCAACAAAAAACTTTTTTCGACTCCTACGCCACTGGCAATTCGGCGAACGCTAATACGACTTAAATGGCTGCCTTTGTTGTCAGTACGGATTACTATGCCTTGGAACATCTGAACGCGCTCTTTAGCCCCTTCGCGAATCTTCTGGTGCACTTTTACGGTGTCACCACTACGAACATCAACCACAGCTGGCTTTAGATACCTAGCTTCAATTTTTTGAATCACACTTTGCATATCTGTTAGATTCTACATTAATTGCCTGTTTACCGCAAGAGAGTTGGCAGACTACGACTATCGAGATAAAAATATGATCTAATTGTCGTCATCATCGTTGAGCTCGCCATTTAAAAGTAACTTCCTTTGAGACTCCCTTTCCTCTAACTCGCCGCGGAATGATTTTATGTAGTCTAGCGTTGCTTGCAAATATTCAACTTCTGTCTCGGCTGCGACAATACTTGCCAAGCGCTGGAGTGTGGTAGCAGACTCAGGATTACCAGGACGTCTTTTTATTCTGTTCAATACGCTCACTGATTGGTTGTAATTTTTTTGAAAATAGGCTTCACAAGAGTCAAGAACTTTTTGGGTCCTATCGGTATCATCATGGTAATAAACTATTGATTTTCCCAGAAAGTGATGAACATAGTCAGGAATAAGACTGAAGTGCACTTTTTTCCAGTCTTGATGAGCTTCATAAAGGCGATCGATGTAAGGTCGTTTGTCTGACGGATCGATAACTGGTATCTGAGGCTGAAGGCGGCCAAAAAAGGTTTTGGACAAATTATAGAGATGGTCCTCTTGTGTCTCACTCTTTTGGGGCGGCGACTCAATTAACATATCCGACCAGGATCCTAACCGTCTATGAAGCCGGCGTAACCTCACTAGAGCTCTAGCTTCTACCTGACTTATCCTCGTTTGGGAGTAACCAAGTTCTTTGCCTATGCTTCTGTAGGTATTGTTAATGCTTGGATCGAGACTTTCATCGAAGCCAAATCTACGACGGATGATCTTTGACTCTAACTCGGAAAGACTGTGAATCAAGAACCATTGCATGTCGGCGGAGACTGACAACCAATCTAATTGTTCGTCAATGTCATAGCTTTGATTAATTATCTCCTGTATGGACTGTTCAAACTGAGAACGGACTGCAAAGTTTCCTAGCTGCTCGATTTGGGAATCTGACAGCTCTGCTTTCAGGCGTAAACTATCTATTACTGCCCGGTGAGTAGGCAGACGACCTAACTGCTCGACCAAGTAGTCAATTTCCGAGTCGTATTTCTGGGTTAGCTTTTCTGATAGGCCTTCGGCGGGCAGCTCAGCCGGCAAGCCTTCTTTTGCAAGCAGTCTTTCCCAATGTTTAAATAAGGAGCTGTCTTCCGTCTCGGAAATCGTTACTTCGCTTACCAATCGTCCCTGGCTGATTACAAAGCGGCTATATAGGTCGTGGCGGAACAGCTGAGCAATATCAGTCGAGACTGATCTTATTTTTGATGTAGTTTTAGAGCTACCAAGAACACGGTTAATATCGATAGTGTCTACTTCCAGGACATGTAGAGCCGTGCACTGTCTCTTTGTTAGTCCACTGGTTTTATCTACAAAATCGATGAATATACTTTCTTGACCACTCTGTTTGGGCCTTAGTATCCGACCCAGAAGTTGCTCTGTTCGAAGCGGAGAAGTTGTTGGCGCCATGTTGAGACAAAAGCTGGCTTTTTTGCTATCCCAACCTTCTTCTAGGCTCTTGGTAAAAGTAAGTATGTCGACTTCGCCGTTTTGGAATGCCTGGAGCCGTTTGGTTTGCTCTTGAGGTGTCAAATGGCCACCTACATCATGCGCAATAATGGCTCTATTGCCCATGGTTTGGTTGGATAACATGCCGGCCAGCAGACGAGCATGAGCATTGCGCCCACCTGGCACACAAGCGATTATCCCTTGTCGTCCGTTGTCTATCAGATCAGATGCAATTTGAACTGCGGCGTTATTACGATCGTTCAAATAAATCAGCGGCGCTAATTCTCTGTCCGTGAATTCTGGTTGTCTGTCGCTCAGCCTCAAGCTGCTACCTGATTCATAAACCAAGGCTCGAACGGGCGATGCTTTGCCGTCTTCAATTGCCTGCCTAAGAGAAAATTCAAATAGCTGACGACCAAATATTTCTTCAGCCTGACGATCGGTCGCATAACTCGGAGTGGCACTAAAGCCAATTCTGACTGCTTGGGGCATATATGCCTTCATTGCCTTAGAAGTTTCGGGTCCAAGGCTACGGTGACACTCATCGGCTAAAATAAGATCAAACTCTCCTAAACTTGGACAATCAGTTTTAACTTCATTGAGTAAACTTTGATAGGTAGTCACAACAACCGGTGTATTTTGATCGGCTCGAAGACCGCCAAAGTGTTCTTTTACCTTGCCCGAGCCGGTTAACTCACCGAAGAAACCTAACCCAGATGTGCCCTCGCGTCCTGTTAGTTGTTCTGCGATAGTAATACTTGGTGCTAGAATGAGGGTCCGCTTATTGACATCACATGCCGCCTCAGCAAGTAATGAGATCAGCAACGATTTGCCAGTGCTGGTTGCCATTTTAAGATGACCCTCGGCATTGCCCTTTGCCAGTGATTCACCAATGGCCTGCAAGGCTAATTCCTGATGTATATCTGGCGAATAATGACGATTAGGAAGATCTAAGCTAAGTCTTTGCAGACCGGCAGCCAATTCCTGGGTCTTGCTTAACTCTTGCTGATCGATATCTTGGGTAACTGTTTCTAGAGTCATTTCCTATATAATAACACTTTAGCGTTGTTTTTGCCAATGTATAAGTTCAAACACATATTAGACTCTGCGGACTAAACTAAGCAGGGTTTTTATATGTCTACTCCAGGTACTGTCTTTATGTGGGGGTTCGTAAAGGGTTATGCTCGTAATGCTATGAACATACAAGACATAACCCAC
>DATLRC010000007.1:0-17899 GCA_035534895.1 Candidatus Dormiibacterota bacterium
CACCTTGATCCAAGCTCTTTAAGTTAGTCGTATCCCATGTAGAACTAGACAAATTTGCATATGTCGGATAGTTCCCATTCTGAGCAAAGTAAGCCTCTAGCTGTGTCTGAACAGCATTCATATCTGTTTGCCGCTTGGCATTACGTGCTTTTGCTTGAATTCCGGCATAAGTAGTAATAACTAGTGCCGCTAAGATACCAATGACTACGATGACGATCAACAGTTCCACAATGGTGAAACCTGATTGGCGCCGTTTTTTAAGTGAGATCATAAGGACCCACCCTCCTTAAATTTGAAAATTTAGTTATTAATTTTTACTGATGATTTTGAGACTGTTCTAAAACAGACTCAACAACCTAAGAATAGATTATAAGCATAAGCCAATTCAAGTCAACTAAAGTTGTGGAAAAGCACTTACTATCAAAGGTATACGGATTAAAGCTAACTGTTGCCGATATTTTTTGATAGATTTGCAATCGGCCCCATAACTGAAGCAGCAATTAGTCCAACAGCTGCACCCAAAAAGATTATCATTACTGGCTCAATAACTGCTGCCAAGCCATCAATTAAGACCGAGACCTCTTCTTCATAAAAATCAGCAATCTTGACCAATACTGTATCAATCTGGCCTGTTTCTTCACCAACAAGTAGCATCTGGCTGACGATTGGCGGGAAATGCTTGCTTTTACTAATTGGTTCGCTGAGTGGCTTGCCGTTTCTGACTTGAATCGCCGCATCCTGTAACTCTTTTTCAATAACTTTGTTGCCGATAGCTGCCCCAGTTACTTCCAGAGCATCCAAAACACTAACACCGGCGCTCATTAGTGAAGCAAAGGTTCTAGAAAACCGAGCGATAGCTATCTTTAAGATAATAATTTTAACAATCGGTGTTCTCAATAATAAAGCATGAAACTTATATTTGCCACCAGGAGTCTTAATGTATCGCAGCAGGTAGAAGCTTATTATCCCAATGACAACAATGGTAAAAATCATATTCGGTAACTTATTGAAAATCGGTACGGAGCCCAGTAAAGGAATATGTCGGACGATGCCCGAACTGATGCAAAAGTTACTAATTTTTAGTAGGACACGCGTATAAATTGGTAGTTGGGCGTGGGGTCCGCCAAGATCTGTTAAAATCTTGCCGATTTTAGGTACAATGACCAGCATGATGCCAAAGAAAGCGATGACTGTAACAGTTAGAATAACAACCGGGTACATCATTGCACCTTTGATCTTTTTACGAATGCTAGCATCTTGCTCTACTTGTAAGGCCAGACGCTTCAAGATATCGTCTAAAATACCGCCTTCTTCGCCAGCTCGTACCATATTGACATAGACTTCTGAAAAAACTGCTGGGAATTTAGCAAATGCATCACCTAGTCCTAGTCCTCCCTCAACATCTTTAGTAACCGCTGCCAGTACTTGACGCATATATGAGTTGTCGGCGTCTCCTTGGAGGGCAGAGAGTGAACGGGCAAGTGGCACACCGGCGCTAATCATGGTTGAGAGCTGTCTAGTAAAAATCACTAAATCGCTTAACCTAATTTTCTTTTTGTGGCCAGATTTAGCTGCTCGACCAGGCTTTGTTGTTCCAACTATTATCGGTCGTAAATTTTGACGATGTAAACTGGCCAACAGGTCTTCTCTGTTGGCTGCTTCCATTGTGCCATTGATCGTTTTACCTTCCTGATTTTGGGCTTTATAACTAAATAACATAAGCTCTATTCCTTAGTTGTAACTCGTAAAATTTCTTCTATGGTAGTTTGGCCACGGAGTGCTTTAACCAAGCCATCTAATTGCATAGTCAGCATGCCCTCTTTGACAGCCAGTATCTCAATCGCTTCACTGGTTCCGTTTGCAACAATCATTGTTTGTACGGCCTCGGAGTTATTGAGCAGTTCATAAATTCCAATTCGTCCCTTATAACCCGAATGGTTACAGCTTTCACAGCCGTCATCATGGGCTCTATAAAGTTTTGTAATAGTGGTTGGAGAAGTACTTAACTCGTCAGTCGAGGCTCCCTTAGATTTAGTGTTATTTGATCGGCCGATGCCTCCATCAAAGGCAGCTTTTTCAAGATCATGTATTCGCTTAAGGCCACCGTTAGCCTCAATGGCGAAAGTTTTTTCTAATTGCTTGAGCAGATTGGCGTCTGGTGTAAAGAGTTCTCGACAATCAATGCACAAACGTCGCACTAAGCGCTGGCCAAGAATGACCCGAATAGTGCTGGCTATTAAAAATGGCTCAACACCCATGTCCAATAGTCGCGGCAAACAGGTGGCAGCATTATTGGTGTGCAGTGTCGAAAATACCAAGTGACCGGTTAGAGCAGCTTGAACAGCCAAATCGGCGGTCTCACCATCGCGGATCTCGCCGACCATAATGATGTTCGGGTCTTGTCGTAGAAGTGCTCGTAAACCGTTGACAAAAGTCATTCCAGCCACTGGATTAACCTGGGTTTGGTTAGCGCCCAGAATTCGGTATTCGACTGGATCTTCAACAGTTGAAATATTAACGTTTGGCGTATTTAGCATGTTAAGGACACTAAAAAGGGTAGTCGATTTTCCGGAACCAGTCGGTCCAGTAACTAAAACCATGCCATGTGGTTGAACAATTGAATGCTTAAGTGTTTCTAGTGCCTGGCCCCAAAAACCCAATTCTTCAAAGCCAGCTGGCTTGCTCGACTCGTTAAGAATACGCATTACCACTTTCTCACCGTCAACAATTGGTAAAGTTGAAACCCGCAGAGCATATACTAGGCCACTGATTTGAATTTTAAAACGACCGTCTTGTGGTGCCCTATGCTCATCTATCTTCAAGTTGCTCAGGATTTTAATCCGACTGACGAGTGCACCCAAGACTTTCCGAGGCAGTTTATTGGCCTCACGTAGCAGCCCATCAATTCGGTAGCGAACAACTACGTAGTTTTCCCTAGGCTCAATATGAATATCGCTTGCACCAGCTTTAACGCCGTACTCAATGATTATATTTACTGTTTGAGCAATCGGTGAATCCTCAGCAAGATCACTTTCATCAACCTCTTCATCTTCAACTACTTCACCACCCTCGGTAGCAATGACCTTGGTTAACTCATTAGTGATAGTCCCACGATATTGATCAAGAGCTGCCTGTAGCAAACTGTTGGTTGTAATATGAACTTTCAAGTTAGTGCCAAGTTGTTTTCTGAGGAAATTAATGGCTTGTATGTCATCCGGGTCGGCCATGGCAATAAACTTGACACCATCGTCCGCAACATCAAAGACCACCGTATTGTATTGACGAGCAATTCGCTCCGGCAGTTCTTTTAGTACTTCTCGCTTAATCTCTTTGGCGTTTAACTCAATAAAAGGGACTTCAACTTCATCAGCATAGAGTTTGGTCAGATCCTTTTCGCTCAACAAGTTATTTTTAATAACTATGTCCTGAAGTGGTTTTTTCTCACTCAGTACTTGCTCTCTTAAGCCGGGCAGTTGCTCTTTGGTAACTTTATTGTTTTTTTGTAACAGTTTTTCAACCAGAGCATCAGGTATACGCATGGTTTGTATCTAGTTCCCGTTATTGGCAATAGGCGTAGTCATAAAACAGAAGGATTGCTTAAAAGCAGCCGCATTGACTAGTTTGTTTATGTTATTAAGCTCACCCATCCTAGTCTCATTTTAACAGCTAATAATTAAAAGCAGAAGCGTTTTTATGATCCCTCCAAGCGGTGTATAGTACTAAAAAGTTAGTAAAGTATAGGCGCTAACTGACGGTTCCTATCAGAGGAGGTTATTATGGCAGAAACTAAAAGTACAGAAAATGTGGGCAAGACTAAAGCTCTTGGTCTAGCACTTGACCAGATAGAAAAGCAATTTGGAAAGGGCGCTATCATGAAACTTGGAATATCTCATACCAGCCAGGTGGAATGTATATCAACTGGCAGTTTATCTCTCGATTTAGCCCTAGGCGGCGGTTTGCCAAAGGGCAGGGTTGTTGAAATTTATGGACCGGAATCTTCTGGTAAAACAACATTGGCCCTACACGCAATTGCTGAAATCCAGAAAAACGGAGGCACAGCAGCTTTTATTGATGCTGAACATGCTCTTGACCCAGCTTATGCAAAGCGTATTGGCGTCGATGTCGAGAATCTGCTACTCAGCCAGCCAGATAACGGAGAACAAGCTCTTGAAATAACCGAAACACTGGTTCGCTCTAACGCTGTTGACATAATCGTAGTTGACTCAGTTGCAGCTTTAGTACCACGGGCTGAAATTGAAGGCGAAATGGGGGACAGCTTACCTGGTCTTCAGGCTAGGCTTATGAGCCAAGCTCTCCGAAAGCTGACAGCTGTTATTTCGCGCAGTAAAGCAACGGTTGTCTTCATCAACCAGATTAGAATGAAAATTGGTATTATGTTTGGCAATCCAGAAACTACCACTGGAGGAAATGCTCTTAAATTTTACGCCTCAGTCCGTATGGATATTCGTCGTATTGGTCAAATTAAGCAGGGGGATCGGGTTATTGGTAATCGTACCCGTGTCAAAGTAGTTAAAAACAAAATTGCCCCACCGTTCCGTGAGGCCGAATTTGACATTATGTATAACGAAGGTATTTCCAAGTCCGGAGACGTACTTGACCTGGCTACAGTCCAGGGTATCGTTGAAAAAGCAGGCGCTTGGTTTGCCTACGACAACCAAAAAATAGGGCAGGGACGAGAAGCCTCCAAAATCTATCTCCAGAAAAATCCAAAAGTAATGGCCGATATAGTTAAAAAAGTTATGGTTGGTGCCGACAAGGCAGAACATCTAAAAGACTAAAACTTGATCGCTCAGACTAAGGGCTCTCTAAAAAATGCCTAAAATTACTAAAATTACACCCCAGATTAAACGTCCTGACAGGTATTCAATTTTTATTGATGGCCAATACACTTTCTCACTACACGGAGATAGTTTATTGGAAGCTAAATTGGTTCTCGGGCTAGAGCTAAATGGGAGTCAACTCGCAAAACTTAAGAAAACTTCGTCTCAAGATCGACTTTATAGCCGAACACTACGCTACGCGGCTTTACGTAAGCGTAGTCTATGGGAAATTAAAACTTATCTTGAACGCAAAGATGCCTCCCCTGCCCTAATTAACATAATACTTAACAAGTTAAGTAATATTGGAATTGTTGATGATGAAGACCTTGCACGTGCCTTAGTAGCTGATCGTCAGTTGCTACGCCCCACTTCCCGGCTTAAGCTAATTTCTGATTTACGCCATAAACATATTTCCGAGGAGATAATTCAAAGAGCAGTGGCTGCAACAAAAAACAGTGAACAGGTTGTTCTAAAAGAAATCATTGAACGTAAACGTCAGCAAAGTAAATACCAGGATGATCTAAAGTTAATGCAATACCTGGCTCGCCAGGGCTTCAAGTACCAGGATATTAAACAGGCTCTAGCCAAGGAAGATTAAGCAAGTACAGCAGCAGCTGGTAGAGGGCTCGACTTAAGTAGATCGTTAATAATAATCCGACGGGGCGTAATCTCCAGAATTTGAGAACGATCAATACTTAGGCTACCCCCAGTCAGACTCTTTAAAATAGATTGGGCAACATAAATCTTCTGGACAAACATCGTTTCCGTCTCAACTGCATAATCGTTGACCTTGCCTACCCTGGTTTTACTAATAGTCTCGACTTGTTTACCAAGCAGTTCAAAATGCAGATCCAGAATATCTTTTAACCGCACTAACTCTTCAGGCTCAGTTAGAACAGCGTGATCGTTAACCACTAAACCTTGCTTAATGACATCACGTATATCTTGGTAAAGAAGAATTAATTCGGTCTTATTAAAACGGTCTTGGCAGTAGAAACCCTCTATTTTCAGATTGTTTGGATTAAAAATTGGAGCAATAGCTGTCGCAATCGGCATACTGGTCCGTAAGCTGAGTACCGGTTTGTTGAGCAGGCTAGCACTTAGTTGAAGCATGACCCCATTATATAACTAACGCTTCAGGATTAGCTCAAATGATGGCAGCTTTTTTATCGGTGCTTGCCCAAGCTACCAGCGGAGGGTTACTATAACTGAACATGAGGAGTATTTCAGGACAATGACTTGGCAGACAAAAACCACTAGCGTAGCGGGCAGTCAGAAACTTGCCGAACAAATTGGCCAACGACTGCAAGGCGGTGAACTTCTCGAAATGATCAGTGATCTTGGTGGCGGAAAGACCACTTTTGTTCGCGGCCTGGCTAAGGGCATAGGCAGCAAGGATCAAGTAAGTAGTCCTAGCTTCACACTACACCGGGAGTATCAGGCAGGTAGTCTGATCATGCACCACTTTGATCTTTATCGTTTACCAGAACCGGGCATAATGGGTGCCGAACTTGACGAAGTTCTGGCTGATCCAAGGGCAATAGTTGTTATCGAGTGGCCGGATATTATTCAAAAGAGCTTGCCTGCACCACGAATGGAAATACATATTCGCCCAATTGCTGAAAAAGAGCGAGAGTTTAGTTTTGTCTATCCTAAAGCAATGGCCTATCTTATCCCCCGAGATAAACTGAGATGATAATTTTAACCATCAGAACCGACAAACCTGAGGCTGAGCTTGGTTTGTTTAATGATCAGCTTGAACTTGGCCATAAGCTTTGGTATGCTCACCGAACTCTTGCCGAAACACTCAACCAGAACATCGAGCAATTACTCCAAAGCCATAATAAAAAACTACGACAGATCGATGGCCTGGTAGTATTTCAGGGTCCGGGTAGTTTTACGGGACTTAGAATTGGCATAACAGTGGCTAATGCCATGGCCGACTCGCTTAAAATACCAATTGTTGCCAGTCAGGGCACTTCCTGGATGAGCCGTGGTATCGCGCGTATCATGAGCGGCAGCTCAGAAAAGATGGTCTTGCCCAGCTACGGTGCCACAGTTCATATAACTAAACCTAAAAAGTAGCTAGCTCGGGTGTTTTGGGTTTGACTTAAAAAGCCAAGTCGTCGTATATTAATGGCAGGAAAGATTTGCGATCGAGAGACGCACCCTCTTCCCAATTTTCTAAATTCTAATTTAAATTCGATTTTCAGATTAGTGCTTGTCAGCTAGAGACGTGATAGAGATTGCTTTTAGGCAAGAACTATTCTGCCGATAGAAAGGAACCACATGGATCCATTGACCATAGTGCTTGCTGTAGCAGGCCTAGCGGTTGGTTTTGGTGCGAACACCGTTGTTACAAAAAAACGAGTTGGCTCTGCCGAAGAACAAGCCAAAAAAGAACTCCAAAGAGCAAAACGGGAAGCTGAGAAATTAGTTGATGAGGCACGAGCTGAAGCTAATAAAGCAGTTGATGAAACCAAACGCGAAGAACAAACTCGACGTCGAGAACTTAAAGATGTTGAAAATCGGCTTGTCCAGCGCGAAGAATCACTTGACAAGAAACTTGACGAACTCGATAAACGGAATGAAAAACTACGCTCTAGTGAAGACGAGGTAGATAAACTGAAGGATGAAATTCGAGATATTCGCTCCAAACAACAGGAAAAACTTGAGAAAGTGGCCAAACTTACTAAAGCTGAAGCTGCTGAAAAGTTAATGCAAATGACCGAACGCGATATTAAAAATGATCTTATTGGGCTTGTCGGTAAGCTACAAAATGAAGCACGAGAAAATGCCGAAGAACAGGCTGCTCTGATTATTACTACTGCCATGGAACGTATGAGCAGTGAGGTTACAGCTGAGAGAACAGTAACCAGCGTTAAACTTGAAGATGAAGAAATGAAGGGCCGAATCATTGGTAAAGAAGGTCGTAACATTCAGGCCCTACAAAGAGCCACTGGTGTCGATATAATGGTTGATGACACTCCAGGCTACGTAGTGCTCTCAAGTTTTGATCCGGTGCGCCGCGAAGTAGCTAGACAAGCCATGGAAATGCTAATGAAAGATGGTCGTATCCATCCTGGCAGGATTGAAGAAGTAGTCGAAAAAGCCCAGAAGAATGTCGAGAAAGATGTCATTAGGGCTGGTGAAGATGCTGCCCGAGAGGTCGGTATTATAGGTATCCCCAAAGAGGTTCTACAATTACTTGGCGAACTCAAATATCGTACCAGCTACGGCCAAAACGTTCTTAAACACTCAACTGAAATGGCCCATATTGCTGGCATGATCGCTGAAGAAGTTGGCGCAAACATTAAAACTACCAAATATGCTGCCTTAGTCCATGATTTAGGCAAAGCATTGACTCATAAGATGGAGGGAAAACACCATCATATATCCGGGGAGATGCTTCGCAAATATGGTGCTCCTGAAGAAGTTGCTCTGGCAGCCGAACAGCATCATGACGACATGGAGGCTACCAGTGTTGAAGCACTTATCATTAGGGTAGTTGATGCAATCAGCGCTTCTAGACCGGGTGCGCGTAATATTAGTGCCGAGAACTTTATCGAAAGAATGCGTGATCTTGAAAACGTAGCTTTTGGATTTCCGGGAATCGATAAGGCCTACGCCATAAGTGCAGGTCGTGAAGTTCGTATATTTGTAAAGCCCCAGGAGATTGATGACCTGAGCGCCATTAAACTGGCACGGGATATTGCTACTAAAATTGAATCAACTATGCAATTTCCAGGAACGATTAAGGTAAATGTTATCCGTGAAACTCGGGCTATAGAATTCGCAAAGTAGGAAATCAATGAATATTCTCTATATCGGGGATATTATGGCTGAAGTTGGCATACAAGTAGTCGAACAGACTTTGCCTGCCTTACGCCGACTACATAAAGTCGATTTGGTAATTGCCCAGGCCGAAAACGTTAGTCAGGGACGTGGTATCACGCCAAAAGATTATCGGCGCCTTAAAGAAGGCGGAGTTGATTTTTTTAGTGGTGGCAACTGGACCTTGTACCATAAATCAATTTTACCTTTGCTGGATGACCCTAATCAGCCAATCATCCGGCCGGCTAATTATCCCAAAAAAACTCCTGGGTTAGGATGGAAATATATTACAACTTCTAAGGGCAGAGTTTTAGTAGTTAGCCTACTTGGCAAAATAGTTGGCCGAGACGCTGACCAGGAGCTAGATAATCCAATTAAGGTAATTGATCAAATTCTTGATCAACAAAAGAACGAAACACGCTTAGCCACTATTGTTAATTTTCATGGCGACTTCAGTAGCGAAAAAGTCGTCATCGGTCATTATCTTGACAGTAGAGTAACGGCAGTTATAGGCGATCACTGGCATGTACCAACAGCCGATGGCCGAGTTTTACCTGGTGGCACTGCTCACATTACTGATGTTGGGATGTGTGGTATACTTGACTCTTCGCTAGGCCTAAAACTGGAAGTCATTATTGAACGCTGGAGAGACAATAAACAAAACCGTAATCAATTAGAAACAATTGGCCCAAGACAATTTAATGCGCTGTTAATTAAGGTAAATGAGTTAGCCCTAGCTGACTCAACTAGATCAATTAACCTAGTAATCTAGCTCTTTTTAACGTATAATCAACCTCTGTAATTTCGGGGATTGGCGCAGTTGGCTAGCGCGCCGCGTTTGGGACGCGGAGGTCGGAGGTTCGAGTCCTCTATCCCCGACCATTAATCCAACTACGTGACCAATTTGATTACTCGAGGGATTTATTAAGCCAAAAAGTCTTGGCTAGAGTTTTTTAGAAGATTACCGTCCAGAAATATTTATACCGTAGTATCCAGAGTTTTCAGGTATAATATGCCTCTGTAATTTCAGGGTGTGGCGCAGCTTGGTAGCGCGCAGCGTTCGGGACGCTGAGGTCGGAGGTTCAAATCCTCTCACCCTGACCATAAGATTCTCCAGGACTTATTTATTGATTTCAGACTACTCTTCAATAATCACTGGCTGACTATGATTGAGCAATCAACTTATGTTTTGCTTCTGTTATTAGTCCAAATCACTTCAATTTTTAGGAAGTCATAAGACAAATAGCTGTACAATACAGCCATGGTATTTATTTTAACTATTCTGGTTGTTTTTATTTTGCTTTGTCTCAATGAAATCTGGTGGCGCACCAAACGGCCAAAAAATGAGTTAAGCCGTAAATTCATACACCTTACTGTCGGTAGTTTTGTTGCATTCTGGCCTTTTTTCCTGACATGGAACGAAATAAGATGGCTCAGCCTTATTTTCTTGATAGCTGTAGCTATCTCACGCTACTTTAGACTTTTTAAAGCAATCCATAGTGTTGCCCGGCCGACGTGGGGAGAGATCTTTTTTGCTGCAGCAGTTGGTCTACTAACACTTGTAACTCACGATAGAGGAATTTATCTAGTAGCAATTTTGGAAATGAGCTTGGCTGATGGTTTGGCAGCAGTTATTGGGACGCAACTTGGCAAGACAAATCGCTACAAAGTATTCGGCCACACCAAAAGTCTAGCTGGCAGTGTTACGTTTATGGCCATCAGTTATATTATTTTGCTCACTTATTCTGTCACAGGGGCTGGTCTAGGTATTGTGACCTGTCTAGTTATCGCTTTTCTTGCTACCAGCATTGAAAACGTAGCTGTTTTGGGGCTAGACAACTTGTTTGTTCCACTAGTGGTAGCTTTTATGCTGAAGCCTTAATCCTGCCAGCTGTGTGGGCCCTAAGGGCATTAAAGATGACTACAACATCAACCACTTCCTGAATAATTGCTCCAAAAAGAGGCGGTAATTTCCCGGTTGCAAAAATCAGCATCAATACTAGACTTATACCGATACCCATTAAAATACTTTGTTTGGCAATGAAAAAAGTTCTTCGGGCAATTTCTAAAGCACTAGCAACCCGGCTGATGTCATCAAGCATTATGACCATATCGGCTGATTCACTTGCCGCTGTTGACCCCCGTGCCCCAAGGGCAATACCAACGTCTGCAGCAGTCAAAACCGGCGCATCATTAACGCCGTCACCAACAAACACCAGAGGACGTTGCTGTACTTTCTCAATTGCTTTCAATTTATCGGCTGGTAATGCATCGGCTTGAAAGTCAGTAATTCCCAACTTTTTAGCGATAGCACTCGCCGTGGCTTGATTATCTCCAGTAATCATCAACGTTTTCTTAATACCTAGGTTTTTTATTCTAGACAAGGTTGAACTACTTTCGCTTCTCAACTCGTCCTTAAAAGTTATAATCCCGGCTAGCTGTCCGTTGACGGCTACATAGGCCGCTGTTTGCTGGACCATCCCCCGCTTAAAGGATGCTGGAAGTTGAACAGCTCGTGCTTCCATTAGACTCAGCCGGCCCACCAAAATATCTTTACCCCCATGTTTAGCTTCTATACCAAGTCCCGATATTTCCTTAACATGTTTAGCTTTATTTATTTTAATTCCTTGCTTTATTGCTGCATCAACTACTGCTCGAGCTAAAACGTGGCGTGAATTTTGTTCTAAGCCGGCAGCAAAGCCAAGAACACTACCCCGACTGTGATTACCATAAACCAAAACCCTGTCCACTGACGGTTTGCCGTAAGTAAGAGTTCCTGTTTTATCAAAAGCAATGACTTGAGCTGTCGCTAATTTTTCAAGTGCCGATCCTGTTTTGACAATAATACCGAATTTACTAGCACGACTCATCCCAGAGATTAAAGCAATCGGCGCAGCTAATATAAGCGGACACGGCGTAGCCACAACTATAACCTCCAAAAAGCGAATTGCGTGACCACTGATCAACCAGACAGAAGCAGCAATCGCAAAGGAGGCAATTGTAAACGGAATGCTATAACGATCAGCTAAACGCACGAAAGGCGCTTTAGAGGCACTGGCACTCCTAACTAGTTTAATTATCTGCTGGTATTGGCTCTCAGCAGCTGAACGCAAAGCTTTGGCAGTAACTGCTCCGTCAAGATTTATCGCACCACTCAATATCTGATCGTTTACTTGCTTAACTTGAGGCAATGATTCGCCAGTCAAGGTCGATTCATCAAAATTTGCAATCCCTTCAATTATCAGCGCATCAACTGGTACGACTTCGCCAGGTTTAATTAGAATTTTATCGCCGCTATGAACGGCACTGGCCCTTAGTTCAAGAATTTTGCGTCCTTTTATAACATGAACCATTTGAGGGGCTCTTTTGAGAAGTGCATCAAGCTCAGATTTGGCTCGATGTTCAGCGTAATCTTCCAGGCTCTCGCCACCGGTCAGCATAATAACTAGTAACAGTGCCGCCCAGTCTTGTCCCAGAGCTACAGCCGTAACAATAGCGGTAACCGCCAGCAAGTCGATGCCGTATGTCCCAGCTCGCAGATCTTGCCACATATCCCAGACAATAGGCAATGACTCAACTAGTGCAATAGACCCGAGAACCCATTTAGCGGCCAGATAATATCTAGCAATGACCAGAATTAAGCCAACAACCAGGGCAATTAATGCCAAACTAAATAATTTATATTGCCACCCAAAACGTCTTATTCTTTTTAACACCATCATCTCGTCTCTTAACTCTCAACTAGTATACCAGCTGCGAAGCAAGGTTGTTTGACCCAAAATGTAGAGCATAATACTAGTTAACGCTAATGGAGATAATATGAAAGCAGCTCAAATCAAGCAATATGGTGGTCCGAAAGTTCTGAAGACAGTTAAGAATGTACCAAAACCCAAAATTAGAGAGGGATTTGTGCTAGTAGAAGTTTATGCCGCCGCCGTTAATCCCTTTGATTGGAAAGTACGCTCAGGTTTGGCCCAAAGTATGGCACAGCTCGATTTTCCAGCCATCTTAGGCGGTGATTTCTCAGGTATAGTTACCGAAATTGGTGAAGCAGTAAGTTCTGTTAAGTTGGGCGACGCTGTTTTCGGTCAAGCCAATGCCCTTGGTGGCCAAGGCTCCTTCGCAGACTACACATTGGTTAAGGCTGAATCCTTAGCTTCCAAACCACAAAGTGTTGATTTCCTAACTGCTGCTGCACTGCCACTTACGGCAGTTAGTGCCTATCAAGCTCTAGTTGAAAACGGCAAGCTAAAAAGCGGACAAAAAATATTAATTCACGGAGGTAGCGGTGGAATTGGCTCAATAGCAATTCAGCTAGCCAAACATCTCGGGGCTTTTGTAGCCACAACCACAGATAGTACGGGTATTGAATATGTTAGAAACCTCGGTGCCGACAAGCTGATTGATTATAAGAATCAGGACTTCACGAAGCTAGTAAAAAATTATGACATGGTCTACGACACTGTTGGTGGCCAGAGCTACCAAAAATCTTACCAGACTTTAAGGCCTGGGGGCCTGATTGTCTCGATGGTTGAACAGCCCAATCAGCAGCTAATGGATCAATATAAAGTAACAGCTATCAATCAGTTTACCCAGGTTAACACTCGACGCTTAAATAAAGTGGCTAAGCTAGTAGAAAATGCTGTTTTAAGGGTCCACATAGATAAAGTCTTTTCCCTAGAGCAGGCTGGGATTGCCTTAGGCTATCTCCAGACAGGACATCCTCACGGTAAAGTAGTACTTAAAGTCAAGAACCCTCAGGCTGGCAGTTACCATATAACGGCTAAAAAGACCGCAATAGGGTAAAACAATTCACCCCGAATAGTATTTATTTGAAACATTTTTGATATCAACTAGGGTGACGTATAGTCAAAAGCCTAGAGACACCGAACGCAATAAGAGCATATACTACCATTGCAACAAGCGTTGAAAGCTCCACTCTCGAGACACCATAACTAATACTATAACCAAATATACCAAAGAAGGGAGCTGCCAGAGGATGACTTATCTGATAAATAAAGTTAGCAAAACTATTAGCTGGATTAGCTCCAAGTAGGACAAACACAAATCGGAAAGCCAGGATTACTAAGACTACTCCGCCAATAAACCAGATTATTCTTGTTGCCGTAGATATTTGCGGGATTTGCGCCGGCTGAGTAACAGAGTCTTCGTCAGTAACTCTTGTATCTGTAGTGGTAGAAACACCATCGTTTGTAACTTTTCTGACTTGTTGGATATTCTGATTCATAGATTTCTCCTTCAGGGGACTAGCCTATTATTTAATAAATCTAAGCCCAAAAGATTGGTTTTTCGTTCTATTACTGCAGCTCCACTGAAGATTAACGCAGTAACAAAACAAAAACGGTTCACAAATAGCATACGGTAGGTATAAGTTTCTTTAATTAACCACACGCCAATCACCATAGATACTAGACCAAGCAGATAGGCTATCAACAATGTTTTTGCCAAAGCAATCCTCCAATTATTTATTACTATAAATTATAGGATCACATACATATATAAGATGTAAAAATTATTACTCATAAAATAATTAATGTTAGAGGTCAAAAAAGCAAACTTGGCAACTGTCAAGGCAGTGCCTGAATAATCTAAAAGACTTTCTCGTACGGGTCCTTGACCACATTAATGTCTGGGGCGAACGATGGGGATTGAACCCACGACATTCGGGACCACAACCCGACGCTCTACCAACTGAGCTACGTCCGCCACTACAAGACTATAACTTGAATGAGCCGTGTCTGATTTAGCTATCAGCTAATCAAAAAGTGTAAAATCCAGAACAGAGGTGATTATAGCAGTTAGCGACTAATTCTCAAAGCTATTGATCCTCGCTAAACCCTAATAACCGAAAGCTACAAAAAAGAAAACGATATATCCCAAAATAGGGAGCAATATCATGAGACTAATAATTCTTGCTAGTAGTTTATCTTTTGATGAGGCCTTGGGTTGGCTAAATGAAGTCAACAATGCTAAAAAGGCAAAAAAGGTAATAACAATTTCAAAGGAACGCAGACTGTTCGGAGTACTGAGGCTACCGTCGTAAACTCCTTGCCTATATGCCAGAAACGCGTAAATAGTGGCAAAGATAAATGCCAAACAAAATGTTGCTATTGATAGCCATCTTAATAAGTTCATCCTCACTTGATCGAGTATATACCAAAGATTCAGGTCCTTGTTATAGACTATGATTTTTGCGGTACACCGACTGTCTTATTGGCTTGTGCTTTTCCAGTTTTGTCCTAAGATAATCACAAAGTCGGCGGTGTAGCCTTGAGCCTCCGAAGCTTCGGACGAAGCGTTAGCGGTCGTTACAAAAGTAGTGTTAGTTGTAAACATTTGTCCTAATACTTGCCGAGAAGCTGGCTTTTGACCGTTCGATAAATCGACAACCATTGAAGCAGGGTACTCATTACTAGCATCGACAGTACCAATTACGCTAAAGCCTTTGCTGGTCATAATAGTAGCTTGTTTGTGAGCCAGGTTATTAATATTGCTGGCGTTTAATATGACAACAGTAGGATCTTCTTTGACGACCGGATTGTTTGAAGTTAACTGTTGGTAGAAATTCTGAATCTGACTAAAATTATCTAAACCAGCTTTAGGTATTAAGGCATCTTCTCCATCAGGGGCAATGTAGCTAGTGAGTAGGGGTTTAGTCCCACCGTAGCTTAATCCAGCAGAGTGGATATTCGAAGGATTAAGCCCCTTGGTTAATTGTGCCAAGCGCAAAACATCAGACAGGTTAAGATCGGTTGTTACATTATTGCCAACAGAACTTACTAGCTTGGCAATAGTTATCGGGTTCCCAAGCACCCCGGCACTCGAGGCCTTTTGTTCTAGAGCTATAAGCATTTGTCTTTGGTGTTCGGTTCGATTTATATCACTTGTCGGAAAGCCATAGGCGTATGGGGAGTCACCCCTTGCTAGGGCTAGTGCCAGGGCAGTCCGCCCATTCAGATTTACTGGGCCGTTAGGGATCTTTAAGGGGCCACCATGTGCCTTATCGACGTTTGGATCATAAAGACCACGGGGATCAGAGCTTTGTATGTTGACTGTTATCCCGTTAACAGCATTAACAGCATCCTCAAAAGCGGTGTAATCTATCAGAGCATAGTAATTGATTGGTATACCGAGCTCTTGCTCGACTACTTGCTGTAATTGACCCATGCCGCCACTGAAGTAGCCACTCTGGTTAAAGTCAGTGTATGTATTGGCAGCATTAATCTTTTGGTGGCCTTTGCCCGGAATATCAACCCACAAGTCTCGGGGTATACTAATTGTAAAGGCTGTTTGATTCTGAGTATCAATACTGACAACCATGATCGAGTCTGTGAGCGGGCCTTCATCGCTCTCGCTGCCTTGGTAGCCCGCTAGTAGAATATTTACCCGTCCAGTTGATTCTCCGTTCAGATGAGTTTGGCTTAATAGGGCATGGACGTCAGAAAAGATACTTCCATGGAATAGCTTATCGATACTGCCAATAAGTCTTGATCCATACCAGCCTCCAGAAATTAATATCAGCATCAATCCGACGAGGGCAGTTCTTTTAAGACGCTTTCTAAAATGTTTTGGCCGACTATTTGGTTGCAGCGATTTACTGCTAGCCAAAGGTTCTCGACTAGCTGGCGAATAATAGGTAGAGAAGCTAGGTATTATCGAACTGCTATTATTGATCTTTGAAGGAATTTGATCATTAGGTGGAGGCGAAGGCGTTTGACTATTAGGTGGAACACTATTTATAGGTCTAGCCAATGGCTGACGACTCTCTGGCAAGGAATTCAAAAAACCATCAGTATTTATAGATGACCTACGTTGTTTGTTATCCATGGACGGTCTTTATTGTATTACAAACTGGTTATATCTAAAAACCTCGATTGCTATTACCGAAACAATCACATGAATAACAATCAACAATCTAAGATAGGTACTGAAATAATGAAATTGGTACACCGGGTACAGTTTCTTTCGAACATCTTTTAGGGTGGCTTGATCAGTTACTTTTAGCATTGAGCGAGAAGGACTAAGCGCTTATTTGCTAATTAATTCAAGATCTTCATTAACTTTCTCGCTTAGATAAACTTTCATTAATGACTGGTATGGAACCCCTTTTTCGTTAGCAAGGACCTTAATATGGGCAAGTAAGGGTACTGGCAGACGCATAGAGATAGCTTCAGTAGACAGCTTTAAGTTAGGAAAAATTGCTTCCTCAGCTTTTGACCAATCTATATATTCTCCGGAGTCGTGAGTATCCCAAAACTCAGCCTCTTCCTTGTTATCCTTAAAATCAGGTATTACTTTGAGCTTCTTCATATCCCTTCCTTTCTATCCTTTTCATATCTCTTACAGATATGATTCTTATTTCTTCGTTCCTAATCGTGAACGCTGCGAACAGCAATCTTTTATTTTTGGTTTGACCCAGACCACTATACCTTTGTTCGACAGAAGTAGAGTGTTTAATGTCCTTACTTATATAACTGGCTATGAGTACCTACGGCAACAAGTAGAGCCACATCTTTACCAATAGGCTTGTAATGTACCCTCCAATCACCGCCAAAGCTTATCGAACGATAACCTTTCCATTCGCCAGTTAAGGGGTGGTTATACAGGTGTTCGTGATAGGGTTCAGTTTGGAATAACTTGAGAGCTTCCTTTAGGCGTTTACTTTGTGTCTCTTTTAGTTTAAGAGATTGCTTCTGAAACGATTTATGATAACGGAGTTTCATAAGCCGATATATTTCTAAGCTGTCTTTTCAAGATGTTCGAACATATCATCAACAGAATCAAACTCCGGCGAAATATTCTTACCAGTTGTAAGGTCTTTTTCAACTTCTCGCATGATTTTTACAAGATAGGGCGTGGGCTCTAGAGGGGTACTAAGAATTATTCTTCTATCCCTTAGGGCTTGCTTAACCAGTAGGTTTACAAAAGCAGTAGTTGATATGCCTAACTCGCTGGCAAAAGATTTAAGTTCATCTTTGGTATCCACATCAGTTTTGACTGATAATAATACTGTGCTCATAATACATACATTGTATATAGAACGTATGTATATGTCAATAGTCATGCACTTACTCACTACATCGTGGACAGTCTGGCTCGTGGAATAGTTATGTCTAGGGTATCACAAAACTCCTGGGGAGTCTGGTAGTTTAGGGATTGATGAGGTCTGAAGAAATGGTAATCATTGACCCATTCAGTAATCT
>DATLRC010000008.1:0-19887 GCA_035534895.1 Candidatus Dormiibacterota bacterium
GTTTACCATCGAATTAAACAACACGCTCCACCGCTTGTGCGGGTCCCCGTCAATTCCTTTATGTTTTAGTCTTGCGACCGTACTCCACAGGCGGGATGCTTAACGCGTTAGCTTCGCTACTACCGGGGTCGATACCGATAAGAGCTAGCATCCATCGTTTACAGCGTGGACTACCTGGGTCTACATTAATTTACACTAATGGGTGGACTATATCTTTTTCTGAAATAGCTTTAGATGAGATTTACGTTGTTCTGCTATAGAAGTAATTTCTTCTATGGTGAACTCTGTAAGCTCAGCTAGTTCAGAAATCCAGCGTTGCTGAAGTTCGGAATCTTTGTACAGCACAAGCACCTTATACAGCATGTCCACTTGATGAACATGTGGTGCCACGATTCGCAATAATTTTTTTAGCTCTTCACCGGATCTGATCCAAAGACGAAAGTACTGATCTTGATGACCATCTCGCGTCTTATACACAGCTCCAACAACAGTTGAAATATTCCAACCGACTTTTAGGTAACGAGCGAGGAGTTTGACTGAGTCTTCATCGAAGCCATCAGTACAAATTACTCCTTTACGGGTATTCGACACCAAACTGCCATCATCTAGCCACCAAATGGCCAGCGATAAACCGTTCATCCGATTAAGCCACTTCCTTCTAATAGTAAAGCGCTTTCTCTTGTGTGTTAACTCGTAAAGCTCAGTTAGGGCCGGTAAGGCTCTGCTCTGGTAACGCATCTTAGGGTTAATACTATAACCATCGGGTTTCTGTATGAACACTGAGCTGTCACCAGATATTTCGCCTAGTTGTGCGGCTTTCCAGTCAAAGTAGCTGAGCTGCTTGACTGAATGCCGAAACGAGAAACGAGCATTGGCATAACCATGATGGATCTTTAACGAACCATCGCCTAAAAGTGAGCCTAAAATTAGTGCAATCGTCTGTTCGGACAAAGATACCTGCTGATTTAAATCAATTGGCATCTACTATCTCTCCTATTCTTCATAGTCTCTACGGGGTTCGTGCCCAGTATGAATACCGGGTGAACTTCCCTCGGGGTTGTCCTTAAAAACGACGGTATATCGTATAAATATTTAAGGAGTTTCACCGATATAGCCGGATGCACCCAATGCGTCACCGCATTGGGGGACACCATTCGCCACTATTTATATCGTGAATACTGCTATTCACGGTCGCGGTGGCTGGATCTATCTAATCCAGTTCGCTCCCCACGCTTTCGTGCCTTAGTGTCAGGAATGAGCCAGTTATCTGCCTACGCCATCGGTGTTCCTCCTAATATCTACGGATTTCACTCCTACACTAGGAATTCCAATAACCTCTCTCATCCTCTAGCTTTGCAGTTCAAATAATGTGTAAGGGGTTGAGCCCCAGGCTTTCACTACTTGCTTACAATGCCACCTACGCAACTCTTTACGCCCAGTAATTCCGGATAACGCTTGGATCCTCCGTATGACCGCGGCTGCTGGCACGGAGTTAGCCGATCCTTATTCATGATTTACCGTCATATTCGTCAATCATAAAAGCAGTTTACAACCCGAAGGCATTCATCCTGCACGCGGCGTTGCTCCATCAGGCTTTCGCCCATTGTGGAAGATTCCCTACTGCTGCCTCCCGTAGGAGTCTGGGCCGTTCTCAGTCCCAGTCTGGCTGATCATCCTCTCAGACCAGCTAATGATCGTCGCCTTGGTGAGCCATTACCTCACCAACAAGCTAATCATGCGCAGGCCGTTCCCAAACCGCCGAAGCTTTAGCCCATGGGCCACATGCGGTATTAGACACCATTTCTGGTGCTTATGCCTCAGTTTGGGGTACGTTCCTACGTGTTACTCAGCCGTCCGCCACTCGAGTACTCCCGAAGGAGCCTTTCCGTACGACTTGCATGTATTAGGCACGCCGCCAGCGTTTATCCTGAGCCAGGATCAAACTCTTCAAAAAAATTTGACCGTTACTGTTTTAAAAAACATAGTCAAAATGAACTGACGTTGATTTGCACTATTCAATTTTTAACGAACTACAAGCTTTTCGGGGACACTCTAAGAGAGCACCCGTCAAGTCCATCCTGACATCATACGACACTACAGTCCATAAGGTCAAGATAAAATTGCCCACGATTGCAGTAATTGTTACATCGCTAAACTGTCGGCGGGAGATCTAACGCACTAGGTTCTTCGTCCTCTTCAGAATCTTCAACTTTATCAACTAATGCTAAGGAAACAACTTCATCGCCATCATTCAACCGCATGATGCGTACTCCTTGAGTAGCTCTGCCCAAAGCCGAGATATCTTTAAGCCCTAGACGTATGGTTTGTCCTTGCTGACTTATAATGATCACTTCTTGGTCATCACCGGTCAATGTCTTTACGCCAACCAATTCACCAGTTTTAGAATTAGTAACCGCCGACCGAATACCGACGCCTCCTCGAGCATGAGATGTAAATTGTGAAATCTTGGTTCGCTTACCATAGCCATACTTACTGATCACGAAAATGTCTGACCCTTCTTCAACAATATCCATTCCTATAACCCGATCGCCTGGCCGTAAACGAATACCACGTACACCGCGACTTACTCGACCCATTGGTCGAGCATCGTGCTCATGGAAACGAATTGCTTGGCCATTGCTGGTAGAGATAACGACTTCATCGTCACCAGTAGTCATACGAATCCACTTCAATTCATCACCTTGATCAAGATTAATAGCTATTAGCCCACTGCTCCGCACATTCTGATACTGCTCAAAGGGCGTCTTTTTGACAACTCCACGGACTGTACACATGATTAAGTTGACGGCATTGTGCTGCTTACTAACATTAATGACTGCGCTGACTGTTTCTTCTGGTTGGAGCTGCAACAAGTTAACCAGAGCAATTCCCTTGGCGTTTAGGCTGGCGGTCGGCACTTCATAGGTCTTAATACGAAATACCCGGCCCTTATTTGTAAAGAACAATAGGAAATCGTGCGTGCTAGCATTCACCACATGCTCAATAACATCTTCTTCGCGAGTAATCATACCTCTTCGACCTTTACCCCCCCGGCCCTGGCGTTTATACTCGGCAACTTGACTACGCTTAATGTAATTGGCGGCCGTCAATGTTACGACAACCTGTTCATCAGCAATTAGATCTTCGTCACTCATCTGGCCAAGCTCCTGAGAAATAACGCGAGTTCGACGTTCATCACCAAATTGCTTCTTAAGCTCTGCTAGCTCATCTTTAATAATTTTTAATATCTTCTTCTCGTCAGCCAGAATTGCTTCGAGCTGACTAATAATCTTAAGTAAGTCTACTAATTCGTCTTCGAGTTTCTTGCGCTCCAGTCCAGCTAGAGTACGCAACTGCATGGCTAAAATAGCTTTTGCTTGAATCTCGGTAAGTTTAAAGCGGTGTTCAAGATTGTCTTGGGCTTCGTCAGTAGTTTCGCTCTTCCGAATAGTATCAATAACTTCATCAATATGATCGAGGGCAATCTTGAGACCTTCCAAAATATGGGCCCGCTCACGAGCTTTTCTAAGCTCAAATTCTGTGCGCCTGCGAACTACCATCCGACGGTGTTTAATGTGTTCTGTAAGTATATCTTGCAAGCCAAGCACTCTTGGTTGAATGCCGTCGATGAGTGCCATCATATTAAAATGGAAAGTAGTTTGCAAAGGAGTTAGTTTGTAGAGTTGATTTAGTAATTTCTTGGGGTAAGCATCTTTTTTAAGATCTATAACGATGCGTACATTGCCCCGTGCCGTTTCATCTCTCAGATCACTGATTCCAGCTAACTTCTTGTCACGGACTAAATCAGCAATTTTTAATACTAGGCTCTCTTTGTTAAGAGCATAGGGTATTTCAGTAATGACAATCTGGTGTCGGCTATTATTATTCTCAACAATTTCAGCTACACCCCTTGTGACAACTCCACCGCGACCAGTGGCATAAGCATTACGGATAGAGTCTTTGCCATATATAACACCACCTGTTGGAAAATCTGGACCCTTAACAAACTGGAGTAAATCATCAACCGTGGCTTCCGGGTGATCTATTAAATAGCTTTCAGCATCAACTAGCTCTGTAAGATTATGGGGTGGGATATTGGTAGCCATACCGACAGCAATTCCAAGCTGACCATTGAGCAATAGATTCGGTAGTTTTGCTGGCAATACAGTTGGCTCACGTGTCGTGCCATCGTAGTTATCTCTGTAATCAACCGTTTCCTTGTCGATGTCCGCCAGCAGCTCATCAGCCAGTCGGGCCATTTTGGCTTCGGTATAACGATAAGCGGCTGGTGGATCACCGTCCATGCTACCAAAGTTACCCTGACCATTCACTAACATATAACGCATCGCCCAAGGTTGTGCCATACGTACCATGGCATCATAGATAGAAGAATCGCCGTGAGGATGATAACGAGCCATGACCGCACCTATAACATTAGCGCTTTTTCGATGACGAGCATTACTGCGCAAACCATCTTCATTCATGCTATAAAGGATCCGGCGGTGGACCGGTTTTAGGCCATCTCGAACATCTGGTAGTGCACGGTCAATAATTACACTCATCGAGTAACGCAAATAGCTATCTTCCATGACATTTTCGACAGTCCGAAGTTCAACTGAGCGTGAATGGCCAGAATCTAAAATGTCAGCTGCGTTCTGGACGCCACGACGACGCTCTTCCATGGAAACCTCTTGATCTGGTTCTTCGGATTCGGGCAGTTCAATAATAGGATTTTCGTCGTCCATCTTCTATATATCCAGATCTTTCACAAATTTAGCGTTAGCTTGAATAAAGCTTTTGCGTAATTCGACCTCTGTGCCCATAAGTTTATTAAAAATTGCATCGGCTTTTTCAGCGTCCTCAACTTTAATCTGGACCAGTACTCGTTTCTCGGGATTCATAGTTGTTTCAAACAGCTGGTCAGCATCCATCTCACCCAAACCCTTGTAGCGTTTCTGCTCAACAAAACCGGCTTGTTTCAAACGATCATCACTTGAATCAATTTTTGCACCTTCTTTTTGACGTTTAGCTATTGTCTCGTCCAAAACTTTATCAAGTTCATCCTCGTCATATATAAAGACACTCGACTTACGGCCCGGTTTGACAAGCTCGAACAGTGGTGGCTTTGCCAGATAAACATGGCCACCGTCAACAACAGCCTTCATATAACGGAAGAAGAACGTCATTAAAAGCGTTGAGATGTGGCTGCCATCAACATCAGCATCAGTCATAATAATAATCCGAGCATAGCGTAAACCATTAATATCAAAAGACTCTTCAATCCCGACACCAAGCGCTTTTATTAAACTCAGTATCTCATTATTTGCTAACATCTTATCTAGTCTGGCTCTTTCAACATTCAAAACTTTGCCCCGCAAAGGTAAAATGGCTTGTGTTTTAGAATCACGGCCAGATTTAGCTGAACCTCCGGCTGAATCACCCTCAACTAGATAAATTTCAGAATTCAGTGGATCTTTAGAAGAGCAGTCAGCTAGCTTCCCTGGCATGCTTGAGCCTTCCAGAAAACCTTTTCGCAAGATGTTTTCTCGGGCAGCTCGGGCAGCCTTGCGGGCCCTAGCCGCCAGCAAAGCCTTACCAACTATCTTACGAGCAACTGCCGGGTGCTCTTCCAGATAATAATTTAGGTATTCTCCGAGCACTTGCTCAACATAGCCACGAACCTCCGGGTTACCAAGTTTGTTCTTGGTTTGACCTTCAAACTGTGGGTCAGGTAATTTAACCAATATAATGGCTGTTAAACCTTCTCTGGTGTCTTCACCGCTTAAATTTTCTTCTTTCTCTTTAAGAAGGCCTGTTTTACGAGCATAGTCATTTACAACTCTAGTTAGTGCCGCCCTAAATCCTGTCAAATGTGTACCACCATCAGGATTAAGCACATTATTGGCAAAAGATTTGATTGTTTCTGTGTAAGCATCGGTATATTGCATCGATATTTCAACCTGAGCGTCTTTTACTATTTTATCGACATAGAAAATGTCTTCATCAACCACCTCTTTACCAATATTCAAGTGCTTAACATAACTTTGGATGCCACCCTCAAAATAAAAACTATAACGCTGACCAGTTTTTTCATCGTTGATAGCAGTCCGAATACCCTTTGTTAAATAAGCGGCGTGTCGCAGGCGATCAAGTATGGTTTCATAATTAAAATTAATGCTTTCAAAGATTGTTTCATCTGGATAAAAAGTAATTTTGGTGCCTCTTTTGTCGGTTTTACCAATTTCTTTTAGATCAGATTTAGGAGCACCTCTTTCGTATTCCTGGTGAAAAACTTTTCCATCTCTATAAACCTCTACAACCAATTTGGTTGATAGGGCATTTACAACACTCACGCCAACACCGTGTAAACCACCCGATACTTTATAGCCACCACCACCAAATTTACCGCCCGCGTGAAGAACCGTTAGAACTGTTTCAACTGTACTCTTTTTAGTTTTGGGATGGATATCGGTTGGGATACCTCGACCATTGTCTGTGACTGTCACGCCTCCATCAGCCAAAAGCTGTACCGTTACCTCTGTAGCATGGCCTGCCAGTGCTTCGTCAATGCCGTTATCAATCACTTCCCAAACCAAGTGGTGCAACCCTTCGATGCCAGTTCCACCAATAAACATACCAGGCCGTTTACGAACCGGCTCAAGTCCCTCAAGCACAGTTATCTGATCGGCATTGTAGCTTGTTTGTTTTGTCTTTTGTTTAACCACTAGTAATACGCCCTCTTACAAACTATCTATTATTTCCCACTGATCTTATTATAGATGATTTGAGCTCGCCCGACAATGATATCTATCGCGACTACCGATCTACCTATTTAGCCTTTTTGACAGTATTGCTAGCTTAGCAAAAAAGTATGTCAAAGTTCGTTCATTTATTGAGCAAGATTGAAGAAACCAGTTGGCCGGGTCGTTTTTAAGGTGCAGCCCTTGGTAAGTTATTGCTCTATTCCTCCAAATTTATACCCAGGTGATCCATATCACTTGTCTAAATCAAACTGTTTGTGTTTAAATAGCTTAGTAAAGTTAAAAAATAAATCTTTATCTATAAAAACTAATGTTTGAAAAACTACTGTCGGTACTACCTTATAATCCTGGCTTATTGGATCAGTTCGCATTCTATACAAAACGATTAAGGCGCGAGGAATCAGTACGACGTACTGGCCTAGTTTTTATTATACTGGCCTTCTCGATTCAATTTTTCGCAGTTATTAGCCCACCCCAGCCAACTGTCGCTAACTCGGTTAATGATTTAATCAATGGGGGAATTAGTTCAGCAACAGGAGCAATTGACGCCTGTAAAAATAATACTCATCACTATCAAAATATATTGGATTATTACGGTATTAGTTGCGCTGATGTAGCTAAAGCCACGACTGTTTCTATTAAATCTACTGACTACCGTAAGCAGCTTTATTCCATGGGCTGGATAGCCCAAGGACCAACCAATCTGCATACTGGTAAGTCAACCGGCGAAACGACTGTTAATATACCGGCTGCTGGGAAACTTTATTGGCGCTACCTTTGGAGTTGGGATACTAACTCTTTTTCTCCTTATACCGCTTTACGACTAACTAGCAGTCGTACTCATAAACTTTTCTTTATTTTGTATAGCTGCGGCAATTTAGTATCTGTTGGTATTCCTGCTCCGCCACCACCTCCGCCACCACCTCCGGCCCCGCCTGCTCCGCCAGCTCCAAAACCACCCCAAGTACTTAGTTGTTCAAATTTGGTCATGAACTACGCCGAGAATACAACAGTTCAGATCGGCAGCCCGATAATTGTTCGTGGTCAAGCAGCAGGTAGTAATATTAAGACTGGCCAAACAGTAGATATGTATTACGATTATGTTAACGCTTCTACTCAACAGATAGTGGCTAGCGCTAAATCGCTGGCTGTAGGCTTCAGTGGAACCACCGCAAACGATAACCATCCTCATAGCTTTACAGCTAATAGTTCTGGGAGCTACGTCATTCGCCTAACCGTAAAGTACGACACTTCAAAAATTGCCAGTGGTAGTGCCAGCGGTAACTGTGTCAAACAATTCAGCGTACTCCAACCATGCCAGTACAATAACTTAATACCAAGCAGTAGCCCTGAGTGTAAGCCATGCGAGAAATCTCTCAGCAGTCTAAACACAACAGCCTGTTTAACTCTTAGCAAAACAGCTAGTGACCCAACCCAAGGTTGGTCCAATGCTGATGGTATGACGGCACAACCAGGCGATACTATTATCTACACTTTATCTGTAAAAAACTCGGGTAAAGCGACTGTCAAAAATTTTGTGGTTGAAGAAAACTTAAGCGATGTGCTTGACTATGCTGACATAGTCGACCTCTACGGAGGCACTATAGATAGCTACAATCTAGTTACTTGGCCAGCCGACAACATTCAAGCCGGTCAAACTGTTAATCATCAAATTAAAGTCCAAGTCAAGAATCCTATCCCGCAAACCCCCACCTCAGTTAGTGATGGTAGTCATTTTGACTTAATTATGACCAATAGCTATGGCAACACTATAAACATAAATGTGCCGGGCAGTCCTATAAAAACTGCAGAAGTACAGATTGCTGCCCTCCCCAATACCGGCCCTGGGAGTAGTTTAATGATCGCCGGTATGGTTACGGTACTGGTAGGATACTTCTTTGCTCGTAGCCGCTTACTGGCTCGTGAAGGCAGTATAGTAATGCACGAAACAAATAATAGCGGGGGTGCCTAAGATGGCTGAGACTGTTCAATTTAAACCAGAGCAAGAGTTGCCGCCTTCTGAAGAGCACGAATTATTAACTGCCCATGCCGAGCACGCTGGCGAGGCACTCCAAAGCCCTGAGCAAAATACTGACAAACTTGAAGAAATTCGTGAAACGGTTGAGGTAACTAGTACGCCAAGTCAAGAAACGCAATTACCGAACGAGGCAGATCCTGCGCAGCCAAGTTCTCAATATATAGATAAGGATCTGAAAACGAAAGCTCTTAGACAAACACTCCAGGTTGTTAGGCGGCAATTACCGCTTCCCGATCGACTTCTTAGTCGTGTTGTGCACCAACCAGTCGTACGTCTTGTTAGTCAAGCAACTGGGCAAACAGTTGCTCGCCCTTCGGGTTTGCTAGGCGGCGGTGTATGTGCATTTATTGGCAGTCTATTGTATCTATATCTGACCAAACATATCGGTTTAGCTTATAACTATTACTTATTTAGTCTGTTGTTCATCGTCGGCTTTGTTGTAGGCGTTGTCATAGAATTCTTTGTGCGTCTCGTGAGACAACGAAGCCATTAGTTTTGGGGTGGTTGATCGTTGTGGTGAAGGTTACCTTCTCGGTCAATATAAATTGTGTCGTCTGTGTTTTCTCTAGAATTATTAGATGTCGACTGAATTGGTATCTCGCCAGAGAGAGATTGAAGGTGACTTTTATCAATACTGTCTTTTAGGTCTTGTTTAAGAGTGTCAGCAATTTTATCTACTTCTTGTTTCTCGATCTGGTCACTTGAAATGTTTTTAATGTCCATAGAATCCTCTGCCAAAGACGTGTTTATTTGCTGTTTAGATTGGCTAGAATCGGTTTTCGGTATTGCAGACGGCATTTGGTCAGTTAGTGTTCTTGCCTGGTCGTCAGAGGCTGTTTGGAGTTGTCTGGGGCCAGAATTAATGCTCGTTGGGACTGGATTTGTGGCCGTCCCTTGTCGTTTATTAAGCCACTCATCTAAAAAGGACGGGGAACTACCAGCTAGATTATTGTTGCTCGTCTTTCCCGGGCTGACACCAGAATTAGTGTTCATCCCCGGCGTCAAAGCTGTATACGGCTGCTGCCATGGGCCAGGTGTACTACCAAAACTCGTCTTAGGCTCTGGCTTAGTGGCTAGACGTTCAAATATTTCTTTTTCCACCTGTGCTCTTGGACGGCCATATTTAGCAGCCGATAATTGTTTTAGAGCTTCACTTAGACGCATGTTAGGCGTACCTAGAGGTGGTAGAGTTGCCATACTGAAAGGTTGGGTTGGTACACCACTGATCAGGGTTCGAGTAATTGTGTTGTAGTTTGGTATTCTTAACAGATCATCTGCCTCAAAAACAGGTTGAAAATATTTAGCTAAGGCCTCAACATCATTTTGGCCAACTCGAAATGAAACAATTGTACCCATATTGCCGAATACTGCATCACGAATTTCGGGTGTTAGCTGAGTTGTAAATTGGTTAGCTACAATCAGGTTCAGGTGATATTTTCTAGCCTCAGACATAATGGTTGCAAAACTATCTGTTGAAAAGTTTTGAAACTCATCTACATAGAGTGCAAAATCTATGCGCTTGTCCTCTGATATATTAGACCGACTCATAGCTGCCGCCTGAAACTTCATAACGAATACCATGCCAAGCAGTTTGGAATTCAGCTCTCCAGTGCGACCTTTACTTAAGTTCACTAACAGAATTTTTTTGTTGTCCATGATCGAGCGCAAATCAAACGCACTCTTTGTCTGGCCTATAATGTTACGCATCATTTCATTACTCAAGAATGCTCCGAATTTACTAACGAACCAGCTAACAACTTCACCAAACTCATTAGACCGTTGACTAGCCGGCATTTCCTTCTGCCAAAATTCAATAACGTTTTGATCCTTTACATGTTGTAATTTCTGCTGAACATACCTCGGATCACGAAATAACTTAGGTATATCAACGAAGGTACCGCCCTGGGGATCGGCCATGATTGTCAGTGCTGCGTTCCGGAACAAGTGTTCATAACGAGGCCCCATAATACCCTGGTGTTGTGGATCATACAATTTATAGAGCATATTTAGTGCTTCTTGAATTAAGAAGTCCTTTTGATCGGGAGTATTAAACTCAAAAAGATTAAGTCCCATTGGGTAATCCATGTCTGCCGGTGAAAAATATATTAGATCTTCAGTACGTTCTTTCGGTACCATCGCCAGCAATCGCTCAACGGTATCGCCGTGTGGATCAACAAAGGCGAACCCCTCACCGTTAAGCATATCTTGTAAGGCCAGATTCTCGAGGAACGTTGATTTACCTGTTCCTGTTTGACCAACTACATACATATGTCGTTGCCGGTCATTTAGGGCTGTTCGAATGGGTTTCTTAGACCCACGAAAAATATTGTATCCAAGAAGTAATCCATCGGCCGGTATATTGCGTGGCCCATCGACTTGTTTTGAGTCTTGTCGAGTCAGTTGAGATGTTGGGATACTACGTTGATCTGGAAAATGGAACAATGTTGCAAGTTCTACAGAATTTAAGATATTTTGTTTAGTTTGTTGTGGGAAAAACCTCATTATATAGGCTGTTGCTAGTGCCTCCATATCTTTTGCCGGTGTATATTTGAAGCCATTCTTCCCAGGAGCATCATAAAGAGAGAAGCTAGCCACAATATTGCCGAGAATTGCTTGAGATCGTTGTGTAATGTTCGACGACACCACTAATCTAATGAGTACTTCGTAGCCTGGATGTCGCGTCTTGTCATCAATAGAATCAAGAATATTCTGATCCAGATTTGTTAGGTCTGTCTTGTTGGAACTTGCGTCCTTATTCTCCCCAGGAGGTTTAGAGAAAGCTATTACAAAATCTTTCAATAAGTTGCCAAACCCGCTTTTAGTGCCCTTGCGTTTCCGAGCAGCGATTGCCGAGGCCTGCTTGCGCCAACTTGGGTTGGCAGGACGCATTAATATCTGAATTCCGGCGCCGTCTTCTTTGCCCAAGGTCGACAGTGCATTCAAAAGGGCCTGCATGGCATCACGTTTTAAGTCCTGGTAAGTCGCAATTGGATAGGCAAAACTTTGCTTTAAGTTCAATTCGCCACCAATAGTACCAGTAATTTTACCGACAGGGCTGAAAATATTATGCTCATTGACCTCTTCAAGGCGTGCCGTAGGATAAGCACTAACCACAGCTTGTTTAATAACTTCTTCCAGTGCCACCGGTACGGCCACATAGAAATAGACAAAACCCTGAAAACCAACTATCTCAAATGCAAAATGCCTTTGACCATAGAAATGACCTTTGAAACCTTTCTGAAAGGTACTAGCGATAATACTATACAGAACTTGGGCTTTTGATATTGTTTCTTCTGTAACATCACGAACATCACGTCCCCCAAGATCTGTGTCATCGCTAACAGGAGGCAAATGTATCAGTATAGGTACTATTTTAAGAGCACGTTCGTAATTTTTCTGATCGCGAAAGCTACGGCGAGACTGAAAATAAAGAATTGCCCCAACACATAGGACTACTAGTAATATGGTCACTATAGCGATAATAAATGTAGGCATATCCTGGCTACCCGCTCATCTTCAAGCTCTTGTTATAGCGTTTTTTAAGATAATCCGTCTTTAGAATAGTTATTTCTTTTGTTTGTAGATGAGGGTCTTCTTTAGTCTTATTGACAATGTCCTTTGCTTTATTGACCCACTCCTTCTCTATCAGGTCTGCGTCATCAGCTAAAACTGGGCTATCAGCAACAGGTTTAGCGGGTTGTATAGGGTTATCGTTCTGAGTGGTTGTTGGAACTCCTAGGCTTGGTGGTAGCGTTGGGAATACTGGAGGCGCTAATAAAGTAGTCGACCCCGGCAACCGACTCTCAGGAGCTCCTAGAGATACTTCTGGTTGGCTAGTTACCCCTTGTTCAAGAGAATTTGGCGTATTAATTCTCTCGTCAACTGCTGGAGGAGGTAAATTAAAATTGTTTGGTTTATCGAGTTGTGGATTCATAACTGGTTTAATTATACAGGCTGATAAATAGAAACTTAAGCTCCAGCTCTACCGTTTAAGTTTCTGGGTATTAGCATGGGTTAGATATAGATAACTGAGGATCACTAGTGGCAGCAAAGCAATGGCATCGCGCCCTGAGAGCTGTCCAATCGACTGCATAGCCATGAGCAGCACCACTGTTAAGGTTAGCATACGAGCTAATCTTGCGTGCTGGTTTTGGATTTTAGGAATATAAATAGCAACCAGCTTTAATGTAGCCATAATTAATCGATAAATGGTTAGGCCTAGTAGCAAAAATCCAAAAATAATAAGGCTTAGCGGGATCTTAATTGGATCAGTACTCAAAAAGAAGAGCCCATCTAAGACTAATAACAGCATTAATGAAACAATCGGCAGATATTTCTTTTTTTTCACTTCTATTAATAAGTATAACAAAAAACACCGCCTTTTCGCTAAAAGCGGTGCCCTTTAAAAAATTCTTTAGGAAGCCAGGTGACAAATCCGCTCAAAATATAAAATTAATATAGCGCTTATCACTCTGGCCTTTGACTGACCGCTCAATCCGCCTTTATTGGCAAATTGGAGCGTTGAGTGTTTTACCTCCACAAAGAGATTAAATTGTAAGTTTTTATTTTTGTGACTTACATAATCTAATCTAGCACTATAGGCCATTAAAGTCAATGGCTTGAACGAGATCTTATTAACCGACCTAAATATTATAGGTTCATTGTTATAACGTTTGGCTTATAATTTAGTTGTGGCAGTTGGCGTCCTGAACACTCAAATTTTAGCCCAAAAGTTATGCACAGTTTTATGAAAATAATAACCATAATTGTTATTGACAGTCGCTTATCTTGTCTATAAGATATCCATAGCACTTGAATAAAAAAAGTGCTCAAAAACAAAAACAAGCAACAGCAACAACGGCTTCTCGCAAGCCGTTGTTCATTGAAAAGCAAAACCCTAAAACTAAAAGAAAAATTACAAATCTTCTCAAAAACACCATGCTAAATAACATGGTGTTTTTATTTCAAATCTGCTTTATTTAGTTATGTCTAAAATATGGTGCCTTGGCTGTTTTTTATTTGTAAAAGGGTTGCGTCTTTACATAGTCTCTCCTATTAGTCATCTATTTGATCAAATAGATTTATGGCTCCGACTCATTGACCCCTGACATTCTATCTGTTAAAATTACGCTCATATTAAAACCAATCTAAAGGGAGATGAACTATAGCTAAAACCAATCGCTTGAATGGAGCAATTCAGGCACCTCAATTACGCGTAATAGATGAGGACGGCAAACAGCTCGGTATCTTGAGTCGCAACGATGCACTTGGTCTTGCTGAAGAAAGAGAGCTTGACTTGGTTGAAATTTCACCCGATGCCACCCCTCCGGTAGTAAAAATTGTTGACTGGGGCAAATATAACTATCAGAAAACCAAGCAACTCCAAAAAAATAAACGCAATACTAAGACACTAGACATGAAGCAAATGCGTTTCGGCTTAAAGATCGGTGAACATGATCTAGCTATTAAAATGGATAAGGTCAGCAAATTTCTTGAAGAAGGTCACAAAGTTAAGATTACTATCTTTTACAGAGGGCGTGAATTGGCCCATAGAGATATCGGTTTTAAGCTCGCTGATAAGGTAATAGCTGATTTCGGTGCTAAAATAGTAGTCGACCAGAACCCTCAGCTCGCTGGTAAGCAATTAAACTTTGTATTAAGGAATAATGGAGTGAATCATGCCAAAGTTAAAAACACATAGTGGCACCAAAGATCGTGTACGTTTAACCAAAAACGGCAAGATTCGCGTTGGGCACCCCAATACTAATCACTTTCTAAGTAAGAAAAGTAAGAGTCGTAAGCGCGCCTTATCTGGTTTGTCTACCATGACTGGCCGTAATGCAAAGAATATTAAACTGAAGTTAGGAGTTTAAGTTATGAGAGTTAAAAGAGGTGTTGCTTCGCACAAGAAGCATCTAAAAATACGTAGTGCTACAAAAGGAATGCAGCATTCCCACCGTGCTAGCGTTAAACGCGGTAAGCAGGTAGCAACTAAAGCCCTGCAGTATGCCACACGTGATCGCAAAAACCGTAAACGTACTTTTCGCGAGCTTTGGAATGCACGCATTAACGCAGCTGCTCGTTTAAATGGCACTACCTATAGCCGTTTAATAGCTGCTCTTAAGAAGGCTAATATAGAACTTGATCGTAAAATTTTAGCAGAATTATCTGTTAACGAACCAAAAGCCTTCGAGTCAATTGTTAAAACTGCTCTGAAGTAATTTAAAGTCTGTGCCGAAAATTTAAAAACTCTCTTGGAATTAGAGCTTTTTGGGCGGTCAGATTATCCATAAGCCGGGTTCTGTTTTAGCTAATCATCTATCTAGATCTACAATTACTTATAGACTCAAGCGGTTCTTGATGACGAATCCTTAGCGGGACGCTTTCAAGCTTTAGGCTTTAAAAGATCCATCTCCTTGCAGCAGGCAGGGTTTACCGCCAGTATTTGTCACCAAATACTGCTGTGGGCTCTTACCCCACTCTTTTCACCCTTTCCCTCTTTTAACAGAAGGTGGTATCGTTTCTGTGGCACTTTCCCTAGGATTACTCCCGGTTGCCGTTAACAACTGCCCTTCCCTATGCTGCCCGGACTTTCCTCGTACTTTTTAGGTACGCGATTAGCCGATAACCTGACCAATATATATATTAACACTTACCTTGAGCTACTTAAAGTGACGGTGTTAAACCAAGTTCTTTATCTAAGGCCTGGTTAACCGCAGCATCAGCCAGTTTATTAAGTTCTCTTGGAACGTGTTGAAAACTTATATGTTTAAACTGTGCCTCTAGTCGTTTAATAGCCTCGTGTATAGGCCATAAGTCGCGATTACGTATCTTGAAAATACCTTTCATCTGGTTAACCACCAGTAAACTGTCCATATAAACTTCGACGTTGTGCACGCCCAAACGGTGTATTTCTTCAAGTCCTAGCTTCAAGGCCGTGTATTCGGCTTGATTATTGGTTGTAACACCAAGATATATCCCTTTTTCAAGTATTACCTTATCGTCCATCGTAAGTATTACAAAACCACTGGCCGAAGGACCAGGATTCCCGCGCGACCCACCATCGGTAAATAATTTGACTTGTTCTATCTTAAGACCTTTACTTGTAGTGCTTTTATTTAATTTTGATTGAGCTAGTTTATCTATAATTTTAGCTAGCAAGTGATCTTTTTCAGTTATTTTTCCGCCCTCAGAGTGTGTACTAAGCCAAATTTGAACGTTATTCCATTCGTTTTGCCATCTTGGATGATGATTTTGGGCTTCCGCAACTTCAGCTACGTTTGTCATAAAGCTAAAGGCTTCGTTAAAATCTTTAAAGCTATATTGATTATATAAACCACCTTCTGTTTTTTGCCACATGCATCAATCTTATCATGTTTGAGCTTGAGCCATTGAGATCAGTTAATGGACACAAGTTATAAACATAATCGCTCTGTGGTCGACCAGCTTAGACTCTACCCCTATCAAACCATTATCACCTAGATACGGACTAAGGTAGATAAAAAAATACGGTATAACTTTTAGAATAGCCCTTATAAGCTAAGGATTTTAAGTTCATCTAATTCTAAGCTGAGCAGTTCTTTATCGTTCGTAATAAAAAATTCAGCCTTATATTCTATTGCTGTAGCAAGGTGTATTGCACCGCAACCATAGACTTGCTTACCATAGCGTTTTGTAAGAGAAATTGCTCGTTCGCATATACTTAACGATACTGGGAGGAATTTCGTAGCACCCAAATCATTTAATATGCCCCTTAGTTTCTTGTCTGAGTCATCGCCGCGCATTACAGCACCAGTCATCAATTCTTGTGCCACACAAGCACCGATAGTACAGCGTCTTCATGTTCTCCTCGTTTTACAAGTGCTTGAGCGGTTTTTGACCAAGAACTTACGCCCTTCAGGGCGTAGATTAATACATTTGTATCGTAAGCTATCGTTCTTCAGAAGTTAATTTGGGTTGCATTGAGTTACGCAATGTCCTTGTATAACTGGCAACATCTTGACCTTGAGTAGTCCAGGTACCCGAAAGAGTTCCGAAGTGCTTTTCAATAGGTAATTTATCTGATAGTTTTAGATTACCATTTTCGGTAACCATAATAGTAATACGAGAGCCCGGTCGTAATTTTAACCGCTCCCGCAAGTCTCGAGGTAATGTAACTTGACTTTGGGACGAAACTTTAAGAGTATATGAAGAGTTTTGCATGATTACATAATAATTCAGTAGTCAATAAAGTAAAGTGATTTTATTTACTTTATTTGGTCGAGTGGAAGCGATTAAACTTGAATAGATTGACGCTCTATATATCATCACTCAAAAGATACTGGAAAATAGATAAAACTTAGAAGATAAAGTCAGCTAAGTCTAGCGACCATATTGCTATGTGCGAGCTGTAAATGACGTCGCAGAAGTCTAGATGATCAGAGCTAATCTCTTAGTAGCGTATCGATTAGCTCTTGTGTTTGCTCAAGTACTTCATAGGGTGCATTTTCGACAAACGAAACATTTCTCTTTGTCCAATCAAGATTTTTGACTTGGTCGGCAAGGACTACTCCATCGATCTTTGTAGCTCTAACTCGTACTTCAAATGGATAGTCTTTAATCTTTGAAGTAATAGGACAAGCGAGCATTAACTTCGAACTTTGATTATAGCTCTTAGGAGACAATATGATTGCTGGCCGCACACCTGCTTGCTCGTGACCTTGTTGAGGGCTAAAGTTCATCCAAACTATATCACCCCTATTCGGTATATATTTTGTTACCATACTTCATTACCTATTGGCTTGCCCCAATCAACTTCTTCATGAATATTGTTAGGCGTAATAGCTTCCACAAGCTTATCAAGACTAATTTTTTTATGTTTTTGTGGTTGAATAGTCGCAATTATTCCATTACTGACAATTTGAACACTACTATTTTCTGATAGGCCGAGGTCTTGCGCGATAGCAGTAGGTATGCGTACAGCAAGACTGTTACCCCATGTTTTGACGCTTGAATTTACTTTCATATCGATAATCCTCCGCACTTATGATATACAAATGTATGTACTTTGTCAACAAAGGATGAACATAAAAATTATGGTCGATGAGAAGATGGGGTAATTGAACGACTACTGGGCAATATAGCCGAGTGGTTTATTGACAATCCTGTACCTTCGTGGCTAAAACAATTGGGAGAGGCTAAAAATACAGCCTGTCACCAAAGCTATAGCTACTAAATCTATATAAGATGAAGTGTTTTGAATTCTATTATCTATTTACCAGAATATATTAATTCACCTACTCTAGCGATAGCGAATTGACCACCCTGCTCAGCTATTTCATTCTGTTGTTCTGCATAAGAAACGTTGGGCTGAACGTTGAGCATATTGGCAATATTGCCCTCATGACTACCCATAACAACGGAGTAATACTTCCCTGTTGTTCCGTTGTTGGTGTTAGGATATGTGCTATATACCAAAGCTATGGGCGTAGTTATTTCATGTGCATACTCTTCCGTATAGCCGCCCTCTGCTGATCGCTGAAGAGGTTTAGCATACTGTATCGTTTCGAGTTTAACCTCGCCAGTTTGTGGGATTGGTGCAAAATATCCGTAAAAATTATTGCTTAGTTTTATGGGATTAGAGATACCTATAGTGCCCTCACCCTTAACATCTTTTGCCCCGACTGGTATTTCATAGCCCACCTCAACGGTTACATCGTTGGTAATGTGGTCCTTACTGTTTAACGCTTGTTCGATAGTGGTTGCTGTGGGGCCATTATTCTGTTCGTGATTACCTATTGTATAGCCTACAGTACCTGCAGACGCAAGAAGAGCAATGCTTGCCGCGACTTTTTCAATTCGATGAGCTTTTCCTGCTCGATTTATCTTTTGTTCTGTTGTTCCGTTGTTGGTAGATTCTTTAGACTTAGACATAGCCACATACTATCACATATATTGAATATTGTCAAATGGTCGGGGTGACAGGACTTGAACCTGCGACCTTACGGCCCCCAGCCGTACGCGCTAGCCAACTGCGCCACACCCCGAGAAGTGCTCTCAAATTATATCACTCCCTTAAATAAGCAAAGAGCCCAAGACATATGCCCGGGCTCTTTATTTACAAAGTCAGGGGTGCCGAGGTGATCTACCTGAGAAACCCAGGTGGGTGCTCGCACGTAGCCGTCACAACGCCTACAAATATTGAGCTCCCTAAAATGATTAGTATTCAGATAATCATCCGCTCGGCCTTAATAGCTATACAGCCATCCTGACCTATTTATCTATTATACGGTCCTTGCTTCTTGTGTACTAGCTTAATCCGAGAAGCCAGCTAATTAGATGACCGTTGATGCTCAAGATCACTGGCGCGATAAACTGAAAGACCAACAGCATAAAGACAAGGATAGCTAAAAATCCCATGGACTCTATTTGATACAACAGCCTTTGTACCGGCTCTGGCGCAAAAGCATAAAGCAATCGTGATCCATCTAGGGGCGGAAACGGTATCATATTAAATACAAAAAAGGCGATGTTGACCGCAACAAAGAGGTAGAAAAAGTTATCTGCAAGACTACCCATATTAAAGCGAAAGAGCCCTGCTCCAATAATAGCCAATGCTAGATTTGTTAGTGGTCCTGCAACACCAACTAACGCTGCACCATACTCTCCCCAGCGCACTCTTGACGGATTAAAGGGGACTGGTTTTGCTACAAAAAAGGGCGGCAATCCCAATAAAATAAGAAGTAAAGGCAGCATGACCGTTGTAACTATATCAATATGTTTCAGTGGATTTAGACTGAGTCGACCCAGATCAGATGCTGTGCTATCCCCCAGCCAATGGGCAGTAAAAGCGTGCATTGCTTCATGAACTGCCATCGAGAATAAGATAGCAGCAAAAACCATTAAAAAATCAATGCCCGATAAATTACTAAACATCCTGGCCTATAGTATATCAGCCTAATAGCAAGCATGTATAAGTTCAAACACATATTAGACTCTGCGGACTAAACTAAGCAGGGTTTTTATATGTCTACTCCAGGTACTGTCTTTATGTGGGGGTTCGTAAAGGGTTATGCTCGTAATGCTATGAACATACAAGACATAACCCAC
>DATLRC010000009.1:0-10900 GCA_035534895.1 Candidatus Dormiibacterota bacterium
ACTTCTGTAGTTTGCTATGGCAGGTGCTACAGTACCTAAAGCCTCGTTGTTTCATGCATAAGTAATGCCTGGTGACATTACTTATTGCTAATTAACAGAGAGAAAATGGCCTAAAAACCAACACGTTTTTGCCGGTTACTCTCGTTTTTCAACTTCTGCCTAAAAGATCTAGGCTGGCTCAAGTGCTTGTTTTAGTTTCTCGGCCGACTCCTCGGGTTGATAGCCATCAAACCACAGCACATGCCAACCCATCTTTTCAGCTGTCATAAGATTAGAGCGCGTATCGTCTATCAGCAGGATTTCCTGCGGTGGGCAGCCAGCTTTTTCTTGGGCTATCTCAAAGATTTGTTGCTCCGGTTTGATTACTCCCAGCTCTGAGGAATCAATAATCACATCATAGACTATGTTGGGGATGATTTTTTTATCACGCATGACCTGCACCTGCCCAGCCATAATGTTGGTTAATATACCAACTTTGTAGCGTTCTGAAGCCCATTTTAATAGTTTCTGGGCCTCTGGTACTGGCTCAATAACAGACATATATTCGTTAAGCCAATCAATTTGCTTAAGTCCCAATCTCTCGGCTATGGCCAGATTAAAATCACTCATGCTCATAGTGCCCCGACAAGCAGCATCGTTATAGTGCCAAAAGGCGCCTTCAACAACGTCAATTGGGCGAGAAGATAACTGAGCCAGATTAGTAAAGGCTCTGTGGTAAGAGCGCACCAGACAGCCATTTAGATCAAAGTAGATAAAACTAGCCCCGCCTTTAGTTTTGTGGAATATTCGTTGGGGCAGGGAAGCTGAAGAAATACCGAGTAGGGCGTCTAGGCTGCTGCCAAGTGCTCTGGCGATAGCCTGTACCGTAAAAATTGAAGGGGACTTAATTGCCCCTCGTTCAATCTTTGCCAAAGTTGAAAAACTGAGGTTGGCTTTGCTGCACAACTGTTGTTGAGTTAGTCCAGCAACTTGCCGCGCCTTTTGTAAGCGTTTCCCCAGCCCCTTCTCATCCATGGCCATATCATATCAACTCAATGGCCGTTATCCAAGCCAAATGTAGCACTATGTGGCTATCTGAAATTAGCCTTAATGAATCTTGATCACCCAGCGTAACAGAGTCCAGATGACAATAAAGACTACAACAAAGATAGCGCCGACAAGGGTCCATACTCTTTGCGAGTTTCCGTAACCAACTCGTCGACCCATTTTTGAGTAGACCCAGGCCGCCGCACCAGCCGCAATAAACAGGGAAGTCAGCGTATCCGTCATTGAGATTAAGTTTACTGGAAAGCCAGTTTTTTTGCTATTGCTTCTAGTGTAGCGTTATCTGGAGTGGTCTCTTTATCTGCAACTCGTCGATACTCTTCTAGAGTCGAGAAGGGGATAAGATGAATATGGGCATGTGGCACGTCAACACCAACAACTTGTTCGCCAACAAATGGAGACCTTAAGACCTCTCGAATCTGGCAGGCTACTTTTTTAGCGGTAGACATCACCGCCTGATAATCTTCGTCAGCCAGATCCCATAGAAAAGCAACCTGTTTCTTGGGTATGACTAAAGTATGTCCTGGCTGTACGGGGTGAATATCTAGGAAGGCTAGGGTTTTACTGTCTTCATAAATTCTATAACAGGGAATCTGGCCCTTTATAATCTTTGTGAAAATACTATCTTCCATAATCTTTTAAGTATAGCGGTTGGCACAATAGCTACTTGGCAGTAAGAAAGCCCTTGGTTTCCATTGTGAAAGGGCAGAGGTGGCCCAAGAACTGGCGGAGAGGGTGGGAGTTGAACCCACGAGGGGATTACTCCCCAACCGATTTTCGAAACCAGCGCCATAGGCCACTAGGCGACCTCTCCTTAGAGTTTAATTTTAACAGCTGCCTTTTACTTTTTTACTTAGAATATTGGAGCATACTTGGCCAGCCAGATAAAGAGTAGTCTGCTTTAATAACGATTGGTCCCGAACCCAGCCACAAAATTAAGATTTGCAACCTAATCCCTTATAACCAGATCTCCAGGTTTATCTGGTCCTGAAATCAATGCTCGGTAAAACACGGGTTCTAACAAAAAATTAGTCTTGCAATACTGAATATGTTAGAATTACCTCTGTTGCTGTGTCATAAATGGGAGAAACAGTACTGCTATTCTAATTGAGGGACTATAAGCGATTACACTACTTAAGACTGTAGTCAACGTTTCCAGAATTACGCGCGCGTAGCTCAGCTGGATAGAGCGTCGGCTTGCGGAGCCGAAGGTCGTAGGTTCGAATCCTGTCGCGCGTACCATTTAATTGTACAGCCCTTTATATACGTCTTTACGATGTCGAACTCTTATAACTAGAATCAGTAGTTCATTTTTGTAAATCCGATAAACGATTCGGTAAACCCCTTTCCTTATACGATAGATATTATTGGAGCCTTTAATCTTTTTTGAATCATCTGGTATAGGATTTATGTATAGGCCATTGATTATGTCCACAATACTATCTCGTAACTCTTTACTAGGAAGTTTACGAATTTCTTTTTGGGCAGAGTTTTTAATCTTAACTTTATAGGAGGCCATCAGCTTTAAGCTCTTTAACGAATAAGTGGAAGTCTATAGCAGATTCATTCTCACGTTCTTTAACAATTTGGAGGTCTTCCAAGTCCTCAAGCACTTGTTCCTTTACTGCATCTTCAATTACGGAAGAAACGGACTCGCCACATTCAGCAGCTCGTATCCTCAAAGCTTTATATATTTTATCGTTAAGGGTGATGGTAGTACGCATAACTGCTCCTTATCTAACGTAACTAGTATAGCATAGTTGCATCAATACATCTATATGCTTGATCTATCCCCCTATATGATTCAGATAGATTAACAAGGTTCTACTACCGCTCGGTAGTTACTGGGCTAGATTTGGCAGAGGTGATACTTCAAATGTTTCATGCCACCTCAACAATTCACTCTTGAGGCGGTTCCAAGCGAGAAACGTAAGGTGTACCACTAATTTAGGTTTGACATATTACGTAGAGTATATATACTAGTAATTACTATGAATAGTTACACTGCCACGATAATTAAAACAGGGAATTCTTACGCCCTGCGAGTGCCAAAAGAATATATTGAGCGATCAAGCTTAGAACTAGGACAAAAGATTCAAGTTGGCGCACCTATTACTGTACCAAAACAACATGATCCTAAAGCTGTTAAGAGGGCTATTAGAAACTTGCAACAAATTGGCGCCTTTCGAACAATTAAGGACCCCGTAGCTTGGCAGCGCGAAATCCGTAAGGATCGCCCCCTTCCTGGAAGGAATTAGATTTGATGGTCTGCTTTGATACAAACATTATTATTTATCTTGGTAATGGAATTCTAAACGGAGATGTCATTGGTAATGAACCTATCTGTTACGCCTCGGTTACACTAATTGAATCTCTTGGCTACCCAGACATACTGTCGGCCGAAGAACAAAGACTCAAAGAACTGTTTGCTACAATGACCGAGATTCCACTTAGTGAGCCTGTTCTACAAACTGCAATACAACTCAGGCAGTTGAAAAAAATGAGTCTTGGAGATTCCATAGTTGCAGCTACAGCCCTAGAAAACGGCAAGGTTTTGTGGACAGTAAACACAGATGACTTCCGCCATATTGAAAATCTGAAATTAGTTAACCCCTTGCAAGCTTAACGTCATTCTAACCTCAGCCAGCGTGCTGTACCAAATTTAGATTTGATATGCGCTGTGCTATCATAGAGTTGGAAGGGGGTGTAGAATGACACAGCTAACTTCAGTGCCGCGGTATTACATCCGTGACGCCGAAACCAATGAAATGTGGTGCTTCGACGCTCGATACTTCGGCGGAACAATATTTCCGGCAAATTGAGTTTTAGTTAAATTTAACTTTTTGGCAAGAGTGCTGTTAATGGCTCTTTTCATAGATTGCAACTATTTATCTAGAGAAGATACTCTAACCACAAAGGAGATTTTAGATGAACCCTAGTACTGAACAACCAGACCAAGCACCAAAGAAAAATGGGAGCTATGGCAGCCGACCTAAATGGCATTGGGCATTACTGTACGTAATACTAGCAATTGTTGTTTATGGACTTATCTTCTTAATCTTTTTCCATCACGGAGGAAGTAGTACTAGCAGCTCGGGCTATTAGTTGTTGACAATATAAATTCATTTTTAGATTTTACTTTTGACATTTAAGTTATTGACTCTGGCTGCCATGGCCATAAGCAACAAACCTTATCTGTAAAATTTCTTATAGTTTAGGACTTCCTTTGGTTTTATGATGTACATACAATGAAGGGAGAAATAAATGAAGCTTTTCCGCATACCTAACTGGCACAGCAAAAGCAACAAAACGCCTAGACTATGGCATGGCTACATTGTCTACTGAGCATCTTGTACACCCTATAGATCTCCCGTACATTGTTAGAGCTTCTACTTAAAGTTTTGAGCAGTAGAAGCTCTTTTTGTTAGTTTAACTGTCTGTCATTGCAGGAAACTACGTGGCCATAGATGGCGCGAGCGGACAACAGCAATTTCAATAGCGAGATATAGCACTTGAACCTGTAAATAAATCCAAAAAAGAAGCCCTAAAACTATCGCAAAACTACTATAGAGTGCATCTAGAGTCCTCAGTTCGTGAGCCAACAAGTAACCACCAAGGCTTTGTAGAACAACTAGGCCAAGAGCTGCAGTTGCGGCGCCAACCCTAATTTCACTTAAACTTATTTGGCTGGGCAGGCTAATATTGATCAAAAACAGAAACAAGCCATAAAAAATAATCAGATCTAGTCCAATTGACAGAGAATGAAAAACTAGACCTCGGCCGACTGCCGATGCATAGCCGGATATCAGAGAGGCTAGTATAAAACCAAGTCCACCGACTAGAATAATGGCCATATTCTTAGCTAGTGATGGCAGAAAACCAAGTTTTGCCTGTTCTTCAGTCTGCCATATATGGTTAACGCCGTGTCGGAAGGCACCAGCCACACCTCGTGCACCATAAAGCATGAATAAGATGCCTATTATGAGTGCCAGACCAGATTTGTGAAGTGTTTGTATGTGAGTTGATAACTGACCGCCTAGGATTGGGAAATAGGTGGTAATACCATGTGTCACAGTCTCTCGTAATTGTGGGTGATCGTTGGCCACCACACCAAGTACCGTCGTCAATATTAGAAAAAGAGGGAAAAGCGATAAAAAGCCATAGTAAGTTAATAGCACCGCCTGATAGCCCACCTGGTCCTGGCTGTATTTTTTGAATACGGCGTAGATAAAACCAATCGCTTGGTGTTTCAGTTGCCAGTTATCAACTGCTTGGAGTATTTTTTGGATAATTGCCATAAACTTCTCTGGACACCATTTTATAAGTAATGCTTGATTTTAAGAAATATTGAGGCTAGACAAAGGCGAGTATTAAGATGTAAAAAAGCTTACAGCTCAAGTTTTAACGAAGGCTGATAATTAGAAATACCTAAAATAAAATAAGGGGGAGCTATGTCCGACGAAGCAGCTGAAAAATTAATGGAAACCTATGATAAATGGAATACTCGTGCCAGTCGTGAACGTTTTTTAGGACGAATGAAACACAAGCTATACACTAAAGAGCGGTTCAGTAGATATTAGAGAGCGCCTTAACTAAGATTTTAGCTTAGGCCAAAAGGGTTCTTGAGACTAGAAACGGATACGACCCATGAAGCGATCAACCATATCGTGATGAGGTTCTTCACTTGGTAAACGCTCGGCAAGTAAATCGATGATTCTTGCTTCATCCGCTGGGTCATAGTAAATAGTTGTTAGTGATCCGAAACGTTTGAGGGGCATAAAGGTAATACTTGAGAAAGCACCTTCTGCAATAACAGAGAATGAACGAAACTCATCTAAGCTGTAGCGTTTGTCGCCTACAGTCAATCCATCACCATTCAAGCTATAACTCAATTGTCTGGGTTGTCGAGCCCCATACCCCCCAAATACGACTGCTCCAACCAGGACAACGCCTGTCGATATCTTATCTTTGGTCAGCAACCAGACTATTGCTGCTAGGCCCAGTGCTGCCACTGCCAGAACCAGGTACCAACTTGTCGATTTATGGTGTGCCACAAACTCACTAGCTGTCCAAGTAATTGAATCATCCTTGCTGGTCTCTGTAGCAGCTGTCGATGATGTAGGAAGTAAGTCTTCTGCTTTAGTAGAAATAGGGGGCGAGGGAGGTTGTTCAGGCTCTGCAAGCTGGGAATGAATGGTTGAGCTTTGTTCCTTTGAGCTGCTAGGGGTAATTATATCTCCTGGTTTAAATTGCCATGATTGCTCAGGAGTATCCGCCACACCTTGAACCTTATTCATAAGAGTTATTGTACAGTAAGCAAAGTCAGTGACAAAAATTGCGAGCCACTTGCCAGCTTAAACCAGTCGCTGTTTCAAATTTGCTAAATGCAAAATCAGTTCCACAATCTATCTGTCGGAACACTCGGGTCTGGAACTGAGCCAATCTTCCCTAGAAGCAACAAACCATAGTTAACTAATCTATTGCCAAGTGAATTTTAAGAGCCTGATTAACTTGTTGCATAAGTGTATCGCTTAGGGTTGGTCCAAGTGGGCCGTCAGCTAGGCGCTGTTTATCTATCGTCCTGACTTGGTTGGCTTTAAGCTTACCAGGTTTTTTTAAACCACCCTCACCAGTTTCTAGGTACACTTCAAATGGTCCAAATAGTTTAGTGTTGGAGGTTATTGGAACAACTGTAACCAGAGAGGAAGCTTGATTATTTTGATCGTTAGAAATTATTAATGCTGGCCGTGTTTTCTTGATTTCGCTACCTATTGTAGGATCGAGCTGAGCCCAATAAATTGTGCCACGACGAATCAAAACCCGTCCCCGACTGTTACATCCCAGTCATCATTGATCTTTTGGTCTTCTACTGCCGACTGCTGGTATGCTTTTAACAAACTCAAGGATAGCTTAGCCTTCTCATCTCGTGCGAATTTTTCCTGAAGTGATTCAGCGATTAATGCACTCTGATTAGGAGCAGTCCTGACTCTAAGAGCCAGTTCTTTAGGTAATGTAATATTTAGGTGAACAGTATTACTCATACATATAATGATACACCGCTAGGTACACAGGGTCAACACTCTTTTCTTTGTACATAGATAGTTTTAACTCGCCCAGGAGTTGTCACTTAATCTAAGCTTACAAAAGGGATCAAAGTTTTGGGCTTTTCAGGTGTAAATCAGCTATTCCATACCCAAGTGGTGTCGGCTAAAAAACGAGCCCTTGAAACAAAATAAGAGTTTCCGTCAAGCACTTGATGCCTATGTAGAGCTTTTTGGCATTATAAAAAAGTTCCACAATTTATCTGGCGGAGAGAGAGGGATTCGAACCCTCGCGAGGGATTGCTCCCCCCTAGCGATTTAGCAAACCGCCCCCTTCAGCCTCTTGGGTACCTCTCCATACAGGTCTGTATTGTAACCTGTTAGCTATTGTGGCGGAAGGGGTGGGATTCGAACCCACGGTACCGTTGCCGGCACATTTGTTTTCAAGACAAACGCACTAGACCAGCTATGCGACCCTTCCAATAACAGAGGTGATTATAGCAGTCAGCCGCTGATTATCAAAGCATTCAGCAAGAATATTGCTGTCAAAGGTAACTTTGGCCGAGATCTTTATAAGGTGCCTGTTGTGTTTAATGTGTTGTAAATTGTTGTCCTAAAGTTGCACACTTTTTGTTTGCTAGCTATACTGCTAAGAAGACAAAAACGCAAGACCGATTTTGGTATTAACACGCAAGTGGAGGGTAACAATTATGGCTCGAAGAAGCCGCGACGACGATCTATTACTCGAAGAAGATGAACTAACTGCAGCGTTCTTAGGAGACGATGAAGTAGTTCCAACTGGTGCAGACAATCAAAAACCAGTTACACCAGCCGATGAGTGGGATGAAGAAGATGCCCAGCTGCCTGGCCAGCTAGCAGTTGACGTTTATGAAACCAAGGAACGCTTGGTAGTTAAGGCCCGTACTGCTGGTGTCAATAAGAACGACCTGGATGTCAGCATTGCAGATAACCAGCTAACCGTCCGGGGCACTCTCTCGGCGGGTAATGAAGAGGATGTCGAGAACTTCTTCTTACAGGAATGTTACTGGGGTGAATTTTCACGAACTATTGCCCTGCCAGTACCTGTTAAGGAAGACGATATTGAAGCTGTTCTTAAAGACGGTGTATTGACTATAAGTTTTGGTAAAGTTAAGCAGGATAGTGTCAAGAAAATCCAAGTTCTCTAGGTCTCTGCTAGATCAATATTAAAAGTCCCCTAAAAAATCAGGGGACTTTTAAGTAGTGTCTTACCAGTAGTTAGCTACTGAGGAACGTTTGTAAGCACAAAGTGGACTATAAACTGGGCTAGAGCAACAACTATCAGACCGACAATAGCGTAGATCAAAGTACTTTTGGCTGACGTAACATGGCCGCTATCACCACCAGATGTAATATAGCGGAAGCCACCAAAGATGATCATGATGACAGCAACTACACCAACAACTATGGAAAGTAAATTAACGATTTTTGTGGCTAGACTAGCTAAGCTACTTGTACCAGCATTTGCACTACAATCGGTACTGGTACTTCCAGTAGCAATATTAGTCCCCTGACACAGATTTTGCTGAATACTATTAGCAGAGGCCATGGCTGGTAATAGGGCAGGGGCGCCCAATGTTAAGACCGCTAGACCAACCAGTACAAAATTCTTAATCTTCTTAAACATACTTACCTTTCGTTAGATTTCCTTCCTAAAATTTATACCACATCTCACCACTTGTGAGCAACCAGATAATGCTTAAGGTTTAACGGCAGTAAACACAAAATGAACTAAGAATTGGGCTGCGCCAACAATAACTAACCCAACCAGAGCATAGACCAGAGTACTTTTGGCTGAGGCAACTCGATTCGAATCACCTCCAGAGGTTACATATTTAAAGCCGCTGACAATGACCATCACTACAGCCGCTAAACCGACAACTATAGACAAAATATTAACTATTGCACTCACAAAATTAGCTATTGGTTGATTTGCATTAGTGCTACAACCTTGTTGAGAATTGAGTTGAGAAAGACCGCTACAGGCAGCAGACTTAAAGTCGGCCATTGTGGTCACCGGCATGGCTATAATAATTAGACTTACCCCCAAGAATAGACCAGTGACTAATAATTTGAGTCTTCGTAATTTCATGTTTTTGGGGCTCCTTTATATTCTATCCAGCACAAAAGCTACAATTATTTGAGCTACGGCTGTAATTGCTAAACCAAGCAATGCATATATTATACCGCTACGAGCAGTCTTTATGGCGTTAGCTTCTCCATTGGCTATGATAAGCTTCAGGCCACTCAGTATAATAACTATGACTGATGCAACGCCGACAAGAATAGATATAATATCGATTGCCGCCTTGATGACGCCTATAACCGGATTTGCGCCGTTTTTTGGGGCCTGAGACGACTTACATACATCTGTACTTTGTGCCGTTGAATTATTGCAAAACTGAAGCACATTAGCGGCCCCAACTGGTAAAGCTAAAAATAAGCTTGGCATCAGAAACAATGATAATCCTGTCAATATATAAAGACTTATCTTTTTCATAGTTTGCCCAAAACAAACGCAACTATTACTTCAGCACTGATAGCAATGGCTAGACCAATAACAGCATACAAAATGGTGTTCCGGGCCTTAGTTACTCCTTGTGGATCTCCTTGAGCCATAACAAGCCTGAGGCCACCAAGTACAATAAATAAAATAGCTAGTGCTGCCAGCACCCCAAATACAATTTGCAGTGCAGTCTGGAATACAGATGAACCCGCGCCCACAATTGGTAACCCCAGTGCATTGCATGATCCGTTGACTGCTGCCTCGCCACTTTTGCAGATCGAGCCAAAGTATTCAAACCTTAATCCTGTAAAGAACCTGCTCACTATTTAAAACTCCCGGCTATAAATTGTACCGTAGCTGCCGCCACAACAGCTATTGCCAGCCCTATAACGGCGTTGATTATGGTCCCTTTAGCTTGAGCAGTTTTATCTGGCTCTCCCTGACTAATGGTGTACTTTATGCCACCAACTATTACGAAGGCTACGGCCGCTATGGCTGCTACTCGCAGCAATAGTTCAATAACAGCCGCCACAATCAGCCATATGTCGCTTAGACGGGAGAGCTGTGGGCTACAAGCGCCCGAGATAGGATCAGTTGTCCCCTGCAGATATTTATACCATTTAGGGAGGCCTAAAAAGTCCCCCCCGGGACATACAGCTGCGAAGCGGGTAAACAATGAAACACTTATCATTTCAAAAGATCTCCTGGTATAACAAAATTTAACATGGCATAAGCAAAAATATAGATCAGTAATGCAACGACCGTTGCACGTATACGACCAACCGCCTTGGCTGCTAACTGCGGATCACCACGAGAAGACGTATATTGAATACCGGCTACAACCAGTGAGCCTACAATGATCAGGCCAACACCGTCAGACAAGAAACGAATAATGGCGAAGCTAAGATCAGCGATTGGGTTGCCCTGTTTTTTGCACCCGATATCAATGCTAGTAGTGACTGGACTTTGTAAATGACCTCCGCACTGATTAATAGCATGTACTAAATCTCCCGGGACAAGAATAATCAGCAGTATTGAAACTGTTATAAGTATTGTTAATGTCTTCGAAACTAGTTTTTGATTAAACATTTCAGTCACTATAGCCTCAAAAAGTTATTTTATCAATCAACCTGCACTTACTCACTACATCGTGGACAGTCTGGCTCGTGGAATAGTTATGTCTAGGGTATCACAAAACTCCTGGGGAGTCTGGTAGTTTAGGGATTGATGAGGTCTGAAGAAATGGTAATCATTGACCCATTCAGTAATC
>DATLRC010000010.1:0-42117 GCA_035534895.1 Candidatus Dormiibacterota bacterium
AGGGAGGCATTAACAGTCAGCTCAGAACAAAGCTCAAGCTACACCGCGGCATGAGTGAAGACCACCAACGCCGCTTAGTGGAGTGGTATCTTTACAGCCGAACTGAAGACCCAAAACCAACACGAAACTGCCTATAACCTAGTTTTTATGATTCGGCAATCATACAGGCTGCAATCGACCTAAACTGCAGTGCAATATATAGCGAGGACATGCAGGCAGGTGCGAAGTATGGAAAAGTTAGAGTTATCAACCCCTTTGCTTAATTTATTGAGCCATCAATTCAAAGTAGATCGCTCTTTTGACAGAAGATCTTTAATTTTAGCTCCAAAGATTTTTTAATTTAGTCCGTCAGCTTGCCTTCAGAGCCTTTTCGTAAACCTCTAGCGTCTGCTTCGCCAAACGGTTCCAGGAATAAGTCTTAACTTGATCCCGCCCAGCACTTATTAACCGCTGGCGTAACTTCTCGTCTGACAAAACATCATTAATAGCCTGAACCATGCTGGTTGTATCCAGGGGGTCAAAATAGTGAGCTGCCTGGCCATAGATTTCTGGCAGGCAAGTAGCATTGCTACTGACTAGCGGTGCACCATGGACCATCGCTTCTAGCCCTGGTAAGCCAAAGCCCTCGCTGAGAGATGGGAAGACGTATGCTGCGCAGTTTTCGTAAAGCCACCTCAGCTGTCCCTCGCTGACAAAATCAGTGAACAGGATGCAATCAGATAATTGGCGATCATAAACACCAGCCTCAATCCGGCGGTAATTGGCATCTTTTCGCCCAGCCAAGACTAGAACTAGGTCTGGATGATCAGCCCGTAGCTTAACAAACGCCTCAATCAATCGCTCCAGGTTTTTATGTGGTGTTGGCCGACCAATGTACATAATAAAGCGCTCGCCAGCCAACCCCTTGATTGCCACAGCCTTAATATCAATCCGATCTGCTGCCTCATAAGTAACCCTAATTTTAGCTGGATCAATGCCGCTAAATCCGACCAGATCCTTTTTAACAAACTCTGAGGGGACAATAATAGCCCTAGACTTAGAACAGGCCCGCTTAATAACCAATTTATATACTTGTTGCTTGAATGTAAAAACTAGTGTATTCTTTGCCGGATTCTTAAAGCGGACCGTTGTTAAATCATGAATTGTAGTTACCGTGCGGCCGCCATAGAGTACTGGCTGTTGAACCATACCAAAGTGCACCAAATCGGCGCCTAGACGCTTGAGTTGCCAGGCTAAACCAATCTGTTCCGAAAAGCTAAACTCAGGGTAGGGACAACTGAGCTTAGTAAAATGTCGATTAGTAGACTGCCAGGTGGGCATATCTGATGGCTTGAGCAAAACAATATAGTCGTTAGTCCTATCTATTAGCTGCAGATAATGCAGTAAACGCTCCATATAGCGGCCGGTACTAGTTCTAAGCTCCCGGGCATCAATAATTATCTTCACTCCCTCATTGTACAGTACCAACAGATGGCCTAGATAGTTCCGAGGCAGCCATATTAGTGCAACGCAAAAACTATCTGTCAAATAAATCTTTTACAAGAAAGCCATGAGACCACGTGTCTTCTGAACACCACAGTTATTTAAAGCTCAAGCCAGCATTGAAGCTCTGCCGTTTTTAACTAACGATATTTTTCTAAAGCAGCTACGGTATCAATATTGTCGGTGCTACTGGAAGACGGGTTATCTCTATCGCTTCTCAAACAGAGCTAATCTCAATAAAGACCAGGATTCTACTAAAAAAGAACTAAACAAGAGGCGCCTCAAAGATCTCTAGCGAAAACATACCTATCTTTCTCTCTCGCCTCTATATATTTAACTTTTCTTATCCCTTCTCTTACTATATAAATATATAGCAGAGAATAGAAGTATTAGAGTCGGTTGATTAAAGCTAAGTATAAATTATGGATTTAGGATTAGGGAGATAGGTCATGAATCATAGACAACCAAAGTATAGAAGAGCCTTAAATGATTCTCAGATAGATCTATTAAAGTTTCTATATAAGTATCGCTTTAGCTCTGGACAAATGATTGCTCAATATTTCAACAAACCAAGTGCTAAGTATGTCCAAAAACGATTAGCTATTCTTGAAGACCAAGGATTTATAGCTAAGCACTACCCTAAAAGCTACAAGCTACAGGGCTTACCAGCAGCCTACTTCTTACTACCAAAAGCAGCCAGACTACTGCAGTCTAAGGCTCCAGAGCTTGTACCAGACCAAGCCATCAAGAATCGCTACAGAGATAAAACAGCCTCAGAGGCTTTTATGACACACTGCCTGAATTTGGGCACCAGCTGCCTGAAACTTAAATCTATCTATGCCGATAAGCTAAACTGCTTCACCCAAAGCGACATTCGTCTTGAAAAGTACGATTACTTTCCGAAATGGCTACCAGATGCTTTTATATCACTGAAGCCAGTAACCAAAGGGGCTAACAAACATTTCTTCCTCGATTATTTTGAAGACAGCACCCCCTTCTTTGTACTAGTTCGACGAATCAAGAGCTATCTAACTTACGCCAAAGACGGCGAGTGGGAGGTCACAAACAGACCCCTGCCAACCATCCTGCTGATAAGCGAAACTGCCGCTACCCAAAAACGTCTACGCCGACGGATCCAAAAGGAGCTAAATGACACTTGGGATGAAGAGATTGCCAAATTCTACACTACCACCAAAGAACAACTATTTTCTATGACTCAAACTAACGACAAAATATGGCAGCAGCCAGCCAACCCCAAAGTATCAGACTCACTTAGGCAAATGTAGAGCACATATTATTACTTAAGTAGAATGGAATGTTTAAGATTGTACAGTGCCATTTCATGGCAAAAAAGCCATTAAGCCACGGACCCTAAGAGCGATGATCCTTCAGTCTGGCATCCCATAATCTAAATGGACAGGGAAAACCAAGCAAGCTTAGCAACGAAAGAAGTCATTATTCCGGTTCCTAAACCTGAGATCTAAAGTCAGTCTCTTGTTAGGCTACGGACTGGAGCCCCTATTAACTCTTTTTGCCAACTAATTTCCAGAAGACAAGCCGTAACTGACGTAGCCTAGTAGCATTTGGTGGAAGATCGTGAACCATAATACCCCAAATATAATCAGCTGAAACCTTACGACTCTTCTGCAAACGTCTCCTCTCAACCAGTTTTTTTGGTGTCAGAGCAAGTGACACCACCAACCCCTTGATTGCTACCCAACCCTGGCCACGAACCACTGCACTGACCAGAAACAACAAGTAGGCCAACTTAAAGCGCCACAGCACACGCCACAAATATTTCCGAGGCACATTTTTGATCAGCAACCAAGGCAGATTCTTGATCGTCTGGTAAGTAGTAAAACCCTTAATCTTGCTACTAGTAGCCCCAATTTGGTGATAAACAACCGCTGAAGGCACATAAGCTATCTTCCACCCCGCTAACTGGGCCCTAAAGCTGATATCGACATCCTCATAATAGGCAAAGAAATCCTGATCAAACAAACCAATCTGCTGAAGCATGCTCATACGGAATAAGCTTGCCCCTCCACTAGCTGCAAAAACGCTTGTCAAATGGTCATACTTAGTAAGATCATCCTCTCCACGCCCCCGAGGATAGGGCAGTCCCCAATTAGTGTAATAGTCTCCCGTACTATCTATATGTTCACCCTTAGCATCCAGTAACTTACAAGTAGCAATGCCAACCCTAGAGTTGCTATTAAGACAATCTACCAACCCAGCCAACCAATCTTGCTCCGCCGTAGCATCATTATTTAGTAGCGCCAGGTAATCAACAGCTAATTCTTGAGCTCTAGCTATACCACTATTAACACCCCCCGCAAAACCTAAATTCTTTTTGTTAACCACCACATCAACTTGAGGGTAATTACTGTTAAGAAACTCTAGTGAGCCATCAGTCGAACCATTATCAACCACTATAACTGTTGCCGGCATACTTTGAACCAGGAGTGACTCCAAACAAGCAGCCAGACTTTCTTTACCATTCCAGTTTAATACCACAACCGCTATCTTATTCATCGACGAAATCAGTCCCTTCACTTATAATAGCTGAAAAGATGAACAGATACATTACGAAGTCGAATAAAGCCCTACTCAGGGAGTTAGTTAGAACTGATTTTAAGTTGAGATACCAGGGCTCAATATTAGGCTATGCTTGGTCACTACTGCGACCGCTGTTACTTTTCCTAATCTTGTATATTGTTTTCGTCAAGTTTTTGAAACTAGGGAACGGCATACCCCATTACCCAGTTTATCTGCTGCTTGGCATGGTTATCTGGAATTTCTTTAACGAAATGACTATGCAAAGCCTAGGGTCCATCGTTGGCCGAGGCGACCTGATTAGAAAAATTAAAATACCTAGGGCGATTATTGTTTTATCGAGCAGTGTTTCTGCTCTCATAAACCTCTTTCTTAACCTGATTGTGGTTTCAGTATTTATGTTCATAAACCATGTTCCAATTCTGGGTACAATCGTGGTCTTACCACTTTTGATACTAGAGGCATATTTGCTGGCACTCGGGTTCTCGTTATTTTTATCAGCAGCGTTTGTAAAGTTTCGTGACGTAGGGTATATCTGGGAGGTGATTTTGCAAGCAGGATTTTATTTAACACCTATCCTCTACCCTCTCTCAAGGATTACAAATTTAGTCTTCCAAAAACTAATACTCTTAAATCCGATAGCTCAAATAATCCAAGATGCTCGTTTTGTAACTATTACGCACCAGACAATAACAGGCTATAGCTTATTCCATCGTGGTTGGTTGGACTTAGTGCCGTTTCTTCTTGTCGGCATTGTCTTGCTTATAGGAGCAGTTTATTTTAAGCGAGAGTCAAAATACTTCGCGGAGAATATTTAGATGGATGACTTTGAAATAGATAACAATATAGCTATTCGTGTGGTTGACGTAGCGAAGACCTTTAAATTACCTCACGAAAAATCAAACTCGCTTAAGGGCGCATTCATCAACTTTTATAGACATAATCGTACATATGAAAAACAACAAGTCCTTGAAAACATATCCTTTGAGATTAAAAAAGGCGAGTTCTTCGGTATAGTTGGAAGAAATGGAAGCGGTAAGAGTACTCTTCTAAAACTGCTTGCCGGTATCTATTCTCCTGACAGCGGAATAATTCAAGTAAATGGCAAATTAACGCCATTTATTGAGCTCGGCGTCGGTTTTAACCCAGAATTAACAGGACGAGAAAACGTCTATCTTAACGGAGCCCTACTGGGCTTCAATCGTAAAGAAATGGAACTCATGTATCCTGAGGTAGTTGAATTTGCTGAGATCGAGCGATTTATGGATCAAAAACTCAAGAATTACTCGACTGGTATGCAAGTAAGGCTAGCTTTTTCAATAGCAATTAGGGCTCAAACCGAGATCCTAGTTCTGGACGAGGTACTAGCCGTTGGTGACGAAGCTTTCCAGAATAAATGTTTGACCTACTTTACAAAACTAAAGCAAGAGCACCAAACCGTTATTCTGGTCACCCATGACATGAATAACATTACAAGATTTTGTGACAGAGCACTGGTAATTGATAAAAGCCGGATTATAAAAATTACTAGCCCAGCCGAAGCTGCCGAAATTTACACCAAACTGAACCAGTAGCGGCTAAACCAGCATTATCTCTAGAGTTACCTCAGAGATTACTGAACACATGTCGTTTAATAATAAGCAAAAGCCAGTGACCAATTTAATGCTTTTGCCCCTGATCGCCAATCCAAAAAATGCTATAATTTGTTAAATGCTCGAGAGAATTTTAAAAATCTTCCTATCTAATCGATCTCCCCAAGGGCGGGTGGTTAGAAAAGCCATAGCTACCATAAAGCGTAGAAGGGCAATCAACTTTGCTAGTACCTCCTATAACGCAATCCGGGCGCATTATTATCAGCACTTTGAGGCAAAGCAAGTTGAAGACCAAACAAAAAAAGTATCAATCGTTGTACCATGCTATAACACTCCACCAAAGTATCTTGAGCCACTTTTGGCAAGTGTCTTTGCCCAGACCTATGACAATTGGGAACTTGTTCTAGTTGATGGGTCTGATGATCAGAAAAGAGCTAGTTATATTGCTGAAAAAGCCAGTCACGATAAACGTATAAGCTATTTTAAAATTCAGAATGAAGGTATAGCCGGTAATACCAATCATGGACTTGATAAAGCTACTGGCGATCTTATCGCATTTCTTGATCATGACGACACCCTAGACCCTAATGCACTTGCAGAAACAGTTGAAATGTTCCTATCAGACGATTCTTTAGGACTAGTTTATAGTGACGAAGATAAGCTCAGCGAGGATGGCCTAAGATATTTTCAGCCGCATTTTAAGCCTGACTTTTCACTCGATATGCTAAGAAACGTTAATTACATTACTCATCTAGTAGTTGTCACAAAAACAGTTGCCGATAAAGCGAAGGGAATTAGGAAGGGTTATGAGGGAGCCCAGGACTATGACTTTTTACTCCGTGTCGTTGACAGCGGTATAAAAATAGGTCACGTCCCAAAAGTTCTTTATCATTGGCGTGAAGCAGAAAACTCGACTGCAAGTAATTTTTCAAACAAACAAGATGTCACGGCTGCAGGTTGTAGAGCTCTCACAGAACACTATAAAAGACGAAAGATTGATACTCTCGAGGAGGTCAGAGCAATTAAGAACCGCCCCGGTTTTTATAGAGCCTACTATAAGCCGTCTGAGTCTGACCTGGAGATATATATTAATCTCAGCTCAACAAAATTATTACCGATCGAAGAGGATTTTATCATTGATAGTTACAAGAAAAATAAAGACGTAAAGAGACACAACATTAAAGTTAACAAAGGGTTACCAGCCAAACGAACCAATAAGCAGCTGGTTGTCAACGGTGCCTTCATACCGGAAAAAAAGTCAACCGATCTCATCTCATTATTTATGCTTGCCCAAGAGTCGGGTGTTTTGGGAGTTGCCCCAAAAATTGTGCGCCAGGGCAGAGTCTATGATATGGGGATTATATATATTGACGGCACCGAAGAAGCCTTATTCAAAGACGTAAACCCAAACAGATATCGAAGCTTTGGTTCACTGGAATGGGTCAGAAACGTCAACCAATTATCGGGCATGGTATCAGTTATAAACGAGGGCAACGTAAACCATGACGGAAGAAACATTATTTGGGTTCATTCTATTTTCTCAGCTCTAAATTCGTTAAGTGTTAGTTTCCACGGTACTAAGCGAGTAGCTAATTATTCTAATCCTAATATTATCAAAATGGTCGAAATTTTTGAGGGATCAGATGACTATGTCAGTGATCTGGTCAAGGTAAAAGAATAATGAAGAAAGATCCAAAAGTTGCTTTCATTTTAGTCTGCTGGAACAACGAAGAATTGTTGGCAGAATGTCTCAATTCAATTGCTCAGCAAGACTATCAGGAACATGTCACAATAGTTGTTGATAATGGCTCGAAAGACGGATCAGTTAAGTTACTTCAAACCAAATACCCCTGGGTTGAACTCCACGAAGCAAAAAGGAATCTCGGATTCGCCAAAGGGAACAACAGAGGCATATCAGCCATAAGAGAAAAATATCCTGGCCTTGATTACCTTGTATTTTTAAACACTGATGCCAGATTGAGCAAGAGCTGGTTATCGGTATTAATTAAGTTTGTTTCCGACAAGACGAAAGCAGCAATCCTTCAAAGTACCATGCTGGATTATTATGACAACAGGATTATCGACTCTACCCATATATATATATCTCAAAATGGTGCTGGAACACAAGCCGGATGGGGTAAACCATACAGAGGAGAAACGGGACCAAGGAAGGTTTTCGGCGTTAATGCAGCAGCAGCTATGATAACCTGCAGTTTTATTGATGCTCAGCCATTCAAGACTGTTTTTGATGAGACGTTGTTCATGTATCTCGAAGATATTGATTTATCAGCCAGGGCAACTATTATGGGCTGGGATAACTATCATGTACCCGGAACAGCCGCTTATCATATGGGCTCAGCTAGTTCAGGCAAACAACCCGGCTATTCATTTTATATGACCTACCGGAATAATATTGCTGTACTCATGAAAAATATTCCAATATCGATGTTAATCAAAATGATACCAAGTATAATACTTTCTGATTACCACACTATTCGTCATCTTAGGACCACTAACAGAGGCACACTAATCAAGCATCTTATAAAAGGCAGAGTGGTTGGCGTACTCAGACTACCGCTTTTTATTCCCACAATTATGAAGATGTCAGTTTATCGAAAAAACGTTTGTAAAGAAGCCCTTTGGGAATTAATGAAAACCGGTGATTAATGCCTGCTAAATCGAGAGAAGAAGCTAGTTATTCGGATTAATGCTTGATAGGACTGTCGATACATCGTAGTAACCAATAGCTTGTTTCAGTGTTGGATCAAACATATGTACCTCTACATGCCCAGTACTGCCATTGTAGAGAATATAAGCTAACTGGTCGTAACCTCTTCCCAGGAAGTCACCGGCTACAAATGTACCACTTGATGCACTGACCCCGCTCAGATCTGTCGATACATCGTAGTAACCAGGAAAAGTAAGCAGATTTGGGCTAAATCTATGAACCTCAACATTACCGTTGGCATCGTTATAGAGAATATAATTTAGGCTTTCTTGATTGTCTACTGCTGCCTTTGATGCGACAAGCATACCTTGGCTAGGGTCAACTGCCCTCATACCAGTAGCAATATGGGCTATCCAGCTTTGAGTATCAGAGCTCAAGACATGAGCTTCAACGCAGGCCGTACCAGTATTATTCAGCTGAACATATGCCAGATTAGTTGCTCCGCTAGAATTGTACTGATAGCTGATGACATTACTGCCCGAAAGAGCAGAGGTTATGTTATTAATAGCCGAACAGGGAGTGGTTGGATTACCAAACCAATTGGTAAATATATTGTCGAAGTTTTGATTGCCTGGAAAATGAGGCGTGTACGTATAGAGTGATGCCGTAGCCCCTGAATCTAGGGTAATTGTGGTGCCGTCAACCGAACCAGTACCATCATAGTAAATTGGACTATAGCAGCTAGCAGGATTGTTACTATTTGGTGCTCCTGCCCCTAAGCGGTTGCCCTGAGTCATATAAGTTGGATAATCACAGAATGGTGGATCATCAGAGTTATTCCAGGTCTCAGTGGTGCCATCGAGTGGATTTACAAGTGTTTTGTTGACTTCCCAACCGACATTTCCTTCTGACCGCTGTTCCCAAAATTTAAACTTCCAGGTAGCAGTAATTACTTGACGAGAAAAACCGGCCGATTTATAAGTATCAACACACGTACCGCTGACGCTAGTAACAGCTGTCCCATTCAGACTATAGAGCTCAAACCCACTGTAGTTGTTATATGTCGTACTATCTGGGCAGTCATTGCCCATAGCTGCTACATATTGTAACTCGCTACAACCCGAGCTACCTGTTACCAGTGACTCCTCTTTTTGCAAGGTGGTAAGTATAACCTGAGGGTTAAGACCATACGCTTGGGCAGCATTCCAAACTATAGTTCCAGCCGTTGCATCAGCCCCGTATGTGTAGTTGGTTGAGGGAGAGTAACCAGTAGGCAAGGGTGCCCTAAAGCCGCTGTTAGGACTAATGCAACTTCCGCTAAAAGTGTTGAGCCAGGTGTCTATTTGGGTTGGAGAAGTGAAAGAATTGACATTGTCAAAAGTCCGATCATCAATCAGCAGGTTAGGGTTAAAGGCGGCATAAGCGTTAAGAGCAGGCAATAATGCTGCTAGCAAGAGAGCAGGGCCAATTAGCAAGGCGCTTAATTTCTTAAGTGTCATGGCTGAACTTGTAAATTAAGCTGATCCGATGTGTCTTTAGTCTGCCCGTTTAATGAAGCAACCGCCGTAATCTGCCAGGTACCAGTCGTAAAACCAGCCTGGTTGACATTCCAGGTCCAAGATACTACCCCATTGCTGTCAGCTACCTGGGATTTGAGGGTCTTGACCACACCCTGCTGGGTAAACTCTATATAGCAGGATGCCCCAGGAGTTGTGTTACAGGTAGATAATTCTTGGCTAGGGGAGCTTGTTCCACTCAAACTAGGACTGTGATTACTTACAAAAGTACCAAAAGGAGCGATTAATCCTGTACTACTACTGGTAGGAGTTTGAGCCTCTGGGCCTTGGGGCGCAGTGGGTGTGGCAGCAGTTGTTGGTGGGCTACTACTCGTCGTCTTACTGCCTGAACTGGCCGCACTTTTAGTGGTGTTAGAGGAACTAGTACTAGGTATGATTCCCGAAGTGGCCTTTTGTTTATGGAAAAAATGAGTGGTGTTTGTAAGCTCTAATCCGGCCACAGCAATTATGGCGATACCCAAGATAATGGGCAGAAGTAGCTTCAGCCCTATAAAACCATTGTGGCATCTTACATTTTTTTCCAACATAGTACTTTTATTTTAAACTATTAACACTATGGTAGCATACCATCTGCCAAGATATCAAACTATTTTGAGTTCGTTTCGAATGTTTGGATTGAATGAAACGCGAATACTGCTCATACATCCCCAGAGACAATTTACGATCCTCTCGATAGTTCTTCTAACAGCTTTAGCAAAGCACTTTTCGCTACATCAGGCGAGAAGTACTTGTCTAGTACTTCTTGGGAATTGACACTCAGCTTTTCCCAGGTCTTTTTGTTTGTATAAAGCTTAATTACAGCTTTAGCAAAGGCTTTTGGGACATCGGCCACTAAACAACTTTCATTGTCAACAAGATGCATTCCTTCAATACCAATCGAAGTACTAACGACAGGCAGACCGTATTCCATGGCTTGGCCAATTTTCCCCTTAACACCAGCCCCATATCTTAATGGTGCAATGAATACCCGTGAGCGGCGAAAAATATCATCCACATTTTCAATATAACCCATAACTTTCACATTATCTGTTGCTAGTGCCAAGACTTTAGTGGGAGGGCTACTGCCAACAATTTTGACCAAAATATTGGGTAACTCTTTTGTTACTAATGGCAGTATCTCTTTACAAAACCAGAGTGTTGCATCTACATTTGGTTGGTGAGAAAAGCCACCAATAAATACGATATCTCTCCGTTTTTCAAAAGAAAGATAGGGCCCGGGTTTTTGTATATGTATGTTTGAAACGACAGAAACTTTAGAATCAGGGGATAATTTATTAAGTAATTTTTGTTCCACTGGACTAACCACAAGAGAAGCGTCTGTGCGCTGAATCAGTCCGAGCTCAACTTTTTCCCAGCCATCTGCTATCTCTCCCAGCCTATCATCATGTTCTATCCTGGCCTGTCTACGTATTCTCAAAAAGGCCAGATCAACAGTGTCATAGATAATCTTAGCGCGCCCATACAGGCTACGGACGACATCAATATAAGAAGGAGCCACTGAAGGTCGAGATAACAAAACAAGATCATAGTTGTTGCCGCGCTCCTGAGAAAATTTAAGAAAATCAACGCTGCCATATACTACTTCTACGCCACGGCCTTGAAGGTGTTTCGTATAAGGCCGAGAATTAAATAAATTTTGGGGCCAAAATGTTATTTTGTACCCCATGTCTTGCAAGACGCCGATTAGATGGTTCATTCTAACCGAACCTGAATCCTTATCGGGCTCTGGCACATAGTGGTCAATAACTAACGCAAGTCGTTCCCTAGATCGATCACGGGCTTGAAGTAAACTTTTGGGGGACAAGTAATGCTGCTGCTCGAGAACATCACTCCACTTTTCAACAAACTTAGATTGATTAATCAATTGATACTTTTTCATACCGCGAGTAAGATCTTGACCAGCCGTAGCTCCTTCGTGGTGAAAAAGCTGAGAAGCTGGTTCATAGATGACTTTATACCCTGCCTGCCTTATTGAGAAAGCCAGATCTGTATCTTCATAGTAGGCGGGGACATATCTGGTATCAAAACAACCCACTTCATCAAAGAGCTTTCTCGGAACAGCAATACTGGCCCCTGAACAATAGTCTACCTCGCGAACATAATTATACTCATAATCATCTCTATTGCCCCCTCGGCCGTAGTTCCAGCCACTAGCATCTGAGAATATAATGCCACCCGCCTCTTGTAGGGTACCATTAGGGTAGACAAGCTTAGATCCTACGAGGCCCACATCTGGGCTTGCCTCTAATCTGTTGATCAAAGGATCAAGCCACTGACTATCCACTACCGTGTCATTGTTAAGGAAGACTAGGTACTTTCCTTTTGCAAGCTTAGCCCCTGTATTGCAGGAAATAACAAAACCTTGGTTTTTCTGATTGCTATGGAATATCATTCCTGGGATTGTCGAGAAGATCTCAGAGGAGGCATCTTTTGAGCAGTCATCTATTACGATAACCTCAAAAGAGTATTTGGTCTCTAGCTTTGTAAGAGACATCAGACAATTAAGCGTAAAAGTGGCCTTGCCAAAAATCGGAATAATAATAGACACTTGTGGCTTCTTGTTGGTGGCGAACCGGATATTCCTTAAACGGGACCTCCCATAAGCCGGTATACCCGTCTTTATACGCCATAAGAGGGCCGGTGGGTACAAATAAACTCCATATCCAGATATGTGCTTTAAGGTTCTGGCCAGTTTCCAAAACCGACTAACAAATAAGCAGTATGTCCTAGATGATCGGAGCCAGGATAGGGCTCTCCAACTTTTTGACGCTTTAACTTGGTTTAACTCTGCCCTAATTTTAGTAATTTCTTGTTTCATTAAATCTAGCTGGTTACGCTCTATAGGGATGTAGGCACCGACTTTTAAGGCTGCTTTCAAGTATTCATTATTAGTAATTGAACCATTATTTTCCTGGAGAAAGTATTTCATAGTTTGGACAATCGGTACTAAGCTCTTGAAGTCTTCGGAAGTTGGTACATTACTTAATTCGGGCTGTTTTAGAGTCTCTTTACTGATAGCAAAAATCTGCCGGTAGGCAGGCGCTTCTGCTGGGTAACGATTCCTGGTTTGATTAAAGTTTAAGAATCTTTTTCTGAGTAGTTCTGAGCCTTTCCGTGAGGGTAAATTTTCAAGTACGAAATAGTGGCTAATTAACGATCGCCACTCTTCCAAATTATTATTAGCAATACTGAAGTAATTAAGTCCATGCTTCTTGGCCCAGGCTGTTACGACCTCAGTCTTGGGTAATCCAGTCTCAACATGTTCTTTAAGCCAGGGATAAGGTTTGCCCGCAAGAGCTCGATAGACATTGTTAACTTCTTTTTCTGTCCGGCTGGTATTACCACTCTCAAATGGCGCAACCACAATTAGGAACTCTTTGGAAACTCGATAACACTCCTCTAGAAAAAGCTGCCGTTTATCAGCGCTAATATGCTCGAGTGTGTCAGTCGTCACCACGACATCAAAATATTTGTCATCAAACGGCATATTAAGGCCGTTACCACGGACATAGTTTTCCTGAGAGTCGTCAATGATATCAAGAATCGTAACTGAGTCTTGTGGCAAGAAATCTGCCGTTTTACCAGCATAGCCACCCACGTCTAGGATGGTTAGCCCTTTTTTGCTACGGTTTGCTTCTATAATCTTAGCTGTCAGAAAGAAGCGCCCGTATTGGTCAAAAGTAGCCTCAACGTCAGGATCTATCATCAGTGAGTTAATTGTTTATGATTTTTCTTGTACATATAATAAACCGAGCTTTTATACTGAAAACTTCTTAAAATACCTAGTCTAACTAGTATTGAGGAAGGCAATGCTCTAGTCAAGTTTTTGCCCAGATTGCAATAGATGGGATCGGTAAGACATGCTACTTAACCAATAATCATCAAAGATTAAATTAATGATTATCTGAATTTATCAGAGACTCTATATAGATAGAAGGTAATTGCTGGATAATGTACTTCACCCACATTGCTAACACATGGATCTTCAACCGGACTTGTTGATAGGGCATAGTTGACATGTTTTTCAATGAACTGAGAACAGTCAAATTTTACTTGGAAATTATCTTCCTGAACTAAACTAACCTTCTTTATAAATGCAGGATCAGAATTAAAGACTACATGCGCATATCGATTATAAATGTAATCTGCTTGCTTACCTTCGATCTGCCGCCAAAATCTTAGATCCGGATATGGCTGCACACCACTCAAGGAATTACGATTACTGATCATTGCCACGTTTTCAAAGTATATGTTATTCAAGGTCACCCAAGTAGAGCCTGGTCTAGACACGGAATCAATAGCAGCGGTTAACTCGCTTTTATAGATTGGCCCAAGCCCATGGTAAAGGGGGTTAATACGAAAAACACTCCACAGCGAAAACAATAAGAATAGTATTACCCCAACAATAATTCTCCGGGTCAAGAAACTAAACAAAATTGCTGCAAAAAATAGACCCAGAAAAGCAATTAGTAACCAGTCATGAATAAAAATAGGATAATGATTCCGAACATACTCTCCGGCCCAGGCTAAGACCAAAACACAAGGGATAAGATAAAGCATAGACACAAAATGTAGTAGTTTTGTAGAAATCTTAAGGCGCCCCAGCGACTCTACTATCAATAGCAGTTGCAATATTCCTGCAAAACCCAGTCCCATAATAAGACGCCCATGAGGGACTCTATCCAAGAACGTAATATTATAAAGTGGTTGCAAATTAGAGATAAACAGATCGGCCAAAAAAAGTATGGCAATCAGCTCTATGCCCAGCAGTGGCCAGTTAACGCGAGTCGTTTTCTTGTATTCTGCGAATAAAAGCATCAACCCTGGTAAAAAAAGAAAAGGTAAGAAAAGTATGAAATCAGATGCCTCACTTTGGTTTGTGTAGTAATTTACTGCTCGGATGGGCCGCTCCAGTTGTGGCTGCAAGTAGGAAGAAAATATTTCAAAAACTGGGGTTCCACCTCCTTGAGCTATCCTATTGCCTGGATAAACAGTATGCGTAACAGCACTTATGGCACCCGATCTTGTATAGACAAAAGCCAAGACCACTAAAACAGCTATCAGGATACTTACAAAAAAGGTGCCCAGCTGCCAAAGCAAAGATCTAGACAGCAGCCTCTTGTTGGGGCCAAACTCCTTAATCAAATAGCCCAATACGAAAAAGGCTATTGTTAGCGCAATCGGTATTTGGAAAGGGGGATACAGAATTAGTGCAAAGCACGCTAATAAGTAAGACAATGCAAGGACATATATAAGTCGTGTGTAGAAAAATCTTCTGTTCTTTAAAAAGGGCAGAGGCTCTTTACTGATTATTCGCATACCCAATATGATTATAAAAAATCCATAAAATATCGGAGCAAAGGTACCAGTTTCATACCACCAAAACAAAAACGGGCTACATCCTACGGCGATACTGAACAAAGAGGAGAATAATCTTTTTTGCGGAAAGAGTCGCAGCACAAAGAAGTAACATCCTAATATCACCAGGTAGAGCAGTAGCCACCACTTAAAAGCGAAAGCATTTTCAAATGGAAGAACGAAGAATGCCAGATTTTGTGGTCTAAATATTTCTGACCAATCTTTATATGGGACGTCGCTGACCAAAGACATGTCACGACCGTTTTCAACGTCAGGGTTGACTCTAGGATAACCAGCAACTTTCTGGGCAATAGTTAATTGAGTATTAACTAGCCACTCGTCTGAGCGTATTGGCTGAGGGCTATTGAGTAATAGATTTTTGTCGGGAGTATTTCCATAAAGAACAGAATGATAAATACCTATCGATGTGCCACTGATTTGAAAAACCGTTAACAATAAAAGCAGTACAGTGATAATTGTCGGGAAAAGCCAAACACTTCTCAAAAATTGTTTAGCTTGCTTTCTAGAAGTATTAAATTTCTCTTCTTTTCGAGAGATCATCATAATTACTTTTTAAAATTGAGTAATATGAGGCCGCTTAATATAAGTAATATTCCAAGAATCTTTAGGGGGGTGAAAACTTCTTTAAAAACGAAGTAAGAAGCAGTGAAGATCAGTACATACACCAAGGCAGTGGTGAGGGGTATAATGTAACCGAGGTCATACCTTGAGATTAAATACATGTATATCAGGAAGCTAACTCCATAGAGGATCACACCAGTCACTGCAAATGGAGTAATATTAAAACGTATCCTACCGTTGATAAGTTGTGCTGGTGCGCCGGACTTTGACCCAAGCTTTAAAGCCACCAACGCAAGAGAGGTTGCCAGCACATATATAGTAACTATCAATTTCGACATTCAATTGTATTCTACAGAAATTCATCCGAAGATAAAACCATAGCATTTAGTATAATAGTTCTGTCAGGGCAGCTGAATCGGTAGTCGTGTTGGTACATTCAGAGACCACGTCAAGTATTACTCGCGACACTTTTTTGAAACACAAGAAAATGAAAGATTTTTTAAGAACCTCAATCTGTCTGATAATAAACCGTATTCTTATTTTCTTAGCGCAAATTAGGAATTTTTTATACGTACAATTAAATAATCATTGTTATGAGGAATAACAAAAAATGACGGAAAAACGATTAGTAAATAAATCAGTTCCCAAAGTGGCTGTGATTATTGTGTCCTACGGGCATGATTCGATTCTAAGGCAGCTATTAACTGATATAGGGGCCCAAAAAAAGAATTATGATAAGCTGGTTGTGGTTGATAATCATCCCAATAGAAAGGGTGCATTGGTTGCTCGTGAAACGGGATTAGTAGATATTGTAATAGAAACACAAAATAATGGCTTTTCTGCCGGTTGTAACATAGGCGTAAAGGCTATAGAAGATGAAGTAGATATACTTTTTTTCTTGAATCCGGACACATTGCCCGGGACTAATGTCCTAGATGTTATCCGTAGAAAGCAAGGAAACTATGCATTAACAATGCCCCTACTAACTCTTCCTAGTGGAAAAGTAAATAGTGCAGGTAATGTTGTTCATATTTCTGGTCTCTCTTGGTGCGCTGGTCTCGAAGACGATCAATCTTCTCACACTAAGGAAACTAAATTATGTGTCGCTTCAGGCGCTTGCCTAGCAGTTAGTGTTGAGTGGTGGAGAAAGCTTGGAGGGATGGAGGAGAATTATTTTATGTATTATGAGGATACAGACTTTAGCACAAGAGCCTTGCTACTCGGTGCCGACATTGGGTTATTACCAGAAGCACGAGTCGAGCATTACTATGAATATCACAAGGGACAATATAAATGGTTTTACCTCGAGAGAAACCGCTTAATATATATAATACGTTGTTGGCCAGGAAAGGTCATAGCAGTACTCCTCCCTCTCCTGTTCGTTGTAGAAATTTCTCTTTGGTTTGTCGCCATCATTCAGAAACGATTTATTTTGAAATTAAAGGCAACAATTTCTATGATAAAGGCATTGCCGTTCGCTTTCCATTCGCGATTATCCATACAAAGCACCAGGCTAATAGGTGCAAACGAGTTTTACAAGACTCTTGTCAGTAGACTTGATAGTCCAGCGCTAGGCTTGATAGGTAATAACTCAGCCATCAACAACCTACTCAGTGCATATTACAAGGGGGCAGGAGCTCTTCTGAAATGGTTATAGCGCTCTAACTATCTTTTCGGGACAGTCGGATTGAGAGTTCTTGATGCAAATCTTGTACACGTCGTTCAAGAGACTCTATCTTAATACGTGAACGGTTTGTCATAAAAAGCACCAATATAATACCTGTTATTTGTATGACATCGAACAGGCTTAGTGGTTCCGTTTGGGTTAAATGATTTGAGAATAAGAACACATAGATAAATTGAGCCGAAGCTAACCCGGTAAAAATAATAACCCAGACTAGCACCTGAGCAATGAATTTTTTTAGTGAAATCTTACCAGTTTTATAATTGACAAGCGCACTCAAAAGAGCAATCAAAACAAGTGGCGTGTTCAAAATTAGAAGAACCAGATATCTACTCACTGAAGAACTCCACAATCCGACGCTGTAGCAGAACCTTTACAATATTAAAAGCATTCCAGTTATTCTGTCCTTTTGCTCGTGAATAATCAGTATATATAGCTTTTATGGGGAATTCATCAATTTTAAGCTTAATCTGCTTAGCTCGCCACAACATCTCAGAACAGAATTCGTAGCCACTGGTTTTCCACTTGAGTCTTGTAAGGGCTTGGTTTGAAAAAATTCTCAAACCCGATTGAGAATCAGTAACACTAATGCCAAAAAGAATGTATGTGATGAAACTGAGCCCCTTATTACCAAATCTTTTTAGCCGAGACATGCCACCTGTATTAATAAGTCGGCTACCGATAAGTAAATCTATATTGGTGTCCTCTAAGGCCTCAATCCCTCTGAGAACATCATTTGCAGCATGTTGGCCGTCGGCATCGAGCGTGGCTGCAATATCAAAATTATTCTGTTGCGCGTAGCTAAGGCCAGTTGCTGTTGCGCTCCCGCTCCCGCTATTAAGTATATGTCTTATGACGTAAGCCCCAGCTCTCTCGGCTATGACCGCGGTATTATCTTGTGAGCCATCATCTACCACCACAATCTGATAAAAATAAGATTTTTTATCAAACTTTTTATGAAGATCTGAAATCACGGATGCAATGACAGCCTGTTCGTTATAAGCAGGAATGACTAAGGCAACTCTCTTTTTACTCAACTCAAGCATAGTTATAATTTAGATTAATTCTAACAAATATTTGTCAAAGCTGCCGCGCAAAATTTCACACCGCGTTGATCCATATACACAAAATGCATATCAGTCAGCTTATTATGAGGTAAAATGAATAGGAATAATAATCAAACGATCAAATGAAACACATAAGCAACCATACAACAGTACAAGATTTAGTAGACCAAACTCCTGTTTTTGCCGCAGACCTTTGGAAATTAAAAACAAGCATTGCGACCAAAGAACACTGGTATCCTTATGACATTCTTGGTAATTTAATACACCTCAATTCTTTTGTCCCAAAAGAGCTAAGCGATTTTAATAAGCTGGCGTCGAATAGGGTTATTTGTGATATCGGCGCGGCTGATGGTGATTTTGCTTTTCTATTGGCAAAAAATGGCTTTAATGTAGATGTCATTGATTGGCCACAGACCAACTGGAATGGTATGAGCGGCGTGAAGTCTCTAACAAAATATTTTAGACCACGTGTGCATGTTTATGAAGTAGATCTTAATAACCAGTTTGATTTACCTCACAAAAAATATGACCTGGTGTTATTTCTGGGGATACTTTACCATCTAGAAAATCCATACTATGTATTGAGGAAGTTGTCCGGATATTCAACCTACTTATTCTTATCTACTCGTATAGCTCGCGAAACTGATGATGGAAAGGTTAGGTTGAATGATGCTCCTGTAGCTTATTTAGTAGATAGTGATGAAAGCAATAATGACCCTACCAATTACTGGATGTTTTCCCTATCAGGCTTAACGAGACTTATTAAGCGTACGGGCTGGGAGATAGTTGCGGAGACCACTGTGGGGCGAACCAATGGCGATTCTACTCCTTCTAACCCAAACCGAGACGAAAGAGCATTCTTTATGCTGAAGAGTCTAAAAAATCGTCATGCTGACAGCGGCATTAGAAGTCCATTTGTCACATGACATACGTCAAATATACAAACTAACGTTCGTTAAAATAGAGACGATCATCCTCATCGATGTTAATATCTCACCGTGGCTATGAAATCAAGTACAGGTTAATATAAAATAACACGAAATGATCAAATACCAACTCACGGGTTTAAAGAAGAAGCTAGCCAAAAGTTTCCACTACAGTAGCTCATTTGAAATTTATTTTTTGATCTTTTTAGCTTCTCTTATTCCCATCAGTATTTTTTTAAATAGATTTCTTATTCCCGATTTTAGTTTTGATACATTCTTTTACCACTTATTTAATGGTGTGAGGGGAACCCATAATTATCTTTGGTCATTCTCCCCTAACGAATTTTACCCATTAGGATTTGGTACCATAGCACCCGTCTATGACTCTATAATTTATTTATTCCGCGTATTGTTAGGATACAGACTCGGGACAATTATAGATCTCATTTCATATATAGGAATAATCTGGATAACTTATAGATTAATTATAAGAGTTGTTAATTTTAAAATAAAAGTCCTGTCACCTATATTAAGGCTAATATTCTTCTTAAACGCAGTAATCGTTACGGAACTACTATTCCAACTTGCTACGCAATATGTAGATGTAATCAATGCATTTTTTATTCTATTGGCTATCTATAGTATGGCAGTATTCTTAGATACTCGTAAAAACATTAATCTATGGTTAGCAGCAGCGATATTCGGCATAGCTTTGTTGGCTAAAGCAACGAACATAATATACGCTTTACCTTTCTATATTATTGTAGCTGTTGATGTTTTTGGGTCTAAACATAAAAGCCTGCAATATAAAATTGTAATATTGGTCTTGGTGGGGGCTATAACGGCAATTCCAACTCTAATTTATGGATATATTAATTTTAGACTAACCAGTAATCCAATCTTCCCAATGTACAATGAAATCTTCCATTCACCATATTCAGCACCTATAAGTTTTTCGGCAAAGCAATCTGGTGCTGGTGGCCAAACCTTATTACAAATAATATTTTGGCCGATTGTATCATTTTGGCACGCGTCTAGACTTGCCGAACCCCACAGCGTATTTAATGATTGGAAACTGGGCATATACTGGGTTATATCCATCATTATGTTTATTCCACTAATATGGAAAAAATTAGATAAGAGTGAGAAAAGCCTAATAATCTTTTTCGTCTTATCAACTGAAATATGGGGCTTCCTACTCGGTATTATGCGATATGCAACAGTAGATATAATACTAGGAGGCATAATTCTTCTAGTATTTTTTATACGTATATCTATGATAATAGGTAAAAAGTCATTGATGTTGGCGGTACCACTCATATTGGTTCTAGTTTTTGATAACTACAGAATTATTAACTTTAACCTAACATATGATATGAGTTGGAGGCCAAATCTCATACATAATACAAAACTGTATTTAGCTCAACGGAGTAACCTATTTTACAACTATCTAAAATATCCTCAGGGAGTAAATAATAAAATCAATAATAGCCAAATATTTCTTGACTGTGTTCATCAATCCCCTGGGCTGATTGCTCTAAGTGGATATACTAATAAACCCGTACTCAACATAGAAAGCGAAGCGCCAAGTGAGGCAATAACCGGTGAGATTAAATATAGAGAAGTTGCTGTTAGAAAGATATTTGATATATATCATCATTACAATCTAACGTTTACAACTTTTGCGATAACTAATGGGCTTGATGTTGAATACCAGGCGTGTATACAAAACCTGTCAGTAATGGGTGGTTCTATAACACACATAATCCCCTTAAACTCTTTTCTCGGATACGCCAATGAAAAACCAGTAGTAATAATAGGAAAAATAAACCTAACTTCATATATTCATTCTCCGCCCTACATTCAACCGTAGGCAGCACGGAACTTAAAAAAAGCCATTTTGCTGAAGTTAAGAAAAGTAAGCTATGGTTCCTGAATCAATTTCACTAATTTTTATCTCATTGCTATAGTTTATAAAATCACAATGCATAACAATATCAAAAAAGATTATCTCTGGAACACTATCGGTGTTTTTGCGCAAAATGCTATCTCACCATTGCTTCTAATTGTAATCACACGGATAAACGGCATATACGACTCTGGAGTATTTTCGTTTGCTTTCTCTGTGGCAATTATTTTCTGGGCAGTGGGCATGTGGGGTGGACGAACCCACCAAGCTTCTGACGTTAAGCATGAATTTTCGCACCGCAGTTATATCATGGTACGCCTGGTCCTAGGGATTTTAATCTTTTTAGGTGCGATCACGTTTGATTTAATTAATCGTTACAATGTGACGAAAAGTAGCATAATAGTTGCTCTTGTATTATTTAAAGCAGTTGAATCGATCGCTGATTCATTATACGGAATTCTACAGGTTCATGGCTACTTGTTTAGTGTTGGCAAATCGCTGTTATATAAAGCCGTGAGTGGTTTTAGCTTATTTATGTTTATCGATATTTATAAAAAAAATATTTTACTAGGCAGCCTGGGTATCGTGTTAGTCAATATTGGGTTTGTCCTCTTGTATGACTTACGAATTGCTAAAAGGCTAGAAAACATTCACATTAAAGTCAGCCAGATTAATTACTATACAAGAAATGCTGGCATTATAATGAAGCGCTGCGCGCCTATATTTGCCGTACTCTTCCTGGCGATGTTTTCACTGAACATTCCACGATATTTTATTGATTTATATCACGGAGAACAAATAGGTTATTTCGGCATCATTGCTATGCCAATAACTCTCATAGTGTTGCTGATGTCATTTGTTCTACAACCCAACGTAGTTAGCTTATCCAGATTGTATAAAAAAGGAAAATACATAGAGTTTCACAAAATTGTTAAAAGGATAGCTTATATAGTGACTTTTATCGGAGCTATTATCTTAGTAACTACATTTATACTAGGTGTTCCTGTACTTAAATTCGTATTCGGAATAAACTTTTCTGGTTATAAATTAGCGCTAATCATTATGGTTGCTGGTGGAGTTGTTAATGCGCTGGTTGCATTATTTATCAACATATTAATTATTATGAGGCAGCTTAAGGATCAGTTTTATATTTTGCTAGTAACAAATGTTGTACTAGGGATACTCTCAGCAACATTAGTGAGAAAATATGGACTACTTGGGGGTGTAAGTCTATTCGCAACCATTAATATTTTACAAATATCTCTACTTAGTGTGGTGTATAGAATGATTGTGAAGAGGGTAACAACGAATGCAGAAAATTAGCGTGATAGTCCCAGTATACAACGGCGAAAAATATATTAAACATTGTTTAGACAGCATTTTAAATCAGTCTTTTGAGTATGTTGAGGTCCTGGCCATTAATGATGGATCGAAAGATAATTCACTAAAGATACTACGGGAATATGAAAGAACTAACCCAGAGAGGATAAAAGTTTTTACGCAACGAAATGGAGGTGTTGCGGAAGCTCGTAATAGAGGCATCGAGCTAGCAAAGACGAAATATTTAATGTTTATAGATCAAGATGACTTTATTGATCCAGACTATTGTGAAACATTTTACAGTGCAGCCGAAGAGGGCGGCTATGATGTTGTTTTGGGAGGATTTAAACGCCCTAATGTAGGCAGAAGAATTATCAATAGATACGTCAGGTTAAAGAATACTCCATATGCAAAGTATGTATGTACTAGTTTATTTGCAAAAATACATAAAACATCATTTGTGAAAGCAAACAAGATATCTGTCCTTAATACTATGTACGGCGAGGACACAGTTTTTATTCTGCGCGAGTATGCCAAGACAGACAGCATAAAGGTCATAGAGAATTACGCGGGATACAATTGGTTTTATAACGAAAAGAGTGTGTCAAACACAAGCCAGAAGAGCATATTAGACATGTTGCAACCTCATCTGGCGCTATTACAAAAAGCCAAAAAATACGACACCAATAATAGTCCAGAGTATGAGTATTATATATTGCAGACAATTGTGTTTTACTTGCTTTGGGGTGGTCGTTCGGCGAGAATAAGTGATTTCATGCATGCCCATGGTGAAGTATTTAAATGGTTAAATGTAAACTATCCGAATTTTCAGAATAACAAATATTTATTGTTTGGTCCTTGTGGAGCGCCAGGACTAAATAGATTATCAATAAGTATTTTCTTGTTTATGCATAAATTACATTTGGTGCGACTGTTTGCAAATATCTATTGTAAGGGCGCCTAATCTAAGTGGTCATAAACTGAGCGCCCCGGCTATAGTCGTGGGTATCTACTTACGATCCGAACACTACCAAAAAGTTCGACTGGTAGGATGAAAACGGAGAAACTATAACCATAGAATGAAATATCACAATGGGCATATTATGAGGCCAAACTCAATAAATACTTGCCATAGCCAGATTTTACTAAGGGCTCAGCTAGTGCTCGTAGCTGTTCTTTGTCAATAAAACCTTGTCTATAAGCAGCCTCTTCAATACAGCCAATCTTTAGCCCTTGGCGCTCCTCAATAACTTGCACAAATTGAGCGGCTTGGTTCATGCTGGCAAAGGTGCCGGTATCTAGCCAAGCTGTACCACGGTCAAGCAAATAAACTTTTAGTTTTCCTACTCGTAAATAGGCATTTTGAACTTCTGTAATCTCAATCTCACCCCGCTCACTAGGTTGAGCTTGCTTAGCATACTCAACTACTTGATTGTCAAAAAAGTAAAGTCCCGGAACAGCATAATTAGATTTTGGTTTATCTGGCTTTTCTTCTATCGACACCACCTTATTGTTTTCATCAAACTCAACAATACCGTAACGTTCAGGATCAACAACCTGCTGCCCAAAAATTACACCACCATCTAAGTCTTTAGCAGCTTGCCGTATTTTCCTTTCAAAATCACTACCATAGAAAATGTTGTCGCCTAAAATCATGGCCACACTATCGCTGCCCATAAATTCTTCCCCGACAATAAAGGCGTCAGCTAAACCCTTTGGCTCAGCCTGCTCTATATAACTAAACTGACAACCAATTCTTGACCCATCACCAAGTAATTGCTGAAAGCGGGGAAGGTCATGAGGCGTTGAGATAATTAGAATATCTCTGATTCCGGCACTGATTAGAGTGCTGAGCGGATAATATATCATAGGCTTGTCGTAGATTGGCATCAGCTGCTTGCTGATAGCCATTGTAATAGGGTAGAGACGAGTGCCTGAACCTCCAGCTAGAATAATTCCTTTCATTGTTCCCTCCGGTGGATACATTGTATAAAATTAGTTATCATTTTAAGTATAGATCACCACGACTAAGGCCCTTGCGATGTTCCGTCTTCACAGGGGGCTTTTTTTAGTTTCATGCCGCTTGCTCCCTAGCAAGGTAGTCCTTTAGATCATCTTCCCAGTTGCGGGAAGAAAAACCACTGGCCTGTAGTTTGCTTAAATCCAAGCTACTTTTTAGCGGGCGTGGGGCAATACCTTCTTTATCCTTGTAATACTGAGCGGTTGTGACGTCAGTGACGCTACTACTATAGCCGGCAACTTTAAAGATCTGTCTGGTTATATCGGCCCAGCTGACACTATCGCCACTATTGCTGACATTGTAAGTGCCGTAAGGCAGCTGGTTACCTAGCAAGTGGTCTATAACTTTGACTAACTCACTAGTAAAAGTTAGCCTGCCGATCTGATCAGCAACGACGCTAGGGTTAATACCTTTTTTACCAAGTTCTAACATTGTTCGAACAAAGTTTTTGCCTTCACCAATCACCCAACTGGTTCGCAAGATGTAGTGTTTTGGCAGCAAGCTAACAACTAGGTCACCGGCGGCCTTACTTTGACCGTAAACTGACAGCGGGCTAAACGGCTCGTCTTCTAAGTGCGGGTTCTTTGTGCCGTCAAAAACGTAATCGGTCGATACATGAATCAGACTTAAATCATGTTTTAGGGCAGCTTTTACTAAATGGCCAACAGCCACAGCATTAACTTGCCAGGCCGCTACCCTTCCTTCAGCCGTCTCAGCCCCGTCAACATTAGTGTAGGCTGCGGCATTAAGAATTATTTTGACCTTGCTCCAGTCGTAGCCAGCGACTGATGCTGGATTAGTAATATCTAACTCATTGATATCGGCTGTCTGGGCAGCGGGATAGCGCTGCGTTAGGGCACGCCCCAGTTGACCGTTTGCTCCAACTATTAATATTGACTCCGTATCCATCACTAGACCTCCATGGGAATTACATCAGCCAGTAAAGGGTGAGCACTGTCTTTATCTGATATGATCGAGTCTGTTTTAGAGTAGGGCCAGTTAATAGCTAGTGCTGGGTCAAATAGGTTGAGGAAGGTATATTTTGATTCAGGCGACCAATGGGCATTAACCAGGTAGGTATAAGTGACATTCTCCTCCAGTGTCTGGTAGCCATTAGCCACACCCCTAGGCACAAATACAGCTTTACCTGGTGTGATGGTCAGGCTTAGGCTTTTACCAAATCCAGGACCGGCACGCAGGTCAACCCAGGCTCCAAAAACGCTGCCGTTGGCCACCGAGATAAACTTTTCCCATGGTTCGGCATGTAATCCGCGGCTGACAGCCTTTTGTTGGTTGTAGGAAATGTTATTCTGCACCACTTCAAAATGGGGTAAACCCATAGCCTCCATTTTCTGTTGTTGATAGTTCTCTTTAAACCAGCCTCGGTTATCACCGTTAACAATCAGGTCTATTTCATAGAAGCCCGGGATGGCTGTTTGGTTAACTCGTAACTGGTTAGAGCTACTTGGATCAAAGCTCATGCTTGGCCCCGGTCTTTATACTTGGCTTCAGTGGCCTCTTTTTGGGGCTTCCACCAATCTTCATTTTGCTTGTACCAATCGATGGTTGCCAGGAGCCCACTACGAAAGTCAGTGTACTTTGGCTGCCAATTAAGCTCGCTACTCAGTTTGCTAGCGTCAATGGCGTAGCGCAGATCATGGCCAGGACGATCATTGACCAGTTCATAGGCCTCTTTTGGTTTGCCCATTAGCTCCAGGATTAGATCAACAACTTGCTTATTGCTGCGTTCACCGTCAGCACCAATCAGGTAGGTATCGCCTATCTTACCTTTTTCTAAAATAGTTAAGACCCCCGAAGAGTGATCCTCAGTGTGGATCCAATCCCGGACATTCCGGCCATTGCCGTATAGTTTCGGCTGACGGCCCTCCAAAACTTCAGTAATTTGGCGAGGAATAAACTTCTCAACGTGTTGGTAAGGCCCGTAGTTATTGGAGCAGTTAGAGATAGTGGCCTGAACCCCAAAGCTGCGTACCCAGGCTCTAACAAGTAGATCTGAGCTGGCCTTAGTAGAAGAGTAGGGACTAGACGGGTTATATGGCGTAACAGGAGTAAATTTGGCTGGATCATCAAGTGCCAGATCACCGTAAACCTCATCAGTTGAAATATGATGCAAGCGCTTGCTATATTTACGGACTGCCTCTAGGATCCTGAAAGTGCCAACAATATTAGTCTGCACAAAAGGCCAGGGGCTAGAAAGAGAGTTATCATTGTGAGACTCAGCCGCAAAGTGAATCACAGCGTCACAAGCCTGAACCGCTTGATCTATAGCCGCCTGATCACAAATATCGGCTTTAATAAACTGTACTCGACTGGCATCTAGTCCTTCAATATTTTTAACATTTCCAGCATAAGTCAGAGCATCGTAGACATTAATTTGCCAATCCGGTCGCTGACCGTAGACATATCTCACAAAGTTGGAGCCAATAAAACCGGCACCTCCGGTAACAAGAATTTTCATACTTCTCCAGTATACCAACTATTTTTCGCTAATAAGTCCCGTAACTTTATTAACCAGAGTTTCAAGCTCCAGCTTAGTTTTAGCCTCAGCATTGAGCCGCAACAAAGGCTCTGTGTTACTGGCCCTGACATTAAACCAAGCACTAGGAAAACTAACCGTTAAACCATCCAACTCATCGATTTTAAGACCCCTAAAATACTGCTTGATTCGCTTAATGACTGATGTCTTATCTGTAACCTCAAAGTTAGTTTCATTTAATTGGACATAAGCTTTTCTAAAAGGAGCGGCTAGTTCAGACAATTTCCGTCCACTTCTACTAAGAATATAAAGACCAATTAAAGCAGCAATCAAGCCACTATCAGCCATAAAGTTATCCCTAAAGTAGTAGTGTCCACTATGTTCTCCGGCAAAGACAGCACTATAGTGGCGCATATCTGCTTTAATGAAGGAATGACCAACACGGGTCCTAATAGGCTTACCGCCCCCTCTTTTAATAGCCTCAATTGCCGCCCGTCCACAAATAGCATTAACTAGCACACTAGCCCCCGGGTTACTAGTCAAAAAGTGCTCGGCTAGTATAGCAGTCATCACCGTTCCGCTAAGTGGTTCACCAGTTTCATCGAGCAATACTGCCCGGTCACCATCACCATCAAAAGCTACTCCGACGTCACAATGCTTATTACGAATGACCTTCTGGATATCAAGTAAATTCTTGGGCTCCAGAGGGTTAGCAATATGATTAGGAAATGACCCATCAAGATCAAAAAAGAGTTCTTCTACCTGAAATGGTAGATAAGGCTCAAGCTCAGGGAAAATCTTACCAGCCATACCATTACCAGCATCAACTACTATACTAAGCGGCCTAAGTTTCTTGGGATCAATGAAAGATAAAACATGAGAAATCCAATCTTCAACAATATCTTTACTAGTCAAAACCCCCTCTTTAGTCGGCTCGAAGCTATTGGCTGCTGCTAAATCCCGAACTTCAAACAGACCAGATTCTTGACCGACTGGCTTAGCTTCTTCCCGACAAAACTTGATACCGTTATATGCTCCGGGATTATGGCTGGCAGTGACCATGATGCCGCCAGCTAACTTGTGATGACCAACAGCAAAGTAGATCATGTCAGAAGTAACCTGACCTATATCAAGCACGTCTTGTCCCTGCGAACGCAGACCATTAATGAGAGCCATAGCTAGCTCAGCCGAGTCAGGACGCATATCACGGCCAACCGCAACCGTTCCTTTAGTTGGTAGCCAAGCAGCAAAAGCCTTACCGATCTTGTTGGCTACCTCAACCGTTAGCTCACTGCCAACGCGGCCCCGTACGTCATAAGCTTTGAAAATGTTGTCCAGTACTGTCACAAGCAACCCTCAAATTATTGTATTTTCAATTGTAGCGTATCTTAAGCCTGCTGACTTGACCTTTTTGTGAGGCCTCGAGACTTCTTTATTGGGTAACACAAGAGCTATCTCCGCAATTTTGTTGAAACCTAAACCAAGTCTAGCCCCTTAACTAGACGAGTATCCCTCTTATATCATGAATGAGTAGGGGATTCTTGCTTCTTATAGTTCTCAAACCCTTAAATACATAGCCTTCTAAGGATAGAACCTAGCGCTAGTCCTTATTTATTGAGTTAAGAATACTTAGTGTATCTTTATATAAACTCGTGGTTTTAAATAAATCCATGTTCAATGGGACAGGTACAGCACTTTGAGCATACTGTCCTGTGTCAGTCCCAATATTTATTTGATAAGTTTTGTTGTTGTAAGCAACCGTTCCAGCATCTACAAAAGTATTTGGTGAGCTGCTGTATTGGGTATCGGTCACTATTCCTGTATCTGGCAAGGTTTGAGACTTATCGCCGGTTGTGCTACCGAAGAATGTCAGCCAGTCTTCTTTAAAAACACCACTGGTTATTTGGTCTGAAGACTGTAGATATGTATACTCATCTCCCTTAAAGTTGTTTCCGTCTGGGGCACACTTAGAGCTTTGTGTACCAAAAAGCACTATGCCTGCACTATACTTCTTTAAATTAGTATTAAGTGTTGTTGCTGCTTGTGATATCTCTGAGTCAGGTGGAGTCATTGAAACTTGAATTGCACCAGTACATTGAGGCTCTCCCTGCGTAACCGTCCAAGATGATGGATATTGAAAGCTTAGGCCCAGTGAGGACAGCGAGAAAGTCTTCCACCCTGCATACGGATTAGCCGGTTGAACTGGTGTAGTTGTAGGCGATTTAGTAGTTGTCGTTGGCTCAGCAGATGTAGTAGTCGTAATTGCAGTTGTGTTTATCTTATGATGGTTCCTGTAGACTAGCCATCCGACAACACCAATTAGTACTACTACGGCTAGAACTAATACTATCTCTACTGCGCTAAAACCAGATTGATTATTTTTTAACTTGCCCATATCTTAAGCTATTCCTTATAGTTACACTTAATTATCAGTATGAGTTAATAAAACCCAAAAAACAAACGATATATAAACTTACCAGATTGCTTGATAGATAACCAAGAGCTATTATCTAAAGGATGATAATCGCAATAATTGCCGGTGGATCAGGCAGCCGGCTGTGGCCGCTTTCTACTCCAGGCTACCCAAAACACCTACTAAAAGTTAATGGCGACAGTCGTTCGCTTCTCCAAAATACATATCATCGGGCTAGCCAACTGAGCCATAATATTTATGTCATCTCAGAAACAGGACACGTTGAACATGTCAAGAAACAACTAAAAGAGCTCAACCCCGAAAACCTCATTATTGAACCCGCCAGAAGGGGTACAGCAAGCTGCATTCTGGCTGGACTAGAGCAAATTGCCAGGAACCATGACCCGGAAGAGATAATAGCTTTTTTGGCATCCGATCACTACGTCCGTGACCTAGCTGGCTTCAAACATAGCTTAGAGCTAGCCGAACAGACCTCTAAGAACGAAAAACGGATTGTCCTAGTTGGCATTGAACCCGACCATCCGGCTACCGGATTTGGCTATATTGAAAAAGGTCAACTTTTAAGTAACGAACCATTTGTCTATAACGTTAAGTCCTTCAGTGAAAAACCAAACTACCAGACTGCCCAAAAGTTTTTAAAAAGCGGTAATTATCTTTGGAACAGTGGCTACTTTGTTGGCTCACTAAATAATTTCAAAAACAAAATGAAAAGCAATGCTCCCAAACTGTTTGCTGACTTTAATAAGCTTGCCAATGCTAGTGCCGACAATTACCGAGAGGTCTATTTAAGCTTTCAGAACACTTCAATTGACTACGCCTTAATTGAGAAAATAGACGATCTACTGGTGGTGCCAGCTAGCTTTGACTGGATGGATCTGGGAGCCTATACCGACCTTGCTAAAGCAGCTTCGGTCGACCAAAACGGCAATCATATTTATGGACAGCAAGTAGCGATCGAGGAAGTTCAAAACAGTTTTATCTATAATCTTGGCCATAAGCCTCTAGCCGTTATAGGACTAGATAACTGCGTAGTAGTCAATAATAAGCAAGGCATATTGGTTACCCGAAAAGACCTATCACAAAAAGTAGGTGATGTCAGCAAAAGACTACAGATCTAAAATATGAAAATTCTGTTTCTAACCCGTAAGTATCCACCAAGTGTTGGTGGTATGGAAACCTTTGCCTATAGCCTATATAACGAACTTCAAAAACAGACCGAGACCAAACTGGTTAAATGGGGAGGCTCCAATAAGTACCTGCCACTAATTCTGCCTTGGCTCTTTGCCCAAGCTGCCTGGCAGCTCATAACAACAGACATTGACATTATTCATCTCCAAGACGGTGTCCTGGCTCCTCTGGGCTACATCCTTAGCCGGTTGTTTAATAAACCGATGGTCATTGTTATCCACGGTCTAGACGTTACTTACCCAAACAGTTTCTACCAAGCAGTAATCCCCAGAATGATTAACAAAGCAAAGATCATATTTTGTATTAGCCAAGCAACAGCTGATCAGGCAATCAAAAGAGGCATAGCTGAAACCAAAATCAAGATTATCCCGCTTGGCATGTCAGATAACTACTATCAAAAGGCAACAGACCTAGAACTACGCCCCAGCCTAAACATTAATCCGACCGCCAAAGTCTTAATAACTGTCGGCCGGTTGGTTAAACGTAAGGGCATAGCCTGGTTTATAGAGAAGGTCATGCCTAGCCTAGTAGCCCAAAACCGAAAGCTACTTTATCTAGTCGCCGGGGAAGGAAGCCAGAGACCAGCAATTGAGCAGGCCATAACTCTAAGTCATCTGGACCAAAACGTTCGCCTGCTTGGTAGAGTAAGCGACCAGCAACTAAGCGTCTTGTATAACGGAGCCGATATCTTTGTCATGCCTAACATCAAGGTGCTTGGAGATATGGAAGGCTTCGGTCTAGTTTGCCTGGAAGCGGCAATAGCTGGACTGCCGGTTGTTGCCAGTAAACTGGAGGGTATTACCGATGCCATAACTGACGGACAAAACGGAATCCTGGTTACTGCAGAGGACGCCAGGGGCTTTGAGTCAGCCATTAGCCATTTGCTAAACCCCGAGACGGCTCGCCAGCTTGGCCAGCAGGCTAGAGACTTCAGTCTCCAAAAGTATCGCTGGAGCAATGTGGCCACTGCCTACCTAGCCAGCTACCAGGCACTTCTATCGCCCCTCGCTAAAGTAAAAAAGCACAAATAGTGAAATATTCTAGCTCAGCAAAGACCAATAGATTCCCCAAACCACTGCTCATAAGCATCAGCTTAATAATTGCTCTAAGCAGCCTGGGCACAATATATCTATTAAACTACTATCATAAAGCTTTTCCGCCAAAGCTGGTGTCAGCCAAACAATAGCTGCCCGTTTAGAAAGTGGCGAGACAAACCCAACATTTTAGCACTGTAAACCGTGTTGCAGGCATACTTGGTAAAGAGTTGGGGCTAGCAATTAAGAAGTGACATTTCGGGCAAGCCCGGCTACGTATTTTTTTATTTTCGGTGCTTGCCACTGAAGTAATCGACAATGGCATCGATCTCATCAGCGTCAATAGCTTCCTCTAGGCGTATTCTTTCTAACCCTGATGCCACTTGTCTGACCACCAACCTTTGTTTTTGTTTTTGCCTGGAACCCGAAGATCCCTTAAATAAGGTGTATGCTTTGTCGTTTATTTCGTTAATGTTCCTGCCAATATTGCTGAGGTCGACATAGCTTTCGTCAGCATAGATGGCCATCATATGGGCCAGATTAACATTGCGAATTCTTAAGTATTGCCCACTCGGGTCGAGGTTGCTGGGGTCATCGTCAGACAAAGTATTTTGGGCGCCTGGTTGATCTAAAGAAGGTGGTTCAGAATAAGCCCGCTCAAACAAATCGGTTAGGGGATCATAATTTGGCTGTTCTGTCATAATACAGTTTTAGTACTTTATTACATAAAAGTCAAATACATTTTGACAATTACTCTTCTTTGGCTACTAAACTATCGTTAATTAAGTCAGTCATTTTCTGACGAAAGTTTTTGAGTGAAAAGGTCTGAGCGTGGGCAATAATCTTATGGCTGTCAAAACTTCTGGAGTTAAATTCATTTATGGCTTGAACCAGGCTCTTAACGTTTTGTTTGTCGAAAAATAAACCGCTTTTACCAGGGATAACTGAATCCAGAGCCCCGCCTCCCTTGTAGGCAATAACTGGTGCCCCGCCAGCCATAGCCTCTACGGCCACCATACCAAAGTCTTCGAGGCCAGGGAAAATAAAAGCCTGTGCCGAAGCAAAATGACGAGCCATTTCTAAATCAGAGCTACCAGTCAGAAAGATAACGCTCCGACCAGCCATTTTCTCTAGCCTCTTATGTTCCGGTCCGTTACCAATAACTACTAAAGGGATATTAAGCTTACTACAAGCCTCTATCGCTAGATCAATTCTCTTATACGGTGTCTGCCTGCCGGCAACCACAAAACCGTGCCTAGGCTCGTCCTTAGAGGGCTTAAAAAGATTAACATCTACAGGCGGGTGAATGACTACCGAGTCGCGACGGTAGTACTTTTTGATCATAGCTTGGGTGTGGGTTGAATTAGCGACCATAATATCCGGTCTCTTAGCGGCTAGATAGTCCCAGTGCTTCATCGGTTTAAAGAAAAGTTTTAGCCCCAAACGAGCCAGCCAGTTAAAATGACCAAATCCAGGACTCTTCAGATACTCTCTAGTCCGGATCCAGTAGTAATGAGTCGGTGAGTGGCAATAGCTAATATGGACAGTCTTTGGCCCCCCGCGGACAGCCTTGGCTTCAGCCCCGCTGCTGGAGAGTATTAGATCATAGTCTGACAGATCCAGACGCCCAAAAGCGATGGCTCGAAGGACCGGCAAGAATTTCTTAAATCCTGGCGGTAACTTCTGCAACCAAGTAGTACGAACATCGGCATCCTTAAACCAGTCGATTGCCTGGGGATCATACTGCGAAGTATAAATCGGTGCCTTAGGGTACAACCGATGCAATTCAAGAACGACTCGCTCAGCACCACCAATACCAGTCAACCAGTCACAAACAATAGCTACTTTCATGCCCGGATACCCCTATGAAAAAAGACAACCCAGATTGTCTTAACAAAGATAACTATGTCACCCCACCAACTCCAGTTCTGGACATAATAGAGGTCTAGTTTGCGTCTCTCCTGATAGCTTATATCACGTCTTCCCGAGACTTGAGCTAGACCAGTTAACCCGGACTTAACGCTTAGTATGGTATGGCGCTTAGAGTAAATGGCTAGCTCTTCTGGGATCAGAGCCCGAGGCCCAACCAGGCTAATATCGCCTCGGACAACGTTGAATAACTGCGGCAACTCATCGAGACTGGTTCTTCTTAGAAAATGACCGAGCGGAGTTACCCTGGGATCATTCTCAATAAAATCACCATTGGCCCGGTAGGTTTTAATTAGGTCTGGCCGATTCATCTTCTGAAAGGCTGCCTCAGGCGATAAACCGTTATAGGTTAGGTTATTGGAACGAAACTTAAATACTTTGAACTTTTGATTAAAGCGGGTTAAGCGGACTTGACGGAAAAAGACCGGCCCGCCATCGGATAGCTTGATAAAGAAGCCAATTACAAGCATCAGTGGTGAGGCAAGCACCAGCAAGATACTGCCAAAGAAGATATCAGACAAGCGTTTAACGATTCGTCCCCAACCAGTTAAGGCTGTTTGGTGGACGGCAATGATCGGTACTCCCCGGAATAAATCAACCTCAATGTTGCCAACAAATAACTCACTGTTGCCAGGCACAAAACGGTAGGCAACATGATGCTCCTGAGCATAGGTTAAGATCTCATCATTTCTGTCGCTTGAGGCGTATAGCTCGGTTTGAATAATGGTGTGCAGTGGCTGGTCCCCCAAAGAGGCAATAGCTGTCTCGAAGTTCGGGAATTGCTGATAGTCAGTAGCCGGCTTCAGCTGATGCCTCAAACCGCCGACTATACCGAGTACTCGGTAACCGCTAGTAGTGCTATTGGCCAGCGAGTCCATCAATATCTGGCTGATAGGCGTATCACCGACGATCAAGGTGTTATTAATGCCAATGCCGTAGCTGAACAGTTCACGGCGCAGACCCCGGGCAGTAGTCCTAAATAGGAGCACAAAGAAGAAAGCTAGGCCAAAACCATAAACGGTGACTAGTCTAGCCGGAAAAATAGGCGTAACAGTCATATAGCTGTAACTGATAATGAACAAAATGCCAATAAATGAACCGACAAATAAGCGGCCTAGCTCACTGAAACGATTCTCGTGAGTCCGGGCATTGTATAGCCCAAGTAAGGCAAAAATGAGGATCCAAAAGGGCAGCAGACTTACGAATATGGTCAGATAAGTTCGGGCGTGGACAGGAGTTGCTAAGGCTCTGTGACTGATAGAGACTCTTAAAATATAGGCGATCACGAAAGCCGAAACTAAGGCCAAGAAATCACCAATTACTAGACAGGCATTGTAAATTACGGAAGCGTTATTCTTCATAAGGACATATTATTACAGGTATACTAAATTGTAACACTATGAAAGCTTCCGCCCTTAAGTACGCTGTTTTAACAACTATGGTCTGGCTAATAAGTCTGATCATAGCTCTGCTACCGTTTCATGCCTTCTTAAGCGTTTGGCTAGCTAGTCAGCTTGGCCACTACACTCTTCTACGCCTCTGGAAAGAATACCTCTTGCTTATCTGTAGTCTTGGCGCCATCTATCTGCTAATAACTGACAGCAAGATTCGGGCCCAGACACTACCCCGCCGATTAGTCTGGTTAATTATAGCCTACAGCCTGGTTCAAATGATCTGGGGAGCAGTGGCTCTGAAGTACCATAGCGTTAATCTTAAAGCTCTGGGTTACGGCCTGATAGTCAATCTGCGCTTTGGGGCTTTCTTCTTGATCAGCTGGACCGTAGCTGCCCGCACGGCTAGGCTTAAGGATCACTGGCCAAAACTGGTACTTTGGCCAGCTTTGATAGTTGTCCTCTTTGGCCTACTCCAGATTTTTGTTCTGCCCCTCAACTTCTTAAGTCACTTTGGCTACAGTGCCCAGACTATTCCAGCCTACGAAACTATTAATCACAACAATCTTTACGTGCGTATCGCATCAACTCTGCGCGGCGCTAACCCTCTAGGGGCCTATCTACTGATTCCCCTTACCACCCTCGCCGTTTTAATAATCCGTGGCCAGAGAAACCTTTCCAAATTGCTTTTTCTAGCTGGCAGCTTAGGAGTCCTCTTCTTTAGCTATTCGAGGAGTGCTTGGCTGGGTGCTTTGGCCAGCGCTCTAGTTATTCTGCTGACTCATAAATGGTCGCCTCGGACTAAGAGATTATTGATCTCAACAGCAACAGCTCTAGTTGTCCTAGTTCTTCTAGGCAGCTTTATGCTGCGCCACAGCTTGGTCTTCCAGAATATAGTGTCGCATACCCAGCAAGACTCAGCAGTGGCCACCACATCTGACCAGGGTCACAGCAGTGCCCTAAAAGCCGGACTACGGGATATCATAGATCAACCTCTTGGCCGTGGCCCGGGTACGGCTGGTCCAGCCAGTATCTTTAACAACCACCCTCCTAGAATTGCCGAGAACTACTTTTTGCAGATTGGCCAAGAAACCGGCTGGCTGGGTCTAGGCCTCTTTCTGTTAATTAACGCTGGTGTGGGCTACATTCTGTGGCTTAGACGTCAAGATACGCTGGCAGTCATCCTACTGGCCAGTTTAGTCGGTATCTCGTTAGTTAATTTGTTATCTCACGCCTGGAGTGACGACACTCTAGCCTATGTCTGGTGGGGTCTGGCCGGTATTGCTATCGGCACTTCACTTGATCAAGTAGCGAGTAACAAACGTGAAGCTTAAGCCAAGCCGCCAGGAAGTTAATCGTTTTTCACGCTATCTGGTTGGGGGTAGTTTGTACTTTTGGGTTGGCTACGGCGTCTTTGCCCTTGGCTATTCAGGGCTGCACTGGAACTGGCTGCCGGCAAAAGTTGTGGCTGACATTATTGGCTGGACTAGCAATTACTTTGTCCAACGTTTCTGGGCTTTTTCTGATCGGATACACCTTTCTGAGATACGCCACCTTGGACGCTATATCTTCATTGAAAGTATCGGCTTTGTCTTAGACTATCTAATTATTGGTGGCCTAAAGCATATCGGCATCAGCCCGTACATTGGTTTCTTCATCTCGGGTGCCTTTTTTACGGTCTGGAGCTATCTTTGGTACAAATACTGGGTCTTCCCAGATACCACAAAAATCCCAAAAGTGACCTAGAGTCGCCTTATTTGCTAGTAGCTACTCAGCTACCGGCTGTCTGTCTTCTGGAGTCTCCTCAGAAGATTTCAAAAGTTCAGCATCTATTTCAGGTGATGGTTTTTTAGACGAAACATTTAGAGACATCCCCCCTAAGGCCCGGTACTCTTCAAGGGTAATGGTTTTAGTTGGAATCTTGCCGAAATCACAATCGAACGTATTAATAGCAACATTAGGATCGACCGGAGACAAAGACCTTCGATTAACAGGCATGATATATACATATATACAACTTTATTGGCTTAGAGTCAAACCCCATTCTCTCAAAAATCGCTAGTCTCTACTAACGGGTCGTAGGGCGCCACCACTAAAACAAAAGATGCAAGTCCTAATTACAGGACTCTTGCCTTGGTTAGCAAGTATAATATCCTCTAAGCAAACTCGCAGTATTCCGTCCTACCATCAAGCTATGCCATAATAGCAATATGAACGAAAAGCAAACAATCAGACCTACTAAAAAACAAAAAGAACTACTGACTTATATAGAAGACTTTATTACCGCTCATGGCTATAGCCCCAGTTACCGGGAAATAATGAGCGGCTTAAACTACAACTCGGTAGCCACCGTAGCCTTACATGTCAAGAGTCTTATCAGTCGTGGCCATCTTCGGAAGCGTGATCACTCGGCTCGTTCACTGGAAGTTGTTAGCAGCAGTGAACAAACCAAAATTACTTCTAACCAGATTCAACCCCGGGAAGAAAAATGGCTGGTTGAAAAAGTCGAACATGCATTCTTGGAGGTTGAACGAACTGCGGCAACCAGTTTTGACCACCTCTATGTCTTAGTTGGAGCGCTCAAGGTGCTAGGCCTAGAAGGTGCTGCTCAGAGCTTTATCCCTAGATTAAGTGTTATCAAAAGGGGCAATAGTCAATCAACTGATCCGGTGTGATTAATACTATATGTAGCGTCCTGGCCTAGTGCTACACTACTAGAAGGTATTTAACAAACAAATGCTGGAAGTGGGTGAAACTCCCACACTGTGCCGCAACGGTTAAAGTCCGATACAGCAACTAAAGCCTCCCGAGCAGGAGCACCTGAAGAGTACTTCAGACCCTCGCTCGCTGAAGCAGAGGGTATTTTTATGGCCGTTGCAGCCACTATACAAAATAATTTATCAAGCCCCGAAGTTTACTTTGCGGCTAGTTCTGAGCAAGATATTGAGACGCGTCGGCGCTTGATACGTTTACTGGGTACTATATCTTTGGAGGCCACAATAAGTTCCGAGCAAGAAGCGGCTGAAACAGCTTCTCTGCCAACAGTAGCCAAAGAATATTTTACGGATGATCCAAAGATAGCTGAACGTGCCGGGCTTCGTCTAAAGACGGATTTCCGGACCAATGTCTTTGAAATATTGCGCGAAAGTGGCCATGTTTCTATCAGCCATTCAGTTTATAGCAGAGACGGATTTTACCAGAGCGGCTATAGTCAGCGGGCAATGTACGCTCATGGCGTGCTGCATACCGACCACCCAGTTGAAAACCGCCGACGAGTAGCTGAAACACTTAATGAACTTCGGATTGAAGACGGCTTTCTGGCTGGCCGATTCGACAATCATTTTTTAGTTGAAGTAAGTCGTAGTCCCGATCAAGACGAAATGTCTGACCAGACCAGTGAAAAATATGGTTATAATACTCGAACCCGAAAGGCTATGTTGCGCTGCACCGAAGTTAATCAATCAGGAGAAAGAATAACTGCTTCAGCCTCGGTCTTGGGAGCGAATGCTGGCGGACAGAGATATGACCAAAGAGGCGTTCGAAACATTTACTACAAACTGCAGCTTACCCCATCCGAAGTTTCCTCAAGCGCCAATTTAGAGAATGCTTTCTGGGTCAATAAAAGTCTGCTGCCTGGAGGGATTATCGACGTCGTAAGGGCCTATGACCAAGGTTTAGCCCAGGAAGCCTTCTGCGGAGTCATCGGCCAAAAAGGCAACTACGAAACGCTAATTGAGCAGTCTTTAAATCGCGAACAACAGATAGAGCAGGAACTAAACGCTGAAGTACGGGCCTTGGCCCTAAGTTTACAAAACGTCACCTGCGATCAAGCGCTACAGATTATGGCCCGTCAGGCCAAAGACTATGCGACCGAACTTTGCGTCCAAGACAAGCAATATGATCCGACACAATTCGGATACCAGGCCGCAAAACATATTCAACAAGCTCGCTACTATGCTCAAGCAGGCATGGACATTTTATTCCGTCAAGAACTAGCTGACGCCAAACAGAAGGCGATTGTTTTTATGTGTGGCATGTCGTTAAGAGGTATCAGCTCAATAGAAGGCACGGAAGTCGAAAACAGTAACTCAAGCTCTTCGGATAACTGCGAATATATTTCTAGCAAGTGTCCGCTCTGTAGGAACAAGAACGTGCGGACCATTCAAACAAAGACAACTATAACCTGCGGCACCTGTCATAAATCGGTCACTCGATCAGCCCCACAGGCCGCTTAAGCCATAAGTTTGGGCTATAATAAAAATATGGCTGAAGACCAAACAACGTCTAGCGAATATGATGCCTACCAAATACTGGTTCAAGAAAAATCAGCTTATCTTTTTTGCGACGCCTGCGGTTTTTATCCCATAACTCCGCAACATGGCCATTTCGCCTGCCCAAGTTGCCACTATCAGACTAGATGTTGCGAAGGAGCACCCAGCGAATGAAGTCCTCCTTACCGAAGCGGATCGGTATTTATGCCGGTACATTTAATCCGGTGCACAGCGGACATCTAAGTTTTGCTCTCCAGGCTAGGCAAGTAGCTAAACTCGATCAACTCTATTTTTTACCTGAGCGTTGTCCTAGAAGCAAGCAAAGCGTAGAACACTTTGCTCACCGGGTAGCAATGCTCAAACAAGCTTGTCGGCCTTACCATAACTTCAAGGTTTTAGAACTCGATGAATTGAGCTTTAGTGTTCGGTATACCTTGCCGAAACTGGAAGCCAGATTCGATACTAGCCAATTAGTTCTGTTGCTCGGGTCAGACGTTTTAAGCAGTTTGTTAACCTGGCCACTAGTAGATCGTTTACTGCAAAGCTGTGAGCTAGTAGTTGCTGTCCGGGATGGTGACGACAAAACAAAAATCAGCCAATTGGTTGCCAGCTGGTCAACTCAACCGAAGGGCTTAACCGTCTTTAACAGCTATGCTTCGACTGTTTCATCGGCAACAGTGCGACAAGCTCTCGGTAACCGCCAGCCGACTGATGGCCTCTTGAGCTCTGTGGCAGATTACGCTAATCGCAACTGGCTGTATATCTCGCTCTAGATGAAAATAGGCACCCTATTCTCTAAAAAAGTTGACAAGCATAACCTCTTTGCTACAATTGGCCTGTATTCCCGTAAAAAGCGGAAAAAAGCGAGAGCCGCTTAAGGTGAGACAAAAACATTAAAATAATCTAAAAAATAATGCCGTGCTGTTTGTGTTTTGGCAAATGGCTATGTTCTTTTGGCGTATCAAGGAGAGGGAATTGTTGAAATGCCGGTCAAAATAAAAATAGTTAACTCTAAACCGGAAAGGGTTGCCTTTAGGGTATATCGTCCCTATTGGCAACAATTCTTGCACTACTAAGGCTGGTTCTTGTTTGTGTAAGTGTTTAATTAATATAAATACTGTTTACTATGAATGATGACACAATCGCGCCGAACTTAAACAGTTTATTAAAACTACGTTGTCTCAGTATGCCGCAGATCTAGCATCAAAGGATGATCTTAAAAAGATTGAGACAAAAGTAGATAATATCCAAACTGCTATTAATAATGTCGGTCACCCCTTTTATTTAAACTGTTGACGAACAGGTCCAAGACCATGAAAGACGCTTAAATAGACTAGAACATAAAACAGCTTGATGATTCGAGCCAGTCAATAGTCTAGTGTTCAAACTCTTCTTCCCCAACCAAAATTAGTATTGACACAATGTTCAACCTAAGTTAAACTTAAAATATGAAAACAATTGGCGCTAAAGAATTACGAATGAATCTTGATACAGTCTTAGATCGTGTTTTAAGCGGTGAAGACATTGTAATAAGCCATCGGTTCAAAAAACCTGTGAGACTAACAGCAGAACGACAATATCCTCATAAGAATTATTCAGCTCTACAGGGGCTTAGAGCTTTCGATAAGTCAGCTAAAAGAAAGCCTTCTTTTGATGTGAACAAACCGTTGAATGAACTATATAATGAATCGCTGTTTAAGAAGTATGGATAAAGATAGACTTTTTGTCGATGCCAATGTATTGCTAGAAATAATTTTAAGCAGGAAAAATGAAAAGTTAGCTAGAAACATTTTAGAAGATAATAGCAACAACTTGTTCATATCAGCGCTAACGGCTCACCTGGTTGTGCATTTTGGTCAGTTAGTTGTAGATTTACCAATCTTACGCAGTTTTCTGGAAGATTATACTATTCTATCGCTTAACGAATCTGACTTTGAATGGGCGTTTACAAATATGAGAAATCAGGATTTTGAAGATGCTCTGCAATTAGCTGTCGCTATTCGCAACGGATGCAATACGTTCATAACACTCGATAAAGATCTTGCGACAACCTACAATAATCTTCCGCAAATTAAAACCAGTTTACTCAATTAAGAATTTAAGTAATAAGCATAGGTTGAATCCCTCATGTCCAGCCAAGAGCATGTATTTTACAAACTATCCACTAGGCGTTTAAGCTATTAGTTTTTGATATTATTCATCCCGCCATCAATGGTTCTTTAGGAATGCAAAATAGAAGGCTACATATACCAGAACAATTCCAATATTTGCCATTAGCCGTTCCCAGAACCGATGCCTAAAGAAGAGTAGATCCACAGCAACTACGGTAGCTACCATAGCTAGGACATAAATTGCAATTATTGCGTTTTTACCCATCTTTTTAATTCCCCATTTCAAATTATATGCTTAGGGCGAAGTAGAACAAAGTATGAAAAGGTTCTAGCCCGCTATACCCAGCCAATTTGGTAATATACAACCACAGTAACTCCTTAGGTTCGAAAATCCGGCCATAGTCCCAGCCAGCTAATATTTTGCATCATCCACAAGCTATAATTAATAAAGGTTGACGAACATGAGCGTCGAGAACCCACCTAGGTAGTAGTCATAAAAGTACCCACTGCAAGTCGCTTTT
>DATLRC010000011.1:0-6320 GCA_035534895.1 Candidatus Dormiibacterota bacterium
AAAAGCGACTTGCAGTGGGTACTTTTATGACTACTACCTAGGTGGGTTCTCGACGCTCATGTTCGTCAACCTTTATTAATTATAGCTTGTGGATGATGCAAAATATTAGCTGGCTGGGACTATGGCCGGATTTTCGAACCTTGTTATTAATGTAGCCATAACTTAGATATTTTAGGTGATTAAATATCGTTCTCTAAGTATTTGAAAATGTATTTAAGGTTACTAGGATGAAAAATTTGAACACCTCGAAACGATTTTAAACTTATTAAGTCTCTATCTGCCGTAATAATGAGATCAGCGTTAGCCTCAATCGCGCATTCTAAAATGCGATTGTCGTCAGGATCAGTCGGCACCTCATCCAGTGTGACCCTAGGGTTAACGACTGTCGTAATGCTTTTAATAGCTTCGATATATTCGACGGCAAGTGGTCGCGTAAACTTTAGTCTTTCTTCTAGTTTTTCTTGAACTTCTTCTAATATCACGGGTGAACTATACAGCAGGAACTTGTTTTGGGGTGGTTTTGCAAAATCAAGCCAGTAGTCTACATAACCTCCAGGCATACCTGCGGCCATGACAAAGATATTGGTATCAAAAACTACTTTCAAGGGTTGCATAGTTTAGTTAGCCTAAAAATGCTTCCGCGTCGTCAATTGACTCAATACCTAGAGCCAAAAACTTCTCTTTACCGATTTTTTGTATTTTAGTAAGGGTCCGGTTGAACGTGTAGGTTTTGTACATATCACGAAAAATATCACTTTTAGTGCGGTTCTCTTCTTTAGATAGCTGTTCTAGCTCATTTTTTGTTCTTTCGTCTACCGAGAAACTAATAACGCTCATGTTATACCTTTCATCTTAGTTGTATGACCGTAGTATAGTACATAATTATTAAATTATACATAGATAGTTAATAAGATTTAATAACTATTAAATTTTCGAACTTACCTACAGATTAGTATGGGAATGTAATCCTTCAATTATAGATATCTAACCTCTGTTAGCGTCCCCTATAGCTGGGATGAGGGATTCGAACCCTCCATAGTATATTACAATCCGTCATGCGGACTCACCTCATACTAGCTTATAATTCACCCCTGACAAAATGATTTAATAAGGCTTTTGCTCCAATATCTGACCTTACTTTTTTACCCTCAAATCGAATCTTTTCCATAGCAGCGTAACCCGAATCCAATGCAGCGCCTAATGTCTCACCCATAGCTGTTACGCCTAGAACTCTTCCTCCGGATGTAAAATATTCTCCATCTTGCTCGGATGCTCCTGCTAAGAATACCTTTACGCCATCCATGTTCTCGGCCGCATCAAGGCCGTATATACGTTTACCCTTTTTATATGGGCCCGGATAACCGCCTGAAGCGGCAACTATGCATACGGCGAAGTCCTTAGACCATTGAAGCTCTACTTCATTTAGATGATGAGAAAGTGCTGCTGTGATAATGTCTAGTAAATCCGACTTTAACCTACGCATGTATACCTGTGTTTCGGGATCACCGAAGCGGGCATTATATTCAAGCACATTGAGATCTTTGTCATTGACCATAGCCCCGGGATAGAGTAACCCTCGGAAATCGTTACCTTCATTATGCATTGCACTTAGAATCGGTTTAACTATCACTAACCCAGACTCATTTACTCTTTCTTGGCTAAACCATGGAACTGGAGAGATAGTTCCCATCCCGCCAGTATTAAGTCCTCGATCTCCCTCGTCAGCTTTTTTATGATCTTGTGATGATGGAAACATGTGATATGTTTCGCCATCGCAAATCGCGTGGAAAGATATTTCCTGTCCATCTAAATAGTCCTCTATTACCACCTCATTACCTGCTTCACCGAATAATTTTCTAACTACAATGTCATCTACCGCTTCATGAGCAGCATAGACTGTTAAACACTCTAGTGCACCTTTACCTAAAGCTAATCCACCAGCTTTAACATAAAGTGGTCTCTGTCTGATATCAATGTATTCATGGGCTTGAGCTGGATCACTAAAAATCTCAAAAGTGGCAGTTGGTATACCATTTTCGTCCATTAGTCGTTTGGCGTATGGCTTAGATGATTCAATTCGTGCTGCTTTTTGAGTAGGACCAAATGTGGGTATACCGACTAGTGACAAATCATCGACTACGCCCTTAGCAAGATCATCATCAGGTCCAACTACTACTAGGTCGATGTTATTATCCGGATCTCGAGCAAACGTTACATTATCCGGGCTGCTGGGAATAACTAATATATTGCCGGCTCTATCAGATTGAGCCAACTTCCATGCCAGCGCGCGTTCGCGGGCTCCATTTCCGATAACCATAACATTTAGCTGCTCTTGTGTCATTAGATGGTCATAGTTGGCATAGGCCTCGGGCATAAATTATTTTCCTAATTATATCGACATATTAACAGTAAATTTAAAGACGGTTAAAGGCAACAATAAGCAGTATAAGTTGAGGGAAGCGGGATTCGAACCTATTAACAGGGGCCGTTATATTTTACAAAGTTGATGAATCATTACGAGGAATATAGGTCTACCTCTGTTACGCTGCATCTGGCTGAGCAGCTCGGTCTAGAACCATAACCGTATATTTGTTCTTAGATTATTTAACTGTGCCCCTATTTGAATGTACAGGTCTTGTAAGAGCTAACCACCAACGGAGATGTTAACTATTTTGAAATTTACTAGTTCTCGGAAAAGCTCGATGCCTTTATCGCTAAGCTTATCTTTATCGAACGCTATATACCCGATACCGCTAAAATTGGACGCCAAGGAAACGTCCTGTTCTTTAAAGATGATTATTCTGTTCTCGTATAATACTGAAGCAGCTCCGAGCTCGTGAACTACATTTTCGCTTGGACGCCAAATTTCATTACCATCCTCGTCCTGAAACTTCTCATCCGCAGTAAATATAAGTATAGCTGCTCCACATTCACGCATGGTATCAGCGACTTTAGTCGGGATCGGTCGACCTGCGTTTGGTTCCACGACAGCCTGTTTGTGAGGGATACCATATTCATCCAAAATTTTAACCAGCTGCTCTAGCGGCTTGCTGTTCTTGCCATGTCCTAAGAAGATAGCGTTAGGTTGTTTTGCCTGGGGAGGCTCTGCCTGAAACGCAGATAGCTCTTTGATAATTTCCGGCTCATCTATAACATTTTCACTGTATTCAGCAGCCAAGTCTGTCAATGATTCGGTGGTTGTTATGAGGTTGGCGCTGCCCAAATCAACGTAGGTTTTATCCTTAATCTTTTTCAGGTAACCAACGTCTTCTGCATTCTGTACTATCAGTTCAAAAACGCGTTTACTACGGTCTTTGGGCACACCCATAGACTCCAAGACGTTAAATGCAATTCTCTCCACCGGTAAAGGCGAGCCATCATATTTTTCCAAGAAACGCTTAACCACCGTTGGTACTAGAACCGCTTGCCTTCGCGCCAACTTATCATCTCCGTCCTCTAGAGGCGATACTATTCGCCTACCCAAATCTGTGAGAGAAATTAATGACGCATTAGGCCCGCCATCAGTAATCCCATAACCAATCGCAGCCCCACATAGTGATCTAAAAGGGCCAGACGAGGGACTCATCTCTAAAGCCGCAGCTACATCTATGGGTCTCGTTGGTGACTTACCGTAATTTTCAGCTATAGCATTAGGGACTCGAAGAGCTTGTTCTAGCGAAACACTAGGAACATCAGCTTGGCTTATTTTTTTCGATTAGATCTCGATGTCTCTTCACTCATAGTACCATGCTATCACTATCACAGGTAACATGCAAGGCATTCGCGAATATTAGGTATGTATCCGTTACGCCCAATTTTTTATATTGGGATGCTTAATACAATACGGTCACCTTTGGTGCTCATCTTGGCTGGGGCGTGAGTTCCTTAAGATAACTTTATCGGATCTAGATAGAGAAGTCGATATTGACGTCCAGGAGATCAGACAACTCATAGACGATGAGTCGGATGGCTCTGTGTCGGTTCCTGAAAAGGATATAGCGTAATGGCTCGGTCATATCGCAGACACTCTGATGATCACGTGGGGTTCATCCTGGTTATTCTTGTTACGGGGGCAGTCTGGGCACACAGAGCAGTATTAACTAGGGTTGAGCACTACTTACCTGTCATATGGATCGCTATGGCCGGAATAGTGGGCATAGTAGTAATTACCAAACTTGGTATAAGAATAAATAAGAACAGGCGTCTACATCGAGCTGACCTAGTACATATAGATAATATGACTGGGCTTGAATTCGAGAAATACGTTGCCTATCTGCTCAGGGCTAAAGGATATAAGAACGTAAGACTAACCGAAAAGTATGATTTAGGTGTAGATATTGTCGCTACCAAAGACGGTGTAACTTGGGGTATTCAGGTAAAACGTTATTCTGGGTTAGTTAAGGCTGATGCCGTAAGGCAGGTAGTTACAGCATTAAAGAAGTACAACTGTGATCAAGCTATGGTGATCACTAATAGTGTCTATAGTAAAACTGCACAAGAGCTAGCTAGATGCAACGGTTGCGTACTTATAGATCGAGCAGAGTTGGTGCTATGGGTGGAGTAGTTGAATTATTGGCGGTTTAAGTAACGAAATTAATCCGCACTTGATTACTTCACTGAAATTTTAATAGACCTACATTGCTGCCCAAATACCATGCTTAAAATATCAGCTTTATCGATGCTTAAGTGAGTAGCTAGTGCTAATTTTATTTTTTGCTTTAACTGCTGCTTATTACGCTCTGTAGTGTAGTAGCAGAGATGGTTTGTCTCGGCATGTGGATTAATTGACGCAAATGAGCAATCGGCGTGCATGTCATCGGCAGTTTCTATGTCTATGAAAAATAGCCTTTGTCTGTAGCGAAGATACTTTAGAAGTATATTTGCTGCAAAGGAATTTGCTGGTAACCCATGAGTAGCAGAGTTGCTAGGTAGCGGAAATTGGTTAGGATAACGTTCGGCCTGGTCAAACTTTGAAGCATGGGCGATATCACCATACTCAGATCGTACTGTCCACAAGTCGGTTATAGCCTTTTCCTCGTCATCGGTGAGCTCGAGTATTTGCTTTGCCTCTGCTAATCGCTCTTTGAACTTCTTTTTGTTCGACAGAGCCCCCAATATAACCTCTACCGACTTTACGTGATCTAATGCTACTTTTTCAGGGCTGTCGAGAATAAAATTACCCACCGATGAACGGTATAAGTACTTTAGCGCACGCTCTAAAGTTTCGTCCTTTATGGCAAGCATTTGATCCAAGAAGTCCGAGGTATCTGTATGATTCCAGTCATTCATACTTGGTCTGTCGGGTAGGTAGACAAAACCACTTTCCAATTTAAAATTGGGATCAGTTTCATTGCTATTACCATCGATTAAATATATCTTGTTGATTTGATAAACATAAGGCTGGAATGCCACGTGTTCCCTACCAGAGTGTTGCTGTATGTCCTGCAAGTAAACAATAGACAGTATGCGGCACAGCCTGTCAATATTACGAATTGCCCCGCCCAAAGCACCTTTGGCGTCTTCTTCTTCTAGATCGTAGACAACGACGTGCTCGGACTTAATACAAACTGGATCTACGTATGGTAGTGCAGTTGCATAGGTTTGGTTGCCAAGCGTTTGGACAGAAAACACACCCTGTATAGGCGCAAAGTTGCGTTCCTCCTGCTCGGCAAAAGTTAATTTACTAATCTTACAATCAGATATATTACCTTCTGGAAGTACCTCCCCTAATACCAGTGCATATACTCTAAATTTCAGCATATGTATTCTCTGTGGTCATGATTTTGAAGTTCTCAACTTATTGTATCACGCACTATTCTCACTAGAATAATGCCCATAAGCAAACAAATACGTCAATAATATTGTCTAGTATGATATTATAGCCTCAGTTAGGTAAGGGGTGGGCAAATAAGGAGCCTCACGCCATGCAACACCTTATCAATGAACTCCTCAACGGGCCTGCACGCTACAGTGTAAGGCATCACTTTAGTCCGTTATGGACGCTGGCCTTTGTACTGGGTATTCTCCTGGCTGAATTCGTCGCTATATACCTTATTGGCTATCTAATCGTAAAAGCCATACAAAACACTCGTCCAGCTATCGGTTGGATACTCCGGAGATGTGGGGTTGGTAGAACAGATAACCCCCAAACCTTTCTGGAACTGACTATCCCAACAGACACCACCAAATCAGCCTTCGCCACCGAGCAACTACATATCTTGTTACGCAGTTTAGTAACCTATAACAAAACTTGGGAGCGATTGGCAGCCTACAAAAAACCTTATTCCCTCGAGCTATACGGTACTCATGACGACGGCATC
>DATLRC010000012.1:0-57809 GCA_035534895.1 Candidatus Dormiibacterota bacterium
GCCGTCGCCTTACATATCCACTACTACAATACCGAGCGTATCCATACTGCTCTAAAAATGAGTCCGGCGGCTTACGCTGCCAGCCTCATGCCAGCTACGCTGGAAAAAGACAAGGTGTTGCAGAAAAAGGTAGCTTGACAACTATTACTGTATTCATTGTTTGTGAATCTTATTCTTTCGTAATTATAATAGTTAGTGTATAACACTCAGAAAGTCATGGACTATATTATCAAGTTTCAGAATGAAGACTTTGTTGTAAGAGAAGTATCTTTATTGCCTGCCGATTTAAGCCAAAGCAACGACAGCGACAACTTCACCTATTTAACTCTTATAAAATCTGGATTCACGACTTTTGAAGCAGTTACACTTGTTGCTAATGTGCTTGGAGTAGAAGTAGAGAGTGTTAATTACGAAGGCCTTAAAGATGAGGACGGAGTCACTTACCAGCTATATCTATTAATAGACGCATCGCTTTCACTGATATTATTAGGCTACCACTTATAGAATACCAGGCTAAATGGATTAGGTTAGAACCCGTCGGCTATTCTGCGTGTCCTCTTAGAGAGAAGCTGCTTCATGGCAATTCATTTAATGTTGTGGCCAGGGGCCTGGACAAGAAAACAGCTCAACATACAAGTGCCGTTTACGCTGATGGGCAGTGGTTCAAGGCGGTTAATTATTATGACAAACAGCGTTTTGGCTTGCCAGAAGGCCCATATGTGGCACAAGATATCGGCAGTGCAATAATTAGTGGCGACTACTCAAAGGCCACATCAATATATCTCAAGTCAGGCAATGCAAGTCTAGATTTTCCAAACGGAGTACCCAATGATCCGTTGGCAATGATTGATAATCGCAAATTACAATTTTTTTTGTCTGCTTATAATAGTATTCTATGGAACCAAGAATTATCAGATAAATTTGGGAAGGACACTATAAAATTTGAGATTTTTAAAGGTCATATCGTTGCACTTCCGAAAAGTAGAGAATTCGATAACAGCATCGAGAAGGTATTTTCGCGCCCTGAACTTAGCTTATCCCAAAATGTGGGTATTCAATCCAAGACCAAGGAACGAATAGTTTTTACCGAATCTCGGGTGTTTGCGGGCCTCCTCTACGATGACGTATATCACCCGGGTAAGTATGCTATAGACTTAGCTTTCTACCTTCCCTCAGGTTGTTATGCAACGTTATTTGTGAGACAACTACTCGAATTTACTAACAGCATTACTGGCCAGTATCTGCAGGCCTAATAAGCAAATTAAAATTCTTAAATAACAGTGGCGATAAGATATAATATAATCAAATCACCTACTGCACAAGTCATGGCTCCCCATACGGGTCACGAACCATCTAAAGGAGTTATGGCTCGAAAAACGAGACAAATGAGACACATAAAAACTAGCGTGCGTAATTATCTATTTTGACTCGGCTGTTCGCTGGTTGTTCGGCTGTTTAAAGGCATAACGTATGCCCTTGCCTGCAAGCGGCTCATCATCGTAGCGTGCCAGCAAGTGTAGATGTGCGTGCGCAACATTTTGGCCGCCGCTTTTATGGACATTCCAGCCAATGTTATAGCCACTAGGAAATTCTTTGTCGTCGACCAGTTTCTTCATTTTATTCAGTAGTGTACGAAGGCTTGCCCATTCATCTTCATTAATTTCAAAAGGGGTTTCGATGTGGCGTTTTGTAATCGCCATAGCCGCATTATTAATACTACCCTCCTCCATGTCCGTGATATACCACAATGGATCCTCGTAAAGAATATTAACTTTGAGGAGGTTGTTTTGTATACAGAAGGGGCAAAGTTGTTTTGCTTCAGTCATGATACTAATATTAACAGATATAGTGGTTTACTTACCTTTTAACATAGCCGATAGTTCATTAATCAAAACGTTATGATTATTTGCATGTATTGTTTTCATGCCAAGTTTTTGGGCGGCCGGCAAGTTTTGATTTGCGTCATCTATGTACACGATGTGTTCGGGAGTTATATCACCTACTTGGTTTAATCCCAATTCATAAATTTTTGTATCTGGTTTTTTAAAGCCTACTTCGCAAGACAAGACAGTAAAATCGAAAAAATCGTACCCACCATTGTTTCTTATGGACTGAGCCGTAGGTGGAACGGTATTAGATACAAGGCCCAATATGTAACCTGACGATTTCAATGCTTGCAACACGTTTTGCATATCGCCTCTTGGTTTCATGCAGTTTTCGTAAGTATTCCATATATCCCTTAAGTTACCAGGAACTATATCTCCATACCCTGTCTCGATTTCGTTCCAAAACTCACCTGTATTTATCGTTCCAGTGGAAAGTTTGTCCCAAGGGGCTTGTATCAAGTCCAATGCGTCTTGCTCTTCAATACCTAAATTTTTAGCAAGACGAAATGCTGGCTCAAAGCCCCTACCGCCATCACTGATTACTCCACCGTAATCAAAAATCAAGGCTTCAATCATTTTGTCCCATCATTCTTTTGTATGTCGGCATTGCTGTTTTAGGCTGACTACTTCAATTGTCTGACCAAGAAGTTAATTGGAGAACAGGTCATGGAACCTGGTCACTCTAATTAGCTGCTTGGTCTGGCTCCCCATACAGGTCACGGAACTCTTACAGGGGTGGCGGGACTCAAAACAAGACAAATGAGACACGAAACGCATATAGACTGAGGTGTCTCACTTTTTGGGTGATTAACCGAACAAATCCCGCACTTTGAGTGCATGTAAACAGAAATTAGGCATCAATCGATTGTTTGATTAAATCCATTATGGCTTGGCTTAATATTTAAGCCCTTCCAATATCAAAATAATTGCGTAACTAATTTATAAATGATGTAATATATTAAGAATGACAACAGCTTTTTTATTGCAGGGCTTTAGCACTGATCGAACATTTGCTGATCCTAGCTTGGATATTCTTAGAGAAACGATGGCCGAGCACGATGTAGAACTTCATGGTGTTGTTGATGGTTGGGAAGATCATGGTATACGAAGTTTTGGTAGGTGCGCAATTGAGCAAAATCAGTATCATGAGTATGACGGAATATTTATTGGACACTCGCTCGGTGCATTGGCTGCACTCAGCGTAGTGGACGTTATGCCTGTCCAACATCTCGTACTATGCTCACCTTCCGCATTATTTAGTGAAGATATTTATTCAAAACTTGACCCCTCGGTTGCTAACCGTATTGGCAAGAAACGTGTCAAAGAGCTATCAAGCTTTTCTGCGGATGATGCTGTTTTATCTGTCAATAGGCTCGGCATACCCACTACTATTTTGTTTGGAGAAAGAGAGCGAGAATTACACCCACAGCTAGTTGCTCGTTGCGGTAACCTTGCATCCAGAATAGCAGGCGCTACGCTTTTAGAGGTGCCTGGTGCGGAACATTCGATAGGGGAAATTCCTTATGCAGTTGTGTTATCACAAGTCGTGAGTAATATTGCTAGGGGTCTTAAAAGCTGAATACGCTTTGCATTGGTGATCAGTGCGTAGTCTCGGTGCCTTACTTAGTTTCTCTCTGTGTAGTTAAGAGAGACGGAATGGATGTAAGATTACTGGTAATAGTGACGGTATAGCAAGGCCTATTGGCTAATTGCTTTTCCACCACTCGACGGCTTTCATGCCCAAATTTTGTGGTGATATATATTTCGCCGCCTCTCGCTGGTCATCATTGATAGCCCCATCGTACGCCCGCCCTGCTTTAGTAAAACGAAACCGAATGTATTCTTTCAGTTTCTTGAATTCCACACTATCCTTATCGGAGGGTATTCGATTGCTAAAACTTTGTACTGGTTGAAAAAATACAAATGTCGTGTTGGCTTCGTGAACATGACGGGGATTATCGGCGGGGTATATTGAGCTAAAAACAATCGTGAATAAACGTTGTCCAGATATTGTGAGTTGCCAGCCCGTATCTTCAATATCCTCTGTGGCCACAGTTTCTTCACTGGATCCATCATTTATTTTCAATGCATGATAAATAGAATTAAAACCAGAAGCTAAGGAATTGAGATCATTGCCAATAACATTATTTGATAGAGCGACTGCCAGGCCATCTGGTGCTGTTACGATACCTTCTTCGACATATGAAGAAATATCTTCGTAAAGTTGTCGTGCGGCTTCAGGTATAGAAAATTCAGCTCCAACCGAGCGTGCGAATGTGATATTTGCTGTTTTAGCAAATGGGCATTGCGTTTCAGCCTTAACAGCTCGGAATACGTCATTTATATTTTCACTCATTATTAGCTCTGAATCAGTTTAAGCAGACTAGGCTTAATGCCGAATGTTGCATGCAATTTCTCTGACGTCATGTCTGGATTTTTTGCCTTAGTAGTAGCCACATTAGATAGTATGCGGCGTAGCGCGGTCTCTTCCGATGTTATTGCTTCTGTTGCTTTTGCTTCATCCATAGCCCCCTCGAGAAAATCACCCAGGGCGTTCTTAATGTTAACAAACTCACCTGACTGCAACCATGTTACCTCAATGAGTGATCGGACTATCTTTCTGAGAACGTACCCGTGCCTTTTGTTGCTGGGCATCAACCCTTCCGCTGTTAGTTCATCAATGACACAACAAAGATTAGCCATGTAATGAGCGTCGCCCTCAGCTATATCTTCGAATTGCGCCTTGAATTGGCTGGATCGATTTCTCCAGGGTCGCATTGATTCGTCATTGCCGCCCGTTAAAGCCAGCTCTACCCTGCTCATCCCCAGGCCTACATCAAACGCATTATAGTCGAACTGCTGTACTTCGCCTTCTTTAGAAGTTCCATCAATATGCACAATGCGACCGATTTGCACGCACTCAGATAGCTCTGGCTTCTGATCATATCCTGTCTCAGAAAACCATGCGATGACACCGCGACCGTGCAAGTCACCTTCTCCAAAGCTCCATTCGTGCTGCATAGCACTTGGATCATCAAAGACGCGAACTTGGTCAGCGGCTAAAGACGATTCTGTTAATGCAGTATTGAGAGCATGACCACCGATAGACGAAAAGATCATTTTGCGCTTGTCTAGCCCAAGAGCATCTAGTGCATCAACAAAGTAGTCTACAGCCTCATCGTGCCCAATTTCAAAAACGCCACTACCTAACATGTCGAACAGCGAAGTGTAATTAGGATTGGTACGAGCTGCCTCGGGCGTGCCCCCTGTACCGCCTAGCCGAAGACATCTCTGGACTAGTGCAAAATTAGCAAATGGTAACTCGCCAGAAAACATTGGCTTAAATGGAGTAATCGTGGCATTTGTAAACAACACTGTAGGATCTTCAATTACTAACGGAAAAGATTCATGCGTAGCAAAGCCCAAATCACGATGGTATTCAAGAAAGGATGATTTTATAGATTCCATACTTGCGACTCTCACCTATATTCAAAATTAGTAAATACGATGTATTTATTCTATAATATCACAAACAGGTACTTTCCTTAAATGTTTCTGTTCTTATGTCTGGGTTTGCCCATTATTTTTGGGTAGATATTGTCCAAATCTTACCCGCACCTATCTCTGTTGATTTCAGGGTATCGACGCGCCATGCAGCACCCTCTCCTATGGCAATAAACTGGTATGTCATGGCATGTCTAGACCATAGCAATTTAGCTTTGCCAAATGAAGTTGGGTTGGCGTGCACTAGGATGTCAACTGGGACAATACCCCAACCTTTTCGGAGTTCAATGGAATCATTATCTTCTTGCACGAATTGCGTAGATAACGCTTGTGCACCAGCGCTCATTCCCGCAATATGCACTCCTCGGTCAATCGCAGCACGTAAGTGCTCGACAAGTCCCCATTCTGCAAATACTCGCAGTAGTTGATCTGTGTTGCCGCCACCAAGGTAAATGATAGCGGCAGACTTTATAGCATTGATGGCATATTCTCTGCCTTTTGCTACTGTGGGCACGACTACGCTGTACTTGTCTCCATATACAGATTTAATGGTGTTGGCATAATCGGTACTATCTTGTGCGGCGAACCCAAAGAAAACAAATGTAGAACCTACTGGTTTTAGAGACAATATGTCTTCGTCTATTAGTCGCGTCTCACCGTCTCTGAGTTCTCCGCCGCCGATCAGGTATATCACTCCACTCATAGAGCTATACCTATAAGCGGATTATTATTAGTATGCATATTGGCGCTAGACTGACACACGCCACTCATTATTTTTACCGGTATTTCATGAGTATTAATATTAGATTTCACATCCTGTATGGTAATATTTCCGAGCATAAACTCGATAAACTCACGGATAATTCGGTATTTGGCATTTTCGATGGTAAGTCCAGCCGTGTCTGCTTGTTTTTCTAGGTCTTGAGAAGATATTTTGGTGAACGCTTCGCCCTCTCCGTACATACCAACATTACGAAATACGTAAATATCAAAGTGGTTATTTCCCCCCACGCCAAACTCATTAGAATTGTCGACGTCGTGTTCATGCTTGGATTGATAGTTATGTATCTGAATGCACTGAAACGGCCCCTGTTGAATTATGAATTGCTGATGTTTTACTCGCCCCTTACCCTTATACAAATCGGCATTTGGTAGAGCCCAAGAACGTCTTGAAAAACTGCTATGAAGTAGATTTACAGAAATATTGCATATATTGCTGCCACGCTTCATTAGCCGAATGACATTAAAAGAATCCATCTCACCATAATCGCCAACCGTTTTAATGTATTGTTGGGAAGTAAGGCCGGTTCGCTCAAACTCATCTCCAAAATATTTAATGTAATCGTTTTCATTGATGCAGACATCAAGCCCGGTGGGATTGAATGTGGAAGAAAATATCTCCAGGCTATCAGGCTGTTTGTCAGGTACAAGGCTAGTTTTGTATAACTGCCAAGCCATATCAAATAAATGGTAGCCACTGTGCGACACCTTTCCGAAACCATCAGAAAGACCATGAGATTCTTGTGTCAGAATCTCTTTAGGGAACCTCCAAGAACCATCAGCATGCATAATTTGCATCGATGTAATGGGCATATTGAACTTTTGGGTTGTTTCAGCAATTAATTCCCTAACTTTATCAAAGCCATAGTCGTATCGTCTTTGAACATTGATGGAGAATAGTGTCGGTTTATCAGATTGGTGTGCATTATAAATATCCAGAAGTTCGTAATAATCATCTATAAGGCCCTTAGCTTCTGTGGCGTCTAGGCTTATCCTTTTTCTGGCAGACACGGGTTTATCCATCAGAATGTTCAGTCCATTGCTGAGGGCCCACTCAGCGTATGCTTTATGAACGGTAGGTTCCGTCGAAATGACTACTCCTTGGATGTCAAACTTCTCAACTAGCGCGTCCAGTATTACTCTGGCGTGATCAGGAATGCCGGCTTTCGGATCAAAAGAATCAAGATACAGCATTTCTAGTTCATGATCTTGTTCTTGGAGGTATGTGTTGATAGTATCTTTTTGTCGTTTTAAGTCGACGGCTGCAACTAAACGGACTGGAAGATCCGAGGCAAACGCAAACAAGGCGGGCACATAAATACGCCTAGCATGTGGGCCAAGGCCAATGAGAAGTACGTTAACAGTTTTCATTATGTTTATCTTTTACCACAGTAGTTATGCTGAATGCAATTACAAAAAGTTTTATTAAACAGATTACGATAGTGTTATAATATAATTATTCATACTATATATCAAACGGTATTGGAGAGTATATGGCGAACAAAGAAAATCAATGGAGTGCAGTACATCTAGACTTTGACAATTCTGCAGAAGCATGCGCGCTATTACCTGAGCTGGCAAGGAATGAAATAGCCGCTATTAAAATAGGAAACTTTTTGTGCGATCAAGAGCTGGCCGTCATTAAAACAAACATGGAAGACACGACCATAGCATGGTATGCCAACAAGACAAACCAACAAGGTAGAATCGGTATCAACGCAACTGGATTTAGTCACGAAACTGACGGCAAGAAAAAGTACTTTGACGCAGCACCGGCAGCAGAGGAAGGTCGTGATGAAATATTTGAAGGCACTCAAAGTCCTATCAATAAAATAATTGAATTCTTTGGGCATGGGTTTGACACAAAGACAGCAACGGAGCCCGAGCTAGCTGAGGCTAGGTACTTCGCGGGCCTTATACGAGCAATGGGGGCAAAAAGTACATTGCACTTTGATTATGCCCCGAAACAACTTCCGGGCTGGAGTGTCGCTAATGCAGATGAGCAATTTGGCCTTGTGCTATATCTCCAGATGCCAACTACAGGCGGGGAGTTAAACATTTATGATCACCCCTGGACCCCGGAAGACGAAAACCACAACCATGATCTTGTAGAAAAGGGTACGTACGGATTTACCGAAGGCTTTTTGGGCGACACACCGTATGCTTCAGTGCTACCGGCAGAAGGTGATTTAGTCGTATTTAAGACCCGCAATTTTCACCAGGTCGATGAGATTAAATCAGATAGGCCACGATTAGGCTTAACGACCTTCATGTCACAACAAGGTGGCACGTTGTCTTTGTGGAGTTAGTCTGCGATAGTTAGCGGCCGTACGACTCAAAAAAATTCTTGAATTTGGTCATAACTTCTTTAGTAACTTCCCCCACCGTGCCGTCTGCTACAAGCTTGTCATTTATTTTCGTGACTGGCATGACTTCTTTGCCGGTGGCAGTAATAAATATCTCGGCTGCAGTGAGTAGTTCCTCAACAGTAAAGTCTCGCGCCTCGGCCTGAATGGATAATTTTAAATCGTTCAGTATGACGCCGCGCGTAATCCCTCCTAAAATCCCCGTCTTAGGCGTGGTCAGTATGCCGTTTATTAATGCGAATATATTGCATCGAGTGCCTTCTCTTACCATATTGTTGGAGAAGTAAATAATTTCATCTACATCATGCGCGGCAGTCTTCATCACGCGGACCGCATGCACATAATTTGTTGTCTTAGCTTGGGGCTCATATCGATCGAACTCAGTAAGTAAAATACGGACCCCATTCGCATAATCTTCCGGAGGGCATGGCATTCGGGCTTCGACGACGATAACAATTGTAGGCGTCTTTGCTAACGTTAGCGTTCCGGACGATCCACCAGAAATAATGATACGCATAACCATATCTTCGTCTCGCAGCTCGTTTGCATCAACAGTTTCTTGTATCCAGTTTGCGATCTGTTGTTTTGACCAAGGGAGACTCAGCGAGATAGTATGACAAGAATTAAACAGCCTATCTATATGCCTTTCCATCATGAATGGTTGACCACCCGAGGTAATCATAAACTCAAAGCCAGCATAACCGCGCGAGTAGCCGAGGTCACGGGGAGATATGAGTAAATGGTCTTCTGTGACGAACTGGCCATTTAAGAAATGCACGCTCTTCATATAATAGATTATAGCGTACACATGAGAAACCTCGACCGCGAGGCTCTTCAAAGTTGCCTAAATGAAAGCCACATACACCAACTTAAGTATTTGCATAATCCGCAAAAGTAGTATAATTAAAGTTAAATAATTTTAAGGATTTTGCTATGAGCGAAACTATCTCTGAAGATACGCAAGCTAGAATCTGTCCGATTTTATTTATGTATAAAAATCCACTTGCTAGGTTCGGGGAATCTATTGTCTTAGACGATGATACCATCTGTGCGGCTACCTGCGAAGGCATCAAAACTGAAGCTAGGGCAATAGGAGCATTAACCCTACCACGAATTTTTGACAGAGTTTATTGTGAAAAGACAGAATAATATTTTAACTTATCGTAATGTCGTTGGCTAACCAGCGGGATATTACTGGCTAAGATCGTAGTGAGTGCTCACGCTGAGCATTAAGGTAATCACTCTCAGGAAAAACAACGCCACTTCTAATACAGACCTCGCGAACCAAGTCTGCTGGAACGCCGTGCGTCGCATGAAGATTGTGCACATCAGCTCCGCTAATTGCCCCTCTCTCAATAAACGGCTTCAAAAGTTTGTCACTTCTGACGAGTATTTTAGAAAATGACTGCATCTCAGTTTTCAATATTTCCGTAGTTTCGCTTTGCGTTTTAGATGCGCCGGCTATTTCGGGCAATCGATCCTGAACGGCTTCTTGATAATCAACGAGTCGCTCCTGTGATATGCCGTATTGAGCCATGACACTCATGCTGCGACGTAGTAGCCTCCTTAAGACATAGGCTGCAGCTTTATTGGCTGGTGTTATCCCGGATTGGAGTAGGATTTCAGATGTGCGTACATGATCTGTAAGAATGCGCGCGCTACGAACATCTTGAGTATCTGCAAAAGTAGTGTCATAGACAGGTAGCCAACGGTCTATTTGATGAATACTCGGAGCATCTTGTAGCACCATGGCAAAACGTTCGAGGCCGGCGCCTCCGTCGACGCTACGTGAACGAAGCGGAGTTACAGCTCCTTCTGTATCCATGAAATATTGCATGAATACACCGGCATTCCAAATTTCAACATGTTGTCCTCTGCGAAGTTGCTGATCGGTGTCGTCGGTTTCTGCGAAGGCTTCACCGCGGTCATAGAAAACTTCTGTACATGGTCCACACGGACCACTGTCACCTGCTGGGCCCCACAGGTTATCTTCGGCAGGAAGTGCAACGATGCGCTCTATGGGCAGGAAGCGCTGCCAAGCTGCTATTGATTCAGTGTCTGCGGGTATGCCTTTTGCTTCTGCATCACTACTGAGCACCGACGCAGACAGAAAATCTGGGTCGAGACCATACCCGTCTGTAATGAGCTCGTAGGCAAGTTCGGTTGCGCGTTCTTTGCTAAATTCTGGGCCGAATTGCCACGAGCCCATCATATTGAAGCTAGTGCCATGATGTGAGTCACCTATGTCGTCTATGTCACCAGTGCGGATGCAGTTTTGGATATTTGTTAGGAGGTTCGACGGTGGAACCTGCTCGCCAGTAAAGAATGGTTTCAGCGGAGCCATACCAGAGTTTATAAGAAGCAAAGTTGGGTCGTTCTGTGGAAGTATTCCGCTGTCAGAGTAGTGAGTATAGCCTCGAGAAGTATAGAAATCAAGATACATGTCCTGTATATCATCGGTGGTCTTATAGATATTCACTTGTTCGCTCATCATCGCTCCGCCGTTATTCTAACCAGATCTATATTAACTCACACAAAGGTTATTGAGTCAATTAATGCCGCCTCCATTCCACTTCGAATCGCACCATAACCAATAAGGACACCGCCGGTGCTCTTGTAAACTAGTTATTGTCCTACCAACAACTAACTACAAGGAGAACAGCGATGTCCTACCACCAGCTTACACAATACCAACGGCACGAACTAGGAGCATTACTCTCAGGCAACAAACACAGCCTCAGAGAAATAGGCCAGCTCCTTGGGTTTCACCACACTACCATTAGCCGAGAGGTCCGTCGACACCAGACGCAGACAGCGTCTGGCTACCATGCTGTCCAGGCTCGCCTGCAACTCGGGCAGACCAGGCTACGCGCCAACCAACACCACCGTAAGCTGGCGACCAACCCCCAGCTCATTGCACTGGTCACCACCAAACTCATCCGGCATGACTCACCAGAGCAAATAGCTGGTGCGCTCAGGAGTAGCGGAGCGAAGCTCCGCATCTGTGCTCAGACGATCTACGATTGGATCTACCGACACGCCCGACATCTGCTCGTGCATCTGCACTGTCGCAAAGGTAAGTACCGCCGTACTCGAGAGAGTACGCTCAGAAAGGCCTTCCGAGCCAAACAGAAAGCCTACCGTAGTATTGACGTCAGACCTACCCACATTGCCAAGCGTAAAACCTATGGTCACTGGGAAGGAGACAGTGTGGTCGGTACAGCCCAGAGTGGCGCCATTGCCACCTTCGTCGAACGCAAGAGTGGCTACTTACTGGCAGCAGTACTGCCAGACAAAGGAGCGAAGAGCTTCGAGCAGACAGCGAAGCGCTGCTTCGCTGCTGTGCCCCAGAAGTACCGAAAGACTCTCACACTCGACAATGGCGTTGAGATGAGTAATTACGAGGCCATGGAACGACAGAACCAATTCAAGATTTACTTCGCCCATCCCTACCACAGCTGGGAACGTGGTACCAACGAGAATACGAATGGGTTATTGCGATTCTACTTCCCGAAGAAGATGAGCTTCGCTCATCTCACACAACAGCAGCTTGACGCTGCTGTACTGGAGATTAATACTAGACCCAGGAAACGACTAGGCTACAAAACACCAGAGCAAGTCCTCAAACGGTGTGGTGCACTTCGAATTAGAGTCTAGGCCGTGTCAAACAACCAATTCGAGGTTACATCTAATTCATGCATGTGTAGAAATCGACTTCCAATATCAAGATAAACCCGCACACGCTAAAATTGATAGGTCTTATCAAACGGGATGCCGCGGCATTCGCCGAACTCCTGCATGATATCTACAATTCGTGCAAAAATCGAACGACATTATAGTGCGACCAGAAGCCTATTCACCCACTACAAAATTGATCATGAGCTCAATGATCCGCTTATCGAGTACACGCGATACGTACTAGACAGCGGCACGGAAGCCGAAAAGACCGCCCTAGCTAGTGGCATTATTACGAAAGTTGTAGTCAGAGATGGTGTGTTGAGATTTTCTAATACTTAGCTGAGTATCATTGAAAATGTTAAGACAAGATATGTCAGTTCAGGTACAGCCTCATTGCTGTAATCATAACCGTATTACAGGATAGCGCGAGCTAACCCCATCTTATTCCTCTAAACATATCTAGATCATCATATACAAAGCCTTCATAGACTGGCCAATCATCATCGCGTTGCTGCGGAACTTTCCAATGAACCTGATCGATCGTCCTCGGCATGCGAGGCGCTGACGACAGGATCTTCTTTAAGCCATAAATAAAGAATATGATTGCTATATCAAAGTGGTCTTGTTTTCCCCTAAAGCTAAATTCAGAATTCTTTGTAGGCGACCCGTGAATAATCTTATTTCGAAGGGTGTAAAATTTATCTACCCACATTACGCTTAAGTCTTCTATTTCCCACTCGAAACCTCGGGGGAATCTACTGCTAACAGGACGCTGACTCGTATACCTATACACTCTCCTATATGTTGGAACGATATTATTCTTAAAATAGTCTTTAAGCGCCTTGCGTTGACTCTGCTCTGGGAGATCAAAAAGAGACTCATAAGAGCTTGCTATTATAGGAACCCTCGATGACATGCTTAGCCCCGAATCGTTAGAGTAAGCCTGCGACATCGCTTCTATGGCACGTAAGAGCCTTCGATAAAGCTTTTTCTGATACTGCCTCAATCGCAGCAGATCGTCTAACAATTGGTGGTCGCCTACAAATTGCAAAGGAGCTGGTACGTGATCTGGCTTCTGGAATTTGATCTCCGCCATACTGAATCCATAGTCTGTCGCTCTTTTGATGAAGCCAGCCGTGATGCCCATCACTGTGTTGCTGAGGCTAAAGTTCTGGGTCATCAGCGTAAAGTTTTCTGTCGTGTAAAGGGAATGGTGGAGATTTGGATTTCTCTCTATCGTTGCAGTTCTAGCCACTGTCCGCATAAACAGTAGCAATCTCACTTCTCTGCATAATTCTAATTCTTCGACCGTAAATGGGCGCCAGTCTATATTGCCAATGCTAATGATGCCTATGCCCTTCACTTCGTGCCATCGACCGACGTTTGCTCCAATTATTAGATCGACTTGCGATTTAACAGCGGGGTCTTCAATGTAATCATTCGCCTTAAGATCATAATTCCAGACTTTGACACCAAGGTCTGGTAATTCAATCTCTGGAGTATCCACCATATTTAGATATGGGAAATAGTTTATCTGTAGTGCTCGGTCTACTATTGCTTCTGGAGTATTAGGCATTGTCTACCTGGTCTACGTTAATGATTCGATTATAACCTTTCGCTATAAGACTGTAACCTTCATTTCAATCAAGGTAACGATACTTTTATCCGATTTGGCTGGGCGTGCGGGATTAGAACAGGTCACAGAACCTGGTCACCTTTTCGGCTGCTTGGTTGCCCTATAGATAACGGGTCACTAACGAAACCTGACATCGGGGGTGAAACGTAAAAAACCGCCATTTCTGACGGTTCCAACGCTTTGCCAGTTGTTTGGGCCGGCTATTTCTCTTGCCTGACCAAGAAGTTAATGAGGGAACAGGTCATGGAACCTGGTCACGCTAATTAGCTGCTTGGTCTGGCTCCGGGGACTGGGCTCGAACCAGCAACCTAGTGATTAACAGTCACCCGCTCTACCATTGAGCTACCCCGGAATATTAACAACTGGCTGAATTATAGCGAACAGTGACTGACTGGGCAAATAGCGATATATAGTTACAGCACTTTAAGCTAGTCTTGGTTTTTGAGACTGGCAGAAATTCGTCGTTCTTCGTCACGTTTTTTTAGGAGTTGACGTTTATCGTAGAGCTTTCTGCCTTTTCCAACAGCAATCCGCAGCTTTATAAATCGGCCTCTATTTAAAATTTCGAGCGGTACAATTGTTCGTCCCTGCTTTTTGGTGGCAATCAATTCCTTTATCTCACGCTTCTTGGCTAACAATTTTCGGGCTCGGGTGGTCTCACTGTCGGCAATGTAGATGCCGCTACTGCCGGCGATCGTGGCGTTTATCAGCCATAGCTCGTTTTCTTTGACGGTGACGTAGGCGCCTCTCAGGTGGCCGTGACCCATACGCAGGGCTTTGGTTTCAGCTCCACTGAGTTGTAGGCCCACAATTAAAGAGTCCTCAAGTTCATAGTCGTGTCGGGCACGTCGGTTGCTGATGACATGTTCTTTGGTTGTTTTCTTCTTGGCCATAATGGTAGTATGACTTAACTTTAAGAGACGCGCTAGGGGTTAGCAGTTTGGAATTGTTGTTGGGCTACATTCCAAAGGCTGGGGTCGTGGAGGACTACTAAACGATAATACCAGTACTCTGCTCCCCACATATATATTTGGCGCATGCCAGTCGCTTCGGCATAGTTAAAGCGGTTATTAAGTCGCCTGGCATTAAGAGATTTATTTTGTTCGCTTAGGCTAGCTTGAGTAATAGACTTAAGATTCGGTGGCCAAGCCTCGGCCTGCATCTCGCCAATAAGCATATCTCGATGGTTAACAATCATTTGTGTTTGGGCCAAAAAGCCATAAAACCAGGCCGGGAATGGGTATTCAAGATAACGGTGGCTAAAGTTTGCATCCCAAACCCGTTTATAAATGGATATACTGAATTCGTCTGGCTGTGGTTGACCAATCGGCAGGCCAATGGCGTTATTGCTGCGGCCGATTATGACTGGGTGGAACTGATCCAGGGATTTAACAAGCTGATACTCATCTACTAAGCGCTGTCGGTCAAAGTTGGTACAAATTCCAAAACCTTTCAGAAAATATTCGTTTTCTAATTGATAGGCTTCTAGGCTTGGCGAATTTTTATAACGTTCAATAGTGGCTTTCATGAAGTTTAGGAGCTCTGGTTGCCAAGTTGTCTGGGCCTTATTTAGGTTTACCCACGGCGGTGCATGACATTCTGGCCAACGAGGTTGTCGTAAGCCAACGGTTAGGATTATCTTTGCTCCACGGGCCTCGGCTTTTTTAAATTGCCAGTCCAGTTGACTGAAGTCATAGTTCCCTGGGCTAGGCTCGATGTCATTCCAGTAGCTGACCAATCGGAAGTGGCGAACCCCAATATTTAATAAGGCATCCATAGTGGTTTTGGGATCGAGTTTGAGGCTTTGAGCGTAATCTGGTATAAAGCTAACGCCAAGTTCGAGTGGTTTATGCTTCTCGGTTTGTATATACCACTCGCCGAGTCCGTACATTGTTCCGATTGCCAACATCACTAACATTAATCCAATAATGGCCGTTTTTTGACCTTTACCACGATGCCAAAAGTGACTGAATCGAGCTGTCAGCTGTTGGAGGTGCAATTGGCCTCTTTTTGTCATACAATTAATATCCTATGCCCATAACAAATAGTGTCAGCATCGTCATTCCAGTATACAACGAAGCACGTCATCTGGGTGCTTGTCTTAGGGCTATCAGTGCTCAGAACCAACTGCCACTTGAGGTTATTGTTGTTGATAACAACTCGACAGACCATAGCCCTCATCTGGTAAAACAATTTCCTTTCGCAACACTTATGCACCAGCCCAAACAAGGTGTTGTATATGCCCGGGACTTAGGCTTTGACGCTGCTCGGGGAACAATAATTGCTCGCATAGATGCTGATACGATCGTGCCTGTCGATTGGCTCGAAAATATCATACGTATTTTTAGCGAAAGTCAAGTCAATGCTGTTTCGGGGGCTGTGCATTACTATGACATCAGTTTGTCTAGGACGGTCGATAATGTTGACACTTACTTTAGAAAACGACTGAGTCGGAAGTTGTCAACTAACTTTCTGTTTGGTTCGAATATGGCTATTCGGCGGACTGATTGGCAGAAAGTCAGTCCTGGTTTATGTAGACGTGGTGGGCTGCATGAGGATTTTGATTTGGCAATTCACCTCCAGCAAAAAGGGGGCAAGGTCATCTATGATCCTGACTTACTGGCTGGTGTTTCATCGCGGAGGATTGAAATGGATTTTCTGAGCTTTATGCGTTATGCGCTGAGGAGTCCTTATACTTACGCTGAGCATAATCTTAGCTGTCGGCTACACATGTACCCAGTGGTTATATTTGGCTTATTTGCTTACTTGCCCGGACGAGTGCTCTATAAAGGGTATGACAAATTTAGTGAACGTTTTTCGGTGACCAGGTTTTTGGAGCACAGTTTAGGAAGTTCGCGGGTTGATCCAACGACTAACATTGCTTAGTTCTCTTCTCGGGTTAGGCTACAAGCTTAATCAGTTTTCAATAAATGAGCTAGTTGTTGCTTGAGATTCTCCCGGTTGATATTTGTGCCGTCTATTTGAATTGCTGCTTCGTATCTTTTCGGAAGTTCGAGCTGGCTGCTCATACGGTCAAAGACTTCTGGTGGCATGTTGCCCCAAATGCGAGTCTCTTTGTTGTGGGAGTGTTCGGTGGCTCGGGCTCGGGCTATCGCTAGTGGCGTAGTTAGCCAGATTAATATTGTTTTGGCCTGTCGTTTTTTGGCAATTTGTCTTAAGTGTTGTCGATCAGAGTAGTAGTTAAAATTGGTGTCAAAGATGACGCTCAGGCCTTGGCTCAACAAGCGGTCTGTAACCTGGTTTAGATGGGCATATAACCGTCGGCTTTCACTGACAGCATGAGTTGGTTGATTAAACATTTTGTGTCGTTCATGGTCTGCCCATAGGTGTTCGGCAGAGCTCATCTCGGCGATAATTTTAGCTACTGTCGTCTTACCCGACCCTGGGTAACCGACAAAAATATATAATACGGGTTTTGCCACAACTTAATTTTAGCAAACGTTTTGATAGCTAAAAACAGCCACTCATAACAAGTCGGTAGCAATCAGTTATTGACTAGTTTAGGGTTAGTCGTAACAACATAAATTGGCTGCTGGTCAGCAAAAATACTGACTTGGCTGTCGGCAGGTAATTCTGTCGCTTCACCGTCAAACTGAGCCCATAGTGGATGAGTGGTAACAAAGTTATAGCTCTCATTGGCTAACATCATTTCACCAATCGTTGTTTTAGGATGATTGGCAATCAGTAGTCCGAAAGCGGGCATAATCTCGCGCAGTGTTTTTTGACGGATAGTTACCCTCTGTAGTCCCCTTTCGGTTAGCGGGGTCTGGAGTTTTAAATATTTAGCCATAATATGCGAATTGGCAAAAATGTTTTCGTAAAAATATTCCGTCTTCCCGTCACGGATTATTTCGTTGAGCGGAGAAGCCAAAAGGGCACGGACTGCGATTATAGGTTCGCTGAATGTGCGGCCTACCTTTGATTGCCCAAACAAACTGTCTCGGTGTTTAGGATTGTTTAGATACTTATAACTTGAAGCAAGAGCGGTGGCGCCTAGGCTGGCATAGAAAGCGGCCGGGTATTTCTCCGCTGTCTTTCCCTCGCTAGTTACTCTGCAGATAATTGGGAAGATTTCAACGATTCGTCCATCTTCCAGAACGCGGTCAGGATGTCGTCGATGCAAGGATGTATGTTTGGCTTTATGGCCATCTTCAGCATTTCCGCCGCCAAGACTTAAAATCGGTTTACGCCGTAAGTCATCGTCTTGTTTCAGCTCGACCAAAGTCCTTACAACGGTGTTAAAGGTACCATCGCCGGCGACTACAATTACAAGATCGCTTTGCTCGAGAGCTAAACGAACCAGAGCTTTATTAGCTTCTAGTCCCAGTCTTGATGTTTCGAGTTGGCTGACTTCAAATGGAGCAGACTCCCTAAATTGGTGCAATCTTTTTAGCCCACGTCGGCTATTTGTGCTGTAGGGGTTTACAAGGGCTGACGCGTGTCTTATATGGTCTAAACCGCTATTTTCGGCCACAGATAAATCTTTCCTTGGTTAAGGACTTTAAGATAAAAGAAGCTAATTATAACTTCATTTGTCTCAAAAGTCTATACCTTTGTTGGCCAGGAATTTTTGATCGAAGTGGTGTTTGATCTTTGTCATATCTGTAGCAATGTCAACCTGGTTTAGTAAACCTTTTGGAAAATTACGGCCACTCAGGCAGAGACTGGTTTTGGGGGACCGGCTTTTGATCAGATTTTGAAGATTATCCTCCGTTATTAAGCCGTCATGGACGGCATTATTGATCTCATCGCAAATGACTAGGTCATATTGACCACTCTTGGTGGCATTCAAGGCTTCATCAAGGGTAGTTTGGGCAGCCTTCATGTGCTGGCTCTCACTAATGTGTTTTGGGCTCAATTCGCCGGCTTTATAGAAGCCTTTGCCGCCTTTAAAAAAGTAGAGCTGGTCTTTATATATAGATTGGATGTCGCGAATAAAAACATGCTCACCGACGCCCCAGTATTTAATAAACTGAATAAAGGCCACTTTCCAGCGATTGCCCAGGGCTCTGGTCATCAGACCTAAGGCTGCTGAAGTCTTGCCTTTGCCGTCTCCAGTATAAACAATCACCACTGATTGCTTGGTCTTAAAATCCTCAAATGTCATTTCCTTAACAGTATGACTGAAAGTAGCTCAAAAAACGATATCTAAACCTGACCGCTGATTTGGTTTTGGTGCATCAGCCATAGCATTACCCGTTTTATCTTGATACGCTCGGTTGGACTGATTCGCTCATGCATGTTTAGCGCCCGCATAACAGGGTGAGAACTATAGATTTCCATCAACTCGCCGACAATTTCACGCTTATCAGGTTCAAGAATTGATCTATCAGCAGTTGAAAAATCGTTTATAAATTGTTGACGTGTAGCTTCGTCGTTATCAATCATGCCCAGAGAGCTGAAGATATCAAGTGCGGCATGGGGGCGGAACTTATCTAGCTCAAATTGACCTTTCTCAGAACTGGCAGACGGTAGTTCTTGCAAGTCCTCCTTGATTCTGGTGACTGACATGGCCAGTATCGGTACCATCTTCCCCTCAGCAGTTGATATTGTTACTTGGTGGAGGATAGGTTCGGGATATTTCTCAACTTCAGCAAGGGCTGGATTTGGCACGTCAATTGGTTCAGGCGATTGCTCACCAGGCGGGTTCATTTCAAAACTTGGCATTGCTTGACTCATAACTACTGGCCTTTCGATAGAGTGGGCCGAGTGGTTGATATTGAAAGTGCCAACCACTTAAACTTGCCTACTCTTAAAGCAGTTGGGACATTATACCAGATTTTATGCAAATTACTCTAGGAAATTTTTCTCACACCAACTGATGTGTTTTGAGGGCATTGTCGATACGAGGACGATCGAAACCAACAATTATCTCTCCGCCAATATCAATTACTGGGATGCCTCGCTGACCAGATTTCTGAACCGCTTCAGTGCCAGCAGCCGGGTCGCTGTCGACATCGTGATCGTTATATTTGACGCCTAGTTTATCTAAATATTCTTTGGCGGCATGACAAAATGCGCACCAAGTAGCACTATAAATTGTAACTTTTGAGTCAGTCATAGTTAACTATTAGTATAACATTGCTCTACTATACTTTGTAAAGCAAAAACTTTGGTTGTCCTACAGGGACAATAGTTGATATAATGGCTCTTAAATGGAGCAACAAAAAGATGACCTGCCATCGGTTGATGAGCCGGAGTCGAAGATCCAACAACGTATCTTCTTAGATCGTCAGCTATTCATGAACAGTGCCCTGAACATGAGTTGGCAACTGGCGATAGTTGTTTTAGTACCAGTAATTGGTGGATATAAGCTGGGTCAACACTTTAAATTTGGCTCATTTGGGTTACTGGCTGGCCTTGGATTGGCCATAATTATGTCCGGCCTGCTTTTTAAGCGACAACTTAGTTTGAGTGTCCGGCAGCCTAGTCCTAAAAAGGTTAAAAATTGATGATTAGTCGTCTATGGATGTTTGGTGACGCTGGTCCGGTGGTTCACATTTCACCTGGTGGGGTGTTTCAGTTTGGCGGCTTGACAATCACTAACTCAATCCTTTACGGCTGGCTCTGTTCGGTGATACTTATAGTTATTTTAGTCTGGGTAGCCAGGAAAATAAGCATCAAGCCTCGTCGAGGCTTAGTCCAGTACATTGAAGCGGCAGCCGAGTTTATTATTAATTTGGTTGAAGGTAGTTTTGAGGACAAGAAACGAGCTCGCAAATACGTTGCCTTTTTCGTGACTCTCTTTTTCTTTTTGCTGTTTAATAATTGGCTGGGACTTATACCGGGTGTCGGCGAGGCCTTACATGTTGGCAGCATCCCGCTGGTCAGACCATTTACTGCAGACCTTAATGGTACGCTGGCGGCGGCTATTGTGACAATGGCTGTGGTTTATACGGCTTCTATCCGGGAGTCAGGTGGCATAATCAAATATCTGAGTCATTTCTTTATTGGCAGTCCGCTTAATCCGCTGTATCTTATTCTTGGGCTGCTAGAGATGATGACTGATCTGACACGTGTCCTAAGCTTGTCACTGCGACTCTTTTTAAACATAACTATCGGCGAAATTATCATTGCCGTTTTCTCCTACTTAGGTCATGTTGCTGCCCCGATAACAGCTGCTCCATTCACCATAATAGAGATTTTTGTCGGTGCTTTGCAGGCTTATATTTTTGTCATTTTAAGCGTCATGTATCTAGCTATTGCCGTTAATAATGCTAGCGAATCTGAGGATCAGCACTTGACCGAAGAAGACGTTGCTGACAAAATAAGCCTAAGACCTAAAGAAAGCTTGAGTGGTTGATTTTATTGTGGATCGCTTAAATTTACTAATTTAAAGAGGTGAAAGTAATATTATGATCTTACTTGCAGACGCAATTAACACAGCAATTATCGGAAAAGGTTTAATGATCGGCGGCGGCTTTATTGGCCCAGGTATTGGTATCGGTCTGATCGGTGGTAGTTATCTCCAGGCGGTTGGTCGAAATCCTGAAGCTTCACGCTTTCTGGGTCAGGCATTGGTCTTCGTTGGTATAGTCGAGCTCATTTTCCTGCTAGCCTTCGCTTCAATATTTATTGTCAAATAGGATCAGTTTGTAAGACTAATGTTGCATCAGCTAACTTTTTTTGGACAATCATCTTCAGGCCTCGGGGCGCTTGGCCTTGACCCTAAAGCTTTTCTAATCCAGCTAGTTACTTTTGTGATTGTATTTCTAGTCCTGAAGCGCTATGCATTTAAGCCGATTTTAGATGTTTTAGAGCAGCGTCGCCAAACTATTGAGCGAGGTGTAAAACTAGGCGAACAAATGGCTAAAGAGAAGTCCGAGCTTGATCAAAAAGTTAGTCAGGCATTAGCAGATGCCCGGTTGAAGGCCGACGCTGTAATAGCTGAAGCACAATCCGCTGCCCGTAGTGTTGCCTTAGAAGCCGAAGAATCTGCCAGGGCCAAAGCGGACAACATTGTTGCTCAAGCTGGTCAGCAAATTAAACAAGATAGTTTAAGAGTTCGCCGGCAGTTGGAAAAAGAACTTGTCGAACTGGTCTCAGAAGCAACTGAAGCAATTATTGAGCAAAAAGTAGATCAGACCAAGGACAGCCAGTTAATTAATAAATTCTTAAAAGAACAGGCTCGAGCATGAAGCTAGCTCGTCACCAACTAGCAGCTATTTTAGGCCAACGTTCGCTGATTAAGGTTGATCGAAAGGCTTTGGCTCATGAAGTGGCGGCCTATCTGCTGAGCGAAGGTCGGACAGCGGAGCTTGATTCACTAATCAGAGATGTTATGGAATATCGAAGCCAACACGGCATTGTTGAGGTTTCGGCGGTCAGTGCCTTTCCTTTGGATGAACAAGCTCAGTCAGAGATTAGCGCTCAGGTCAGTAACCAACTGCCTGGCACTAAACAGCTTATTATCGATCAGTCAATTGATAAAAATATGATCGGCGGCGTCAAGATCGAATTCGCCAACCGACAATTGGATCTTAGTATTCGATCGAAGTTGAATCGATTTAAACAACTAACTACCAGCGGGAAGGATTAATCATCGACGTGGCAGAATTATCTATTAAAGAACTTTCGAACGACATCCGAGGTGCAATTGCTGAACTTAAAACTAGACCGGAGATTGAATCAATCGGTATTGTGACGCGTATTGGTGATGGAATCGCCTGGGTTTACGGGCTTCGCAGTTGTGGCTACAGTGAAATGCTGGAGATCGACGGGACTGACGGACAAAAGGTAACCGCCTTTGCTCTTAATCTGGGTGAGGATGAGATCGGTGCTGTCCTGCTCGGTGAAGATATTACGGTCAAAGCCGGAGCCAAGGTGCGCTTATCTGGTAAAGTGCTCGAGGTACCTGTCGGTCCGGAAATGGTCGGGCGGGTAGTCGATCCGCTTGGCAACCCAATTGACGGCGGTGAGCCAATTAAAGCCAAATTAAGAGCCCGCGTTGAGCGTCCCGCGCCTGGTGTACTCGATCGGAAGAGTGTTCATCAACCACTGATGACTGGGCTGACGGCCATTGATGCCATGGTACCGATTGGTCGTGGCCAGCGTGAACTAATTATTGGTGACCGACAAACCGGTAAGACAGCCATTGCCGTTGACACGATGATTAACCAATCTCGGCAAAAGACGGGAGTGATTAATGTTTATGTGGCTATTGGGCAGAAGTTGAGCAAAATAGCTCGTCTGGTTGATCGCTTAAAGCGTGAAGGGGTTATGGATCAAACGATTATTGTGGCTACTTCACCAGCCGACCCAGCCGCGCTACTCTATCTGGCGCCTTACGCCGGAGCGGCAATGGGTGAATACTTCCGCGATAACAAAGGACATGCTTTGATTATCTATGACGATCTAACCAAGCACGCCGTGGCTTACCGCCAGATGTCGCTGTTGCTTCGCCGCCCTCCTGGTCGTGAAGCATACCCGGGCGATGTTTTTTATTTACATTCACGCTTGTTGGAACGGGCCGCTAAGCTCAATGACAAACTTGGTGGTGGCAGCTTAACTGCCCTACCGATTATCGAGACCCAGGCTGGCGATATTAGCGCCTATATACCAACCAATGTTATTTCAATCACTGATGGCCAGATTTTTATGGAGACCAATTTGTTCTATCAAGGGATTAGGCCAGCTATATCGGTCGGTCTGAGTGTTTCTCGTGTTGGCGGTGCCGCCCAGACTAAGGCGGTTAAAAGTGTTGCCGGGGGGTTGCGTCTGGATCTGGCCCAATTTCGTGAGCTGGCAGCCTTTAGTCAATTTTCAACTGATCTTGATGCTGATACCCGTCAGCGGATTGAACGCGGTCAGCGCTTAACAGAACTACTCAAACAGCCCCAATTTAGTCCCTATTCAGTTTGGCAAATGTACGCCACTCTTTTGGCGGCAACTAAAGGAGCTTTCGACAAAGTACCGCTGGAAAAGATTAAAGTGGCCGAAGAAACACTTTTTCGTGAGCTAAAAACAAAGCACAGTAAGCTAGTTGAAGTACTTAACAGCGGCGATAAACCAACTGATAGCCAGGCTGAGACGGTGCTTGCGGTGGCTAAAAATATAGCTACTGGCTACCAAGTCGTACCTGAAAATATTCACCAAACTAACCAGAAACCATAAGGACCAACTTTGGCAAGTACAATTACCCTAAAAAGGCGCATATCGTCAATCCGCAGCACCAGGCAGATCACTAAGGCTATGGAATTGGTCAGTGCCAGTAAACTGCGCCGGGCTCAGGAGCAGGCTACTCAAAGCCGTGATTATCGGCAAGCAGCCTACGGTCTATTATCGAGATTGAATCAGATACAGGAAGTTGAGAGACAACCTCTCTTTAGACGACGAAATGTTAAAAACCGACTGTATGTGGTAATTACTAGTAACAGTGGTTTGGCCGGAGCATATAACTCTAATGTTTTAAGACTGTTAAGTCATCATATCCAAGACGATCGGACTCAATCAGTTAAAAGTCACGTTATCACTATTGGCAATAAGGCGGCTCAATTTTCTCGCCGTATTGCCGGCCTTGAGTTAGTTGCTGTTTACCCTGCATTTGGAGATCATCCAACGGCCAATGACATCCGGCCGATTTTGAATACTTTGATTGGCCGTTACAAAGACGAATCTATTGACGAGATTTTAGTTCTCTACACTGTTTTTCGCTCCAGCATCAGCCAGCAAACAATCAGTTTGCCGCTACTACCCGCTAAGCTAGAGGAAACAGATGCAGCCAACAAGTTTGTGGTCATGAACTTTGAGCCAGATGTCGAGACGGTTATCAATCAAGTTGCTACCAGCCTGATCGAGGTACAGATATGGCAGGCTTTGCTCGAGAGCCTGGCCAGTGAGCACTCAATGCGGACTTTGGCTATGAAGAGTGCTACCGATAATGCCAATGAGCTTATTGACGACTATACTCTGGAATACAATACTGCCCGCCAAGGAGCTATTACTCAAGAACTAGCTGAGATTACTGGCGGAGCGGAGGCCATGAAATGAGCCAACTAGCAAACTTGCGACTGGTTGAGGGGCCAATAATTGAAAATGTGGCTGATGGCTCAGAAATACCAGGCAGTTTAGTTTATGATAAGCTGTCTGACCATGAACGACGACAGCAAATGGTCAATGATATTGCTGCCATAGTGGCAGAAAATTGCTTGGCAGATAGGAGACCGCGCACTGAAAGGGTGATTTGCCAGGAAGTTGCTCGAGCCGCATCGGAGGCTACGCTAGATAAGATTTTTGCGGTTCTCGGTGTCCCTGGTTTGGTATATAGTACCCAGGCCGATCAGTCAATTATCCTGAGAGCTGATCCTGAGTTTAAAGTTGAAAAAGGAGATACCTAAAAATGGCCATTGCAACCAAAACAAATCAAGGTACTATTACCCAGATTGTTGGGGTGGTGGTTGACGTCGAATTTGAAGGCCACAATTTGCCGAGTATTTTTAATGCCCTCGAGGTTCAGTTGGATGGTCAACTCTTGATCCTGGAAGTAGCTCAGCATTTGAGCGAAACGAGCTTAAGAGCTATTGCCTTAGGCTCAACTGATGGGCTTGAAAGAGGTGCATCAGTAATTGATACCGGATCAGCTATTTCGGTACCAGTGGGCAAAGCTACTTTAGGCAGGATGTTCAACGTTATTGGACAACCAATTGATTCCAAAGGAGGTACCTTTAAAGAGACGGCTCCAATTCATAAAACTCCCCCACCACTGATTGACCAAACGGGCCAGGTTGAAATTCTGGAAACCGGAATTAAGGTTATTGACCTAATTTCGCCTATCACAAAGGGAGGTAAAGTTGGTCTATTTGGTGGTGCCGGTGTTGGTAAGACCGTCTTGATTCAGGAATTGATTAATAATATTGCTAAGTTTCATAGTGGTTATTCGGTCTTTGCCGGTGTTGGAGAGCGTACTCGTGAAGGTAATGACTTATATCATGAGATGGAAGAATCGGGCGTTATTAAAAATACTTCGCTTGTCTTTGGGCAAATGAACGAACCGCCAGGTGCCCGTTTACGAGTCGGCCTATCGGGTCTAACAATTGCCGAGGGTTTCCGCGATAAAGGCAGCGATGTACTGTTGTTCATCGATAACATTTTTCGTTTTACTCAAGCTGGATCGGAAGTCTCAGCTTTGCTCGGTCGTTTACCGTCAGCAGTTGGCTACCAACCGAACCTCCAACAAGAAATGGGTGCTTTGCAGGAGCGGATTACCAGTACTCGAAACGGTTCAATTACTTCTGTCCAAGCTGTTTACGTTCCGGCTGACGACCTTACCGACCCTGCCCCAGCGACCACTTTTGCGCATCTTGACAGTACAATTGTTCTGAGCCGGGCTCTGACTGAGCTGGGTCTCTATCCAGCAGTCGATCCGCTAGATAGTAATAGTACTATTCTTGACCCAGAAATTGTTGGCGTTGAGCACTATGAAGTGGCCAGAGAGGTACAGCGCGTTTTGCAGCGCTACAAAGACCTACAAGATATTATCGCCATTTTGGGCATGGAGGAGCTAAGTGACGATGACAAACAAACTGTTGCCCGAGCCAGGCGGATACAACGTTTCTTGACGCAACCTTTCTTTGTAGCTGAAGCTTTTACCGGTATCGGGGGCAAATACGTGGCCCTTAAAGACACAATTGATGGTTTTCGGCAGATTTTGGATGGTAAACATGATGCAAAAAGTGAACAGGCTTTCTACATGAAGGGCGATATTAGCGAAACAAAAGACGAGAAGTAGAGATGCTCCACTTGCGACTGGTAACTTTATCTGGCACCAAGTTTGACGACGATGTCTATGAAGTGATTCTGCCGACAATGGACGGCCAGATTGGAGTACTCGAGGACCATATGCCGCTGATTAGTGTCGCTACCAACGGAGTCATAAGTGTTCGGCGGCAGCAACATGATCCAGACCGTGAGATGGAACATTACGCGACACATGGCGGGGTTATTGAAGTTGCTGGCAATACTCTAATGGTAATTGTTGATGAAGCTGATGCTGCTGACGAGATTAGCCAAGCCGAAGCTCAGGCAGCACTTGAAAGAGCCCAAAAGATTAAAGCCGAAGCCAAGGATCAAGTTAGTCTGGAACACGCCCAAACTTTAATTGACCGTAGCGCAGTACGTTTGCAGGTCGCTGGACTTAAAAGACGTCACCAACGACACTAATTTTTGTTAGGCTTTAAGCCTAATTGTACAGAAAGCGCAACGGCTGGCGGCTTTAGGGACAACACTTAAGCACTCCGCACATTTTTTGGTTGTTGGCTCGTCTGTGCCTTTGTCACGGTTGGATAGAGCTATTAGTTTGTTAATTGGTTGAACAACTAGGAAAAATACGACAAGAGCAATGATTAGAAATGAGATGATGGCGTTTATCAGGTCGCCATACAAAAACTGACTGCCTCTGAAGCTGAAATGTGCATCAGCCAGTTGCTTCTGTTTGTAAACAGCTCCAACTAGCGGCGTGATCAAGTCCTTAACCATAGAGTTGATAATGCCGTTAAAGGCAGCTCCGATAACTACGGCCACTGCAAGATCAACCACATTACCACGTAGAATAAACTTCTTGAAATCTTTAAACATTTGTTGCTCCTATTAAACTGTTTCTATACTAGCAAAGATTATTGTTTTGAGGTGATTTTTGTTGTTAACTCAAGCCTAACATTCTCTGGAATTTTTGACATATTAGACAATATATAACAAAATGCATGCCATGACCGAACGACTTACTCCAGAACAGCAAGCTGACTATACTGACGCGCAAGAACTGGCTTATAGAGCGAACAATACTTTTGATGAGAGACACGCTGCTGCTATAGTACTTGCAACTGCCTGTAGGCTTAAAGAATACGAAGCACTTGAATTCGAGACACTTATATATGAGGCACGGACAGACTTTGATGCTCTCGATCAAGAATTTAATTCATACAATTCTGCCGTAAGTACACTTATGCCACCTCGGTCAGTTTTTGAAGCAACTAAGCCAGAGTCAAAAGAATCTTTTGCTGCTGAGCACGTCTGGAACGCCATGAGCCCGGAGCAGAAAACTAAAGCTGCTGAACTAAGCAATGCTATATACAAACAGTTTGAGCAGTATGGTGTTATCAAGGGCGATCTCAGGGTGGTAATGACTGAAGTCGACGGCCAGCCCAAGTTTACCCTAATTCATACCGGTTTCGGAATCGATATCGGCGACCCAAAGAAGGACAATGATCCTGCCAGAAGCTACGAATCCGTCATGAGTAAGAAAAACGATGCCTTATTCCAAATTGAAGTTAACGGAGTCAAATACGACACCCGTAGCGGTATGACCAACGCAGTATATGTTGCCAAAATAGAAGAAGCCAGAAGCCGCAGAATGATTCTACCGGACAGCAAAAAGCTGAGTCAAGAAACTGGTGACTTACCGACCCTTACTATGCTTACTAGCGAACCATTAACCATGGCCGGCTACGTGCCGCTTCGTCACGTCGTCAGGGGCCAGTTGGACCGCTGTTTGTGTAGCCCGGACTACGACTATCGTGAACTCCGTGTCTGCCCAGCAGTGGAAATTGTCTAGCTTCTCTTTTGCTACTCTGAGTTTCTTTTTATCTTGTGCTTTATCTTTGGAGCGAACCCGAGCGATGCAGAGCGTTTATGCTCTGCTGTCAGCGGCTTCATGGATCATTATGTCAAATGCTACTTTTAATTGGTTTTGACAAAAGACAAAACTAACTGTACGCTTAAAATAATAATAGTTAAGTGGAGGTTCCAAAATGTTTGGAAGACGGAAGATAGCCATGTTGGTGGCTGAGTTTCTTGGTACTGGAATACTGACACTCGTATTCTTGAGTGTTCAGCGTTCAACGATCGGCGTGCCTTACTTTATTGCTTTGGCCGCTGGTTTAACTGCGCTAGTCGCTTACTTTGTGGTAAGCGAAAATTCGGGAGCACATTTGAATCCAGCAGTCACATTAGCACTCTGGACGGCTCGTAAAGTCAACACTTTGACCGGTGCACTTTATATCGTTATGCAGCTCTTAGGAGCTTGGGCTGCCTATTATCTGTATGTCTATTTTGCCAATCTCCCGACTGGGTTTCAAGCAATTGGCAGCCACTATACTGGTAGGGTTATGCTTGCCGAAGCGGTTGGTACATTTGTTCTGGCCTTGGCTTGGGCAGCGGTTGCCTATCGCCGTTATAGTGTTGGTAACTCGGCAGCAGTTATTGGTATAGCTTACGCACTGGGCATCATTCTTGCCTCGGTAGCTGGCATTGGGATCATCAACCCGGCTGTTGCTCTTGGTACTCGAGCATGGACTCTTTGGGGTTCAATGGGTTGGGGCACCTATGTTCTGGGCCCGGTTCTGGGCGCAATCGTTGGTGTTAATCTATTCGGGCTGCTATTTGCCCCCAAGGCGGCACTAGCGGTAGCCAAAGTGGCTACACCCAAGGCTCGAACTACTCGCAAGAAAGCTACGACTCGTCGCAAACGCTAAAATTGTTTTTTAGTCTCTGCCCTCTTAATGAGTAGAAGGAACCGCTTTTTATAAAAAAGAGCGGTTCCTTTAGTTATTGAGCTGTCTTTTCAATTAAATCGCTTTGAAAAGCATCTATGCCTTTAATGTCTTTGGAGTAGCTGGAAACATCTGGTAGATCAAGCTCCTTAATATGTTGCCAAACTACTTCAATTAACTGCTCTAGGCGTTTTGATGTTTGCGTCTCAAACTTAAGATGAAGCTCATTGATATGGCCGTTTTCATCTGGTTCAACGAATTCAATATAGGCATCGTCAACGCTGTAACCTCTGAAGCTATGTGAACGTTCAACCAGTAGTTTGTAAAAGTAGAGTTGCTGTTGAAAAGAATGCATTTTGATATCTTTGGTCCAATGACTGTAGCTTCGGCCGGTTTTAAAGTCAACGATCGAGATTTTTTTATTTTTTTTGTCAATAATGAGCCGATCAATTTTTCCGTTTAAATGAGCCTGGCCGACAAAGACACCCTCATTCCTAAAACTGTATTCACTGTAATCGGCAGGGTGAATGCTGTTGGCGCGTTGGGTAAGGTAAGCTTTTAAACAAGCTTTGCCTCGATCAAGCAGTTGTCTTTGGTCGACTTCTGAGAGCCGTTTTAGCTTAAGACGGTGGCTAAATTTGGCAATTGCCATAGTAGTCAGGGGTAATTTAGAGTGCTCTTTATAATAGCGCAAGATCCAATCCAGTGTTTCGTGAATTGCATTACCGTATTGACCGCTGATACTTGGAGCTGTCGGAAAGCGTAGCAAATATTGAATGAAAAAGGTTGTTGGACCATCGTTTGAGGTGTCACAGAAGCAATTTAATTGAGTTGGGCTCAGTTGGAAATGCTCTAACCGATGAGCCAAAAGAGCCTTGAGCTTGGGCTGTTCAATTGCTTTGTAATGACGTTGTTGCCAATAAAGCGTTAAGTCAGCCAGCTGGGGCGTAGCTAACTGCTCTATCATCACCAGTTGTCTTTTGGTCGGCAAAAGAGGGCTAATAATCTGGTCTTTGCTGTTGGTTTGTTCATTTAAGTACTTAAGACTGGTAGTCAGTTTGCCGCTAAAGGTATTGCTGTAGCTAGTTATATAGAGTTTGGTTCGGGCTCTAGTCAGGGCCACATAGAGTAGTCTTAAGCGTTCATCTTCGGTTGTTCCGTCATAGCGGATAAAGCCTAGGTTTTCAGGCAAAGCGATTCGGTATCCCTGAGATTTTGCTTTGCTACCCCAGACTTCGTCTATAGCGGCCACTATAAATACTGCCTGAAACTCCTTCCCCTTGGCTTTATAGACTGTCATTAGCTCAACGGCGTCAGTTGCTTCCTGATAGGGGTTTGTGCTGAGTATTTTAATGCCAGCAGCTTGGCTCGATTCAATGAAGGTCAGGAAATCGTTAAGGCTAAGTGGTTTTAAGTCATCGGCTCGGTAGTCACGCAGCTTTTGCCGTAGTACCGTCAGATTGGACAGTAGTTGCCAAAAGCTTTGACTGTCCTGTCGTTCGGTTTTTAGGGACCCAAAGTAATGATCATAAAACGGCGATCGGTATTCGCCAGTCCCCTTCTCTCCTAGCTCAACCGTTGAAACACCAATCAACTTATCGAGCATTACTTCCAAACTTTCGTTGCCAGATATTAGCCCAAGATGGATAACAAATAGGGCTATCTGTCTGGTCCTAGGGCTAGCCATTAAGACATCGGTCCAGGACTTTGAGTTTTCATTAGCCTGCCAGGAGAGGTCCCAAATTAAGCTTGTTGGCAGGTTCCAAAAGCGAAAGCTAAGTACCTGCGGCCATAAATTGTCACTGACCCCAGTTTGGCCTTTGTTAAGGGCGATGACTAATCGACTCATCGTTGCCAGCTCGATTACTGATTGATCTTGGAGTACATTCTCACTTTTTTCATAGCGAATGGGTAGCTTTTGGTTATGTAAAAACGGGACCAAGGCTTCCAGATATGCATGTTTGGGAGCCAAAATAGCTATTTCTTTTGCCGGAAGGCCCTGCTCGATTAATTTTTTGATTTGCTTGGCTACCCAGCTATTCTGAGACAGGTCGCTAATAAACTGATGGCGTTCAATCTCTGCAGCCGTTGACATATTTGGCCCAGAGGCTATCATAGTTTTGTCAATTTCCGGGAAACTGTGTTGCAGGCGCTGTTCTATCTGGCTGCTGATGGCTGATGCAAGTTCTATTATATCGGGGCTGGAACGATAGTTCTGGGTCAAAGGCACAACTAACACCTGAGCGTATTTTTGGTCGAAGCTTAACATGTGCGAGTAGTTGGCTCCTTGAAAGGCGTAAATTGCTTGATCATCATCACCAACTGCCAGAACATTTGGTCGGTCTTCGTTAATCGGGTTGTCGGCCAAAAGTTCCACCAGGTGGGCTTGAGCCTGGTTGGTATCCTGAAATTCATCAAGCAGAATATACTGATAGCGTTCTTGAAGGCTAAAGCGCAGCTCTGGGTTAGAGGTTAAGGCCTGGATTGCTTGGAGGATCATGTCGTCATAGTCGTAAAGTTGATGTTTTTTGAGTTGCTCCAAATAATCTTCATAAATGTCGGCAGCAGCTCGTAATTTAAGGATTTGTTGTTGCCCGATCACTACAAACTGATTATGCTCATCTTTAAGTAACCATTTGTTTTTCCAGGCGGTCAGTGCACTTGTTTTGCCTGAGGAGTGAACTGTCTCTAAGGCTTCAGCTAATTGCTCGTAACATAGAGCGTCAAGTGGCATCAGGCTGCTAACTGCTGAACCTCCTTTGGCAAGAGGCAGTTGGCTTAATAGTTCCTCGAAGCGAAGAATTGATTTTTTGTCGATCTTTATAAGACCACTAAGTAGCTGACGACTTAGTTGTGAGGCTTCTTGGACGAATTTCTCGTTCTCTAATAAGCCAGCCCGGAGGGCATCGGGTGTCAATAAGGCTCTTTTAAAGTCGCTGACCAGAGTTTTAATGTCTCGCAGATAAATATCGTGCTTTAGGGGGTTAGCGTAGGGCAGCTTATCTAAAACCTGTCGGTATATAGTGTCTAGAGTTAACTCGTCTACTGGTTGAAGATCGTAAGTGGCGTTAAAGTATTCCGGATAGCGCCGAATAAGCTCGCTGCCAAAAGCATGATAGGTGCTAATAGTAACGTCATAAGCTGCTTTACCGATAATCTTAGTCAGTCGTTGGCGCATGGTTTGAGCTGCCGAATCAGTGAACGTTAAACAGAGTATGTTTTGTGGTAAGCTATCAGTTCGAATTAGTATATTGGCTATGCGGGTGGTTAAAAGCTGAGTTTTACCAGTGCCTGGGCCGGCGATCACCAGGACCGGGCCATCGAGTCTATCAACCGCTCTGCGTTGAGCAGTGTTTAGCTCCCTATATGCCTTTTGGAATTCCTCCATAGGCTATATTCTATCGCTTCTTAGTCCGGAATAGCTATCGTGACTCGCTTAGAGCGCAGACTAAACAACGATTTTCGCTGCCAAATTCGGTGAACCATTGTTCGGTTGCTTTGTGCCATGGTTCGTAGTCGTGGAAACCAATTAGGTCGGCAAATTCACGGAGCATCCAACCCAAACAACCGTAAATTCTGAGCTTGCCCCAAATAACTGCTGCCCATTTTTGGCCAACCGGAATAACTGTGATCGGAGGTTTCGCGACGTAACTTTTGAATTTTTTGTTACTAGCCCGACGTCTCAAGTTAGTGGCTACGAATTGACCGTCAGCTATTGCAGTTTGGGCTTGTCCGCTGTAGGGCGTATTAGCATTGTCTCCAAGTACGAAAATATTGTCCTCGGCTTGTAAATATATATCAGTGGCTACTTTTCCATGAGCGGTAATTAAAAAAGAATTTTGCTTGAAAAATGGATTATTAGTCACTCCGGCAGTCCAGATTACGGTATGGCTTTTAATAGGTTTGGTGCCGACTATTAGCTCGTCTGATGTCTCGCCGACAACTGGCTTTCCTATAAAAAGCTGAACGCCCAGCCGTCTTAGTTGGCGTTTTACGATGCGCGAGGCGTCACGAGGTAGATTAGGCAGTATTCTGCTCTCAGCTTCAACCAGATCAATATGAACCTCTTTTTTTGGTGAGCCATGAACTTGCATCAGATAATTAAGATAATGAGTTAGCGCTCCAGCTAGTTCTATACCTGTTGGCCCGCCGCCTACAATGACATAGTTTAGATCGGGTTGGTGATCGTCAATCAGTTGTTGATGTAAGTGATGCTTTAGTTTTTCGGCGTCTTCTAAAGACTTAATGCCGAAAGCGTATTGTTTTAATCCCTTAATATTAAAATAATTAGTCACAACTCCTAGTGCCAGAACCAGAGTTTGATAACTCAAGATCTGACCATCTTCGGTAGTAATTGTTTTTGCTTTGCGGTCTAAGCTGACTGCCCTGGCCTGGATAAGCTCAACCGAGCGATCTTTAAAAATACTGGTCAATGAAATACTGGAGTTGGCTCGTCGACCGCCGGTGGCTGTTCGGTAGAGCGTAGGATAATAACGAAAGTCTGGTCGTTCGGACAGAAGTTTGACTGAAAAACGGTGGTCGTTGGCAAGCTCAAGAGCGACCTTTACACCCCCAAAACCACCACCAACAATCAGCACATTTTCTTTTGACATGTCGTTTATAGTTTAACATAAGAGGTATGGTTGCAATCAGCCGTCAGTTACGGTTAAGCTTATAGCAAACATGGAAGCAGTTATCCAAAAACTTAAAACGGCTGGTTTTAAGGGCGAGGTTGATAATTCAACAACGACCCTCGAAGCTTATAGTCATGATGCCTCATTATTTGAAGTTAGACCACAACTAGTACTTTTTCCGTTTGACACAGATGATCTGAGTCTAATTGTTAAAACCGTTAGCAAACTGAAGAAACAGATACCCAATTTATCTATTACTGCTCGTTCAGCCGGGACCGATATGTCAGGCGGAGCAATCAATGACTCGATAATTGTTGATTTTAGTAAGCATTTTAATCAGATCTTAGAAGTCACTCGCACCGCGGCTCAAGCCCAGCCAGGGGTCTATTATCGGGATTTCGAAAAGCGTAGTTTGTTGCATGGGTCGCTAATGCCTTCTTATCCAGCATCAAGAGATATTTGTACCATTGGCGGAATGGTCAACAACAACTCGGGTGGCGAAAAATCGCTTGAGTTTGGTAAGACTGAAAACTTTGTCAGTCAACTTAAATTTGTTTTCGCGGACGGAGTTGAGAGAGTGGTTGAGCCTCTTACAAAAGCCGAACTTGATAGTAAGATGGCCCAAACCGACTTTGAAGGGCAGGTCTATAATGCCATCTTTAAGCTTATAGACAACAACTATGATCTTCTGCAGACTGCCAAACCTAAGGTAAGTAAAAATTCAACCGGTTATAACCTTTGGGATGTTTGGGACCGCTCGCAGCAGATTTTTGACTTGACCAAATTAATTGTTGGCGCTCAGGGGACACTTGGTCTAACAACCGATATTCGTTTTAGGCTCATTGCCGCTAGACCGCATTCAGGGTTACTTGTTATGTTCCTCAAAGATTTAGATCGCCTAGGTGAGTTGATTAACGTTGTTCTCAAGCACTCCCCAGCCACCTTTGAGAGTTTTGATGATGCAACCCTTTGGTTGTCCATTAAGTTCATGCCCTATTTTGCCAAGATGCTAGGGTGGAGAGGTTTTTTTAAATTACTAATTGGTTTATTGCCAGATGGCTTTCAGCTGCTCAAGGGTATTCCTAAATTAGTCTTGATGGTTGAGTTTGATGGTCAGACCGAAGATGAAGTGCGTCAAAAAATACGAGCCTTGCACAGCGAGCTTGGTATCAAACGAGCCTACTATGAAATTAATGGCTTTGAAGAAGATGCTACCGAGCTGAAAAGCGAGAAATTCTGGATCATGCGCCGCCAGAGTTTTAATCTCCTGCGCCAAAAGGTAAAAGACAAGCACACGGCACCCTTCATTGATGATCTGGTTGTCAATCCACCATACCTTGTTGATTTTCTGCCCCAACTTCGCCAGATAATAAAAAAATACAATCTGCTAGCGACCATTGCTGGACATATGGGTGACGGTAATTTTCATATTATTCCTTTGATGAAATTGGAGCTGAAGAGCGAGCGGGCGAAGCTGCTACCGGCAATGAAAGAGGTTAACCAACTGGTGCTTCACTACCATGGCTCGTTATCCGGTGAGCACAATGATGGATTAGTACGTGGACCTTGGCTTGAACAAATGTATGGCCCACAAGTGCTAACCCTTTTTAAGCAAGCCAAAAAGATTCTCGATCCGGACAACATCTTTAATCCGCATAAAAAAGCGACCGCTGACTGGGACTATAGTTTTTCACATATTCGGGATCATTTTTAAGTTGAGCACGAGTCGTTTTTTCGAGTAATTTGTTGGCCGAGGTGCTATAGTAAAAGCAATCTGATTGTTATTCCTGAGGCATGGTCATTGCGACAACCTTAGCAGGTAAAGATTGTTAACAATTAGCCCTAGATAAGATAATAGGTGGTGACTGTATGGTGTTCGGCACATCATGAAGATGAACAAAAAATATAAAGTAATCTTAGTGGTAGTTCTGCTGGTAGCTATTTTGCTGGTGGCAAGCCTCTCATTGCGTCAGGCCAATATTGCCGTTCTTAATCCTCAGGGTCCAATCGCTGAAAGTGAACGAAGGCTAATCATTATTGGTTTACTTTTGTCGCTGGTCGTTGTCATCCCGGTATTTAGCCTATTATTTATTTTTGCCTGGAAATATAGGGAGGATAATAAAGGGGCTAAATATAGTCCGGAACTTGATCACAACCTAGCAGCTGAGGCCGTTTGGTGGCTTATCCCAGGTATTTTGATCGTCATTCTTTCGTTTATAGCCTGGAATAGCAGCCATCAGCTCGATCCATTTAAGCCTCTTGTTAGCCAAACAGCTCCAATCACCATTCAGGTCGTAGCCCTAGATTGGAAGTGGTTGTTTATCTATCCAAAACAAAATATTGCCAGCCTAAATTTTGTACAATTTCCGGTCAATACTCCACTAAATTTGATGATTACGGCTGATGCACCAATGAATTCATTCTGGATTCCGCAGCTCGGCGGCCAAATATATGCCATGCCGGGAATGTCCACTCAGCTTCATTTGATGGCTACTAAAACTGGTAATTTTCGTGGCTTATCAGCCAACATAAGCGGTCAAGGGTTTTCGGGTATGAGCTTTACGGCTCGCGCTAGCTCACCGACTGATTTCAACAGTTGGATAGTATCTGTTAAACGGTCTTCGAAAAGACTCAACTTAGATACTTATAACCAACTATCCAAGCCCAGTCAAAATAGCCCGCTAACCTATTTCTCTTCAACTGAGCCTGACTTGTATAACTCTATTATCATGAAATTTATGATGCCTATGGGGGCCCAGGCCAGCAGCTCTAGCTATAATCAGTCAACATTAGGAGCAACAACGCCATGAATTATTTCGGCGGCCTACTTGGAAGATTAACTTTGCAAGCTCTGCAACACAATCTGGTTACGAGCGTTGGTGTCATTATGATGAGTTTAGGAATAATTTTGGTCGTAGGACTGATGTTTTACTTTAAGCGTTGGCGCTGGCTTTGGAAAAATTGGTTAACCTCGCTTGATCCTAAGAAGATAGGTGTGATGTACATTGTGGTGGCCGTATTGATGCTGCTTAGAGGTGGAGCTGATGCTTTAATGATGCGAGCTCAGCAGGCCACGTCTGTCGGGGCGGCACATGGTCTTCTGTCATCTAATCAGTTCCAGCAAGTCTTTTCGGCACACGGAACAATAATGATTTTATTTGCGGCCATGGGCCTGATGTTTGGCTTAATCAATTTGGTCTTGCCCCTTCAGATTGGTGCCCGCGATGTGGCTTTTCCCTTTTTGAATGCGACCAGCTTTTGGCTCTTTGCAGCTGGAGCGGCACTGATTAATATATCGCTGGCCATAGGCGACTTCTCAACTGCTGGGTGGTTGGCCTATCCCCCACTATCGGAGCTCAGGTACAGCCCCGGTGTCGGTGTTGATTATTGGATATGGAGCGTCCAGATTACCGGAATCGGCAGTTTACTTTCGGGGATTAACTTTTTGGTAACCATTTTAAAGTTGCGTTGTAAGGGAATGACGCTGATGAAAATGCCGATGTTTGTCTGGAGTGTTTTTGGAAGTATGGTTTTGGTTATTTTTGCCTTTCCAGTTCTAACCGTCACTTTGGCTCTATTGTTTCTTGATCGGTCTCTAGGAATGCATTTCTTCACTGCCGGCGGTGGCGGCAATGCCATGATGTATGTCAATCTAATTTGGGCCTGGGGTCACCCAGAGGTTTACATTCTGATCCTTCCGGCATTTGGTGTTTTTTCTGAGATCGTGGCCACTTTCTCCCAAAAGCGTTTATTTGGATACAGGTCTATGGTCTGGGCAATTTGGGCTATAACCTTTTTATCTTTTAGTGTCTGGTTGCACCACTTCTTTACCATGGGCGCCGGGGCTGATGTAAATGCCTTTTTTGGGATCATGACTATGATTATTGCCGTACCAACGGGAGTTAAAGTATTTAACTGGCTGTTTACTATGTACCGTGGGCGGATCCGCTTTAAAACGCCTATGCTCTGGTTCATGGGTTTCATAGTGACCTTTACGATTGGCGGTGTAGCTGGTGTACTTATGGGTGTCCCGGCTATAGATTTCCAGGTTCATAATAGTCTTTTCTTAGTGGCTCATTTTCATACCATGATCATAGGTGGCGTAGTATTTGGTTATTTTGCGGGCCTAACTTATTGGTTTCCTAAAAGTTTTGGTTTTAAGCTTAACGAAAGACTGGGTAAGTATGCATTTTGGTGCTGGCTTATTGGTTTTTTGACCGCCTTTTTACCGTTATATATTCTTGGACTTATGGGTGCAACCAGACGCATAGATCATTACGATGCTTCCCTTGGCTGGCAAGGGCTATTCATTGTCGCTGCTATTGGGGTGGCGATCATTGGTCTAGGCATAGCATTCCAAGTACTGCAAGTTGCTTTCAGTATCTGGCAACGCAAGTCAAATCTTGACCTTAGTGGTGACCCCTGGAATGGTCGAACACTTGAGTGGTCAACTAGCTCACCGGCGCCAGTTTATAACTTCGCAATATTGCCGGAGGTTAGTGACCGCGATCCGTTTTGGGCCACCAAGCAATCGAAATTGGTCGAAGATGCTAAGCCCAACTATAAGCCTATAGCCATGCCCAAAAACAGTGGCCTAGCTATTATGATCGCCGGCCTGGCTTTTCTGTTTGGATTTGGAGCTGTTTGGCATATTTATTGGTTGCCGGCGGTTTGTCTGATGGGCATCATCGTTTGTATTATCGTTCGGACGACCAATGACCATAGCCAGTACTTAATATCTGCTGATGAAATTCAAAAAATAGAGGATGCAAATGCTACCAGGAGGCAATACGCATGAGTCAAGCTCTTGAAATTGAAGAGCCTAACCAAGTGGCTTCAGACTCTAAAACCATCTTTGGTTTTTGGGTTTATATCATGACAGATTGTGTTTTGTTTGCCAGTCTGTTCGCTACCTATGCCGTACTGCATAACAATACTTTTGGTGGCCCATCTGGGCGACAGCTTTTCAGCCTGCCTTTTGTTTTAACCGAAACTCTGATTCTGCTGACCAGCAGTTTTAGCTGCGGTCTAGGATTACTGGCGGCACATAAGGGCGAGAAAGCTAAAGTCATGGCTTGGTTTGGCTTAACTTTCCTACTTGGATTGGCCTTTTTAACTCTTGAGTTAACTGAGTTTAAACACCTAGTTAGTCAGGGCGATAGTTGGCGGGAAAGTGGCTTTTTGTCAGCTTTCTTCACACTTGTTGGCACCCATGGTCTGCATATAGCAACTGGGCTTTGCTGGATGAGCGTGATGATCTTTCAAGTATCACGTCGTGGTTTGGTGGCTGCTAACGTCAGGCGGCTAACGTTGCTCAGTATGTTCTGGCATTTTCTAGATATTATCTGGATCTTTATATTTACAATTGTTTATCTTTTAGGAGTAGTACAGCCATGAAGCAAACTAATCCGTCTGACGTGACGTTCAGATCATACGCTATCGGTTTTGTTCTATCAATTGCCCTAACTGTTGAAGCTTATGTTATAGCCCTGAATCATCTTGCCGGCAGCGCTGGGTGGGCTTTGGTCTTGGCCCTTGTCGGTTTGGCTTTGACCCAAATGGTTATCCAGCTGATATTTTTTCTTGGTCTTGGACGGGGTCCTAGACCAAAGCTTGATTTAATAGTTTTTTTCTTCATGATAGTTGTGGTCTCTATTCTGGTCTTGGGTTCACTTTGGATCATGTATAACTTGAATTATCGGATGACTTCACCCTCACAGATCAATAATTACCTTCACCTTCAAGACGGAATATAGCTAAGGTGCTTAAGACCTATTATCAGATTACCAAGCCGGGCATTATTTATGGCAATGCTATTACTACGGCCGCCGGTTTTTTTCTAGCTTCCCGGGGACACATTAATGTCTGGCTGGGGGTGGCCACTCTTGTCGGCGTCTCCTTAGTGGTAGCCAGTGCCTGTGTCTTCAATAATTATATTGACCGTCATATTGACCGCTTGATGTCTCGTACCAAAAAGCGAGCTCTAGTCGAGGGCTCAATAAGTGGGCCCGGGGCCATTACCTATGCCATTATTCTTGGCTTGGTGGGATTTTTGGTTCTCATGAAGTACACCAACCTACTGACCGTAATTGTTGGTCTAGTCGGGTTATTTTTCTACGTTGTCATGTATAGCATATGGAAACGTCGTTCAGTCCATGGTACCCTTGTCGGCAGCATAGCCGGTGCTGTCCCTCCGGTGGCTGGATACTGTGCTGTAACAAACAATTTGAACAGCGGAGCGCTAATACTCTTTTTGATTCTAGTTTTTTGGCAAATGGCCCATTTTTATGCGATTGCGATCTATAGAGTTGATGATTATGCGTCGGCCAAAGTCCCGGTCTTGTCGGTTAAAAAAGGTTTAGCTGCTACTAGACAACAGATCCTATTTTACGTTATTGCCTTTATGGTTAGCCTAAGCCTGCTGACTGTCTTTGGCTACAGTGGATATTTTTATTTAGGTGGCAGCTTGGCACTAAGCTTATATTGGCTTTTCCTATGTCTTGGTGGCTTTAAAAAAGATGTTGATTTGAAGCTTTGGGCCCATAAAATGTTTCTGGCCTCACTAATGGTTATCCTGGGCCTATCTGTTCTAATATCAATTGGTGGCTTAGCGCCCTAAAAATAATGTTGTCCCAAAAAGTTAGTTTGGTGAAGTTTCTTTAGTTGTTATCGGCCTGCAATCTTTGCTTGGCGTGGACACTTATGGCAAAGACAAAGACGATACCCAAAAACAGCAGGTATACACCCCGGTCAATAAGACTGGCGCTGACAATGTTATTGGTAGTAATGTGGTGTAAATGCTGCGAGAAAAGCAAGAATGCTTCCCTGAAGCCTATAGCGCCAGGCGTAAAAGACACAAAGAGAGCAAAGTTTGCAGCTCCTGTATAGATAATAGCTTGACTAAAATGAATAGTTGGATTGACTGATCTAAGTTCTATAAAGTAAATCAGGCTATTAAGAAATACCTGGGCCAAGCAGGCTAAAGCCAGTTTATAGAGACTGCTTAGATTTAAGCTTCGGAAACGGCTTGTTAGCCGGTTTTTGGTTCGTAGCAAGATGAACAGGACTAGTAGCCCCAAAATAACCAAGATAGCGATTAGCTGCCAGCCTAGAACGCCTGAAAGCAGAAATAAAGCACTAAAGGCAGCGAAAAAAGCATAATACAGCAAGCTAGCCAGCCCAAAACTTTTGAGGTTGATATCATGTTTTCGTTTCAGATAAAGAGCCCTAAACCCTGGGCCACTTTGAAGTGGTCCGAAGAAGTTTATCAGTGCCGAGTAGCTACTGAGAATCATGTTTTCAGAACGACTGATTTTAAGACCACATAGATCTAGAGAGGCTTCGAGCATTACTACAAGGCTAACCATAAACAAGCTGTACAGAGCCAATAATTCAATGACTACTATTGGATTGAGATTTTTTAGATGTTCTAATGCTGCTGGGTGAGCAGCAATAAAGGCCGTAAAAGCGCCGACAGTAAGGACAATAATAATTGGTGCAAGTAATCTTTTCCAAGCTTTTAAAGACATTGACAGCAATTGTACTCTTCTTAAGCTATTTTTAAAGTAGCTTGCTATTATATAGGTAGTATAGTCGTAGATGAGATAACCAATGTATCGTAAAATCACTGCTTTAGTTGCTTCCAATAAATTTTTTTACAGCTTAGTGGCATTGCTTGTATTTCAAGCAAGTTGGATAGCTTTGAGTGGACGCTATCCAATGGCTTTTGACGAAGATTTTCATTTTGGCCTTATTCGTCTCTATGCTTATCACATCAGTCCGTTTTGGAGTCACCAACCGCCAAACGCCAGTGCTTACGGCGCGGTCTTCCGCGATCCATCATATCTTTATCACTACTTGATGAGTTTTCCATACCGTCTGATAAATTTATTTGTACATTCGCAGACCAGCCAGGTCTTGATTTTGCGGTTTATGAATATTGCCTTGTTTAGTAGTTGCTTACCGCTCTATCGTCGGCTTTTAATGAAGAGCAAAGTTTCGGCCAACCTGACCCATCTTATTCTGGCTTTCTTTGTCTTAATCCCGATTGTTCCCTTCTTAGCAGCCCAAATCAACTATGATAACCTGCTACTGCCCCTGACTGCGCTGAACTTATTGCTGGCGGTTAATATAAGTCAACAATTAGAACAGTTTAAACAATTGAACTTGCTAAGACTGGCTCAACTGGCCATCCTAAGTCTTCTGACCTCGTTAGTCCAGTATGCTTATTTACCTATCTTTGCAGCAATAGTCATATTCCTGTCCATCCAAATCTTCAGGAAGCTCTATAAGAGGGGACAATTATGGACTACTTTTCGTCAAGCTGTTACCCATCTGGCTCCTCGTGTTCGTTGGCTGATAATAGTTGGACTGATAATTAGCGGCTCACTGTTTACTGAGCGCTACGGCATTAATTTGGTTCGCTATCATGAAGTGGCACCTGATTGCAGCCAGGTTCTGTCGGTTCAGCAGTGCCTTAATTATTCACCGTGGATCCGCAATTACAATTACTCTATTGTCAAGGGGGCCAATCTTCATGGACCCTTAGGGTTTAGCCTAGATTGGCTTTATGGTATGTGGCTTAGAACTTTTTTTGCTGTTGATGGACCGGCTACCCAATTTGAAACTCGGGGCCCGCTTATACTGCCGAGTGTTAGCGCCCTTGTGCTGATTGTCTTTGGCAGTTTGTCGTTTGTCGTCAATGCCAGGCCTATCTTCCGTCGTTATAACGCATCGGTACTCAGTTTTTTTATTTTAATAAGTGGCCTATATATCGTTGCTTTATGGCTTGACGAATACCGTGCTTACTTACACACGGGCCAACCGGTCGCTATTAACGGTCGTTACTTGCTACCTATCTCACTCTTCTTGCTATTACTGTTGGTTGTCGGCTTTTCGGAAGCTTTGGCAAAGCGCAAGCAGCTGCAACTCTTAGTGGCTAGTCTTGTCCTATTTTGTTTTTTGTGGGGCGGAGGTTTTTTGACCTATGTTTTGCGTAGTGACCCGAGTTGGTACTGGCCAAACCACAACGTTATTAGTGCTAATAAAGCTGTCCAAACATTTCTCCAACCAATTGTACCAGGAGCCAGTCGACCAGACTTATTTTTGCGTTAAAAAACGGTTACTTAGAGACAAAGCGTAGACGCTTCAGGCGCTCCAGCTGTTGTTCGTGAAGAATACGATTAGTTCGTATCAGGTCAGCAAGTACACCGAGCATTAGAGCCAAAAAAGCGATGATCAAAAGAATAGCACCAATAATTAATGACTGCAAATGGCTTCCTCGTTCGCCGTGAAGAGCAAAGTAAAGGTAACGCAAAAAAGGTATCAAGCCCAAAATCAATGAGGTCAGGCTTAGGCTGACAAATATAACGTAGGGGCGATACATAACATATGCTCGCAAGATAACGCCAGCTGACTTTAGAACATGCTCTAGGTTAGACTTGAAAAGTCGTGATTCACGTAGCTTGGGGTTGGTTTTGATTGGGACGCTGACAATTTTTAAATGTTTGTCCCCGGCCTGAATAATCGATTCAGTGCAGTAACTATAACGACTGATTGTGTTTATCTGAAGCAAGGCTTCCTTGGAGTAAGCTCGAAAGCCACTGCCGGCATCAGGAATATCAGTTCCAGCAACAAAATTTACAACCCGACTGCCAATTTTTTGGGCAATCTTTTTAGGCCCAGAAAAGTGCTCAATTGTCTCAATTTGGCGGTCGCCAATTACTATATCTGCCTGACCACTGACTATAGGTTTAATCAATTTTTCGATACTCGATCCCGGATATTGATTATCTCCATCAGTGTTAACGACAATGTCGGCACCTAACTCCAATGCTCGTTCGACGCCGTCATGGAATGACCGTCCTAATCCGCGGGTCCGGTTGTGGTAAACGAACTGGCTGACACCATACTTTTTGGCCACAGCTACTGTTTGATCACTAGAACCGTCATCAATAACTAAAACGCTCAACTGGTCAATGCCTGGCACTGTTTTAGGTATATCTTGAAGAACAAGGCCTAGGGTGGCTGCTTCATTGAGGCATGGAATTTGGACAACTAACTTCATTTTTTCTCCAACGTTAGCCTATTATACCTCCTCAAGCTGAAAAACAAGCTGCAAAGCGAAACTATGGGCTTGTTATAGCTATTTGTCCAAGGGGTGTAAACTTAAAATATATGGTGCAACAATCAGCTAAACAACTATTAGCCAGCTTCTTTGATCACTACCCCTTGAGGAGCTATAAAAAGGGAGAAATTATTATTTTTCAGGGTGAGGAACCCCGTTCGGCATTTGTAGTCAAAAACGGTATCGTCAAGGCCTACAATTTAAGTTCTAGCGGTGATGAAAAACCAGTCGCTTTTTATGAGGCTGGCCGAATTTTTCCGGAAGCCTGGACTTACTCCAAGCTGCCTAGCGCAATATATTACTACGAAGCCTTTAGTGATAGAGTCGACATGTTCCTGGTACCCAGAGACGAGTACGTTGGGTTCATTAAAAGCAATCCCCAGTTGCTATATCAAGAGCTTGAGCACTTTATTGTTGACCAGGTTGGTAGATCTATGCGCTTAAATGCCCTCCAGCATTCACGAGCCAGCGACAAATTGGTCTACACTCTTCATTATTTAGCCCATAGTCATGGCAAAAGGATTAATCACAATCTTTTCGAAATTGAATTAGCACTAACACACCAGGATTTTGCGAATCTGACCGGACTGACCCGCGAAACGGCTGCTACTGAACTAAATAAGTTGAAGCATTTGGGAGTCATTTCCTACGGAAAACGTATGCCCTATAAGATTAAGTTGGACAAGCTGGTCGCCCTACTTAATGATCAGTTTATTGCTGAGCTGGAGATCAGGCTATAGCGGCTGCTGTTTTGTTTTCCAGGGCATCGCTGACCACATGAGCCAAATTTTGGGGTGCAGTCCACGACTTGATGATGCAGCGCAGGGCACCCAAATCGTAAGCTTCCTTAACCTCGGGCGAGTTTTCCATGTTCGTAAAAATCAGAATTTTAGCTTTCTTCTGTTTATGTGTACGGCTATATTGTCTTAAAAATTCTAAGCCACCCATGACTGGCATCAATAAATCAAGCAGAATAAGATCAGGTTTAAATTTCTGCAGTTTATTGAGTGCTAGCTGGCCATTGTCTACGGCTTCAACAATGTGGCCTTCATTTTCAAGGATAATCTTATAGGCATTGTTGAGATCCTTATCGTCCTCTACAACCATAATATTGGCCATCGGCACCCCTCACTCTTAAACTTACGCTTTACCACGAGTTATTTAATCATAGCCGGCTATCTAAACCTATAAAATATTTTACAGACAAGCAACCTGGTATTTCAAGTGGCAGTCCGCAAGTCCCTTAATCGACTGGAGTAACCTTTTTGGTCGGAGCCGTTTTGGGTAATGCCAGGAAGAAAGAAGTGCCTTTGTTTTCTTGGCTTTCAAACCAGATTTTACCGCCCAGTTGTTTGACCAAGCCTTTGACAAGGTACAATCCGAGGCCGATTCCGGTTGTTTCTTGCTTCAGAGCATTACTGGCTCTGTAGAACTTTGTGAATATCTGATCCTGTGAGTATTTGGGAATTCCAAAACCGGTATCCTGAACACTAATTAGTATTCCTTGACGGCTAGGGCGCAAAGTAATCATGATTTTGCCGTTTTGGGGAGTGTATTTGATAGCATTGGTTATCAGATTTGCCAAGACCTCTTTAAGCAATAATGTGTCAGTGTTCAGTAGAGGAGAGGCTTGATTCAACTTGTTATATTCGAGTCGAATTTTTTTCTCACTAGCTAGGTGCAGATGTTCACTTCTTACTTCTTGAATAATTTTTTCGACATTGACTTCCTTTGCCGCGATTTCAACACTACCGCTCTCGATGCGAGTAACGTTGAGTAAGGTGCTAATCAATTCGTTCATTCGGTTGGTGGCTGAAATAATGGTTTGCATAGATTTTTTTTGGGCTGGGCTAATCGTTCCTACGTAGCCGTCAACAATCATATGTGTGTAAGTTTTGATGGCTGTTAGGGGCGTCCTAAGCTGATGTGAGGCAAGCGTTATGAACTCACTTTTCATGCGGTCGATTTCATATTCCATTGTCTTGTCTCGGAATACCTCAAGGGCACCGATTGGCTTGCCTCTCATAATTATTGGCGAAACTGTAACGTCGAGAGGTATTTTTTGACCATTCTTTTTTAAATAGTAGGCTTTTTCGGAAATTGCCCGGCCGACCAGAAAGGCTTTGGTAATTGCCCGATCAATTAGGTTGACTGACCTGCCGTCTTCGGTTACAGCAATAATTTTGCTTGGGAACCAGGCCCCCAGGACTTCGTGTTCCTTAAAGCCCAAGATTTTTAAGGCTGTGGTGTTGATGCGAGTAATCCTACCGAACTCATCGGTTGTAATTGCGCCGTCACCGATACTATTAAATAAGGTTTCAGCCATTAATCGCTCACCTTGAGGACTAAATGTTGGGTCAAATGACTGTGTATTAGCTCCGTTGGGCACTAGCCTTCCCTCCTTGTACCTGTGCCTTATGAGTCAATCGCTCAAGTTGTAACATGTATTCATCAACAATCTCTGTATTCTCAGTCAATAGTGAAACAGCGATGTGGATCCAGTCGATAAGCTTCTTGAGATCTGGACTGGACAAGTTCTGGGGTAATTTGTGTAAATGGTTTTGAATCTGGCGAGTAATAAAACGTTCAGCGGTGGGTCCAAAATAGACTCGGGTGACCTGAACCACCTGTGCATAAAGAGCAGTATCTTTTTTGCCCACCATAATTTATATTTCTTCCAGTTTCTTGAGCTGGCTGGCGCTTACGGCGATCAGCATAAATCCACCAGCTGTTAGTATAAGCATTAAAAAGTAGGCTAGTAATTTACCATTGAGCAGCAGGTAGTTATGTCCTGGTACAGATGAGCTGAGATACTGTAGAGCAATTGAGCCGCTTATAATACAGCCTAAACCGCCAACTAATTGTCTTAGAGCGTTTTGGTAGAATAAACCATGGGCGTTTTTAGCCAGTAGATACATTTCATGGGCTGCAAATAGTCCCAAAAACCAAGCGTAGAGATAGGGTATGACAATACTCAGCATAACTAGTAGTAGCGGCAACTTATAGGGGTTGGCAGTTGAGAATAGATTATTTAGTTGAAATTGCCTGAAGACCAAGAAACAGAATAAGACTGATAGACAAACCAAAATTCCAATAAGAGCCTTAAGTCGTCTGTTACTTATTCTGAGGTGAGCCTTTTCGCGCAGGCCTTTTGTGCCATTACTAATTAGGCTAAAGGAGATGATTGAGAACCCCAAGTCCAGATAGTTGATCAGGATAATTGACCAGTTGTTAAAATTAGGATGGGCATTGACCAATGCGTTTATCGCTAGCCCCAGAACAGAGGGGATAGCTATACCCCAAGCCAGCCACAGAGAACCCCTGGCAATTTGCCAATATTCAGTACCACCGGCGGTCTCCTTAACCAGGACGGCATATTCCTTTAACTTATGGCCCCCGTAAAAGGCGGCATACCAGAAGATCAGCACTGGCAACATAAATATAACCAAAAGAATGTGGTACTCACTGGCAGTAAGATGGTATGTCTTTTCTGTGATCCAGTTGGCTGGTAAGAATATAGCCAATAGAAAATAAACAATCACCAAAACAATGTAATAGAAATTTGTATTGTAAGCTCGCTTCATAGGACTCTAATTCTATTAAGTAACAACCTAATCTACTATACAATCTTTAAATCTATCTGTAAAAAATTCTACACTTAGGATAGCTTGAGGCTTGTGCTTCTAATGCAACTCGATAATAATTATAAATGAAGATGGTTAAGTTTAAGGCAAATGACGCTGGACGATGGATTAGCCGGCAACGACTTATAGGCATAATTGTACTGCTTCTAGTGATCTACCTTGTCTTGCCACAACAGGCTGTGTTCGGCCACAGTATTCATGTTTTGGCAGGCGCTAAGTTGCCATTGGTCTTAATGGCTGGACTGGACGTAGCAACAACTTACTTTGTGGCTGCGATTACCTATTGGTTACTGGCGTTCAAGACTTTGATATATGGCAGAACTGTTCTAGTTGAACTGGCCAGCGCATTCATCAACCGTTTATTACCCTCTGGCATAGGAGGTATGAGCGTTAACTATGCTTATTTACGTTCAAATGGTCATTCTAAGGCGCAAGCGGTGGCAGTTATTGCTGTCAATAATAGCCTTGGCTTGGCCGGGCACTTGCTACTGCTAGCTTTGGCGTTTCTACTAATGCTCAATACCCATGGATTGTCTTTTAACTTTCGTTTGTCTCTAGGTAAGTGGTTAATAACTTTACTAGCCGTTGTATTTCTACTGGCTGTGCTTAGTTTGTCGAGACGCTTAGCAGAAGCTTTTAGGCACTTTGAGCTGGGGGTCGTACATAATATATTGTTTTATAAAAGACGACCATCAAGGTTGCTTCTGGCTCTTTGTAGCTCACTTGGCCTAACGATGCTCAATATATTTAGTTTGTGGCTATGTTCTCGAGCATTAAATTTCAATATTAGTTTAGTCGATGTTATTTTTGTTTTAACACTTGGAATAGGAGTTGGCGTTGTTACTCCGACTCCCGGCGGATTAATTGGAGTTGAGGCTGGGCTGGTTGCCGGGTTGGTCGCAATTGGCCTAACAAGTTCCCAAGCCTTAGCGATCGCTCTTTTGTTCAGGCTACTAACGTTTTGGTTGCCTCTGCTGGCTGGTGGAGTGGCCTTTGTAGTGCTACGCTCAAAAAAAATACTAGGTTCATATATCTAATTCTAGTTGTACCCATATATGAGTCTATCGCCCCAGAGATGAGGGCGACAGTTGATTGCTTTACGGTATAAGTCTCAGCTTTCTTTAAGTCTAACTAGCCTATGTTACATTAGGTATTAGAAATGATCAAACAAGCGACTGTTATTGAAGTTGAAAATGTTTATAAGAGCTATGGCAAAAGGCCAATGGTCTTTGATGCGCTTAGAGGAATTAGTTTGAGCATAAGCGGTGGAGACAGTCTGGCAATTGTTGGTAAATCTGGTTCTGGCAAGTCGACTCTGATGCACATCTTAGCTGGTCTAGATCGTCCATCTAGAGGTCAAATTAGCTGGAGCGGGCATAACTTGAATAATATGGACGAGCGACAACTGACAGCTCTACGAAACCGGGGTGTGGGCTTTATTTTTCAGCAATTCTTTCTACAGCCGACAATGACTGTCCTAGAAAACGTTGTCTTACCTCTTAAAATTGCCGGAATTTCTAAGCTTAAACGCCATACAGCCGCTGTTCAGGCCCTAAAGGCAGTCGGTTTACTTGATAAAGCCAACAACCGGGCAACTGATTTATCGGGTGGCCAGAAGCAGCGTACGGCGATTGCTCGGGCCTTGATTAATAACCCGGACGTCATCTTTGCTGATGAACCAACTGGTAACCTGGACACCGAAACCGGAAGCCAGATTATTGATTTACTTTTTGACATTCAGCGCAAAGAGCACATTAGTCTAGTTATTGTCACTCATGACGATGAGCTGGCAAAACGTTGTGCCCGAACAATTCACATTAAAGACGGCAAGATAGACAAATAGTATGCGTCTACCAGATTATATTATTACGGCTCAGACAAATCTTTTACGCACTAAGTTGCGGACATTTTTAACAATTTCGGCATTTGTGATCGGAACTTTCACCTTAGGTATGGTAACGGCTTTTACTCAAGGACTTAGGACTTACGTCAATACCCAGCTCAATGCTTACGGTCAATCAAATGAGATTATTGTTAAGGTTGGTGCCACTGCTCAACAGATTAGTGCCTCAGGCGTACCATACTATCAGCCAGCTCGTCAGATAACCCAGAGTACATCAGTTGGTTTACGAGATAAGACGCCACTCTACAGTCTAAATCAAAATGACTTGTCGACTATTCGAGCGACAAGTGGTATTGTAGCTGCCTACCCTGACTATCAAAGTTTGAAGATTGATTTCGTCGAGGCCCATAATTCTACGAAATATGTTTTTCAGGCTCAGTCGGCTTTCCCGGGTCAGACAACAACGCTCGATGTCGGTAGCTTCCCGACCGCTAATCAAGCAAATGGCCTTGTTTTGCCCTATAGTTATGTCGAGGCTTTCGGTTATCAAACAGCCAGCCAAGCATTGAATCAAAAGCTTACAATGCAAATTACCTCGCCTATCAGTGGACAGGTGAAAAGCTATACCGGGCTGGTGACTGGCGTGTTGCCAGATACTGTTCACCAACCTTTAGCTTATTTGTCGACACAATTAATGACCGAGATGAATCAATTCCAAAATGGTAGCAACAATACATTCAGTGACATCGTTGCTTTTAGCAGCTTAAATTCTACGCCCAATAGTCGTTCGGAGATCAAGTCAGCTCTTCAAGCTAAAGGCTACCAAGTCCAGACTTACGATAATTTGATTGCCAATTTTAGTCGGCCGCTGAACATTGTTCAGGCTGGTTTGACCGGTTTTGCGGCGATTGCACTATTGGCTGCAACAATTGGCATCGTCAACACTCTACTGATGTCAGTTCTTGAAAGGACACAAGAGATTGGCTTACTGAAAGCTCTCGGCATGCGGCGGATTGGCATAACCTTCATTTATCTTGTTGAAGCAGCCAGTATAGGTTTCTGGGGTGGTCTGGTAGGTGTTGTTTTGTCTTATGTACTTGGGCTCATTGCTAACCCTATATTGGGCCGAACTTTATTTAAAGGCATTGGCTCGGCTCATATATTGACCTATCCTTTGCCTTGGATGGCAGCAATAGTTATTGGCGCCATCGTTATTGGTTTAATGGCTGGTACACTTCCCGCGATTAGAGCCGGTCGACTAGACCCGATTGAGGCCTTGCGACGAGAGTAAGCAATTATTCTTCAAAAGTCTGTTCGTTTTAAAACATTGATCGTAAGAAATTAAAAATTGGCCTTGAAATAGAGGAGAATTTAGGTTACTTATCCACACCAGTGATTTGACATATTTACTACTCGGGTGGATGATAATAATATCATCTAAGGAGGGTTCAGTTATGAGCACGGCACGTATTACCAAAGAAAATTGGTGGGCTTTAGTCTTAGGGGGTGTGGCAACAATATTTTTCGGTTTTGCGGTAGTTTTTTGGCCGAGTCTAACACTACTAGCGCTGCTTTATCTGTTCAGTGCTTACGTATTGATTAGTGGCGTAGTTAACATTATGGCCGGGATTGATACTCTTGGGCGCGACGATTCATGGTTCTTATCGGTAGTTCTTGGCGTCTTTGAGTTAGGTGTTGGCCTTTACCTGCTCCGTCATACTGGGCTAAAGTTTAGTACTTTCGTTGTTCTGATCGGGTTTACACTGATTGCCCGAGGAGTTATTGAGGCTGTGGTTGCTAATCTTAGCCGACGAGCATCAATGAAAACTCGTACTCTCAGCTATGCAAGTGGCCTAGGCGCATTGGTTGCAGGTATTGTTATCCTGTTCGCCAAGAAACCGCAGGGCGTATCGTTTGTTTGGATTCTAGGCCTCTACGCTATTGTCGCAGGAACCATTCATGTGACTGAGCTCACTGCTGGAGATAAATAGCCTCAACAAGCAACATTTTAGGAGCAATGCTTCTAGTGTGGTTTGTTTATCTCTGTTAATTACCGGTTATGTCGCCACTGCTGCCAGTTGAAGCGTTTACCCAACTGCCATTGTTGCCAGCGTGATAGTTCCAGGCCCAATATGGTTCAGCGAAGTTTGAGTAGCTGGGGAAATATGCCGTTAACCAATCAAAATAGCCTGGACAGTTGAAGCTGGTATCACACTTAAAGTCGTAGGAGCCTATGTAGCCCTTTGTTTTTAAGACTGTGCTCAGACTCCCATTAAATGTTGCTTGGTAGCCACCCTCGAATGTTCCTTTTACCCCTGCCCCAACCGTGCCACCATTATTAGGGCTTGGGCCGGCGTAAGTTACGAACTGACCGTCATACTTTACAATTGCACAAAAAGAATTGCTGGATTGCTGCCAGACTTCGATGTTTTTGGTGTAGTTATCATTGGCCCAAGCATTGCCTGCAAATCCCGAGTCAGCGTCATTTGTAACCTTGAGGCTGACTCTAACTAAAGGATTGTTTTGGCTGTTGCAACTGCTTGCATTTAGGGTCGATCCATAATTTGTGTGGACTGATGGGCTGGCATAAGCCACACTTGTCATGATAGCGATTGAAAGTAGTGCTGCAATCGCACTTAGTGAGGCCTTAATATTATGGGCTGGGCCGAAGCCTATTATTCGATCAGATCCATGACGCAGACTATATTTTAGATAATATCTCATCTCTCTGAACCTCCATTCTTTTAACTTAAGTTTAGTATAGACCCAGAATAATAAAAACTACAAATAGCTACCTATTCAGTTCACAGTTATACAGAATCTGATTATTTGCTGGTCAATCAGTAGCTTTTAGAATCAAATATTAGGCTAAGATCTTCTAGTCAGACTAATTGAAGCTATTTGCCGTAGTAGCACGGGCTAGACATTGAATTCGGCATTAAATTCTCTGCCATAAGTCAGAAATTTCAGTAGTTCGATAAGAGTTTACATGGGGTTCGACAAAGGTGATCAATAATTCCTGCTCAGCTATACGCATTTGCAATCGTTAATAACCTATTATAAAACTATTAACTATGCTATGCTTAGCTTAAGCAAGTGGTTACTAGAAACTCTTTGTTGCAAAATTTGTCTTTAATTAAACAAGGCTTATTGTCACCAAGGCTAGAAGATAGTAGACGCGGGTGAAAAATAGTTAATTAAGAGAAGGACAAATATTATGAGTATGAAATTATATGTTGGCGGTCTCGCCTATAGCGTTAGTGAACAAGAGTTGGAGACGCTGTTTGCTGAATATGGCAAGGTGACCTCTACGGCGGTTATCAAAGACCGTGATAGTGGTCAATCTAAGGGTTTTGGTTTTGTCGAAATGGCCGATGATAATGAAGCTAAAGCAGCAATGGCTGCTCTAAATGGTAAAGACCTTAGTGGTCGCTCCATAACGGTCAACGAAGCTCGCCCTCAAGTCGACCGACGTTAGTTTTTTCCTAACAGTTCTAAAAAGCGTCCCTAATTCTAGTTAAATTAAAGCAGATTAACTGTGCTGGTTTTCTAATAAAGATCAGCTTATTCAAAGAGTCTCAAGATTATGAAGAACAATAATCATATTGAAATAGTGCGTACTACCATAAAGGGGCTTAGTTCGATGAGCCTGAAGTCAGCTGAGGCCATTTTAGCTGTTCTAAGCAAACACTACGTTTCTGTCAGGCTTAGTACGGTCAATAATGTGTCCGACCTGCAAGCGGTAGTCGCCCGTAACCCCGACCTGGTCTTTTTAGGTTTGGAGTTTATTTCATTGAATCCGAGTTTGGGACAGCAAGATCCCAATAGAATATGGCTGACTAGTTATTTTGAAGAGCACGGTATAACCTGTACTGGATCCAATCAAATGGCTCATCAACTAGAGAGGCATAAACCAACAGCCAAACAGCACATACTTAACGCTGGTCTTAAAACATCGGCCTATTGTGTTATTGAGCAAGGCCAGGCGGCCGTCATGAGAGACATAACAATGCCCTTCCCGCTATTTATCAAACCAACAAATCGAGGGGGAGGTCTAGGTATCGATAGTGACTCCGTTGTCTACGATTTTAAACAATTGCTAGCTAAAGTTAAATCCATAGCCGATAATCTGAATGCCGACTCACTGATCGAGGAATACCTGTCAGGGCGAGAGTTTAGCGTGGCCATACTGAAAAAGGAGGAGTCAGACAAGTTCTTTGTGATGCCCATAGAGCTAATTGCCCCGTTGGACACAAAAGATATGCGCATTCTGAGCAGCCAAGTTAAATCCTCAGATGCCGAGCAAGCCATCGAGATCACCGATAAAGTAATCAGATCAAACGTGACATCATTTGCTCTTAAAATCTTTCAGGCTTTGGGGGCCAGAGATTATGGCAGGATAGATATTCGCATGGATAAGCATGCTGTACCGCATTTTCTAGAAGCCAACCTCATCCCCAGTTTAATAAGTGGCTATGGTTCTTTCCCCAAAGCATGCCTACTCAACGTTAACCTTGCCTACGAGCCTATGATATTGACTATTACCAAGCTAGCTCTGGAGCGTACGGTGCCCGAAAGTCATGAGTTCGCTGATTCATTGGTGGTGCCTAATACCATCTTCCCTCGTTTTGAAGTAGCCGTTTAGGTCATCAATTGGGCAAACTATATGCTTTGATTAGTCATATTTTAGAGCTTAAAGTGCTTCCTGGCTAATGTAGTTACACAAAATCAGACGATGGGTTGGAGGCATTAAAATTACACGTGTTAGCGTCGCGCGGTATACTGTAGAAATTATCATGTTGTCAGGAGTCGCTCCTTTTGCTGCGTATTGAGCCAATACGTTACTATTCATATGGTTAAAGATAGAGTCGTAATAAGTCAAATCAAACGCGTAATACCTGTTAAGCTCGAATCTACCGTGCTGAGCATACCGGTCTAGAACCTCGTCTAGTGTTCACCGCTGTTAAATGAGATAAATGAGACATTTTTTGAAGGAAATTGATTGACGATACTATGACTGCATGTTGATGTCAATTTATTACCCAATTTCTGCCATTTCTACTACCAGTTCTCACCAAGATCCCAGTCTATATGTCAGCTAAACTGGCTTTACTTGATAAATTCGTGCCGGTTTTTTGGGAATTGATACGGTAAAAACCCATAACTTGTTGATGGAGAAATTCCATAGGAGAGTAGCTGAGGTAGCTAATATCAAAGCTGTTATCCGATTTGCGTGGGCGGCATTTATTGCCAGATATAGCGCACCAGTATTCAAGCCAAGTCCAATCGTCGATGTAATTAAGTAAGGAATGTACAGTTTACGAAACTGTCCTTTGTGCTTAAAGGTAAAGTGACGGTTTAATATAAAACTATTTGTCGCGGCAATACTAAATGAAACTGCTTTAGCAATAATAATGTGGGCAGCAAAAATGCTAACATAAGACGTTAGACCCAAAAACAACCCTATATCCAAAAGGGTATTAAGTAAACCGATAATACTAAAACTAAGGAATTGTTTTACCCAAGTTCGTTTGGCTAAGTTAGAAAGTGGCTCGAAGGTTCTTCTTGCCTTAGCTCCCATTGCGTGATAGATAATCTCACTACCAACAAGTAACGGATCAACTTTTGACTTACCTTCTATGCGCTCACTAAACAAAATATCAACCGAATCAATTACATAGTTTTTTTGTAGTGCCTGATTAAGTAGTTCAAAATCTAAAGTCCACGCAGTGACTCTACTTAAATCAAGCTGCCCCAGAATTTCTTTTTTAAATACTTTTAGCCCTGATTGGGTATCATAAGCCATCTTAAATAACAGGCGGTAAGTGTTAATAATGATTTTAGTACCAATTAGTCGTGATTTTTTTGCACCGTATTGTTTTCTTGATCCAATTACTATATCGGCTTCTGTTCCTGAAACTTTTTTAATCATTTCCGGTAAAGCTTCGGGTGGATACTGCAAATCACCATCAATCATACCGACAATACCATAGCGACACCTGTCAAAACCTTCTAATAGCGAATAGCTTTTGCCGAGCTTGCCAAGCTTAGAAAATACTACGATTGGCAAATTTTTCGAGTAGTGTTTAATCTCCTCAACTGTATGATCGCTAGACCAATCGTCAATAAATATTATCTCAAAGTTATCAGCAGCCTCAGGAATTGCTACATTCAAGCGTTCAATGAGGGATTTTATATTTCCCTGTTCATTTAAAACTGGTACTACTAGTGAAAAACCTTCTTTATCCATTATCTGAATCCATCTGTCTAGGTCAACTGCTTAATCTGATTAACGAATCTAACTTAAGCTATTTGTTTGAGGATCGTCCCAAGGTTAATAGCTTGCAAATCCCATAAGCAACAAGAGCATAAACTGCCATAGCGACAAGCGTTGAAACCTCTACTCGTGATACGCCGTATTTAATGCTATAACCAAATATCCCGAAGAAGGGGGCTGCAAATGGATTACTTGTGTTGTAGATAAAGTTAGCGAAGCCATTTGCTGGGTTAGCGCCCAATAGTATAAGCACAAATCTAAAAGCTAGTAGCACTAACAATACTCCCGCAATAAACCACACGATTCGTGCAACTATTAACGACTGTTGATCACATTGTGTAGGAGCGTTAGCGTCGTCATCAACCACGCGTGTCGTCTTAGTGGTAACCCCACCATTTGTTACATTCCTTACTTCTTGTAGGTGTTCACTCATAGTTATCCTCCATTAAGTTAATACCTTATTTCCTGCTAACCAGGTAGTTGGCGTAATAATTCTACGTTCAATGGCTGTAACTCCAATAGCTATGGATGCTCCGAGAAATGCAAGAATATCAAGCGGAAGCATTTGGCCAACGTACGTTGCATCAATAGTCCAGATAATGGCTGAGAGAGCTATGGTGCCAGATAAAACTCGAATCCACACGTGACGTGGTGGACGTGTGACGAGTTGTAATATCAACACGAAAGCTAAAAGCTCTCTAACGTGTTGGTAAATAGAGTTGGTTGATGCAAGCAAAAATATTGGATTTTGAGGATATAAAACAGCACCAACAGATAAAAACACTATAATTACGAAAGACAGAAATAGCAGCAATTTTCCCATACAAGCCTCCAATTAGCTTAGGTTCTATTTAAAGTATAGTAGCCGGTGTCTTATTAGTCTGTGCGCATGATCACGACTTATTAATACCAATAACTGGCTCATTGGACTATGCTATGTAAATGAAGAGTTTTACTACTAATGCAGTGGCTCTAGGTAACTACGTCCATAAAATACTCAGGAAACTTGTCAATTATCCAACCGAGATATTCATAATCTTAGCCCTAGTTTTTGGTGTTTTATTGGTATTTCAGCTGCCCCCGCTTAATGGCACTGATGAGTTTACTCATTTCCCGCGTGTTTATCAGATAAGTCAGGGAACCTTTTGGGAGCAGAAACTACCCAATAATCAGTACGGTGGGTATTTACCTAACAACGTTAACAATATGATAAATGCCTATCGTAATCTCTCACGGAGTAGTAACGAACAAGAATATAAAAGTCAATCAAAGCAACTAGATCATACTTATAGTTCAACTAGCCAAGTAGGAACTCATTATTCACAGGCAATATTTACCTCCGTTGTAACGTACCCACCATGGGCTTATATCCCAAGCGTCATCGGCATATTAATAGCTAAAACTTTGGTTCTGCCATTAATTTGGTATGTGTTTATTGGACGAATTTTTACACTGTTGTTTTATGTAGCCCTAACTGCTTGGGCTATAAAATTACTACCAAGAGGTAAATGGTTCTTGGTTGCGGTGGCGTTACTGCCAACTTCACTATCACAAACTACTGTCATTGGAGCAGATGGTTTAGTCAACGGATTGAGCTGGTTGATAATTGCTTTTACCTTGGCCGTCTTCGCAAAGAAGATAACCTTGGACTGGCGAAAACTTATCATTATCTCCATAGCAAGTTTATGGCTGTGTGTCATTAAAGACGGATATTGGTTAATCGCTGCGTTCCCATTAGTAATACCGATCAAGTTATTTGCGAGTAAATTACACGGATGGCTGTTGCGTATTGTCAAGCTACCTTTTTCTGCAACACCTTGTCTTTTTCCAGCGTAGCTGGCATGAGGCTGGCAGCGTAAGCCGCCGGACTCATTTTTAGAGCAGTATGGATACGCTCGGTATTGTAGTAGTGGATATGTAAGGCGACGG
>DATLRC010000013.1:0-22712 GCA_035534895.1 Candidatus Dormiibacterota bacterium
TGGGTTATGTCTTGTATGTTCATAGCATTACGAGCATAACCCTTTACGAACCCCCACATAAAGACAGTACCTGGAGTAGACATATAAAAACCCTGCTTAGTTTAGTCCGCAGAGTCTAATATGTGTTTGAACTTATACATAAAGAAAATTTGTATTTTGCTTAATTGTTGAAAATTATGGCCAGAGGATTCTTTTTACTCTTTATATCAAGCATTCTCGGACTCCGTTAATTTAGAGAAAATAGGCCACAAAGTATTAGTAGCCTGCGGTTGCTACCAACACATCATTGAAGGTATAGGTACCGCCCGGTGTTAAACTACTGACGTTATATATATATGATATGGTGTAATCGGTTTCGCCAGAACTTTTAGCTGAGGATGCAATAACATCTCCCTTAACATACTTAAAAAGATTGGCTGTGTTATAGCCACTGGCTGCTACCCCAAAACCGAAGCTACTATCCGGACTTTGACTGGGATTAGCCCCGAATGTTGTCGGACTAGTATTAGCAACCAAATTCATACCAAACTGCTCAGTACCTGGTGATGAAGCTGTCGGAGTAGTTAAGGCATGCATTGTATAGCTGTCGTTTTGGGGCGGATTGGAAGCAGTTATTACCGTATAGCCACTTGATAGGTAGTCTTTGACCGAGAAAGTAGCTCTTGTAGTAGCAGCAGAAGATGTGGTTAAAACTCCAAGGTCTGTGCTAGTACCGTTAACAATAAACTGCAAGAAGGGTGTCCGGTCAGTATTAAAGCCAGCTTGAGCTTGGTAATTAGGACTTTTAATATTCCCAACCCCTAGTTCGCCTGCTGATTGCTTGGCACAGTAGTTAGTCGAACAAGCATTAAGAGCCCCTCCGCTACCAAAAAAAACTTCATCAACCTGATAATTTGTTGACGAAGATAATGCTCCGGCAAAGGCGACAGTTGTCATGCTGCAACTGATCAGCAGGATTAAAATTGTACTTTGAAGTGTTTTTTTCCAAGACATAAATCAGGTCTACTATATTTAGTAGTAATTGTGCGCGATAAGACCCAAAAAGGCAAACTGTTTACGCTTTAGCCTGTTTTCTAGTATTATTTTAAACAGTAGCTTTTAAATCTTTATTGTTTTTGAAAATTATGGATCAACAACCTGCCCCATCCAATCAGCTAGAAACTCTCGAAGGTAGTAGTAACGCCGATACTACTACGACAGTTACTCAGACTGAAAATTTAAAACCAGAGCAGCCAAAACTGGCACCTGATAACGCAACGCCGTCAACTGGAGTGGTTGCTAGCCCTGGGCCACGTTTTCCCAAATTGGCTAATAGACTGAGACACTTTAATGGATACCTTGTTCTCTTCGTTTTACTATTTGTGGCTGCTGCTGCCATAGTTTTAGCGGCTTACCTATATAGCAAACGAGTATCAGGTACTTCCCCAATATCTTCACAAACACTTTCCCAAAGTACACTCCAACAACTAGCTAACAGTGACGCAACTGTTGGCAACAGTAGTCAGATATTAAACGTCGAGAGTAATGCTGTCTTTGCCGGCAAAGTACTGGTTCGAGACAGTTTAGAAGTAGCCGGTCAGCTACAGGTCGGGGGTAGTCTCTCTCTATCCGGTGTAACTGTTTCTGGTAACAGTAGTTTTGATCAGGTACAAATCAACAAGGGACTATCAGTCGCCGGAAATACTGCCCTCCAAGGACAGCTAAATGTCCAAAATAGCTTGAGTGTTAGCGGTAACGGCACATTTGGCGGTAATCTCTCGGCTTCTCAGTTAACCATTTCCGGTCTGTCCCTTAACGGCGAGCTGACCCTAACTCACCACATTACGGCTGGAGGGCCTACTCCTTCGCGCATTAGTGGTAGCGCTCTAGGTAGTGGGGGCACCTCTAGCATCAGTGGTTCGGATAGTAGTGGCTCTATCAGTATAAATACCGGTTCCAACCCCTCAGTTGGTTGTCTGATTACAATTAACTTTGCTCAATCTTTCAATGCAACCCCCCACGTTATTATTTCGCCAGTTGGATCTGGGGCTGCTAATTTAGGTTATTACGTAAACCGTTCGACTACTAGTTTCAGCATCTGTGTGACTAACACACCCCCCACTCAGACCGGTTTCGGTTTTGATTACTTAGTTTTGGATTAGAAATAATTTTGCTAGACCTCTTATGAGGATACGTTTTCAATTTATGGCTTAACACCAGATTAGAAAAGCAGCCTATATTTGTTCTTAAACTAGGTTTTATTATCCTCGTCCTTAGGGACACAATAGAAATTGCTTGTCTTGGCTAGTACAGGAAGCCAAATAGGTATATGGGGATAGTCTTAGGGCCACCACTCAGTAGTTCGTCTTTGACAAGCAAACTGTTTTTTACCCCACGGATTTGTTTTGCAGTCTTATTTTTGCCACCAATTTCAAGTGTTATATGGTTACACTCAATGTCTCCTTGTTTTGAGTAAAAGACGTGGTAATCGGCGTTTTGTAGGCTAGCGATCACAAACAGCTCCCGGATAACTCCTAGGAATGGCTCAGTACCTATTTCGTCGTTTAAAGCATATAGCAAGTTACTGTTTTCTAGATAAATCTTTTCGGTGTTTCTAACTAGGGCATGGCCTATTTTATTTATTAGTAGGAACCTCAGCAACCCCGTGTCTCTTAGAATTTGAATGTAGTCAGCAATCGTGGAGTGATCTTTTTTCAGGCTGAGCGCTATTTTATTGATGTTAATGCTTCCAGGTGTAGAGGTGGCAAAAAAGTACAAGATCTTTTTAAGGGTATCTAGGTTGCCGGTATTCAAGGAGTATAAACTGCTGATATCCTCGTAGATTGTTTTGTCGATAATATTTCTTAGGGTGTCGCGGTAAGCATTGTAGCTAGACAGTTCATTACGCGTTGGGTAGTAGCCTTCTTTCCAATACTCTTTAAGGTAGCCGAGTAATTTTGGGGTTTCTGCTAGTTGTTGCTCGAAGGCACCGTGATTATTGACAATGTCGTCAAAACTTAAGACCGGATAGCTTCGATTTTCTTTAATTTCTAGGAATTCTCGAAAGGAAAAGCCGTACATGGTTTTAAGGATAACCCGCCTTGAAAGATCGGCTTTGGCTTTAATCAGATCAACACTAGAGCTACCGGAAAAAATGATACTAAGGTTAGGGTAGGAGTCATAGATATTCTTGAGCTCCTGATCCCAGTTTTTATATTTATGTATTTCATCAATGCACAGTATCTTGCCATTAAAATCTTTGACGAATTGATCGGCTAAACCTAGAAGAGTGTGCTCTAGGAAATAGAGATTATCGGCCGAAATATATAAGGCCTGTGTTGAGGCATGGTAATGTTCTCTAAGGTAATGCAGCAAAAAGGTGGTCTTGCCTACTCCCCGGGCACCAGTTACACCAACTAAGCGGCTGTCCATCCGAAAATCATCATAAAAGCGACGCTGATAAGCTGGTATGGCTTCTCTGAGCAAGCGGTTATAGGTTTCGTTAAGATTGTCCATAATTTGACTCCATTCAAATTATAACATACAGAAGTTTGATTGCAACCAAATTACTGGGCTTTTTTACTTAAACAAAAATCATCCCCCTAAAACTGTATATTGGGATTGATGTGAGCTTCGAAGATGGTAGAGAGGATAGTCCTCTCTCAATAAAGAGATGAAATTTTCAGGATTTACTACTTGCAGTTCAGTTCCAGGATCGGGATAGAGTTCTCTAAATTCATTTGTGATCTTAAGTTCTATTTTCTCGGCTATGCCAAATTCTTATTATGACTATTGTATCTTCTGCTTCAAATTTGTATCTAATTACGTAAGCTCCTGCGGCAAATGCCACGAATATCTCACGCTTACCATCGTTATCTGGCATATGTCGCCCTATACGCGGGGTATCTTTTAGTAAGTCTGTACCTTTTAATATACTGTTTGCAGCCTTATAAGCAGCGTCGACATCCTTGCCTAATAAGAAATAATAAAGACGTTCAAAATCATCAATGGCTTCAGGAAGCCATTTTATTCTTGCCATTTTCTTGGCTTACCTTGACTTAAATCTTTAAGCCAGGCCTCTACTTTCTCATGGCTTATAGCGTTGCCAGTGATAAGATAATGTTCCCACCTTTCCATATCCTCAGCTTTTTCTTTTTCATATTGTTCTTCACGCACAAGATAGTCCTCTACCGCAGTGCGCATTAACCAGTGGGGAGAATGCTTTTTCTTTTCTGCTAAGACCCTAAGCCTCTGGCGAATATCATCATCTAATTTTATACCTTGTGAAGTCGACATATTAGTATAGTAGCAACTGTTGCGTATTATTGCAAATACCTGTATAAGTGCATGTATTATGACCTGTACTTATGTTTATTTAAGCAAACGAGATTCTGGGTCAAACGATGGGTTTACGTATAATTTTATTCCGATTTATTTCGGCAGCAATACTTCGGCTGTTAGGTAGTAGAGAAAGTTTATATTAACCAGCGAGTAGTAGATAATCGGCTTCAGCTGATAGGCTAAAACCTATAACTTTAAAAGCAGATATAAGCCAAGTAAACCAATAATAAAGATAGTCAAACTAGTTAAAATAACCTGGATAAGATTACGAGTAATTGTCGATCGAGCCAGGGGATTACGGCCAATAGCTAGCATGCTGTTTCTGACACCACTGTATAGAACACTTGTGGCAGCAAGGGTACCGGCGAGCAAGACTACAATCCCTAGATAGATACGCTCGGCACTGACTGGTTTATCGGTTACCAACTGAGCTGCTCTGGCCAACGGGCCTGGTACCAGGCCATTTGCTTGACTAATCAAAGGATTAGCCCCGACCGCTATGTCAACGGGTATCAGACCTAATTCTAGATCAACGCTATGATTCTTTTGATCAGTTAACTTTGCTGTACCGAGAACCCCAGACGTCCCATTAAACCCAGCTGCCGCCCGGCCAATTATTGTTCCCTCACTACCCGCGGCCTTCATACCAATACCGGCCAGTGAAGATATGCTTATGTAATCGCCCCCGCTGATAGCACCATTCTGATTACTGACCAGAACTAGGTACCGGCCACTGGTAGCCACAAAGACCTGTTGGCCATTAGTATTGGTGTTTGATAGAGTTAGGGCCGCCTGGTTAGGGGCTACGATTACTCCAATCATCTGGCTGACACTATCTAAAGTTGTAGTTTCTACTTCTGAGCGATTGGTAGGTAAAAACCTGACAATCATTCCTTGCTGAAGATTGCCATTACTAATATAGCTTTGGACCACCGGCGATGCTGAGCCACTAGCAACAGAGTGCCCGGCACTTAATAAAACCAGTAGACAAAGAACCGTAGCCGCAAAATATTTCTGAGTCTTTTTATTTTTAAGCATTGATTGTATGTCCTAGTATAGTCACTTTGGGTGTTGATGCAACTGCTCTGCTAGCTTGCTAACCTCTTAATCAAAAATTTATGGTGGTCGATTTCAAAGTTTATTGATTAAAGATTTATTGGTCTAATGAAATTTACCGATAATTTCCCAACCAGGCTGATGAAATGACGGTTTCAGCATCAGCAATTTACGCCACCAAGAACGGTTATCAATAACCTGCCACTTAATCACCCCGGGAATCTGATCATTTTTAAAGACTTCGACTTTGACAGCAAATGAAATATCACCATCACTGGTTTCGCTCGGATCACCAACACGTAAACTAAGTAGTAATTGATTGTCGCCGTTCTGGCGGCTTGGCAAAATATAATCAAATCCGTCCTCATGAGAACGAAGTAGCATCTTGCCGGCCATGGGTTTTAATTTATTGTCATCAGCTAGTTCAAAACTGGTCAATCTGGTTGTCATTGAGGTATAAGGACTGGCCGAAATTTTATCCGTTTTTTGATGTATTCTTGAAGCCGAAATGTGACCTATAGAGGCATTTACCCTGCGCAAGGCATATGAACCGACAATCTTAGCTGATTGACTATTAATGTATTTCTGCCAAAGCTTGAAAGGCGGGCTTAGAGTAAATTTAAGTGATCTTATAAATTGTGGCCCCATTGACACAAGAATTAAGCGAAGATCACCATGACTAGTTAGAAGCACTATCCGTGGACGATGAATGTAACGTTTAAGAGCAATAATTAAGAATATGATAACTGGCAACAGAAGGAGTGACTGGAGAGCCTGACGATAATTTCTAAAGAACGAGCTGAGATCATGGCCCAGACGTCGCATTTTATAACCTAATCCGTGATTTTGGGCTGTGCTGATTTGAGCTAACTGATTTGGATTACTACTTGGTGAATACATTGAGTTTGAGCCGCTCGGCTTAATACTACCGGCAGAGTTTAAGTAATTTGGGTTACTGATAATCAGTCTAGAATTTTGAATCCACCACTTAGTTATTGGCGAGAGGCTTGAATAATTACCGGCACTATCAACCGCTTGGACCTTAAAATACCAATTTCCTGCCGCTAGTGCTTGAGTCAGGGTATAGCTGTTAGTGGTCGGATCAGCACTGTAGGTACAACCACCGCTAGTTGTATCCCAACATAAGACATAGTAACTGACGGAAGTATCATCAGTACTGGCAGTCCAGGTCCAGGTTGGTGTTAGATTGCCGGAGCTAGACGTGGTAGTCGGAGCCCCAGGAGTAGTCGGTGGAGTAGTATCGGCGCTACTTGTATTAATAACATGGGCTCCTGTCAGACTATAAATTGAACTGTTGCCGCCATAATCAACTGCCAGAACACGAGCATACCAGGTTCCATTGCTTAACGGGTTGGGATTAATAAATATATTGCTACCAGTATTTGATGTTCCTGATCCCGAGCCACAACTGCTGAAACTACTGTTATCACACCACTGGAACTGATAATAGCTGATACCAGCGGGCGAGGTCGAGGCCGTCCAAGTCCAAGCTGGGTTTGTATCGCTGGCTACATCGCTTGATGACGGCGTACCGGGTTGTGTCGGCAGACTACCAACTGGCGCCTGGTAGGTATATGACGCTGGCGCCACAAAGTTATTAACGGCTGGACTGGGTTGATTATTTATGTATGTCAGATCGACCGTTTCAGCAGGATGTGAAACTGTAGTACAACTAGTTAAAGTGCCAGTAGAGTTAACGCTTGGCGCCTGACATATAGTTTCGTTCGTAAGTGGCGGATTATGGCTAGAACCGATAATGCCGTTATCGATCATTGAGGTAACAGCGGACGGTTGATTAGCGATCAGGTTAAATTGAGTATTGACACTTGCACAGCTATTTAGACCAACTATGCAGCGGTAGATGTTGTAGCTGCTTGCCCCAGCTATTGCAGTCCAGTTTAAGCTTATTGTTTGAATCCCGGTGGTATTACTTAGCGGAACTGCTCCAGAGGCATTGTTACCGAGATCGTTAAAATTATAGCTAGCGGTATAGTTAGTGTTGGTATTAAGCAAATTAAAGTTGATAGCGCTAAGTAGTGATGGTCCCCATTGCGTGTCAGGTGTTAACGTACAACTATGTCCATTGCCGCTTGAATCATAAGCGGTTAGACCACTGCCTTCATCAAAGTGCCACAGACCCAAAGTATTACTATCTGTTACAAAGGCACCGGCTGCCGGTGTATAGCTGCCGGCAGTATAGCGAGCTATGTTCGATAACCTGACCTCGTCAATACTACCGTTCCAGGGATACGGAGCTGGGGTGGCACTAGTTTCACCGTCTTTACCAATCGTAAACGGAGTGCTGTTGTCCGGTATCTGCAGTCCTGAAACTGCCTGACTGCTTTTAAGTACTCCGTTAACATATAGCCTTAAGGTTGTCCCATCATAAGTCATGGCAACAGCATAGGTTGTATCCGTGGTCATCACCGAGGTATCTCTAAGAATCACCGCTGTTCCACTATTGTTGGTTACTGCACCGGCTATCTTGCCCGTCGATGCATCTTCGTAAATTTCATAGTTTTCTGTCGATGTTGTACCCCCCCATTTAGTAGCTATATCTTCATTAACAGACGGTATGAAATCGCCAGATCTGGCTTCAGCTTCTATACTAAACGACCCGGAAACACCTAAGCCACTAACACCACAACTGGCGCCACTAGTATTACTACTATTCGCAAAGCCGTCTCCCATAAGAGAACGCCCATCGCCACCGCGATATAAAAGCCCGTTTTTAGTAGAAGGTGATGAACTCAGCCCAGCCGGCGGAGCAGGTATGCTGATGTTGACTTGTTGCGGACCAGTAGAATTAGAGTGTGGACCGTATAGTGGTGTTTCGCTGTTATTGGTGATTTGAACTGTCACGCTGCCACCACTGAAACTACTGGGCCAATTGGGTCCGGCCGTTCCACACTGCGATCCCATTAGGTATTGATCACTGGCCCCTACCGTACAATATAAACCGGGCGTACCGCTGCCTTCAGCAACTGAGGTAGCTAATTTAGCACTTGAGAACGTTGGACTGGTACTATACCAAAAACTAAAACCGCCCTGATTCCAAAGACAACCATTGGCCCCTGGTGTAGAGCAACTAAAATTCGGTATCGGCACATCAATCGCTATATCATTACTTACAACACCACCAGTAGTGAAAGAAGTAGCCGTTCCGCCGTAGGTTTGACTAACGTTGGTGAAGTTCAAGAAATCGGTTTGCGTCGGATAAGCATCATAAGTCACCCAAAAATAGTAAGTGGTACTTGCTGCCCAATTATTAGTAGCGTCAAGCACCCCCTGGCGAGCATTAACAGCCGACACATTGGCAACAGTTTGTAGCACGGTGTGTGAAACCGCCGGTGCTGTGTTCGTATATCCATTATTGTTCTGCGCAGCATAGTTATACTCTAAGTTGCTACCCGGACCATAGGCTATTCCTTGCGCACGAACACCTTGACCAGCATCAGTGACTGTTGCAGATGAACTCGGATCAAGCACTGTGTTTTGAGCTGTCACCGACGATACCGGTGAAGGATTTGTTTCATTGTTCCCAACAAGAGCTGTGTATAGATACTTGACCAGTCCCCCGGCATTCCATAATTTATTTGTAACATAAGTACCCGGATTAGTGTCAGCTGCCGTCGGCCCGGAATTGGGATTCAGCTCACCACCTAAGGACACAATAGGCCCAGCACACATATCTGTACCGCTAATATTGACTGTCTGCCCACCACCAGTCGATCCAGTGTTGGGACTAATGTTGCTGAAGACCGGTGGCAAAACTTGTAAATAAACTCTGCCGTTTAAGTTACCGACATTTGGTGTCGAACAGGCATAAAAGACCTTGATGCTCCCAGCATTAACTCCAGTTTGGTTTGCTCCGCTCCGCGTATCAAGGGTAGAGCCAGAATTAACCACAACACCGTTACTTTGCTCAGAGCGCAATAATATCCCTCCGCCAGCACCAGCACCACCGCTTGAACCGCTTGAACCGCCAGCTCCACCGCCGCCCCCGCCGGCTCCACCTGCCAACGTCGGGGCTGTTCCATTACTACCACCGTTACCGCTAAGGCCACCGGCTCCACCTGAGCCATTATTAATTCCAGAAGCCGCACTTCCAGTCATACCAACCGATCCAGCTGTACCTGCTGTGCCTGTCTCGCCTCGAGTTAATATCTGACCACTAATACTAATAACCCCTGTGGCATAAAGTTTAATCATTCCACCGCCCCGACCACCGAGACCGCCATTACCGCCATTACCGCCATTACCGCCATTACCGCCATTTTGGGTTAATGTGGCACCACCGCCACCGCCACCGCCACCGCCACCGCCGGCTCCACCAGATCCCATTCCTCCACTGGACCCCATTAGCAACGATGTATCAGTGGTTGAATCAGCACTACTGCCATAGCTACCAGATAGACCGCTACTTGCGCTATTATTAGGCAAACTACCGCCGGCTCCACCGCTAGCAGACGTTAAGCTTCCACTGCCTCCAGATCCTGCCCCACTATTAAGCGAACCGCTACCACCGGAGCCGGCACCAGATCCTAAACCATTAGCGCCAGAATTGCCAGCTATGCCAGCCGAACCTGAACCACCATTACCTGGAGAAGTAGTGCTTCCTGCGCCCCCACTGCCAGCACTCCCGCCAGCACCCTCTAAGCCAACGCCTGTTAGCTGCAACGTCCAACCTGCTCCGTTTTGTAGAATTCCGGTGTTATTATTGCCACTGGCATCATTGGTAGTTACTCCATAATCTTCATCAAAATGCCATAGTCCTAAAGTATTACTATCACTAGTGAATGCTGTTGAGGGAGGACTAAAGCTGGCAGTGTAGCGGGCTACATTTGAAATTCGGGTTTCGTCAATGAGACCATTAAAATAGTTGCCTGATGATGATTCGTCTCTGCCTATATCGACTGGGGTAGATGTATTGACTATACCCCCCGTCATAGCAGTGCTGCCACAGAGGGTTCCGTTGACGAAAACCCTTATTGTCGAGCCATCATAAGTTCCGGCGACAAAATATGTATTGCCGGCTATAAGTAGCGGACAATTAGCAGATGTAGCACTGACAATGCTATTACTTAACTGTGAATTTAAGCCTAGATTCAGTTGGCCATTATTAATATATAAACTATAGCTAGTTGTAGATAAAGTGGTGCCTGTCTTGCCAATAATCACTTGATTACCAGATACGTTAGCTGGTTGTATCCACGCCTCAAGTGATAAAGCCGAACTAGTCGGATTTAATCCAGTGCCAAGCGAAACATACTGGTTGGTGCCGTTAAGTGAAACCGAGCTGCCACCATAACCTGATCCGGTGGCATCAATTTTGCCGCTACTGCCGATTGTTTGAGAATTGGCATGAATTACCAATCTTCCGGTACCCAGATCACCAGTTGTTGGATCTATGCCATTATATGGGGTTACCAAAACCGTACCATTGATAACGACCGTATCACAGTAAAGCGTTCCGCTCAGAGTCACGGTATCACCAAGAGGAACGTTTAGGGTTGTGCCGGCTGTTATGCTTGGCCCGGACGTACAAGAATTAGAAATAATGGCATTTGTTTTCTCAAAAAAGAAAAACAGAAACCCAGTAGCCACTAATATAATAGCTGCCAAAGTTATAAGTTTTTTGGATTTGAATTTAAAAAGAATACTGTGTTTGTTCATGTTTTTGTTTGTTATTTATAATTTTAAAGACTGTCCGCTAGAGATTCAACTGATTTAAGGGCTTATTAAAATATCCTCTCATGTGATATTTTCAACATACTTTTAGAAATTACTCACAAAATTTGTGTTTAATGCCACAACGGAAGCTTTATCAAAAAATCAATTTTTGGCTGGTCTTTCGCTTTCGATCAGACGCCGTTACTCCTTAAAATAATTTTTACAACGCGTCATATGATTGATCATTTGTATTGCCTAGTCAGGCACCTGGATGTGTAATCATCCAATCTGTACTTTCTAAATGTAGCTTATCTTACTACAGGTATTGTTATTCCTTAATTAGTCCCTGATTTATCCACAGCAACAATACAAGTTATCTTAGATTATGATAACCATTTTAAAAATAAAATTATTAAATACGATCTTTTGAAATATTTAAGCGGTATCTAGACTCTTCTGGCAGTAAAAAGTCCCTCGCGCAAACGAAGGACTTTCTATAATTTGGCACCGTGCTATTTTCCCAGGGGTGAACCCCAAGTATTGTAACCGCTACGAGGCTTAACTGCTGTGTTCGGAATGGGAACAGGTGTTGCCCTCGTGCCATGGGCACCAAATACGAAATTTGTCCTTAGGTGATAGCATTGGATCCCATCGTTTTTGGAATATGTATCAGACAAATAGCCTATTTGGTGTCCGCACGATATAAAAGTAAACTAAAGCCTTTTAGACAAACGAGTGTGATAACACACCAATAACTAGTCAATTGCTATTCTTAACGACATGCTGTAAACAGCACCCGTCAAGAATCGTAAAAAGTCAATGGGGCTATTAGTACGCTTCGGCTACACGTGTTGCCACGCTTCCACCTTGCGCCTATCAACCAGATCGTCTTTCTGGGCCCTCATGGGGAAATCTAATCTTGAGGTTAGTTTCGCGCTTAATATGCTTTCAGCGCTTATCTAGTCCACACATAGCTACCCAGCCATGCTCCTGGTGGAACAACTGGTACACCAGCGGTGTGTTCATCCCGGTCCTCTCGTCACTTTATTCCATTATTACTAATGGCGCAGACTATATCTTCATCCAACAGATTGTTGGAGGCGGCGTGTTATAAGAGCTATAAATTTTCGTAATTTATACGAATCGCTCCTATCTGATCTCTAAAAAGATCAAGTCGTTACGGGGTCATCCTAGTTTAGGAGACTTCCCACGGTATTTCCCTTGGTAATAATCGAGAAAGAAAGCATTCCTTCTCTCGGTTACCAGTCGGGGTTCACCGTTATAAGCCACATTTTCAATTCACCTTGCGGTGAAAAGTAGCAATTTCTTACTAGGGATAAATCCTCTCAAATTTCCTATCGTCCACAGCGGATATAAACCGAACTGTCTCACGCGTGCAATTTTGAGGTGTTCAATCCTCAAAAATTCATCCATTATTACTAATGGCACGGACTATATCTTCACCCTTTCTTTATGAATAAAGTTTAGGGGCTGACATATTATAGTAATTGTAGATTTATTCTATTAAAGAATATTAATCACTATCTCTCCTTAAAGGATCAGTCTCTACGGGGTCATACCATTAAGGTAGACTTCCCTCGGTATTACCCTTTGAATCGTTCGATAAATTCAGTTAGGGTTTCACCGATATTAGTCAGATATTAATACGTTTCACGAGACTCTCGTGATTGATGCGATGTACATCCGTATTTTATTTCTTCTCAGAAATAGAACGCAATGTTATTTACGTTCTGAACCCAGCTCACGTACCTTTTTAACCGGCGAACAGCCGGACCCTTGGGAGGGGCTACCCCCCCAGGATAAGATGCACATTAATCCGTAATTTCTTACGGTGTAGACTATACCATCACCCAGAATTTTAGCTTCTGGGGGTTAGCGTGTTATAGCGAGTATATATTATTAACAAATATTGTTAACCAAACGCTATCGATTCGCATCGCGAATCAGTCGTTACGGGGTCAATCTCAAGAAATAAAATATTCTTGAAACGACTTCCCACGGTATTACCCATTGCACGTATTTTCTAATATTTATGGCAAACGTGCAACTAGGGGTTTCACCGTTATGAGCTAACTTTTCCTTGTTGATTACTCAACAAGAGGCCCTAAATCGAGCCGACATCGTACCTTATTCCATAGTTTCTTATGGTGCAGACTATATCTTCACCCTCAATTAATTGAGGGGGCGGCGTTTTATAGAAGCTATAAATTTTCGTAATTTATACGAATCGCTCCTATCTGATCTCTAAAAAGATCAAGTCGTTACGGGGTCATCCTATTAATAGGAGACTTCCCACGGTATTTCCCTTGTCTCATTTATGTTTTCACAAGAGACTTTAGGGGTTCACCGTTATAAGCCGCATTTTTGGTACAGAATCACTTCTGTAGCACCCCAATGTTAAGGTGCCAAACAGCGCCGTCTATGTGAACTATTGGGCGCTATAAGCCTGTTATCCCCGGGGTAACTTTTATCCGAAAGCGCTGTCGATACCACATTCATGTACAAATGTACGGACAGCGGAAAACTTACTCCCACTTTCGTGCCTGCTTGGGTCGTCGCCCTCACAGTCAAGCTGGCTTCTGCGTATACACTATCGATTCGATTTCCATCCGAACCTAGCCAACCTTTGAACGCCTCCGATACTCTTTAGGAGGCAACCGCCCCAGTTAAACTACCCACCAGACACGGTCCCCAAACCGGATAACGGTCTGAGTAAGAACAAGAAGTATACAAGGGTGGTATTTCACCGGTGACTCCACCTAGGCTAGCGCCTAGACTTCAAAGTCTCCCACCTATGCTACACATGTATACCCCCAGTTCAATGTCAAGCTGTAGTAAAGCTCCACGGGGTCTTTTCGTCCTGCTGCGGACAGACGGCATCTTTACCGTCAATGCACTTTCACCGAGCTCTTCGTCGAGACAGTACCCATATCATTACGCCATTCGTGCAGGTCAGAACTTCAATATTGTTAACAATACGTTTCCGTATTGATCAGACTATACCTTCATCTCACTTCAATTATCTTTAGGATTTCTTCCTTGGTATATTTACGTCTACCTGATTCATTCATGGTATATGCACGATCAATAATAGCTACAAGACTATGCCTATTTAGGTGTCTAGCAGCTGCTATCTCGTCACAAATCCATGCGAATGTAGCAAAATCGTTTAACTTAGAGGTCTGTAATGGATACTTCTGAAAATGAGGGATAATACGTTTTCGAATTTCGCCAATAGATCTAGTCTCGTACTTGTACGTTTGATCATGACGTGAAAATCGTATCGCACCACATCCGAAGTAGTCTTTCACTCTTTCGAGCACGGGAAGGCTGCGGCTATTCTGGCCAATCGAGAAACTTGGTCGTACCTCGATTCCAGTTAATAGTTTCTCTCTCTTCATAAAAGAGATTGAGAAACAGCCTTCTCCATCTACAAACCCTGTTAAATACCAGGCGAACTCCTTAGAAATTGTTTTTTGTAAGTGAGAGCCAACGTGTTGTACATTCTTTTCCATGTACCTCTCCTTTCGGATCAGTCGTTACGGCTTCCCCGTATTAGGGATTGCCACGGGATTACCTTGTTAAATCGATGATTTAACTAGGGCTCCCCCGTTATGAGTTGGTCTACTTAGACCATGTCGCCACGATCTTCAGGCAAATTCTTTTACCTGACAAGGAATTTCGCTCAAAGCCATATATATGACTTGCACTTGTTGATACAGTGTGACTTAACTGCTCTCTGTGTCGCCACAGAGTTCGGACTATATCTTCTCTATTAATAGAGTCTGGCGTGTAGTCTCTGAGGGTTCTTGAGTTACCTCAAGTCTTCCCTGCTGATTGTCTCCATAGTCCAACCGGTTTCCCGTTGGAATTTCAGAGAGTTTCCAGCATATAGCCAGATTTTCTTCTTTAAACCTCAATGGCTGAGGGGAACTAGAAGGGAGTCTTTCACTCCACTAAGGCAACGATTTCACCTTAGGACGGTTCCTTTATGTTAGCTGCATATCTCTATGCAGAGCGGACTATATCATCTCACTTTCGTGAGCCTGGCGTATAGTCTCTGAGGATTCTCCTTATCTGTTATTGCAGACTTAGAAGTCTTTCCTGCTGATTGTCTCTATCTGACACTTTTCAAGCCACGCAGTTTATCCTTTCGGATTACTGTTTGGGCGTGTCAGCCTAGCGAGAGTTTCCAGCATATAGCCAAGTTTTATAACTACTGTACTTCAATAGTTACCGCCGCCGTTCACTGGGGCTTCAGTTCAAACCGTGAAGTTCTCCCCTTAACCTTCCAGCACCGGGCAGGCGTCAGCCCCTATACATCCACTTTCGTGTTAGCAGAGACCTATGTTTTTGGTAAACAGTTGCATGGGTTCCTTAGTTGCAGCCTCCTAAAAGGAGGCAGGCCTTATCCCTAAGTTACGGCCGCTTGTTTGCCGAGTTCCTTGACGAAGAATCACTCGTACACCTTGGTCTACTCGACCTGAGCACCTGTGTCGGTTTGCGGTACGGACGGAGTTATACACGCGTTTGGTAGCTTTTCTAGTCAGCACCTTTATTGGAATTCAACCTTGCGATCGTTTCATTTCCAGGCATTTCTCCTGGTTAGACGGATATAACCATGAATCCGCTCCAACTAATATGCCGCGCACGCCAAACAATATAACACCGGTACGGGAATATTAACCCGTTGTCCATCGCCTACGCTACGCGCCTCGGCTTAGGACCGACTAACCCTGGGACGATTATCGTGGCCCAGGAAACCTTGCTCTTTCGGTGGGGCAGATTCTCACTGCCCTTATGGTTACTCATTCCAGCATTCTCACTTGATAACACTCCACAGAACCTCACAGTTCTGCTTCAGCGCTGATATCAACGCTCCTCTACCACGCATGCATTGCTGCACACATCCATATCTTCGGTACTACACTTGAGCCCCGTTACATTTTCCGCGCAAGATCTCTTGACTAGTGAGCTATTACGCACTCTTTAAATGAATGGCTGCTTCTAAGCCAACATCCTAGTTGTTTAAGAAACCTCACCTCGTTTCCCACTTAGTGTAAATTTAGGGACCTTAGATGATGGTCTGGGCTTTTTCCCTTTCGAGCGACGAGCTTAGCCCCGCCGTTCTAACTGCAACGATTTCACAGATGGTATTCGTAGTTTGTCAAGGGTGGGTACTGTTACCAGCCCCAGTCCGAAACAGAGCTCTACCCCCAATCTGCTACCACGTCACGCTAGCCCTAAAGCTATTTCGAGGAGAACCAGCTATCTCCGAGTTCGATTGGCATTTCACCGCTAACCACAGGTCATCCGGGCGTTTTGCAATTCGCTACGGTTCGGCCCTCCACACAGTTTTACCTGCGCTTCAGCCTGCCCATGGTTAGGTCACCCGGTTTCGGGTCTATTCACTACTACTTGGCGCCCTATTCAGGCTCGCTTTCACTACGTCTCCGTCAAATGACTTAGACTTGCAGTAGCAAATAACTCGCTGGATCGTTCTACAAAAAGCACGCCGTCACCGGATAAACCGGCTCCGACTCCTTGTACGCACACAATTTCAGGTTCTATTTCACTCCCCTTCCGGGGTTCTTTTAACCTTTCCCTCACGGTACTAGTTCTCTATCGATCGTAAGATATATTTAGCCTTGGGGGGTGGACCCCCCAGATTCAGTCAAGGTTTCACGTGTCCCGACCTACTCGACAAAACAAATATAAGGTTAGCGATACTTCGTATACCAGGCTTTCACTGTCTATGGCTTGGCTTTCCAGCCAATTCTACTCGCCTCGCTGATTTCTTACCTTATGCAGGTTTATAGTAGTCCCTGCCTCCGGTACGGAAAGCTGAGATAAATCTCAGAGCTCCGTACTGGTTGTTTGTAATGTCACAACCCCTATTTAAGTCTTCGTCTACCAACTTATCCGTCCGGGATAAATCCAAGACGGAAACTTAAAAAGGTTTGGGCTCATCCGCGTTCGCTCGCCACTACTAACGGAATCGTTGTTTACTTTCTCTTCCTCGGGGTACTAAGATGTTTCAGTTCTCCCGCTTACCGCTATCAAATCCTATATATTCAGACTTGCGCTGACAGAAATAACTCTGCCAAGGTTTCCCCATTCGGACATCTCCGGATCAAAGCTTAGTTAGCAGCTCCCCGAAGCTTATCGCAGCTCCATACGTCCTTCGTCGGTATCTTACGTCAAGGCATCCTTTGTGCGCGCTTGAGTAACTTTTTACGAGTAATGAAATGACTCTAAAGAATCACTTCATTAGTGCAATTGACTAGTTATTGGCAGTTACCAGATTGGTAAATAACCAATAGCCGTTTGTCTTAAATTGCTTTTCTCATTTACTTAAACCAAATTTTTAAGTTGCAAAACCCTAAGTCACCCACAAATGATAAAATTACCGGGACTTGAGTTTACACTAGAACCTGCCCTGATAGCTCGTGTCTAAACTCAAGTAACCGTACTATCTTAGCAAGAATAACAGATACGGTCAAGCACTTTCTGCTGTCAAACTTGCTACGATTTGGCACCTGATAATTAATGGCTTTGGTCACAATGTAAAAGTCCGACCGGTTTGGCTCCTTGTCCAACATCTAAAAATATCGCACGCCCAAACTGTTGATCTCTTTGAAACGTTTTTGCTGTATACGCCGGTTCCTTGGAGAGCATTAAGCACCGAACACTTTAGACGACACGTGTTTTTAAGCACATCGACGTCAAAAAATGACCATTGCACACAAAAATTCTATTGACATCTATCCTTAAATACTCTATCCTTTAAGGATAGAGGAGTGGTAAAGTTGCGAATCTTCAAGCTTAAAAGGTTTAGTGTTTGGGCTAAGAAGCATGATCTTACTGATAATCTTTTGCAACAAGCTGTTAAAGAGATAATTGGAGGTAAGGTTGATGCTAACCTGGGCAATAATCTCTATAAAAAACGAATTGCAACAAGAGGCAGAGGCAAAAGCAGAAGTGTCCGTACACTTCTAACCTACTCCGCTAATAATAGAACATTTTTCCTCTACGCGTTCGAGAAAAATCAACAAGCTAATATAACGCCGAAGGAAACATCAGCACTCCAAGAGTTAGGCAGGTTCTACTTAAAACTAAGCGATGTAGAACTGACTGTTCGCCTAAAAAACCGGGCAATAATAGAAATAAGCAAAGTAAAGGAGCAATCGCATGGATAATAAAACAATCATGGAAGTTATACTGGAAGCTGCCAATGACGCAGATGCAGATAAAGTGACCATGAAAAAACTTGAGTCTCTGGCTTTTCCGGAAGTCCAGGAACTTACGCCTGCCCAGATCAAACGACTTCGCGAAGAATCAAACCTAAGCCGCAGCGTATGGGCTAAGGTACTTAACGTAGGTGTCACAACAGCCCAAAAATGGGAGAGTGGGAAAACACATCCCGACGGGGCAGCTCTCAAACTCCTTAATCTTGTTCAGGTACGCGGCATTACAGCATTACTAAGATAGTCCCTTAAACGATCACTTTCGTTATTAAGACGCCAAGATTTGTGACCCAAAAATATTACTCACCCAAACTGTTGATCTAACGTTGTGCTAAAAATCACTTGTAAGAAACGCGTATAATAACTTGTGTAAGGATTAAATAAAGATGCACGCTGAAAATAAACATTGGGATGATATTGAGCACAGTCTTTTTACTTTTAAGTGGGCCAGCCACCTTATTCTTAGCGATCTAAGTGGCACCGTAGTCACCGAGAATCAACAACAGGCTTATGCAGATTACCTGACTGCCTCTGCTGAGACTGGTGTACAATTCCTAGCTATTAGAACTCGCTATGGTTTAGAACACTATGTTTGTTTGTCGTTTGTGGTTGAGGGAGAAAATGAACAACAAGCCCTACAGAATACAACTGCGGCCGCTCTAGAAGGCCTAGAATCAGTTGGCGTAGATGTCGATAATCTTGAGTTTGTAGAAGCCCACTTAGTTTATGAAGAACAATTAAAAGAAGATAATCTAGTTGCTGCCCGAGCTGGACAACCCCTAAAACACATTTACGATCGTGATTACATCTTTAACCCAGAGGAAGCCCGAGATATTTTTGGTGATCTTAAACCTGTTTTCCAAGAGATAGCTTCTTTTTAAGCTAGCCTTTACTAAAGCAATTATCGTTTGTGAATACGTTATTATCGCAAGTCAAGTAGCTAGGCTTCTGACAGCCTATTGGTACAGGTCTATAGAAAAGGAGAATAATATGGACATGTACAACTTAAGACAAATCCCAAGTGAAGCAAAGACTAAGTGCTCCAAATTTCGGGGACTTTACAATCAGGGGTAGAATTTATAGTACTAACTACCTAAATCGCCTTGCTGCTATGGCAAATTCTAAGAAGTACTTCTCTAAACTTGCAGTCTCTTTCTCGTTAAACTTTTCACTGTTAATGTTGCTAAGAAATTCGCTCTTTGCCGTAAGTACTTCTTTAGATCTTACTGATTTCTTATTTGTTAGGTCCTCTATGGTAGCGTCAAACAAGTCAATAGCTCTAGTTGTAGCTTGATCCTTTCGTTCTGTCTGCCCTTGCCTCTTTGCATTGAATGATCTACCAACCTCACTATATATATTACCCATCTGCTCAAATATGTTCATTTGAGACCATTTCGTTCTATCAATGGCGTAATCAGTCATGAGATATCTTTCCAATAACAAAGTCGGCTATTTCTTTCTGAAGTTTCTCATTCTCAACAGATCTAGACATATTGTTTTGTCGAGGTCTAATATTGATCATGGAGTCAAACTCTATGAATTGATTAGTATTGATATGCTTCGGGTATAAATTTATTCCCCAAAGACTTTCTTGCTTAGACCCTTTTTCCATTAGAAACTGCTCTTCATCTACGTGCATCTCTGCATCAACTACAAGTATTTTCTTGTCTAGGTCAACAACAGCCTTTACCAAGTTACCGTACATCTTATCTGCCATTTCGGATAGTTCTGATACTGATATTTTATCTACCCGTTTCATATCTAGATCATATTATACTATTTTTGACATTAAAATACCCAGTCAACGGTCATATTTACTGGGGTAATAATGCTTATGGTGGGCGATGAGGGACTCGAACCTCCGACCTCGTCATTATCAGTGACGCGCTCTAACCAGCTGAGCTAATCGCCCGTTAACTTTGATTATATAACTATGGTGGAGCAACGGGGATTCGAACCCCGGACCCCCTGCTTGCAAAGCAGGTGCTCTAGCCAGCTGAGCTATTGCCCCGTACTAAATTACCGCTGTATTCTAACGAAAAAACATCTCTAAGACAAGGTAATCACCCAAAAAGAGCCCTCAATTAAGGGCTCTTTTATAAAAACTCTCTCGCAATTGAGTTCTTATCAGTTAAAAACTGAATAGTGCAATCAACGTCAGCCTAATGGTCAGAACTGATAGTCCCGTCCTCCGAAGAGGAAATGTAAATTGTCAGTACTGTTAACAATTTACCGAGATCGACCTAGCTAGCCATAGATTGCTCTACGGGCTGCTAGTTTTACTCCCTAGAAAGGAGGTAATCCATCCGCACGTTCCCGTACGGATACCTTGTTACGACTTAACCCCAATCATCTCCCCTACCTTAGGACTGCACTAGGCAATACGTCAGGTATTGGCGACTTTCATGGTTTGACGGGCGGTGATTGCGCTCCGGTAATCTCGGGCGCTCCCCACTGGACGTGCGCGTTTAACGCATCCAGCGAGTCCCTATATTATAAAAACATAGGGTTCGTTCCTTCGTCTGATAAAATCAGACTACTATGAACTCAGCTGACTTCCTTGTATCATCACTGATTACACTCGATACAAGGATCTCCCTGGGTCACGCATTGAACTGTTTCAGATATTCATTACCGGTTTTTCCATGATTTCTTCCCTTGAGTACACAATTACAAGGTCGAAACACCGTTTTTATGTAAGACTACCCTTCGTCTATAGAGCCCTTCAGGCATTCTGTTACCAGAGATGCCCTGCTCGCAACTACTAGGTTGGATTCTCACCAACTAGTCCAATGCACTGCCAGGCGCATTTATTTTGTACAAGACCCGGGAACGTATTCACGGTGATGTGCTGACTCACCGTTACTAGCGATTCCAGCTTCAAGCAGGCGAGTTTCAGCCTGCTATCCGAACTGAGACCGGCTTTGATGGGATTTGCTCCGTCTTGCGACTTGGCTGCCCTTTGTACCGGCCATTGTAGCGTGTTTGTAGCCCCAGATATAAGGGAAATACTGACCTGACATCATCCCCTCCTTCCTCCCTGTTACCAGGGCAGTCTAGCTAGAAAAATTCAACTAACTATAAGGGTTGCGCTCGTTGATGGACTTAACCAAACATCTCACGACACGAGCTGACGACGGCCATGCATCACCTGTCACCGAATTCCTTACGGCACAATCTCCTTTCGGAGACCTTCTCGGGATGTCAAACCTGGGTAAGGTTCTTCGCTTACCATCGAATTAAACAACACGCTCCACCGCTTGTGCGGGTCCCCGTCAATTCCTTTATGTTTTAGTCTTGCGACCGTACTCCACAGGCGGGATGCTTAACGCGTTAGCTTCGCCACACACGGGGTCGATACCGTGAACGGCTAGCATCCATCGTTTACAGCGCGGATTACTGGGGTATCTAATCCCATTTACTCCCCGCGCTTTCGTGCCTTAGTGTCAGGAACGAGCCAGTAGACTGCCTACGCCATCGGTGTTCCTCCCAATATCTACGGATTTCACTCCTACACTGGGAATTCCATCTACCTCTCTCGTCCTCTAGCTGAGTAGTTCAAACAATGGATATACGGTTGAGCCGTACGCTTTCACTGTTTGCTTACTCTGCCACCTACGCAACTCTTTACGCCCAGTAATTCCGGATAACGCTTGGGTCCTACGTATGACCGCGGCTGCTGGCACGTAGTTAGCAGACCCTTATTCCTCTGCTACCGTCATAATCGTCACAGAGAAAAGCAGTTTACAACCCTAAGGCCTTCATCCTGCACGCGGCGTTGCTCCATCAGGCTTTCGCCCATTGTGGAAAATTCCCTACTGCTGCCTCCCGTAGGAGTCTGGGCCGTTCTCAGTCCCAGTCTGGCTGATCATCCTCTCAGACCAGCTAATGATCGTCGCCTTGGTGAGCTTTTACCTCACCAACAAGCTAATCATACGCAGGCCCTTCCCAAAGCGCCGAAGCTTTAATCCTAGGATCACATGTGGTATTAGACACCATTTCTGGTGCTTATTCCTCACTTCGGGGTAGGTTCCTACGCGTTACTCAGCCGTCCGCCGCTCGTGTACTACCGAAGTAGCCTTACCGCTCGACTTGCATGTATCAGGCACGCCGCCAGCGTTCATCCTGAGCCAGGATCAAACTCTCCAAAAAAGAATTTGTTCTTTAAAACAATTCAAAATGAACTGACGTTGATTTGCACTATAAGATTGTTAACGAACGTCCTCTGTTTCGAGACAATTAAAAAACTATCTCCCAAAAAGACTTATACTTATTCTAACTAATTCTAATTAGCGCTGTCAACAGATTAGTAAGATTATTGAACTTGTTGATTATTTGTCTACAGTTTCATCCAATAACTCGGTCTGTTCGGAC
>DATLRC010000014.1:0-22077 GCA_035534895.1 Candidatus Dormiibacterota bacterium
TTCTGTAGTTTGCTATGGCAGGTGCTACAGTACCTAAAGCCTCGTTGTTTCATGCATAAGTAATGCCTGGTGACATTACTTATTGCTAATTAACAGAGAGAAAATGGCCTAAAAACCAACACGTTTTTGCCGGTTACTCTAAAAACTGAGCGAATAGTGATCGTAAGTTTCAAGTGTTCTAAGATAAAATTGAGCATCTGGTTGATGTGCCAATAAGGGTATTAAAAGTTCTCTTACTATCAAACGAACATCTCGAGCTTTTAGAGGATATGTTGACTTCTTAAGCGCTATATTACAGAATTCCTGGATAACCTGTGTACTTAGACAACCCTTCTTGGTAGCACTAAGTTCTGCCAATAACTTACGAGCAGTTTGTGTCTTTTGTATGTCAGTCTCATCATGGGCATAAATAAAGATGTTGGTATCAATAAAGAGCATTTTTTATCTTTCATGCATTTCTTCACGAGATAATTTTTTACCTACACGGAGATAGTTTGTCCGTTTCCATAGAGCTTCAAGCTTACTAGCAACGTCTTCATCAACAGCTTGTTTTTTATTAACATCAATAAGCCATTCACGAAACATTTCATTAAGCGTACTGTGGTTTTGGGAAGCAACTTTACGGGCTGTTTCAATAGCTTCTTCATTGGCTGATAATGTAATATTTTTCATTAGATTAAGTGTACACATGTCAAGTAAATGTGGCCTAACTGATTTTTCGGTAATTAGAATATATTAAGACTTTGGCTACGGCCAGCTATCCAGTAACTTTGAGTTTTGAGACAAGCTTTAAGAATTCATCCGGCTTAATAATGTTTAGGTTTTTGTAAGACTTAAGGATAAGAAGATCTTTATCACCAGTTATAATAAAAGAACATCTGCCAAGTATTGCTGACTCTATAAATTTATTATCGTCAGGGTCTCTTGAAATATTAATACTAATCTCTCCTAGTTTTATTAGAACTGCATCACGCTTTAATAACAGTTCGACTTTATTTAGATCTTCAATAAAATCTGGAAACTTTGTTGATATTTTTCGTCGTAGTTCGGTAAGAATTTCTTCTGCGACAATAACAATAACCGACTGCTTAGCCAATAGATCAAGTATCTGACGAGGTTTTCCCCCAAACACTATCCCAGATATAAGTACATTTGTATCAATGACAATTCTAGGCTTATTTTTGTCCATCTTAATTACTTTTCAAGAATTTTATATACCTGCTCTTCACTCGTTATTCCCATATTGCGCCCTTTTTGATTAGACGCGTCGAGCACTGATTTCCATTGACGACGGCGCTCTAGGTCATTTAAGGCAAGCCTTCGAAAATATTCACTGCGACTAGCCATATCTTTTTTTACAGCCTGGTCGATTTCTTTTAAAAGCGACTCATCAAGTGCTAAATTAAGTGTCTTAGTTGCCATTTTTTTAACTCCATTATTAATATGGACTAATTGTATAGATCTTGTATAGGCTAGTCAATTTTTTATCCTGATAAAAAGCCTGCATTATCAATAGCGGCTAATCGGCCTGGTTGCTCTCTCGCGTGCACCTGTTGCCTCATGAGATCTCATGAGAGACAATCCTGTTTTAACGTGTGTATCAGGGACTCAAATAGAGCCCTAAGGCGTCTCTGGCTCTAGCTTGAGAGTAACTCGCCGGTCACGGCCTTCACCTACCGATTCGGTACTCAAGCCGTGTTCTGATGCCAGTTGGTGAATGACTCGCCTATCAGCCGCATTCATCGGGTTTAGCTCCATTGATTCACCAGATTCCTTAACTTTCTTAACCCAATCTTCGGCCTGTTCCCGTAGTCGGTCTGCCCGCTGTTTTTTGTAGTCGGCAATATCGACATTAACTCTGGCATTAGCGAAGTTGTTGTTCTTGAGAGTAGTGCTGGTCAGATATTGCAAAGAGCGCATGTTGTCACCATGTTGGCCAATTAAAAAACCATTTAGGTGTGTGCTCGGTACATTTAGTTGGATAACCTCATCGTCTGATGTGGCTTGGATATCAGTATTTAGCCCAAAAAAGGATAGTAGATCCTCCAAATACTTTTTAGCATAGCCGATTGCTTCTTCTAGTGATTGATTCACTTCCTCTTCCTCCTTTTAGCTTTCTTGGATTTAGAAGATTTTTTGGGAGTTGGCTCTACAATTTCAGCTTCTGGAATTTGTTTTAGGTCTTTGCTCGGTCCGTCAGCCAAGGCTTCCATTTCGGTTTCATCGCTCTTTAGGACAGCACTTTGCTGGATCAAGGCAACAGCCCCACCAACTAACCAATAGAGACCGATGGCTGAAGGCAGATTAACCATTGCTAAAAATATAAAAGCGGGTAGTAAAAAGCGGGTACTACGACCAACGGCAGCGCTGACTTCAGTTTGGTCGGCTTGTTTACCGCCTCCGGCATCACGCAAGATATCCCTGAGCTTTCGAGAGCTTTTGTCACCGGGCATCAACTGTTTGGTCTGGTAATACTGTAGCACTGAGGTAATAACAACTATTAGCATAGCTGGCCAATAAATACCGCCCTTGCCAGCAGCCGCTCGGGTCAGATCAACAAAGCCAAATAGCGTTCTGTCGAAAAGATGAATATTGTGGGCTAGTTGCCTCATCCAAAATAAGTGCTGGAGAGGGGAATAAGCAAACTTAACCAGAGCGTGAGGGTCGCTGACTACTCGCCTCAGGCCGCTATAAAGCCCGATTAAGATTGGCAGCTGGATAAACATTACTCCAATTTGGCCAAAGGGATTAACACCCCTTTCTTTGTAAAGTTCCATTAGCAGTCGAGACTCTTTTTGGCGATCGCCTTTGGCTTCTAATTTAAGTTTCTTCAGCTCTGGCTGTAGTTGGCGCATGACTTTAGCCTGATGTAGTTGCTTCTTAAGGAGTGGCCAAAGCAGTAAGCGAATAATGACTGTAAATAGAATAATGCTCAGGCCGAAATTATGTCCTGGCAACAGGGCATAGATCAGTACCAGTAGGTTGAAGATGGGTTGGACAATAAAGGTTGTGAACATTTGCTTTAAAATTACTCCCTTTTCAGGTCTCTACTATAGCATGGCCAGATGACTTAGAGCCCATAATTAGACCGGCTTGGCTTAATAATTGCCTGACTATTTGCTCTAATTCTAGGTGGCTGAGCTTAATTAATTGATCGCTGAAGACAGTCAACACAAGATCATATGGGGCATTGTTGTCTGGGTTAAGCTTGCGGACTACTTCAAATAACCGTCTTCTTACCCGGTTTCGATCAACGGCCGATTTATGAACTTTGCGGCTAACAACAACTGCTAAGCGGTAGGTTTGGCGCCGGGGATTAGCAATATATTTTAAGCTTATTTGAGAGCTGCGGACAGTTTGGCCACCACGGTAGACATAGTTAAGGCTACCCAGTCCATGAAAACGGTGTTTTCGATCAAGCATATAGATAGTTTATCGGTTAAAGTCTTGGCTGAACAGACAAACGTTTAATATTGTTCTAGAGGCGTGGCTATTTGTGACTAAATAAGCCGCTCGCTTTTAATGTAGTGCAATGGAGCTAATCGGTTTTAGCTGCCTCAGGCTGAGAGCTTGGTTCGCTTCTTAAGACGGCGGCGATGGAGCACTACTCGGCCGGCCCGGCTAGTCATGCGCTTCATAAAGCCATGTTGGTGGGCGCGGTGACGTTTCTTTGGTTGATAGGTTCGTTTAGGCATAGTCTCTTAATTCTACGATACTTTGCCTCGCGGCGTGAAATTAACAATATTTAGCCCACTAATACTAACAACTTATCCACGATCTTTCAACTATTGTCCACAGTTTGACAGATAAGCTTTGTGAGTGTGCATAACTCTACCTCCGTTTGGTTTATTTTTTCTTTTTTTAAAGAGTGCTTAGCAAATGGGTGTGGAAAAGTATTGGTTTATTGGTTACACTGTTAGTTACTAGAGCATAGTTAGAGGGGAGAAAAGGTGCACCAAAGCAGTTTGTGGCAGGCAGTTTTAGGTGAGATCGAGTTATCGGTTTCACGAGGCAACTATTTGACCTGGTTTAAAAATACTTTGTTGCTTAAGCAAGATGACGATGTAGTTGTCATTGGTGTGGCAAACGTTTTTGTCAAACAACAGATGGAGGGTAAATATAGTGAGTTAGTGACCTCCACCTTACGTAAAAACGGTCTTTCGCCAGAGCGTATAGAATATAAGATATCGGTCCTAGCCACCAACCAAAAATTGAGCGATGAGTCTGCGGGACCTGGACTGCTGGCTCCGCGTCAAAACGCTGTTTTGTCTGGCCAATTTAAGAACGGTAGTTTAACAACTTTTAGACAAGGCCTGAACGAACGTTATGTTTTTGAAAACTTTGTAGTTGGAGCTGGTAATGAGCTAGCTTTTGCCGCCTGTCAGGCTATAGTCCAAAAACCGGGCACTAAATATAACCCTCTCTTTTTGTATGGCGGTGTTGGTATTGGTAAGACACACTTGATTCAAGCCGTTGGTAACGCTATTTTGTCACAAAATCCTTCGGCTAAGATTCTTTATATTTCGACAGAACAGTTTGTTAAAGAATTTGTGGCGGCTCTTAGGTTTCGTAAAACCGACGAGTTTGCCCGTTTTTACCGATCAGCTGATGTTTTAATAGTTGATGATGTCCAGTTTATTGCTGATAAAGAAAAGATGCAGGAAGAATTCTTCCACACTTTTAATACGCTTTACCAGGCTAATAAACAAATTATCATAAGCTCGGATAAGCCGCCTAAAGATATACCGACAATAGAAGAGCGTTTACGCAGCCGTTTTGCTTGGGGAATGAGCATCGATATGCAGAATCCGGATTTTGAAACCCGTTGTGCTATTATCCAAACTAAAGCTCAGGGCCATGACGTGTCACTCAGTATTGATGTTGTTGAATACCTGTCCAATAACTTCCAGACAAATATACGAGAGCTGGAGGGTGCCTTAAACCAGCTTTTGGCCTTTTGTGAGATGCGTGGACTTGAACCGGATCTAAGTACTGCGACTAGCCTTTTGGGTATTACTAAGTCCCGTCCTAAACACTTAAGTGCCAAGCAGATTGTTGAACGTACGGCAAAACATTTCCAAATACCAATTGAGGATATTGTAGGGCCAAAGCGAGATAAGGATATTGTTGTTCCTCGCCAGATAGCTATGTATATATTGAGAAGTGAGCTGCACCTTAGTTTTCCTAAAATTGCTAGGGAGCTTGGTAGAAAAGACCATACCACAGCCATCCACTCGGTTGAAAAGATAGAAGCTGAGTCACGACTTGATGGTTCTCTAAGGGCAGCCATCTCTGATATAAAGGAGAAACTATATGCCTAATTTCTGGGGAAAAGCTGTGTTCGGGCTGCTAATAAGTATTCTCTTAAGTGGTAGCTTGTACACAGAGCTTGTTTTAAATATTGGTCGGCTGAGTACAAAAGTAGTTGTTTGGACACAGTTTATGCCTAGTTTTTCCAGTCCTTTTACTAGTTCCTACATTCCTTCCCTACCCCTTTTAATTAATTACTTTTCCCCTTTTTCCACTACTACCAACAATCAACAACTATAATTCTTAATTAAATATTGTTATTAATTATTACTAACCAGGAGGATAAATCATGAAGCTTCAAGTCACACAAGAAAATCTTAACCGGGCACTTGGTTCTGTTGCTAAGGTTGCTAATAGTCGGGGTACGTTGCCTATACTGGCTAATGTTTTAATTAAAACCACCAATAACCGGCTTAGTCTGTCGGCCACCAACTTAGACATCGCTATTAGCCACTACATAGGCGCTAAAGTTAGCCAAGAAGGTTCGATTACCGTTCCAGCCCGTTTAATGCAAGACTTTGTTAGTAGTCTACCGTCTGGAATTATTGAGCTTGAACTAGAAGAGACTAAACTAAAAGTAAACACTGACCAATACCAATCGGTAATTAACGGTATTGTAGCTGACGATTTTCCGGTTATGCCAACCATTAGTGGCGGTAGTACTTGGGCGGTAGACGGCACGGAATTCAAAAGAGGTCTGCAACAAGTTGTTTTTGCCGCTTCGTCTGACGAGTCAAGACCAGTACTAACAGCTGTCTTCCTACACACTGATCAAGGAAAGCTATATCTGGCTGCTACCGATAGCTACCGCTTGGCCGAAAAGTGCCTGGGGGCCAATAAACAGACAGTTCAGTTGTTGGTGCCAGCTACAGCCCTCGGCGACTTACTAAGGGTTATGGGGGATTTTGAGGGAGAAGTAAGTGTTACCCACAATGAACAACAGGTGCTTTTTGGGGTTGGTGACGTTGAGCTGACTGCCCGACTGGTTGAAGGGAAATACCCAGACTACCGTAAACTAATACCTAGTAGTTTTGAAACCACCGCCAAGCTCAAACGAGCAGATTTTGTTAATATTACTAAAGTTTCCAGCTTATTCGCCAGAGAAAGTGCCGGCAGTGTGACACTAGAGGCCGCTGAAGAAACTAAAAGCTTGAGTATTAGGGCTATAGCCTCTCAACTTGGTGAAAATATAGCAACTGCTAACGGTCAAATTAGTGGTCAAGGCGATATTACTCTTAACTCACGTTACTTGCTGGACGGGCTTAACGCTTTATCCAGCGAAGAAGTAAGCTTCAGTTTTAATGGTAAGCTCGAACCAACGTTGCTCCAAAGTACGGCTGACAATAACTACAAACACATTATTATGCCCCTCAAGAGCTAGTTAGCTAGAATAAAGCGTATGATTGCCGATATTCGCTTACAGAACTTTCGTTCATACGCTGATGCATCATTTGAGCTCGGGCCATCGATCAACATCATTGTTGGGCCTAACGCCAGTGGCAAGACTAATCTACTAGAGGCATTACTGGTTTTAGCTCGTGGCAGCTCCTATAGAGCCAGCGACAACGAGCTAGTTGCTTTTAATAAGCCATGGGCCCGGCTAGATGCTCATCTAAGCAACAATAGCCTAAGGACGGTTAAGATAATCCAAAAGCCACAGCCAGCCAAGAGTTTTGAGTTTGATAGTAAGACTCTAAAGCGGTTAAATCTAGACCATACTTTACCAGTGGTATTGTTTGAGCCAAACCACCTATCGCTACTTAGTGGTCAACCTGAGATAAGGCGGGCCTACATTGATGAATTATTAGAACAAACAGTACTGGGTTATTCTGGCTTGCGCAGAGAATATCGGCGGGCTCTAGCCCAACGTAACTCTTTACTTAAAAAGGGTCATCCTGCACAGAGTCAACTTTTCCCTTGGAACGTGCGGCTTAGTGAACTGGCTGGGCAGGTTGTTCGCCAACGTAATGAGTTAGTGAGCACACTGAATAACAAAATAGGTGCTACCTACCTGGATTTAGCTCACGGCTCAACCAAAATTAATTTAGTCTATAGAGCCACCTGGGAGGCTGAAAACTATCAATCCAATCTGCTAAAAAAGTTGGAGACCAGTACCGAAACGGATATATGGCGCGGTTTTACTGGTTCAGGACCCCACCGAGAGGATCTGGCTGTTTTATTTAACAACCATCCAGCTCAAGAGGCTGCATCAAGAGGGGAAGCGCGGACACTAGTCTTAGGCCTTAAAATACTAGAGCTTGAGATCATAAAGACTAACCGGGGCATAACACCACTACTACTCATGGATGATGTTTTTAGTGAGCTAGACGGAGCCCGTAGACGAGCACTAACTAATTACTTGAAGCCTTACCAGACTTTTATTACCACCACCGATGCTGATGTAGTTGTCCAAAACTTTACCGAAACCTGTAACATTCTGCCAATAGTTAAACATTACTAAATAATACGATAATACGATAATATGGCAAACATCGCCCAAATATGTTATGATCCTTATGTCTAAAAAAGGTTCATTTTAAGGACTCAATCATGTTATCAACCAAGAGAAAAGAAAGTAATATGAGTAATCACGGCGGTGATATTTATAAAGTCGTACACAATTACCCCAAAACCACCAAAGTAATTGCTGGGCTAAGCTTGGCCGTAGCTCTTGCTGGCTGCAACAAGCCACCAAATGCACATTCTGGAAGCACCGAAACACACCAAGGTTCCCCTGTTTCTTCGGGTATTGCACAGCCACCAACACCCGATAGGTCTCCTGGCACAAAAGTAAGCCAGAGTACCGCAATAGGACAGTTCGGTAACCTCTGTCTAGTCTTGTCTACTGACTGGGCGCGCCCTCTTTTTAATAATGTTGCGAGTAATCAAATTAGCTGTGATCATCATTTATTAACTGGCGACCGGGGCGGCAATATCAATGCGGCTGACTTTTGGATCACTGATGAGGGCGACTCATATAATGGGGGCAACTTATCTCTTTCGGTCGGGACCTACATAAGTACACCGAAAGAGCTAAAGACATATGAATACTTTGGCACTACAAAAAGTCTACAAGGATATGAAGCTATCGAAGACAGTAATTCTCATAGTGTTGAAGTATCACTTTTCAAAGCGAGCCCAGATGGCAACTACGAGACCCTTGATACTTCATTCGAAGCAAAAAATACAGGTCTCGCTTCTATAAATAATTCCATGAAAGAGCTTGAAGACTATGTTATTAATGCTGCTGGGGCGGCTTTTGATAGTTTTGGGTAGAAACGGGCTTCATAAAAACATTCTCTAGTATTTTCTAAATTGAGCATCGTATAAATATAGCTCTATTCCAGGCCCACAGTACCCCGACTGTCAGGTCGCGGGAAGTTTATTGTTGTTGGCCCTATGGACTACTGTGCAAAACCGTCTTTTACAATTGCTCCCGCAATCTCTACAATCTTTCTTTCGTGGTCGGGAGCGTATTGATCTTGTTGGGTGCCGAGCCAAATACCTGTAACGTCAAGAGCATAAGTACCCACACTTATTATTAAATCTTGTTCGCTGTTGCTCCAAAGCGCTTTATCACCCGAAACTGTAGTTGCTACTGCATCACCATTATTAGCTATGAATTGGGAAAACATGCTACCGTCAGGATCAGAGTCTATGGTAGCAAAAATTCCCCTATCGTTATAAATTGCTGCACTCCCTTGATTGGGATAACTCCAGTCGGCTTGTTCAAAGTCACCATATCCCTCACCCCCACCAGGCCTAAAGTAATGGGTGCAAGAAGCGTTATTTGTACCCATTACTTCATCTACTACAATCGTTGGTATAGACCCGCATATATTTACCAAAGGGTGTAGAAATTTCTGAGTACCTGCTCCGGGAGTATTTGCTGTTATCGGAAGTTGGTCTGAATGAGATGGGCTTGGGCTGGTAGTATTCGATTCAACAGTAGTAACGACTTCTCTGGCTGGGTTGGATGGCTCAAACTTTGCGTTTGCACATGATGACGCAAGTAATGTAAGTAAACTGGCTCCAACAATTTGTTTTATCCGTTCGGACTGTCGACTGCCCACACCACTTTCTAGGGATTGCTTATACTGGGGCTTTTCTGACTTGTGTCTCATAGTAACTTTCTCTTGGGTACCTCATTGATGTGATCAATAATATATGACTACTATAACATATAACACAAAAATGCAATCCAAAGCTTTAGTCATGCGCACAAGTTGTGTTATATAATAGTGCCAGAGTCAAATAACAGATTTCCATTCTGGATATCGTATAGATAAAGGCGTAAATTGGTTATCTGGGAGTAGTCGATTCTTGCCTTCAGTGAATTTCCATCGATACTTACGTTAAAATTTATTATACTAGAATTGTTTGAGCTAGTAGGATTATGAGGAGTAACGGCAATACTGCTAGTGTCTATTGATACGGTTTGCGCTAATTGCTTATAGTTAAATAAGGCTTGCTCTAGGTTATTTATCTGTGCTGCAGTAACTCCGTAGTTTTCTAGAGCATCAGTGCCTAAAAAAGTAATATTAGCTTTGGAAGGAGTTTGGGGGATTTGCTGAAGGAGTAAAAGCTGTTGCTGATCTATTGGGAGGCTGTAAGTAGGGATATTTTTTGGTACGAACGAGATTTTTTTATTAACAATATGATCACCCCTATAATCATATATCGATACAATCGTTATGGTGTATGTTTGACCTATATTCAAGGGGCCAACTAGACTAATATTAAGCTCTTCATTACTTATTTTAAGTGATTTTATAAATGGTGAGTTGGGATAAACCGATAGGTTAGAGCTTGCGAGCCGTTTGTTGAAGATCACATCAAAGAATGGTGAAACCGTTGCCACGTTATTGATGGCGGGATTGGTACTAGTTACACGAAACCCCTGTAAGTTATGAAGTTGGTAAGCGACTAGCCCGAAGAGTATCAATCCCAGAACAACAGTAGTTAGAATAATTTGTCTAGAAAAGCTCGTTTGGCGATAAAAACGCATATAAAATTTTTCCTTAATCTGGCGATACATAGCCAGTAATACCATTATCATAATATCCATTACCGTGTTCAATCGACACAATTGAACCACTTGGCGGATTTTGCGTGCCATATGTCCCCCTCGGTTGACCTAACCCTGTCTGATCACCGCCGATATATATACTTCTAGCCCCAGAAGATGAAATAAATATATTTACGTGACTATCACCATAGATTGCTAAGTCACCGGGTTTTGGAATATAACCGCTGTTTTGAGTGTGCCAATGGAAGTTCTGATTGATCTCCCCAATTGACTGTATGGAAGGGACGTAGGGGACACTCCAATAGGGATTTGGTTGTAAGGGGTAGCTGGCTTGATTATAGACCCAGCTTACAAAATCGGCACACCATTCCTCATAACGTTGCTGACTATATTTTAAGAAGCCACTACTAGCGTAGGAAAAACCAGGATATGGTAGATTAGAACCAGGCTGAGTCTCCCAAAGAGCTAATTCTTGTTGGGCAATACAAACTATGTTTTGACGCAATTGGGTGGAGTTATTACTAACATTATTTGTTGACGGAAGACCACAGCTTACAGTAGCTCCTATACAGGTTGAGCTTAAGGAAGCATTAATCCCCGCAGAATCACCATACAATTTTAAAACTAGTTCTGCATTGCTAACCCGGTTTTGCATTTGCGGGTCACCTGCATCCTCATAAGATTTTTCAAATGCGCTGGTTGCCTCACCCACATTAGTTGTTGCTTTAAGCGCAACTAAAGCATTTGAGCGAGATGAGGTCAGCTCTTGCCATAAATAGTCAAGCTGCACTCCCAAGTCTGAAGGGCTTTTAGCTTCTTTCTGAGCAAGTAAGACCAATCCTTGTTGGCGTCCTGGGTCAGTCCACTGACCAATACCAAATCCTACGTTTGGGATAGGTACATTACTCGAACTACCATTTTGTTGATCTAAGGGGTTTAACCCCTGGCCTGACTCTTGTTCTAAATTGCCGATGACGGCAGAGGCTTGGGGGGCAGTTAATCCCTTGCCGGTAAGAAAATTATAGGCTTTTTGTAAGTTATCATTGCCAACTAGAGTAGTACTAGTTGTATTAGAACACTGATTTCCTAAATAATATAGGGTATCAGTATTAATACTAAGCTGATCTTCGGCATTGAGTGCAAAAACTTGTTGGGGGAAAAGACTTATTACGAGTAGAGCCAATGTCAGTATTATGTTAATCATCATTTTGATAATAGGTTGGTATAATCGGTCATTACGTGAGTGTCCAACAGATATTGTCTGAAGTGCCCAACTTCGTCGTTAAGTTGGGGGGCAATCTTGTCTGGGCAGGATAAGTCATTTGGGGCCAGAGCTGAACAATATATTGATGCTGCTGTAGAATCATTTGGGATAACACTAGGAGAGTCATTTTTTATATCGTATGTGCCTATATTGCCACAGAATTTTTTGGCTGCTGAGGTCGAGCCGTCTACCGAATCAGCTAACAAGATATAGCTATCAACAAAACAGTGCAGCAGATCGTTATTATTTTGGTCACCGGAGGGATTATCGGTATAAGTATTTGGATTGCCTAATATGTCAATACGACGAGCTGAGTTGTTATCTACAGAAACATTTGAAAAAAGGTATTGTTCGTTTTGAACAGGATCATATTTGTTAATCTCGTTGTCCATGAAGGCATATTGGGTGGCACCATATGGGTCACCGGGGTAAGTAGTATTATTAAGAGCCGAAACCTTATCTAGTAGAAAAATTGCTGCAGCGTAATGGGGTATTGTTCTTGTTATATTTGTAAAATAACTGACGGTGCTGGAAGCGACTTGACCAAGACTTTGGGGCACATCGCTAGCGAGTCGTGACACCAAGGAAATGGGGTTGCTTGTATCGAACATACGATTTATCCACGGTAGTTGATTGAATGCTACTAAACTTTCGTGACTTGCCATCGCTGTTAAATTATCTGCCTGTGGTGTTGTAAGTGGAATCCCTCCAATTCGCCTGGAGTAGTTGCTAAAAGATAAGAAAAGACCAGCGTCTGCATTGTTTAGAAATTGTACGGAATTTTCAGAGCCGTTAATACCATAAGGAGTGAAATATCTAATAATATCGGGGAGAACGAAGTGTTGAATTCCTTGCTGGACTGCTATGATCCCCGCTGTAAAGGCTACCTGTGCGGTACCAAACGAAAAGCCATCAGCGGCAATCTGGAAGACCCCAGCAAATCCTTGTATGATAAATCCAAAAGGACTTGTTAAAGCGTGGCAACTGAACGTCGCACCACTTTTATTTAGTATTCCCCGTAACTTACCAAATATTTTTGTCCCGCTATTTTGGGTTGGTAGCGAAGAAGTATTAATGTCAGGAGTATTGTTGCTAACTAGCCCGCCGGTTGATCTTTGCCAAGCAGCTGAACTGGTAAATGGGAGGGAGGCTTCAGAGGGCGTTCCGTTACTGTTGGGCTTAGCTGATGGGTCACCGTTAAAAATTTTCATTACCTGTTTGACCTCATGTCCCGTTAACTTGCCAGCTTTTAGTTGATCGGCGAGGGTCAAAACTAAATTGCCGTGCCGGATAAGAAGCGACATGATCTTTGGGACTCGTGTCGACGAAGCATGACTGACATCTTTCTCAAGGCCACACGCTGTACTCGCTATAGATGTAAGGAATATGGGATTGCCAAAGTCAAAACTTTTTACACCGGCCTCAACAGCCGTTTCACCAGTCGCGCCGTTACTGGCAGCTTGGTTGGCGGCATCCAGAGCTTTCCCCAGAGCACCCGATTGGTTGTTGGCATCCGTATATTGTGTAAGATCGTTAGCATTTGTATCGTTTGCGGGTGGTTGTCCGCCAGTTTCTTCTTCATTGGCTGTAACGAGTTCATCACCACTGGCACCATTAACGATTTTCCCTTCTATAGTTTTCTGAACATCATCATTTTGTGTATCGGGCAGCCCACTAAAAGAAACGCCTGCTTCATCAATCATTACCGGTCGAAACGATATCTCTTGCCCAACACTCCATTCAGGTAAAGCAGTTTCTAAATCACTGAAAACAACACCGTTATTACCAATCTCCTGGGTAACGTCTTGTCCCTCAGCATTTTTTAGGCCGTTAAATTCACCGGTAGAAGGATCTATCACGACTGTGTAACCAACTTTTGCTAGGTCAGCAATAACAACAGGGTCTGTAAAATCAAAGTTCTCCATCTCCGTACTAAGGTTTTCACCATCTGCTTGAGCAGTTCTATCCTCAGCAGCAGACGGTTTATTATCTCCAGGGATATTCTTGCAGCCAGCCTTAAGATGCCAACAAACAACCTTTTGCAAAACCTTTTGGGCAGCCCTTTTCTCAAAACGTTGCTCAACTTTAGATTCGTAGGCTATCAAGGTTTTTTCAATGTGGACTAACTCATACGGAATAATTGCGCTCATACCGAAGATAATCAACACGATAATACCCCCGCCGATGCCACCTCCAACCAAAGATTTGCGAGGACTAGTTTTTAGTAAACCACTGATTCTCGACTTCTTGGTTTGATCCACTGGCCTAAAACCAACGCCGAGCTGCTCAGCAGTTGCTAGACTACCAGCCGTAAGAGTACCTGAACGATGTGTACTATTGCCACTCCTATCAGATAATACCCCGCCTTGATTACTCGACTTGTTTTCTCGTTGGCGGAAGGAGTTGACAGCCTTACTGCGCTCGAGATCGTTTAAAACATTTCCCCGGGGTATTTGCTCCTCAGAACTAGGGTCATAGATGTTTTGTGGTTCCATCTTGGTTTTTCCGCTACTTTCCAGAATTTATTATACACTGCCAGGATAGAGACGGTTAGAGAGGTCGATAGTGCCCTGGGGTTGGTTAAACTCGCCTGCCTGTTCAGCAGTGTTCATCTGTTGGACTTGTTCCGGAGTAGTGGTTATAAGGCCGGCTTCAGTTGGGCTAGCTACTACTTGAATGTGGACATGGTTTTGGCCGGCAAAGAAGAGACCCTGGCCGACTGGGAATTGGCTGAGGCGTTTCTTTTCCTCACTAGTTAGCTTAAAGACATCAGACAGAACATCGACTGCCGAGGGTGATTGTTTGAGCAAAATCTGCATACTGGCATTAGCAACAATAGCTCGCCCCATTCGGCTACCCATAAAGTCTTCAACATCTTGAGTAATGGTAGTTATACCTAAATTATATTTACGAGCTCGTTTAGCCAGCGAGAACATGAAATTAGCTGAGTCCTCATACTTCATAAGCTGCCAAGCTTCGTCAACAATTAAAATACGCCGTTTCTGGTCGGTCTTGGTTTTGTTCCAGATGTAATTTAAGACTATATACATAGCCACCGGTCTTAATTCATCTTCAAGGTCCCGAATATTGAAGACAGCCATCGGGTTGTTGATGTCAATATTTGACTGTTGAGAGAAGATGCCGGCAAAGGTACCCGAAGTATACTTACGAAGACGCTGGGCTAGCTGAGGCCCAGTGTTGCCCATGTGGAGTAGTGTGTCATAAAGATCGGCTATGGTTGGCGGCTGCCCGGTATGGGTCAGCGGGTCATTGGTGATACCAGCCTTGGCATAAGTTTCAATAAGTGCACTATCCAAATCTGCTTCTTCGGCTGGTGCCAGTGCTGGCATGATGGTGGCATTACCGCCGAGCATTTGGGCCTGGGCCCCCCCCATCATCAGGCGCAGCAGACCATGCAGGGTTATTAGGTTTGAACGTAATGCATTGTCGGCTTCTTCAGTATCAACCACCTTGGGCAGATCAAACGGGTTGATGCGAGTAGCTGAGTTGAGGCTAAGCCGTACATATGCTCCACCAACAGCATCACACATCCTTTGATACTCATTTTCTGGGTCAATAATAATAATGTCAGTACCGAACATCATGCTTCTAAGAGCCTCTAGCTTAACGGCAAAACTTTTACCGGCACCAGACTTGGCAAAGACAACAGAGTTACCGTTCTCCAGCGAGAAGCGGTCGAATATGACCAAGCCCGAATTATGCATATTGATGCCATATAAAATACCGCTGTCTTGGCTGAGGTCAGCGCTAGTGAATGGAAAACTAGTCGATAGTGCGCCGGTACTCATGTTGCGGCGGATTTGTAGTTGATCAACCATCTGTGGCACCGTGGAGTTCATGCCCTGTTCTTGTTGAGAGGTAGCCGGTTTGGAATAGACCAGCTGTTGACCGAGCATAGATTCTACTTTGTGACTGACAAATTCTAGCTCGTCAAGGGCGAAAGCATAGATCGTAAAGTATAAACCGAAGCGGAAGAAACGCTCTTCACCAACTTGTAATTTATCGCGGATCTCTTCGGCGTCAACAATGGCTGCCTGCTTGCCAGGGTCTCGGATTCTTCCCTTTTCGCTATCTATTTGGATCCCGGCCTCAAGTTGGGTAACCTTTTTACGCAGGTTTTCTAGTACTACCTGGCTTTCCACCGGGTAGATATACATCGATAGATCAAGTACTTCGTCAATATTAACTAGGCTTGAGAGCCAACCAGTATAGATTTGGCGAGGATAACCATAAATATAGTAAGTCCTAGCGTAACGAGTGCCGATTTGAAAATAGGTGCTCGAAAATTCAATTGAGCTGGGGGCAATAAAGTCACGTAGAGCAGTAATGCCCTTCTGGAAGGCGCTACTCACCTCTTGTTGTTCCCGCTGCCGCTGAGCTTGGGCTATGGCGACAGGATCGACGGCGGCTTGCTTGTTTCTACCGAAGGCCATTACTGAAGCTCCCTTTGGAGGTGGGCTTGTGGCGCAGCTCCCTGACCTTTGGTGATTACGTCAGCACTTAAGTCATTGAAATTCTTAAGCTGTTGACGGGTAGCAGTATCTGGGTTGTAGGTATCGTAATAAAGCTCTATTAGCTCCTGGGTGTCTAGCGGTAGCCCCTGGATACTAGATTGTTGTAAGCCGCCCAGAACGGACTGAACACGGTTACGTAGCTCGGTCTTAGCACTCTCCAGTTCTGCCTCATTGATTGTAACGTGCTGCTCTTTACTGCTGAACATACTGGTTAAGCCACTAAAGAAGTTTTTACTCTGAGTTAGGGCTTTCTGGACGTCTACAACTGGGAAGAAGGGGATAATAACATAAAATCTCTTGTCCATAATGTTGGTTTGCTGGCTCAGGCCTTCTATGTAGCCGATATAGTCTTCCATTAGTAAGGCTAGCAGCATGTTGTCGTGCTCAGTACGAATTTTGTCCAACTTTTCAATATAGGGCTGTAGGTCAACTCTTTGCGAACGGACAAAGATCTGGATTGGGAAATAAAGTGAGTTCAAAAACCCCTGGTAACTGTACTCCACGGCCTCTTGTTCTTGCTGACTCATAAGATCAAAGTTGATGCTTTTGACCATAACGGCTGCCCGGAAAGAGCCGTCGTTCATAATAACTACCCCATCACGGATTTCAGCAATCTGGAGTGTGTTTTGGGTACTGTTTGGATTGGTTTTGGCCAAAGTTTGGGAATGAGGGAGAGATTGGCTCGGAGCAGCACCAATCACGGGACTTATTGGGCTGGGGGGCAAGGTAGTTGCAGGATAAGCTGGGGGAGGATAATTCCCCGCGGGGTATAATGGGCTTGGCGCTGTTGGGGCAGAGGGTGGTTGGGGGTATGCACCCATACTACCTTGCGGAGAAGGCTGAGATTGATTCGGTATTGATGGATCCATGTTTATTGCTACCCCACCCTATGTCCAAATACCAGGACATTAAAAGCGTTTTTATTTAGCGCAGTGAAATCACAACTTCGTTAGGTGGTTCGTCGGGGTGCTGAGTTTTATGTGCTTCTCTTGCCAACGTGGCCACATTTAGATCGTTGTTATTCGCCAGATTAAGTATAGCAGGATCAGGGGTGCTAGAGCCAGCAACTTGTCCCTGAGTGCTGGTTATATTTTGATCGTTTGTCTGATTAGCTGCAAGTGGCTGAATGGTCCGCATATGTCCATAAGAGACGGTCTGTGTTTGTTGGTTTTGTTGAGCCAGCTTTTTTAATAATGCCTCCTCAGTGGGAGTTGGCTCGGCGGCTTGAGAAACAGTCGTCTGCACTCCGGGACTGACCACCTGAGAGCTGGTGAAAATAGCCGAATCTTTAGCTTGACTAGGTGGCTCAACGGGTTGGTTTAAAAACCAATAATCGGCTGGAGAGGTTTGCTCTTGACTAGCAGTCTTTTTGGCTTCCTCGGTACGGACAACATTTAACTCTTGCATCAGCTGTTGTCGATGGCTTTGTTCTGAGGCGTGGATCATTTGATCAAAAGCAAAAGCTACAGGGTTACTATGCTCGTCTAATATGTCATCAGATGCTTGAACATCGAAGTTAGGCACCTCTTGGGGCATGCTGGAAAGATCAATAAGCCGGTCTGATGCTTGATCATTCATCTGAGTCGGTTGGCTGTAGAGATTGACATTGACGTTTTTTACTGCCCAACCGCGACTATCAATCGTGTCGGCAAGAGCCAGTAAACGACTCTTTACTTCGTTTTGGCTTAGGCCATCGGTCCGAACATTTTCAACTTTTTTGGGTACAGTGATGGTAACCAAATCCTTAATACCACTCTGGTCCCAGATACGACGATGGGGCTTGAACAAGAAGCGAATTTTAGCTAGTGCCCAGACTTCGGTTGGTTGATCTTTACCAAACGGGAATGCAAAAAAGCCAGTAAATATGGCTGGAGGCAGAAAAATAACCAGCAAAAAGGCCGCATGCTTAGTAAGCACAACGAAGCTCAGATAAAAAAACAGTAACGAAACAAGAGAATAGATAAATTGTCTTAGCGTTAAGGGCCCAAGTATCTTGTCTTCAGCCTCAATGTCTTGGATTAATTTATATGTGGACATCGTAAAACTCTATGTTATATCCCTTGGAAGTTGAGCGATAACTTGTGCCAAAGCAGGATTTAATCGAGCTTGAGCATCAAGATCTGCCAACGCTTGCTGAGCTGCATTACGGTTTTTGGCTGCTGCACTAGAAGAAGATGCGTAAGATTGTTGTGTGCCAGCTCCAGTAGCTTGACCCGGTTGTTGAGCAAGTGCTTGTTGAGCAAGTGCTTGTTGGGTGGGGCTCCCAGAAGTTCCTTTTACATACTGCTCTAGGTTGTGATAGGCACGAGCGGCAGCCTCATTTTCTTCTTGAGTAGCAGCGGTATTTCCACCAACATGGAGAATTGAATCGCGCACTGCCTCGAAGCTACCAGGAGTCTCTTTATACTGCTCAGGCATTGCCATACCGGCGTATTCTGTCAGTAAGTTAAAGTGGTTGGTGCCCGTTCTAATAAGTCTTCCGTTCGCGCCTCGCCCTATTTGCGCTCGCCGCAAGTCAATACGCATACCCTTTAGTGGTATTGAAATACCTTGCCATCTACCAGATGCGGTTCCTCCATCGAGACCGGCTTGAGTTGCCCAGTCCAAGAAGTCGTCGAGTACAGCGTTTTGACTATCTGTCCCCAGTGGTTCAGTTTTTTCAAGAAGTTTCTGATAGTTTATTTGTCTGTCTGCACCGTTGCCATAAGTTCTATTTCCTTCACGAATCTGTGCCTCATCAAACCATGTGCCATCTGCGGCACTCCACTGTTCACGTCCAGTAGTGTTTCCAGCAGCATTTGCAGCACGATATCTATGCCCAGATGCTCTTCTGGTTGCTAAAACAGAAAGAGGAATAGTCGAGGCTTTTGCCCAGGTGTCATTCCCGCTATTCCAAGTAGTTGAAATTGCTTGAGCACGTTCTGTATTTGTTACTGCCTGTCGCTCAGCCAACCTGGCTCCCCCGAGTGATCTGCCGATCCTTCGTGCAACCCTGCTACCTGATCCCATTAGCTCGGCGCCTCTAATTTCACGCAAGTCTCTGATGCTATTGCCTGCCTCACGTTTTACTTTATTTTGGAGACTGAAGGGATTGTTCGGATTCCCCTTGACCATATCATATCCGCGTTTCCCTACACCGGTCGTTATTTCGTGGACTTTGCCCAATACCCCTCCCGAAAGCTTAAAAGAAAATGGAATAAGAAAAAGCGGGACTATAAGAGCGACGATAGACATCAGTTGCGAAACCCAAGAGATCAGTCCACTGGTTTGGCCTGACTGGTTGATGGTTACTGATAGGATATTTGAAATGCTAAAAATGAGAGCAATTATCGGATATACTAACAGCGTTCGGAACAATAAATCCCACCATTTTCTAAAATATTTCTCAGTATTTGGTAGGCAGTACAGAGCAAAAGCAACGGGCGAAATAACAACAAGAAAAATTATTAACCCTCTCCTGATTAGTACGGTTCCCAGTATTGCAATAAAAGTAAGGAGGGCTGGCAAAAGTATAGATAGTAATACAAATAAGATAAGAGGGCCAAGTTCCACCGTACCCGCAGCTATTGCGGCCCAGAGGCCTATGCCAGCAGCACCTGCAGTTGTTCCAGTCAGTAGAGCTCCAATACCTAGAGTTGCGGAGGTACCTCCACTAAGTTTTAATTGGAAGGAGTTCGCATTTGCAAATGGCTGGGAAAGCAAACCCTGAATCCCGTTTCCCAAAATATTGGTTATATCAATCGAAAAAGCAACAATATAGATAGATAAGTTAATGAGAACAGCGGCAATCATCAACCGGGGTAGGATTTTCTTCGCCGAATAAGCATCAATTAATCCACCGCCAATCGACTGACCAAATACGATAACCAAGAGTGCAATTACCAGAAAGATATCCCCATAAACTCTAAAATTAGACCAAATTTTATACGTGTTTGTCGGATCGCCGTTTACTGACAGAACAATAGGCTGTGTTACAAGTAATGGCTGAATGAATGTATGGTAAATTCCATCAACAGCATCCGCTAGTCCATTTATAATCGGGCACATAAACCAGGACAATGAATACCCACTTGATTCACAAGTTGGGGTAGTAGAACCACCCGTTTGATTTATTAAACCGGATGATTGAGTATCAGAAAGATTAAGTTTTACTGTGGGTGGTATGAAAAAAGCAGTTTTTGTCACATTTTGACAGATCGTATCGTTCTGGATGCAGACCCGATAATTGTCCGGTGAGACATTAGTAAACTCAGTCCTGACAAAATATGTGCTATTTACAGTAACAGCACCCGCTGCTTGTGACTGGTCAGAGGTGGGGGTTATATTAAGCGGGTTAGTATCAGCAGTTGTTATAGGGGTTCCGTCAGGTTTTTCTAGCGAGACGGTTATTGGGTCAATGCTATTATTCTGTACCCCGGTGTTATTGACAAGTTCCACAGTTACATTAATAATTTGTGTGCTTAAAGATTCTCCTAGACTCCAGATATTAGAATTGAATTTAACTTTTTGCTCGGTTGCACAACCTCTGCCCATGCTAGGTGTTGAGCAAAGTTTATATATTCCTGGGTCAAGACCGGTACTGCCACTATAATATCTATTTGAACTTTCGCCTTGCTGGGTAAGTTGAACTGACGTGACTTTACCGGCAGCATCAGTAATGGTGGCTATGACGTTGGAAGGCAGGACAGTTGTTTTTGGATAAACAAATATGAAGACTTGTTTTTGTTTTAGGGTTTCTTGGATTGAATTATCGTTCGGTCTCTGGCCACCGATACTGACAGTACTCCCATTATATTGACTTGCAAGATTAGACAGGTACTTGTATTGACAGACAGACGTGGTTTCTTGTACGGGTTGAGCATTAGTTATGACCCCAGATTTATTGTCTGGGGCTACGTTTAAAAATATAAATATCTGACAAGCTTGCCCATTACTATCTTTGACTTGAAGGGAGCCCAAGAATGACTGTGTTGCGTTGGGTAGCCCAAAACCGGTACTGTTAATGTTAAAAGATAAAGAAGAGTCGTTAGATAGACCACCTCCGCTTACCTTTATTGTCTGGTAACTACTCCAGGTATATGTTTCCCCACTAGCAAATACGCTGGGGGGTTTAACAAAATAAAAAGCGGAAAGTACGAGGAATAATATTAGTCCAAATGTTTTTGTGGATGTGCGGAGGTTTAAGGTCATTCTATTTGACTCGTGATTTCATCAATTTTCCATGTTCCAGAACTCCTGAGAACCACAATATATACCCAATAAGTCCGGCCGTTATTAAAATCGAATCTGTAAGTTAAACGCTCAGGACTACTATTTTTGCCATAGGTTGGTATCGGATCTTGTACTGGTTGGGCAGATAATAGTTTAGTTGTTACACGAAAACCCCGGAAAGAACTATCTAATTGTTTCTGCCAACTTTGTTTATCACCAACCATTTTTTTAAGATTATCAGAAAGCATATTGTAGCTAGTATCTGGTTGGTTGTTGACAATTGCCATAACAAATTTGTCACCAGCCACTTTATAGCCCGGTTGAACCCAAACTGAATAATAAAACCAAACAGATAAACCTCCAAGAATAATTATCAGTAGCGCAAAAGACCTAAATAGTATTACCCTTCCCCGCGAACCTTTCATCTGAAAGCCAAGCCCTTTTGTTTATGTTTTTGAGAATCTTTATCCATTTGTTTGCAAGCCCGATTACCCAACATGCTTACTTTCTATTATCAATAAGTAAATGATAACATATCTTAAGGATATTAAATCCTCAGCAGGACAAAATACTGCTCTCGTCGGGTTGATGCCGGTACTCAAATAGATCGTAGACACTTCCGACTTGTAGAATAGGTTTGTAACTAACTAAATCTACAAAGGAGGACAATAATATGTCTAACCGTGTCGGATCGTCTACGATCTATTCAACAATACTACCAAATAATG
>DATLRC010000015.1:0-55831 GCA_035534895.1 Candidatus Dormiibacterota bacterium
AGACTGTGCTACCTACACCTTAACAGCAACCTTAGAGGGTGGTGGTACTTATAGTAAGAGTAATCTAGACTAGGTTGGTTTAGGATTAGGGGCTCATTTAAGAGTCACATAAAAACCCCGGGGTAACTCGGGGTTTTAGATTATAATGGACAGTAAGCATGATCAATTTAAGAAAATCTGTTAGCGGCTTTACCATTGTTGAGCTTTTAGTATCTATTGCGGTCGGGGCAATTGTTATCGCTTCGCTTAACCAGTTGGTCAGTGGCTATTTGCACGTCAGTCAACGAGGAAGGTATCTTAGCCTAGCCAACTCTTATGTCGAAGGGAAAGTTGAGGCACTGCGCAATATAGGGTACAACAGCTTGGTTGCTGGCTCATACAGTCTAACAAGTCAGTTACCTTCTCAATTGCCACCCTCTCGCAGTGGAACTATGCAAATTACGGCTCCGGCAACTGGCTTAAAGCAAATTGATATCACCCTCTCCTACCAGGACCAGGGGCTGACAAACAGTTATTCATACACAACTTATATCGGGGAGCTAGGTGTTGGGCAATAAAAAACTGTTTCAAAATCAGTTTGGCTTTACCATAGTCGAGTTGTCGGTAGTGATTGCCGTCACAGCAATTATAGCTGTCGTCTTTTTGGGAGCCATTTCAAATTATTTTGTAGTTATTACCCGTAATAATGAACTGACCGATATGACTGTCACGTCTCAAAACCTGTTACGTACCACTGTTGAGAATATTCGTTTCGGGAATGGCGTCGAGCAGACTAATCAGATCTATGATCCAAACGCTCCGTCGGGAGGATGGAATACTAGTGATACTAATTTCGTAATCATTATAGCTGTACCGGCTGTCGATGCGTCTGAAAATTATATTATTGACCCCAATACCGGCAGTCCCTATATGAATGAACTGGTCTATTACAAAAGCGGATCAACTTTGTTGCAGCGGACTCTGGCAAACCCTAACGCCACCGGTAATACCCTGGTTACTTCCTGCCCTGCAAGCCTAGCCACTCCAAGTTGCCCTGCCGATAAGCACCTGGCAGACTATGTTAGCTCGATGACCTTCACTCTTTATGATCAAAATGCTAATCTAACGACTGACCCAACCCAAGCCCGATCAATAGATGTTAACTTAACTGTTCAGCGTAATGCGCCTGGGAACCCATTGTCACTGACCAATCAAATTCAAGTAACATTAAGGAATAGGTTTTAGCCAATGACCAAATTTCTACGCCCAATCAACCAACAAGGTATGATTTTATTGGTTTTCTTGATAACTATTCCGTTTTTAATCTTGATTGCTACCTATTATATGCGTCTCTCATTAACCAGTTTTCAGGTTGCCCGCTTCGATCAATTGCACACTGAGGCCCAATTGGCGGCTGATGCCGGAGCTGATTATTCAATAGAGCAAATTAGCCAGAATAATAGTTGGACTGGAACGAGTGGTGAAGTAACTCTCCATAGCGACAGCCAAATAAAAACTACCTATAGCGCTACTGTGACTGGTGATAGTTCGGCTAAAACGGTAGCTGTTACCGGGCGAACTTATTGGCCGGCCGCCTCTACTACAGCAGCCCGTTCAGTATCTATCTTTGTCGATTTAAGGCCAGTGGTTTCAGGCAACTACAGCATTGTTGCTGGTGCTGGTGGTCTTTATATGAGCAATAGCGCGAAAGTTGTTGGTGGCAGTGTACTAGTAGATGGTGAAATTAATATGAGTAATTCATCTCAGATTGGGCTTAGTATCCAATCAGTAAATGTTCAGGCGGCAGATGAAACCTGTCCTAACCCACCTGATTCAACCTATCCTAGAGTTTGCAATAGTGGTGAGAATGGCCAACCAATTACAATTAATGACTCAGCCCATATCTACGGACAAGTAACTGCTACCAATCAAACTAATGGTAGCGGCATGAGTAACCCTGGGTTAGTAGCTGGCAGTGTTACGCCTCAACCGTTGCCGTCCTACGACCGGGCGACTCAAGAAGCAGCCGTTACCAATAATATGACCGGCAGTGCCGCCTCGTGCTCTGGATCACAAAGTGTTATTTGGCCAGCTAATACCAAAATTACCGGCGATGTAACTCTTAGTAACAGCTGTACGGTGACCGTACAGGGCAACATTTGGATTACTGGTACGCTCAGTGCCAGTAACTCGTCAAAGATGATCGTCGACAACTCTCTCGGTACAACCGTTCCCAATATTATGATTGATGGTGAAGGTGGTGCCACTTTTTCAAACAGTGCCCTGTTAACCTCAAATATTAGCGGTACTGGTTTTGAGATCTATACTTTCTACAGTACTGCTAGCTGCTCACCTGAATGTACGAGCGTAACTGGCGTAGATTTAGCTAATTCAAGGTCAATCCAAACAATAAATTTGAACAATTCAGCTGCTGGTGCAAATAGTGTTTTTTACGCCTATTGGACACAGGTACAATTATCAAACAGTGGCCAAATCGGTGCTGTGATTGGTCAAACGATTAAGCTTTCTAATAGCAGTGCCATAACTTTCGGTAGTTCCTCTGGAGTTAATACAACAATATGGGTAGTCAAAGGCTATCGGCGACATTAATCTGTCCAAAGAGCACATAATCGCCAGGAATATGCTATAGTTACAGGGAAGGTTAATGCTTGATGGGCAGCACAAACAAAACACCCAATTTTTTTAGAACTAAGCCTCTTTTCGGGTTAGATATTGGTAATGGTTCACTTAAGGTTATGCAGCTGGCTGAAGAGAAAGTTCCAGGGATTTATGGCAAAACGGCAAGACCAATGCGTGTTGTCGGTTATGGTACTACCTCTTTTTCTAAAAGTGCTATGGATAACGGGGTTGTTGTCGAACCGGAAGTTGTCGCCAAAGCACTGCTTGAACTTTTTAAGCAAAAGCTGATCGGAGACATTACTACCCGTCGAGTAGCAATTAGTTTACCGGCTTATCGTAGTTTTACTCGCTCAATTCAATTACCTGCTCTCAGTCCTAAAGAACTGGCGGAGGCAGTTAGGCTTGAGGCCGAGCAGTATATACCGTTGCCTATTAGCGAGCTCTACTTGGACTATACGATTATCAGTCAGAACAAGGACAATATTGAAGTTTTGGTAGTTGCGGTACCTCAAAAAATCGTTAACTCATTTATGGAATTGGCTCAGATTGTAGGATTAGAGACGGTACTTGTCGAAACAACACTTGGCGCGGCTGGACGTTTATTGGCTCAGGATAGTAATAACAATATTGCCAGTATGATCATTGACTTCGGATCGCTATCTTCAGATATTAGTATTTACGATAATGGTATCTTAGCGACTGGTACGGTACAGGGTGGAGGTGAGGTTTTTAGCAATTCGATTAAAGATCGACTGAAGGTCACGGCTGCTGAGGCTCAGATCATTAAAACAAAGTATGGCCTGGGGGTCAGTAAAAAACAAAAAGAGATTCAGGCTGCCCTTGATCCAACACTTCAACAAATTGTAAAAGAAATTCGGCAGATTATTCGCTATTACGAAGAGCGTTATGGTCCAGAACGTCCGATCCAACAATTAGTCACATTAGGTGGCGGAGCTAATATGCCAGGCCTTGCTGAATATCTAACCAGCGCTTTGCGGCTGGCAGTTAGAACTTTTGACCCATGGGAACACCTAAACTACAAGGGCTTACAACCGCCTGCACCTGCGGATAAACCAATGTATGCCACTGTCGCTGGACTAAGCCTGGTTAGCCCCGAAAAGGTTTTTAAACAATGATCAACCTATTACCACCAGATATCAAGAAAGCATATCGCTATGCCGAGCGTAATGTTACATTAACAAACTGGCTAGTAGCAGCCGGCCTGGGCTTGATTGGCTTAGCCGTGTTAGGCACGTTTGGCCTTTTAAGCATTCAAGCTAATGTTAATAACTATAGCCAGCAAGTAAATGCCGCTCAGCTTAGTTTGCAAAAACAACACCTTAAAGAGACCCGGGCCCAAGTACAGGATATTACTAACAGTTTCCGTTTGGTAGTTAAGGTTTTGAGTCAGGAAGTTCTTTTCTCACAACTGCTCAAACAGATGGCCACAGTTATGCCGAGCGGAGCCAACCTAATTAATCTCAACCTTAGTAAAATCCAGGGCGGTATTGATATTACAGCCGAAGCTACAAACTACAACACCGCAACACAAGTACAAGTCAATCTAGCAGATCCGGCTAATAAAATATTTACAAAAGCAGACATCATCAATATAGTCTGTGATCAAAAAAGTGCCCGAGATCCTAAGTATCCCTGTACTGTTAATATTAGAGCTTTATTTGCTAGTAACAATCCTTACTTGCTCATTAACCAAAAGGCTGCTCCATGAGTCCTAAAAGCACTTTTTTCATTTTGTTGGGCTTATTTATTCTGCTGTTATTCGGTATCGGGGGAGGGACCTATGGTTTTAATATATTGCTTCAAAACCAGTCTAAGCAATTAATTAGCATGAAGCTCCAGGATCAAGTCTTGTCTCAACAGCAGGTGGGTCTCAAAAAAGCGAAAGCCGATATAGCAAAGTACACCCAACTTGAAAAGATAACCAATGCCGTTGTGCCTCAAGATAAAAATCAAGCTGAGTCAGTACGAGAAATTGTTAATATTGCCAGTAGCAGTGGTGTTAGCCTATCAAATATAAGTTTCCCGGCGTCTACTTTGGGTTCAACTACCGTATCTGGAGCTGCGGTATCTCCTCCAGCATCACCTGGGTTGGCCACTCAGCCCACTCCGTCACAGCTTTTAGCAGTGCCCAATATTCCTGGTGTTTATAAGCTCCAAATCACTCTTCAAAACGGTACCAATAGTGCCGTAACATATTCTGAGCTTTACAACTTTCTGAGCCAACTTGAACACAATCGTAGGACTGCTCAGGTCAGCAGTTTAGTCATCCAGCCTTCGCCCGATAATCCTAACTTGCTAACCTTTATATTAACCCTAGACGAGTACATTAAACCATGAAGTTAAGTCCCAAAATTCTAATCGAAAAATTAATGACTTTTGTCGGATATCTAAACCGCTATTCGGTTTTGCTGTTTTTCATTTTGCTGGTGGCAGTTTATGGATTTTTGTGGTTTCGAATTAATAGTTTAACCAATGCTCAACCTTCAAGCAATGATATAAGTTCAGCCACAACCACTACTGTCTCGCCACACATTGATCCGTCTGTAGTTGCTCAACTACAGTCCCTACAAGATAATAGCGTAAGTGTTCAAGCTCTATTTAGCCAGGCCCGAAATAATCCTTTTCAGGAATAATAATTACTGTTGGGTCGAGTTAATATTTGGATTTTCACTAGGAACTAGTGGTGTTGCTGCCTGGTTAAGGTCTTGGTTGCCAAAGGGAGCTGCTCGTCGCCCTTGCTCAAAGGCCTCTCGAGCACTAAGGATTTGCTGGGAATAAAAAGCCGGTTTCGGACAATATGGAAAGACGAATTTAGAATGTTCACCTGCTGTTTCAACTTGTAAAGTACCGAAATTCAACATATGTGACAGAATGCCGTCTTGACTAACCGACACATCCTCAAGGTTACCCAAGGAAAGCTGGCTACTTTGACGGTCCAATAAACTTGTTTGTTTTATTTGAGTTAAGCTATCGGCGGTAAGGATCCATTTATTGGCTCGATATACTTTATTGGAGATTAGTACAAAGATAACCACAAAAAGGGCGACAACCATAAAAACTAAAGCTCCAAAAGCAAGAACGCGACTGCTGGGTTGGTTCTTAAGTACCATTGGGGCTACGACAAATGCTAGGGCTGCCACTATAGCCAGTAAAAAGCCAGCTCCTAGATGTATACCAAGAAGACCGATCGAGTGTCTCTTTAGTTCAAAAATATTTGAGTTACTGGTGGGAGCAACCTGAAGCGGATTAGTAGTTGGTTGATTACCTGTTTCGGGATTCATTGCTAATAATTATAGCAGTCTTGGCTGTTGTTTGTTACTGCTCTTTTGAGTTTTAGCTAGGTGTTGGTAGGCTCTAGGGGTAACTTTACGCCCCCGAGGAGTACGCTCCAATAAGCCAATTTGCATGAGATACGGTTCATAAAAATCCTCAATTGTCCCTCGCTCCTCAGATATTAGAGCAGCCAGCGTTTCAACACCGACCGGACCGCCCCGGTAATTGTCAATTATGGCATTCAATAACATACGGTCAGCGCTATCTAGACCCAGCACATCTATATCTAGTAGGGCTAGGGCCTGAAGATTTAATTTGGCATCAATAAAGCCATCTCCGTTGACTTCTGCGTAGTCACGTACTCGCTTAAGTAGGCGATTTGCAATTCGGGGCGTTAATCTGGACCGAAGAGCCAGCTCGGAGGCTGCCGTTTTGTCTATCTTAACATTCAGTATTTTGGCTGCCCTCTCAATAATTTTTTGAATTTCCTCTGGTTGATAGAATTCAAGACGGTGTATCATTCCAAATCGATCACGCAAAGGAGCAGCTAGAGACCCAGTGCGCGTCGTAGCACCGATAATGGTGAACTTTGGTAAGTCTAGGCGTAGGTTTCTGGCACTCGGTCCTTTACCAAGCATAATATCAAGCTTAAAGTCTTCCATGGCACTGTATAGTACTTCCTCGACTGTCCTATTTAGGCGGTGGATCTCATCAATAAATAAGATATCTCCGTCGGTTAGATTGGTCAGCAGACTGGCCAGATCACCTGAACGCTCGACTGCCGGACCAGAGGTAACCCGAATTTGAGCACCCATTTCGTGGGCGATGACATTTGCCAGTGTCGTTTTACCAAGACCGGGTGGTCCGTAAAGCAAAATATGATCTATGGGCTCACCACGCTTTTTGGCTGCTGTAATGGCTAGTTCTAGATTCTGCTTAATACGCTCTTGGCCGATATAGTTGCTAAAATCTTGTGGTCTGAGAGTAACTTCAATCTCTTCCTCGGGACCATCAATAACATGTATACCAGTATCAATGATTCTATCGATCATAGTCTTACTCTTAGTCCCTGTTTGACTCGTTCGGCTGTCGATAGGGATTGGTCAATATTGTTTAGGGCTATAGCAGCATCTTGGAGACTGTAGCCAAGACTGACCAAGGCTTCAACTGCCTCGTCTTTCATAAGTTCATGTTCTGCTTTTAATAGGCCGCTGTTCGCTAAGTCAACTCCCTCAAGGCCGACTTTGTCTTTTAGCTCTATAATAACTCTCTCGGCTACTCGTTTACCGACACCATTAGCCGTTTGAATCAATTTAGTGTCAGCACTAGCGATAGCTATCCGTAGAGCACTGTTTGAGCCAATATTTAAGATACTAAGGGCCATTTTTGGTCCAATACCATTAACATTTAATAACTGTTCAAAAAGACTTTTGGCACCCAGATTTAAAAAGCCGAATAAGTCGTGGCTATTTTCTCGTATATGTTCGTAGACATAAACTTTTACTTGCTCTCCGCTTATCAGTCGACCATGATCTTCGCTTGTAACTAATAAGCCGTAGCCAACTCCTCGGACATCTAATATTACTAGGTCAGCCAGTTTTTCGGCAACTGTGCCAGAAAGTGTTGCTATCATAAATAATATTATCGCATAGTCATCGAGTGGGTGATAGCAGTAGCCAGAGCATCGGCACAGTCATCGGGGCGTGGGATAACTTGCAACTTAAGGATAACCCTAACCATTTCTTGTATTTGTTTCTTCTCAGCTCGACCATAACCAGTTAAGGCCTGTTTAATCTGAAGCGGTGTATATTCATAAATGGTTAACTTAGCCTGCTGACCAGCCAGAAGTACTACCCCACGAGCTTGGGCAACAGTCATTGCTGTTGTTACGTTTTGGGCGAAAAACAGTTTTTCGACTGCCATTTCGGTTGGTTTGGTTTGAATGATTATATCGGTCAATTCTTCATAGATAGTTTGCAGTCGAACGGCATCATCCTCTTTAACGGGTGTCCGAATTACTCCAGCGTCTACGAGTTGAGCTTGGCCTTTAGTAACTTCAATGATACCGAAGCCTAAAATACCGGTTCCAGGATCAATACCCAGAATTCTCATGTCAAGTTTAATCCTGGTGAGTGATCGTCTTGAGCTTGGTTGACAAAATTAAGTGATCTAAATTTAAGCATCGATTAACTCCTCAGCAATGTCAAAATTAACATGGGTGTTAGTAACGTCGTCCAGTTCGTCTAGAGCATTCATTAACCGCATAATTTTGGCGGCTGTATTCTCGTCGGTTATTTCAACCGTATTACTGGGTACATAGGTTAATTCAGCTTCAATAACTTCTAATCCCTTCGTCAGTAAACTCTGTCGCACCCGAGCCAGTTCTTTGTGATTAGTGTAGACCAGGGATTCTTGGCCCTCTTCCTGAACATCCTCTGCTCCAGCATCTAGAGCAGCCATTATAATCTCGTCACCAGTACCCTGAAGACGAATTAAGCCTTTACGTTCAAATTGAAATGCGACCGCTCCTTTTTCGGCAATATTCCCGCCATGTTTACTAAAGGCCAGTCGTACATCGGGGAAGGTACGATTAACATTGTCTGTTGCACACTCTACTAGAATGGCTACACCTTCCGGGCCATAACCCTCATACATTACCTCCTGAATTTGTTCTCCGCCTAACTTACCTGAACCACGATCGATACTGCGCTCGATATTAGCGGTCGGCATGTTAGCTGTTTTAGCTTTATCGATTGCCAATCTCAGTCCAAAATTTGTCTCAGGATCAGAGCCACCCCGAGCAGCAATAGCTACGGCATTCCCTAGCCTTGTGAAGAGCGCTCCGCGGGCTGCATCCTTAACACCCTTTTGGCGCTTAATGGTTGACCACTTGCTGTGACCTGACACCGCTTTTTAACCTCCCCTAAAACACTTTGTTATCATCTGTTATAGTAGCATTATCTATTGAATTTGTCTTTGTTCTAAATAGTGAATGTTCAGAGATAGACTATCAACTAATGATCGCCAGGATTGATACAGATTAATTGACTTTTAAGCTGAAATAAAGATAATGTAAGGAGTTATTTTAAGATTCTGGTCCGGGTAATTACGGGCCCATAGCTCAGCTGGTTAGAGCAGCGGCCTTTTAAGCCGCGTGTCGTGGGTTCGAATCCCACTGGGCCCTCCAATACACTTAAGCTTAAAACTATCTGCTTTGAGAATTTCTTGATGCTATAATCAGAATATGACTATTACAGAATTGCAACTTCCTATACCTCTTGATGAGCTTCAGGAACTTCTAAAAAAGTACGGAATTACTGGAGCTTATGTTTTTGGTAGCTATGCACGGGGTGAAGCTACTGCCGACAGCGACTTAGACCTTCTTGTGGAGCTAGGCCCAAACCGTAGTTATCTAGACTTGGGGGGCTTACAATATGAGTTGACTCAAAGATTACCAGGGAAAAAGGCTGATATAGTGCTAGCGGGCACGTTGCGAAAACGTATTAAGCCCTATGTTGACAGAGAGAAAGTGCTTATTTCCATATGATTTCAAAGACCGAAAGAGACAATGTATTACTTGGTGAGATACTTGATGAGTTAGTTATCATTGATAAAAGGATTGCCGGAGGCAAAAAGGCATATCTTACAGACGAGAATCTTCAAGATGCAATCTCTATGAGACTAATAACGCTCAGTGAATTATTAAATGCGCTGAGTGACGAATTCCATGAAGAAAATGGAGATCTACCAATAGTTAGAGTGAGAGGATTACGCAATTTATTAGCACATGCTTACGGTAAGATTGATTTTGAGCGTTTATGGAAAATAATTGAAGAGGACTATCCGTTACTATCAAGTCGGTTGCGCAAAATAGCTGCAGATAAAAATGTAAGTTAGATCTTAGGGCTTTAAGAAATGAGCGCTAGAACACTTAATGAAGATGGACTTTGGGATTACTATTATGATGCTATAGAGCTTATAAGCAATGGAGACTTGCCTGAAGCTGAAAAACTATTGGTGAAAGCTCTTGTTTTAGACCCATCATAAACGGGTGCTAATTTTTCGGAGCAGGGCCATCCAAGTTATCACCTTCAGATACAATTCGGTTGCTATTTCCGTAAATGTTGTAACGAATAATTTTTATTACCTGTTAAAAAGTTCTTGCCCCACTAGGTTTGAGACCTAATTTAGTTAAAAACAAGGCCATAATTCTGCTCTGAAAATGACATAGATGAGCATATAATAAGTACTTGTTATGGATGAAAAGTTAATGATCCTAGAAATTCCAGAGCCTCAAGACGATGGAGCTGTACAAAAACCTACCAGAGATATACCTACTGGCAACGGGCGTAAACTTGACGAAAGATTGGTAGTATCTAGCCAAACCCCTGATGATATCCAAAGAGCATTAGAACAGTTGTCAGAAGACCACAAACCATCAGAACCAAAAATTGAACCTTGATATGGCTTACACGCAGAAGTATGTGATCGTTAATTTTATTGATAATGACAACATACCAAATGAATTTAGTGCGTCAGAATGGCCCTTGCACATTACATTACTTGACTTGCGAATTTTACTATTTCTGTGCCACTTGCGAAATTAATTTCTCAAATGAGAAATTACTCCAGAAGTCTGAAGCCATTTCAAGTTAAAGTTGGAGATGAGGCAAGGTTTGGTCTAAAGAAGAATGTGGCTGTATCACTTATTCAAACAAACGACGCAATTAGACAAGTCCATAAAGGCCTAGTTGATATTACCAAATCGCTCGGAGCGGCTTTTGATGAACCTAAATTTATGGGTGAAGGATACCGTCCCCATGCAACTTTGCAGGTTAAGTCCAGGCTTATTGAAGGCCAAACAGTTAACCTGGATAATTTCACTTTAGTAGATATGTATCCTAATAATGACATTAACAAACGCCGTCTAATTCAGACCTTTGAACTAGGTCGCAAATAAAGGGTTTTGACTTAAGTTCGGCTGCTACAGCTTCCACGATGGCCCTCCACGAGTATTAGCGTTTTCGTATTAATATATCTAGAGTTATATTATTCTTGACACAATATACCTACAGGGTATATACTTTGTAGTATGAACAGTACAGTTATCAGTGTAAAATTAGACAAAGACGTGAAGGCTTCTGCGCAGGAAGTTGCCAAAAGTGCTGGCTTAACGCTTAGTACGCTTGTTAATTCTTACCTACGTCAGGTTGCATCAACTCGACGTATTGAGATTTATGCTCCAGAGACTATGACCCCCAAGTTAGAAAACTTGATAGTACAGATTGAGTCAGACCTAAAAGCTGGCAAAGTGAGCAAAAAGTTTGATAATGTAGATGACTTTCTGGCTGATCTTAAAAGGTAGGGGTCATGACAATTCAATACATGCCAAAATTTAAGAAGCAGTACAAGAAACTGCCTAAGAAATTTCAGCTACAATTTGATGAGCGTGTTCATCTATTCGCGCTAGACCCAACTCACCCAAAACTCAGAGTCCATCCACTCAAAGGTAAATTTGCTGGTTACTGGAGTATGGACGTTAATGGCGATATTCGAGCACTTTATATAAGGCGGGGCGATGAGCTTATTATATTTGGCCTAATCGGGACGCATAGTCAACTGTATGGTTAACTTTTGTAATATCTGCGATAAAAGCACGAGGGTGAAGTTTTAATTTAGTTGCGATAGAGTCACACAAGGCCCTCCATAACCCTTGGAATCTGTAAATAGCTGTCCTGTATACTAAAATCATGCCAGTTATTACTATCTGTTCTAGTGCTAACTTTTATCGTCAAGCCGTAGATATACAAACACAACTTGAGAAGTTAAGCTACAAAACTATTATCCCTGCTACAGCCGAACGTATGAAGAAATCAGACGACTTTGATGTAAGCCATTATAAGACGTGGTTTGGTGATAAAAACGACTATCACCAAAAGACTGCTCTTATGGAAAGACACTTTGCAGAAATAGAAAAAGGTGAAGCTATCCTAGTATTGAATTATGAAAAACACGGTGTAGCTAACTATATAGGCGGTAACGTACTAATGGAGATGGCAATAGCTTTCTACCTTAAAAAACCAATATTTATACTTAATGAGATACCAGAGGAATCATCCTTTTTAGAAGAATTAATTGGACTTAACCCTATTATCCTGCACGGTAAAGTCAATAGGCTACCTGCTGAGTACTCCCAACAGATTAGTAATTAATATTGTTATTGATATGTAGTATCTACTAAAGTACAATCTAAAGTACCATGAATGTTACAACTATCTCAAAGTTTCGTAAAGACGCGAAGAACTATTTCGACCAGGTTATAGACGACCAGGATACTTTGCTAATTACACGCAATGACGGTCAAACCGTAGTCGTTATGTCCTTGTCTCAATATAATTCACAAGCTGAAACAGACTATCTTAATAGCACAGCAGCTAATAGAGAGCACTTGCGTAAGTCAATAGAATCATTAAGAGCTGGCAGAATAGAGAAACACGAACTCATAAAAGATTAATCTTATGCGCAGTATTGTTTTTACACCCGAGGCGTGGAACGACTATCAGTATTGGTTCAAGCAAGATAGCAAAACTATCAAGAAAATTAATAAACTTATTAATGATACTTGTAGAGAACCGTTCGAAGGCTTAGGTAAACCAGAACCACTAAGAGAGAATTTCAGTGGTTTTTGGTCAAGACGTATTAATGATAAAGACAGACTCGTTTACGCGGTAACTGACAGTGAAATAAGAATCATTACTTGTCGATTCCACTACCAATAAATATATATAATAAATATATATAACTATCAATCAAACCCAAGATGTTGTGTTATATAGCTTGTATGAAGCTCAAATCACATAATTAATGAGAGGTGCTAGCTATCTGATGGTATGATATGTCCATGAAGTCTAATACACCCTACGGCTCAACAAGCATTTATTCCCAAAAGCCATCAGGGTCAAGCGAACGAATACTTGTAGTACCCGGTTTTGGCGAATCGGTATCGCATATCAAGCCTCTCGTCAAAGCACTTACTGTAGAAGGATATGAAACCTTTACGTTTCGTCCTCCAAGACGAGCAGTAAAAGAAAATGGCAAGCATATTGACCCAATCATGCGACAGGGTAAAGTTATACTAGAAATCTTACGGTCTTTATTATCAGAAGGTGAAAAAATTCATGTATTAGCTCATTCATTAGGAGCCGCTGCGGTTTTAAAAGCAGTGCAGTTACGCCCTGACTACTTCACAAGCCTTATACTAATGCAACCCGCTGGTCTAGTTGGTGAACAATCAGCCTACGAGCTTGCAGGTAGAGCCACAAAGAAGGCGTTTAGTAACCACCGAGTAGCTAGAATAAGCGAAAATAGTTCAACAACAAGGGTTTTAAAATCTCACTTAGTTAGTGGCGGAGTTATAGCCAAGCAACCCTTACTGGCAAGACGCGAGGCTGTTGCTGCTGGACGTTACAACATTCAAGATGACTTACAAAGTGTAGCTGCACTTGATATACCCGTACATGTGGTTGTTTCTACTGGTGATGAGATGTTTGACCATACATCTGTAGCTCGTAGCCGTAGTGTCATTGAACCTATTGTGCAATCCTACACAGTCTTAGACGAACCTACATCAAACCACGATACGTTTTGGATTCACCCGACAACAACAGCTAAAGTTAGTTAATCAGCTAATATCGACTCCACCCGTAGCCTGAAATCTCAAAAAGTAACCTGTATAGAGTAATGTACTTTTGAACTTTCGGCTCGGTAAGTAGTTAACTAGGGGTAGTTCCGCGGACTATCCCTTTTAACTATTTATAGATTGTTTAATTAAGCTATGGTGCGGTGTAAACTATACCTCTACCTTAAACAGCCCGAACAAATCTGACCTTCTATGTAGTCAAAGCGTGCTAAAGAGTACTCAGCTTTAATGACTGGACGCCAATGTGATACTTCTGCCATTAATTGTGGTAACCGTTGCTCGGAGGCGGTCTCCTGGCATAATAATCTCTCTTGAGAGAAGATATTTGTTACTATTAAACTATGGTTTTGCATAGTTTATGGCATGCTTTAAGCGTAGCCCTCTTCATGGGCTGGGAAATACTTTGGCCACTCATATTAGGTTTTGGTTTAAGTGGTGCTATTCAGGCGGTTGTTTCGCATAAGCAAATGAGTCAGCTCTTGCCTGACGCAAGCCCAAAGATCCTCGCAAAAGCTAGTTTACTTGGTGCTGCATCTAGCTCTTGTTCATATGCAGCAGTGGCTCTTGCCCGCACAATATTCCGCAAGGGTGGAAACTTCACATCGGCTATGGTTTTTGAGCTGGCTAGCTCAAATCTAGTTATCGAGTTGGGTATTATTATGGTTCTATTGCTGGGCTGGCAATTTGCAGCTGCTGAATTTACAGGTGGTCCGATTATGATTGTTCTAATAGCTATATTGTTTGGCCGCTTTTTAAGCAAATCTCTATTAAAAAAAGCTAAAGTCCAGGCAGGAAAAGGTTTAAGTGGCCGAATGGAAGGGCATGCCTCAATGGACGACATGGCTATAGAGGGCAACAAATCGATACTAAAGAAACTGTTTTCTGCAGAGGGCCAAACTGTAACCAGTCACTTTTTTGTCATGGATTGGGTTAGTATCTGGACAGATATTGTACTTGGTCTATTAATTGCCGGTGCTTTGGCGGCTTGGGTACCACAACATTTTTGGCAAAGCTTCTTTTTTGTTAGACACCCACTCGGCTCAGCATTATGGGGGCCACTGATCGGGCCCCTTATTGCAGTTATTAGTTTTGTCTGTTCAGTTGGTAATGTTCCCCTGGCGGCCGTCTTATGGAATGGCGGTATTAGCTTTGGTGGAGTAATTAGTTTTATCTTTGCTGATCTTATTATTATTCCAATCATCCGAATTTATGCTAAGTACTATGGCTGGAAGATGGCTGGGTTTCTGTTTGTAACTTTTTATGCTGCGATGGCTGGGGGTGGTTATGTTATAGAGGCCCTATTTGCTGTTTTGCATTTGACCCCACACCTGCATAATGCCAGAGTACTTGAGGCCTCTATAAGCTGGAACTATACATCAGTGCTGAATATTATTTTCTTAGTTATAGCTTCTGCATTGGTCTGGAGATTTTTAAAAACTGGCGGGCCGATGATGCTAAAAATGATGAGGGCCAATCCCTCAGAGGAACATGGCCACGGACACTAAGCAAAAATATTTTTAGATTAATGTTTTTTGGTGCGCCAATAAAGCCCTGTGACTAGTTACAGAAGCTGGCTTCAAAACTTCCATTACTTGTGGTGCTTAGAACGTTTACCCCAACCGGATTTAGGTCGAAGTAGCCAGAGTACAAATAAACAGACCAGGGCACTTGAGCCGACAATTAAATCTTGGCCTCGTTGGACTGTTTGCCAGAGTCCGGAATTCATTATTGTGACTGCAGTGGCTCGGGGTAATAATGGTACCGCAAGTAGTGCGCCGAGTAAACCAACTCCTGTCGCCGGAAGAATATTTAAAATTATACGAGATCCTTTGATGGTGCGAACCATAAAAAGAGCCGTTAGAATAACCGGCAGTAAAAGAAGGCCGAGCTTTATTAACTGAGTGCTGGCATTATGCCCAGTGAATGTTCCCAAAAAAGAGTTTGTATCACCAGACACAAATTGAACCAGTACATCGCCCAGACATAAACTTAAAAATACTAATGCTGCGTTAATGCGTAAAACCATCATCAAAAAAAGGGGCACGATGATGATAGCAATAAGTATGGCGACCGATAGATTCACGCTCTTACTATAGCATGAGCTTTATCGGTTCATAAGTGAACTCTTCCCCGTTGAAGAACCTAGGCACCGACTTTGTCTTTACGTCTCCCGGCTTTATAAACCAGTTCAACGTAATCAATTATTTTCTCGGCCACATTATGACCGGTTACTTTCTCGATACCAAAACCGGGACTTGAGTTAACTTCTAGCACTAGAGGGCCCCGGCTGGAGCGCATCATATCAACACCGGCAATAGTGAGACCTATTGTCTTAGCTGCTTTTTGAGCAGTCTTTCTCTCTTCATCAGTCAACTTAACCGGTATCCCTTCCCCGCCCTGGTGTAAATTGGAGCGGAAATCATCATCCAGGCTTTGTCGAAGCATGCTAGCCACTACTTTGCCGTTAACCACAAAGGCACGAATATCAACACCGGCACTCTCGGCAACAAATTCCTGAACCAAGAAGTTTACTCCTTCAACATAAAAAGCCTGCATCACTGCTAGAGCTGCTTTGCGTGTCTCAGCAAGTACAACTCCATTACCGTGTGTTCCACGAGCCACTTTGATAATTACCGGTGCGCCACCAACTTGTTCAAGCACTCCTTCAAAATCTGCTGTTTCGCGGGCAAAGACTGTTTTTGGAATACCGACACTTGCTTTTGCTAGTAATTGCAGACTACGTAGTTTATCCCGAGAACGAACTATAGCTATTGAGCTGGTAGTGGTAACTACATTTTGCATCTCTAGCTGGCGAACAATTGCCGAGCCATACTTAGTTAGGCTAGATGCAATCCGAGGAACAATAACATCAACGTTGGTCAGTTCTTTCCCCCGATAGTGAACTACTGGGTTGCCCCGTTCTAAGGTTACGTAACATTTGGCATAGTTAACTACGCGCACTGAGTGGCCGCGTGCTTCTGCTTCTTCTTTTAAGCGCTTGGTTGAATAGTTAGCTGCGCCTTTCGATAAAATAACAATGTTCATGATTTACCTTTCTGCTATTGGCAGCCAGATTTACAATTTACCAGATATTTGCTGTTTCTTCTTAACTATTGGCTGGCCGTGTTTAACATCTACTACGAATTTGCCACGTAAGACGTTGCGGCCAACCAGCATAGGATACACCTGACGACTACGGTTAGCCAAACTCAAAGAGGCTCTGATTTTTCTTCCCTTTAATTCGATCAATAGTTTGACCACATATCGCTGCTCGATATTGCCTATAGAACTGACTATCTTTCGCTTCTCGTAGTTTCTGGTCTTATGCATAACACCGCTATAGTAAGGACTGTCCGAATCGAATAATACAAAACCTAAGATACCGTCCTGTTCATCTATAACCGTTGCCCATATTGCCGACGTTTGGGCACCAGTGTCAATTCTAGCTGGAATAGCCGATAGTTTAAGCTCAGGGAAGTTAATTTCCTCAGCTTGACCAATTTTGATGCGTTTTTTCTCTATTTTCATTAGGGTTGCCTTTTATAATAAGCATTACTCTACTGATTATCTAGTCAAACTCGAGCTATTATACAATATATAGAAATATAAATCAATTATTAGTGCCCGGAATGTAGAACGCGTAGATAAACATAAGCAATAACCAGTACAATAACAGTTAGAATTGTTAAAATCATCGGTATAAAACCTTTTTGGTTGAGTGGATTATACTTCATGTCTAAGTCTTATTATTAATCTAATGTTAGTTGAAACGCAATTCTAGAATATAGGTTTGGGGTAGTCTTAGATAGCTACCATATGCGATGCTTGGTGCCATCTTCTCCTTGAGCAAAGTCTTTGAGCAGTTCTTGTTGTCGTTTATTGAGTTTGGTTGGCGTATCAACAACTATGGTTACAATATGGGCGCCACGATTTCCCCCTCTAAGATGAGGTACACCATGGCCAGATAATTTAAAGTCGGAGCCACTTTGAGTTCCAGGCGGTACTTTCATGCGGACCTTACCATCAACTGTCTCAATATCAATTTCAATACCGAGAGCAGCTTCAACCATATTAATATGCTCTTCACTTAATATAAGATCGCCTTCTCTGGTGAATTTTTTGTGAGATTTAACGCGAATACCGACATAAAGATCACCTTTGGGGCCATTGGCTATGGCTTCACCATGCTCACGAAGGCGAATAGTGGCGCCGTCATCTATTCCAGCCGGTATTTTAAGCAAGACGGTTTGCTTCTTGGCTTGTATACCCTTACCATTGCAAACAGTACAGACTTTTTCGGGAATTTTGCCACGACCGTTACACTTATGGCACGTTGTAGCTTGCTGGATATTGCCGAATATTGTTCTTGTAACACTGACTACTTGGCCTCGGCCTTCGCATTGATCACAAGTTTTAAGTTCGTAGCCGGGCTCAACCGTCTTGCCCTTACAATGTTCACAGCTATCATTAATATCCAAGGACAGGTCAACTTCAGTACCAAATACTGCTTGCTCAAAACTGATTTCGACTCGTGTTTCAATGTCTCGACCCCTGGCAGTTCTTGCTGAATTTTGATTATTAAACCCACCTCCGAAGAAGCTGCTGAAAATATCGCCAAGTCCCATGTCACCAAAATCAAAGTTGATATTTTGGCCTTGGTTAAAGCCACCAAATGGGTCACCACCATTGCCGCCAACTCCAGCATGACCAAATTGGTCGTAACGTTTGCGCTTACCTTCGTCTTTTAAGACTTCATAGGCTTCGTTAAGCTCTTTAAATTTAGCTTCATCACCACCTCGATCAGGGTGGTGCTCAATAGCTGCCCGCCTAAAGGCTTTCTTGATTTCATCGGGGCTAGCATCTTTTTTGACACCTAAAATTTCGTAATAGTCTCGTTTGGTCATTTATCTATCTCGTTTCTCGTAGGCTAGGCTTTTGGATGCTTACTTTTACTGGTTAAATAAACGTCTATAATTTGTTTTCGGGTATAGGTTATGGTTTGGTCTGTAACGGCGGCAATGGCCCTGTTAAGCTCTTCAGCAAAACATAAATAGCTAACCCTCGTACCACTACGCCGAACAACTTCTAGGGCCGGGATCATATCAGCATCAGAGCTGAGTATGGCTATTTCTTGAACCTTATCTTGGACTGCAGCCATTACTATATCTGTGGCCAATCTAACGTCAACGCCCTTTTCTTGAAGTATCAACGTTTTCTTACCACAGTGTATGCAGACACTGCTTTCCCGGACTTTTAACTGACCCGCTTTAACTAGGTCAAGGCCTTGGTTGGTTAGAGCAGCTATCCATCTCCGACTTGTCTCCTGAATGTTGGTAATCCGTTTGGAAAGAGTTAACGGTATTTTAAATGTCGGTTGTTTGATCCGAGTTGTGTAATAAACTACTTGCTCAGGCTCCTGGCCGAGTATATATCTAAGCAAAAGGCGCAGATCAAAGCTAAAACTTGCTTCAGGGCTATCAATAAGCTTTTGGTCAAGCAACACTGATACTAATCTGTGCCTCAGGTTTTCGCCGTCAATATATACTTTCATGTCTTTTTATCCTCTTACAAAAAAGCCCCGCTGAGGCCAATGGCCAGCACGGGGTGATGTACTAATTATCTTAGCAAAGACCTGCACTGCTGTCAACATGATAGCCTCTTGAAAAACTGCTTAGAGCTCTTAGTTGGCTCTTTAGCCATTATTACCCCTTATTTTCGTTTTTTTCGTCGACAACTTCGCCCTCAATTGGCTGATCCTCTTTTTGATCATCAGAAGACTTTGTGTCTTCCTGAGTTGACTTAGCTTCGTTTTGCGCTTGTTCGTACATCTTGGCACCAATGGGCATCATTACATCATTCAAGCTTTTAGTGGCTGTCTCAAGAGTCTCTTTATTGGCCTCTTGGTCAGCCACAACTTTCTTGGCAGCTTCAACTGCTTCATCGAGTTTTTTGACATCCTCTTCTGTTAATTTGTCCTTTTGTTCGGCTTTTAACTTTTCTGCTTGGTAGACGGCACTGTCTAGCATGTTTCGGGTCTCAACTAGTGCTTTCTTCTGTTTGTCTTCTTCGGCATGGGCTTCAGCCTCTTTGGCCATTTTTTCAACGTCTTCTTTATTAAGATTGCCTGATCCAGAAATAGTGATACTCTGCTCTTTGGATGTACCTTTGTCCTTGGCGGTAACGTTTAAGATACCGTTAGCATCTATATTAAAGGTTACTTCTATCTGCGGAATGCCGCGAGGGGACGGTGGGATACCATCGAGAGTAAAGCGACCCAGCGATTTATTGCCTTCAACCATCTCACGTTCGCCTTGAAGAACATGAATTTCTACTTGCGGCTGATTATCAGCGGCTGTTGAGAAAACCTCACTCTTACTGGTTGGAATAGTGGTATTGCGTTCTATAAGTTTTGTAAAAACACCGCCCATAGTTTCGATGCCTAAAGAAAGTGGCGTTACATCAAGAAGCAATACGTCCTTAACATCCCCTTGTAAGACTCCACCCTGAATGGCGGCGCCGATTGCCACAACTTCGTCTGGGTTGACACCCTTCATTGGCTCTTTGCCAAAGATCTGCTTAACCTTCTCCTGGACCGCTGGCATGCGAGTCATGCCACCGACCAATACAATTGCATCAATATCACTGGCTTTCAGACCAGCGTCCTTGAGAGCCTTTTCGCAAGGAACAGCGGTTTTACTAATCAGATCACTGACTAGGCTTTCCAGTTTGGAACGAGTTAGCTTGTGCTCGAAGTGTTTTGGGCCTTCTGCATCAGCAGTCAAAAACGGTAGGTTAACGTTTACTTCTTGGGCCGTACTGAGTTCGATCTTGGCTTTCTCGGCTTCGTCACGCAAACGCTGCATAGCGGCCTTATCATTTGAGATATCTATACCCTGCTCTTTTTTAAATTCATCAGCAAAGTAGTTGATAATTACTCGGTCAAAGTCTGCACCGCCTAGGTGTGTGTCGCCATTGGTACTTTTAACTTCGAATACGCCATCACCGAGTTCAAGTATTGAAACATCAAATGTTCCACCACCTAAGTCATAAACAGCTATTTTCTCATCCTTCTTTTCGGCCTTATCTAGACCATAAGCTAAGGCTGCGGCTGTTGGTTCGTTAATAATACGCTTGACTTCGAGACCGGCTATTTTACCGGCGTCTTTAGTGGCCTGACGTTGAGAATCATCAAAGTAGGCCGGAACTGTAATAACGGCTTCGGTGACCTTGTCTCCTAAAAAGCTTTCAGCATCAGCTTTAAGCTTGCTTAGAATCATGGCACTAATTTCCTCGGGACTGTATTCCTTATCGCCCATTTTAACCTTGACGCCGTTGCCACTTTTAACAATTTCATAGCCCATTAACTTAAGATCACGCTGTACTTCAGCATCGTCCCATTTTCGGCCAATCAGTCGCTTGACTTCATAGATTGTATTTTTGGAATTGGTTACTTGTTGACGGCGAGCTACTTGGCCGACTAAGCGCTCAGCATTTTTATTAATCGCCACTACACTTGGTGTTGTGCGACTTCCTTCACTGTTCGCTATAATCTCTGGTTTGCCGGCCTGCATTACTGCCATAGCCGAATTAGTCGTTCCAAGATCAATGCCTACAATTTTAGCCATATATGTACTCCTCTTTATTGCTTGACTTCAATTCTGAAGGGAAGCCCGTTTGTGAAACCCTGGTATCTTATTTCAGTGGTAAACCCACTCTTGACAGCCCCAATAGCTGTAGCTAAGCCGTCGACAACCAGCCCGGCTGACTCTAACTGAGTCATGCCTTCAGTGCCAGATTGGCAAGCAACTATTAAATCTAAAAAGTACGATACCATGGTTTCGCGATCAGTGCCTGCATAATCAGGCCTAAACGGTAACCCTTCGGGTACTTGAGTCATATTTTAATACCTCTTCGCATTGGCATTCTAGGTACTAGATTGCTAATGTAATTCTAGCATATGTAATTAGCACTCATGTGTCAAGAGTGCTAATTGGATTTTGGTCAGGATCTTCGTTTGTTAGAGCGTTTAGCTCTTGTATGTCTAGCTTGGCTGCACTACTAATGTCGCGCATTGTCAACGGGTCAATGCGGAACCAATCTTGAGCAGCAACTAATTCAGATTGAGCTTGGGCAGAATCAATATCCCACTTGCACCAAGCACCCCAGATAAACAAAGCTGCATCGTAGGCTTCTATTTGTTGCCGACCTTCTAGATTTAGGGGCTCTCTAACAGTAGGGTCAGATGGTCCTAACTTTTGACGACTAATAATGTCGGCCATCAGTTCAACGTGTTGTTTCCAGGGACTTATTTCAGACATCTTTTAACTCTTTAACAATTTTTCTAGTTTGCACTAAAGTAGTATTTTGGTAAAGAGTATTATCTACATCAGTATTTTGTTGGTTGATGGCTAGAGGGAATGTGTAGTTCCAAGGGATAGCCCTGACAGTTAAGTTGAGCGTCAACATTAGGAATAAAATTATTACCTACAGCCGCCACTAGTTGCGTTATAGCACGACAAATCCGATGTGCAATTTCCCGTTGTTGCTCCATATCAAGCTCGCCCAATTTGTCGGCAATCCTGCCTAGCAGGGCTGCTTCTAGCCCGGTGTCCAGCTCAGCAAGGGGTACTGGAATAAGCCAAGCATTTTCTGGTTCTGTCACTTTGTTTTTACTCTTACCATTGCGTGACGAATAACATCTTCGCCAATTTTGTAACCGGCTTGTAGTTCTTGACTAATGATTTCTTGGTTGCCCTCCCCTTCTTCCATACTAACTGCTTCGTGATATTTAGGATCAAAGGCTGTGCCAACAGTTTGAATACGCTCAACGCCAATATGCTGAAGCGTTTTTTCAAATTGTTTGACAATAGCTTGAATGCCGTTAAGATAATCCTGGTTCTTCAGATCATGAGGAGCATGATGCAATGCTCTTTCAAAGTTATCTATAACCGGCAGTAGCTCGCGAATTACATTCGTTTTGGTATGTTTGCCTATAGTGGCAATTTGTTCCTCGTGTAGACGACGTAAATTAATAGCATCAGCACGTTCTCGTTGTAGAGCTGCTGTTAAGTCATTAATTTGGGTTTTTAGGCTATCACTCGAAGGAGATTTCTGGACCCTAGGCATTAGTTTTTTCCTTGTTGATCTGTTTGTGTCCGACCATTTGTCGTAGCCTGGCGGATAGCTTCGCTGAGCATGACGTTTGCGCTATCTGGGTATCTATGACTTAGCCATTGGTGGGTGTCTAGGACGCGTTGTTGGTCGGCTCTCGACAGGGGCTCGTCTCCTCCCGGTAAACCATCTAGATTAGCAACCGCCAGCACCAGATTTATTTTTTCTTGAGCGGCCATTTTAGAGTACTTCCTCCAGCTCTTGTCCGGCTCGGCGAACAAGGCCCATGACATCACGGTATTGCTGACGCGTAGGACCAAGAACTCCTATGTAGCTGCGATCAGAGTAACGACTGCTGAAGCGGCTAATGATGAGGGTTGCTCCGGCAGTCCGGCCAATGGGATTCTCTTGGCCTATATAGACACTTAGTGGTTCATTGGGAGCTGTCTCTCGTAACCACGGCTCTAGATTATCCAAGAGGTGTGCTACTTGTTGTACCTGAGCAGTGTGTATAAACTCTGGTTGGCCGAAAAGGTTAGACAGACCGCTTATATATAGCTGGTTACCGATAGTTGCAAGTCCTAGGTTGTGTGTCAGCTCTACCAATGTATCAACGGCATTACGAATCATCCGTTCAGGAGCCCCGGCATGTTGAACACGCGATGCTAAAGCACGTTCGGTTCGGCGCTCTGGTGCTTCCGGTTTAATGCCTTCGCCAATTTCATTAACGTAGAAGCGGTAGCCTTTATCGGTCGGCACTCGTCCAGCACTGGTGTGTGGCTGCATAATATAGCCTTCGCGCTCTAGGTCGGCCATCTCGGCTCTAACGGTTGCCGAGCTGACATCAAAAGCTTTAGCTAGCAAACTAGAGCCCACCGGGCTAGCCACTTCGGCGTATTGCTCAACTATTGCTCTTAGAATTTGTTTTTGGCGTTCAGTCATCATAAAGTTCAACCTAATAATATAGCTGTTATTGTATAATCTTTAGCACTCGATAGTCAAGAGTGCTAGGAATTCTCGGCGACAACTTTTTCGAGGTCAGTCAGGGCCTTTTCTGGGTTACCGGTAGGGTTGACAATAATATGATCGAATCGATCTTGGTAGGCCATTTCGCTTTTGGCAAGCTTAAGTCGTTTTTGGATTGTAGCCTCGTTTTCGGTGGCCCGAGCACGAATCCGTTTTTCCAAAGCCTGCCATTTGTCTGGTACTAGCATAATAATAAGAGCCGAAGGGATTTTTTCCTTAATTGCCAAAGCGCCGTGAACATCTTTGCGAAGAATAACATTCTGGCCCCTTTTGAGCAGTTCTTCAATTGGTTCTTTGAGGCTTCCGTATAGATTGCCACCAACATCAAAATATTCCAAAAACTTATCCTCAGATACCCATTTTTCAAACTGTTGGTGGCTGACAAAGTTCATCTGCTGAGCGTTAATTTCGTTAGCCCGCGGCATTCGAGTGGTAGTAGAAAGGGGATGAAACCAGTCCGAATGAGCAGTTAAGAACATGTTTAGTATAGTGTCTTTACCTACTCCAGCTGACGGTCCGGAGATAACTAGAAGTTTAGCTTTGTGCATATTAATCTCTTTTTAATAATACCGTAAACGCCTCAGCCGGTATATCTACTTTACCGAAGCGCTTCATCCGCTTCTTGCCTTTTGCTTGTTTAGCTAGAACCTTCTTTTTCCGACTAACATCACCACCATATAGGCCAGTAGTGACGTCTTTTCGATAAGCACTGACGTCTTCCCGGGCGATAAACTTGCCACCAATTGCCGCTTGAAGTGAAACCTGGAAGTTCTGACGAGGAATAATGGTTTTAAGCTTGGTAACAATATCTCGGCCGAGATTCTGGGCTTCACTGCGATGAACCATAATACTTAATGAGTTAACCATTTCACCGGCCACATAAAAATCAAGTCGCACTAAATCTTCGACTCGGTAATCAGCCAACTCATAATTAAACGAGCCATAGCCAGAAGTCAGGCTTTTTAGCTGATCATAAAAATCTGTCAGTAAGTTGGCCAGTGGTGCCTCAAAACTAATGACTGCTCGGTCTTTAACGTAACTTAAGTTATTTTGGCGACCTCTTTTAAGAGCAATCAACTGGATTACCGGACCAACATAGTCATTCGGGCAAATGATTTCACCCCGAATCCAGGGCTCACGAATGGCTTGAATAGTCGTTGGATCAGGCAAATCAGCTGCACTTTTAATATCCAGCTCCTGGCCACCTATTAAACTTACCTGGTAGTCGGTCGAGGGGTTGGTGACAACTAGTTCTAGGTCATATTCTCGTTCCAGCCGTTCACGGACAATATCCATATGTAGTAAGCCTAAAAAACCAATTCGCATACCGAAGCCTAAAACCGGAGAATTTTCTGGGGCAAACTGAAGGGCAGAGTCACTCAAAGACAGTTTTTCAATCGCTTCTTTAAGTTCTTTGTATTTTTCGTTACTATCAGGGAAAAAGCCAGCATAGACAAAAGGCTTAACGTCTTTATAGCCACTCAAAGCGGTTGTTGCCGGGTAATTAGGGGTCGTAATTGTATCACCAACCTTAGCTTCACGAGTTGATTTTAAGTTAGTTACAATGTAACCGATTTCACCAGCGGCTAAGCTTTGGCAGGCGACCATATCCGGTCTCAAGGCACCGACTTCCAGAGCCAAACCATTGGCCCCAGTAGCCATCATTTTAATAGCTGAACCCTTGTCAATTTGACCATCAAAAACTCGCACATACAAAATTACACCTCGGTAATCATCGTAGTAACTATCAAAGATTAAGGCTCGCCTGCTAGACAACTGTTTTGTGCTAGGCGGCGGTACGTGACTAATGATCCTGTCCAGTACTGCCTCGACACCTTGGCCTGTTTTAGCAGATATCTCCAAAACATCTTCAGGCTGGCAGCCAAGTAAACTGATTATTTCAGCTTTAACACGCTCAACATCAGCCGCCGCTAAGTCGATTTTATTAAGTAAGGGGATAATAACCAGATTGGCGGCCATCGCTAAATAAACATTGGCCAGTGTTTGAGCTTGAATACCTTGAGTTGCGTCAACCACCAATAAGGCACCTTCACAGGCTGCCAAGCTACGAGATACCTCATATGAGAAGTCAACATGACCGGGTGTGTCAATCAGGTTTAACTCAAAGTCATCATAAGCCATACGAACCGGAGCCAATTTAATGGTGATCCCCTTTTCTCGCTCCAAATCCATGCGGTCAAGTAATTGCTCCCTCATATGCCTTTTATCGACTGTCGCCGTCAGTTCCAATAGACGATCAGCAAGAGTTGATTTGCCATGATCAATATGAGCAATGATGCAAAAATTTCTAATCCGGTCTTGTTTCATGTTCAGACATTATAACAGAGGTACTAGGATTCGAGTTTGATTGGTTTAAAAGCTATCTTACGTAAACGACTAAAGATTGGTTTAGCTTCGTCTAGATCAAAAAGGGCTGAGATGATGATATGTACTCCAAAAGTGACGGCACTAATTAGCAATATTTTGGAGCCAAGGGTAACAATACCTCGGTCAGAGGCACCTAGAGGATAGATTGAGATCATCACAAAGCCAGCTAGCACACTAAAGCCAGTTACCGATAGAATCTTTAATACTCCGCTCCAAAATCTAGCATCAAAAAGCTTATGATCACGAAAGAGCATGATGGTAAACAAAATAACCACTTCAGTCATCGCAACAATTGATTGAGAAAGGGCCAGTCCAGCCACACCATAAGAGTTGGGTCTGGCCAAGCGGTAGGCCAGGAATATGTTAAAGGCGATAGTAAAGATTGATACATAAAGTGGTGTTCGAGTATCTTTTTGGGCATAGAACCAACGTGAGACGATTGAGTAAATAATACGAAAAAAGATGGCCATTGTTAGGTAGCCAAAGATAGTAGCGATAGCGTCGTTGCCTTGAGTATAGATAATGCGCGCCAAATAACCTCGACAAAAGTAACTGACAACCAAGATGGGCATAGTAATCCAGATCATAGCTCGCAGAATCTTTAAGAAGTCAGCTCGAAAGAGATCTGGCCTCCCTTGGCTAAGTCGATCATTGAGCCGTGGAAAAGCAGCTGTCGAAATTGCAGTACCAATTAGTAATATTGGCGCTGTGCTCAGAATGTAGGCATTGTTATAGTAGGTGACGTTGCCTTCGCCAAGACGACGAGCAAAGTTTGTCTCAACAATTGATTCAATTTGGTCAATACCTTGGTCAAGTGAGCGCGGCGGTAGCTGATGCAAAATAGTTTTAAAATCACGACTCCGCCAATGAATGTTTGGGTGCCAGTGAAAATTCAATTTGGTAGTACCAAAAATGACAACCAAAAGCTGTATGATAGCACCAATCAAGGCTCCGATTCCAAGTCCTGTCAAACCAACATTATGTCGAAAAACGAAAATACTAATAATGATCGACAGGTTATAGAAAAAGGGTGCTATGGCATAGAAGAAAAACCGACCCATTGTTTGCTGAACACTGGTCAAAATACCAGAGATAGTAAATAGCAAGGGATTGAAGGCTAGAAAACGCATGATTGTAACAGCGTTATGGAGCTGTATTGCTGTTAGATTCGGTGCTACGACATATTGGATCAATGGTTTAGCGAAAATTAAAATAATGACAGCTACACCGGTCATTATGATAGCCAGAAAGTTCATCAGACTAGCCGAGAGTTCCCAAACTCCTTTACGGTCACCACGGTGCAAACGATCGGATAAGACTGGCATAAAGGCGACTCCTAAGGCACCGGCAGCTAGGGTATAGAAAAAGAAGTCAGGGATATTAAAAGCAGCGAAATAAGCATCCGTACTGCTTGGTCCAGTAGCCGGAAAATTGGCATTTACCAGTTTAGTTCGTAAAAAACCGAGCAATTGGCCCAAAAATGCAGTCGAGATCAGCAGTAATGCAATATTACTAATGCCTAAACGTCTCTTTTTGGTTGGGGTTGGGGCAGTTGGATTCATCTTAATTTCATGTCTTTACGCTGCCCCTCAGTATAAAGCAGGCTCGGCTCGAGTAACAGATACTTTTATTAGATTTTAGCTAAGAACGATGTTCTATACTAGGAGAAAATAGTTTAGCAGACAATTAATAAAGAGCGGCGGCCGTTGGCAGTTTAGCGCCTTTTAAGATTTCAGTGGCATCGGCGGCATCAACTGTTTCTTTTTCAAGTAAACGGTTTTTTAGTGATTCAAGTTTTTCTAAGTTTGCCTTAATGACAGCCCTAGCCCGGTTACCTGCTTCTTTAATCAAAGTCTCGACTTCTTGATCAATTAGTTTGGCTGTTTCATCAGAATATTCTCGTTCGTGTACTAGCCGATCAAACATAATACCGTCATCGACATGAAATACCTGATCTCGTAATCTCTGGCCCATGCCCTGATTAATAATCATATCTCGGGCAATTTCAGCTGATTTCTGTAAATCGTTACTGGCACCGGTTGTTATTCGATCAGCTCCGAAGACTACTTCCTCGGCAATGCGTCCACCTAAGCCACGGGCTAGCATGTCTTTGTATTGGAGCAGCGTAATGTAAACACGGTCCTCTGGCGGCAGAAACCAGGTGACCCCGCCAGTACCCCCACGCGGGATAATGGTCACCTTGTGTACCGGGTCACTGTCCGGCAAAACGTGTCCGACTAGCGCATGCCCCGCTTCGTGATAAGCAGTTGTTAGTTTATCGGCCTCGGTCATTACTTTGCTTTTCCGTTCTGGGCCAATAGCTACGCGCTCAAAAGCTTCAGTTACATCTTCTCCGGTTATTTGGCTGTGGTTATTGCGGGCAGCTATAATGGCTGCTTCATTGGAAATATTAGCTAGATCGGCACCTGAAGAACCAGCGCTCTTTGCCGCAAGAGCATCTAGGTCAACGGCTTTGGCCAACGGTTTTTTGGCAAAATGGACTTTTAAGATTGCTTGGCGGTCTTTACGGTCTGGTAAATCAATTGTTACCCTCCGGTCAAAACGACCGGGCCTGAGTAGGGCAGGATCAAGTACGTCGGCTCGGTTAGTTGCAGCCAGCACAATTACATTCTGGCCCTGTTCAAAACCATCCATCTCAACCAGTATCTGATTAAGTGTTTGTTCGCGCTCATCGTGCCCACCACCCATACCACTGCCCCGGCGGCGGCCGACAGCATCAATTTCATCAATGAAAATAATACAGGGTGCGTTTTTCTTGGCTTTAGCAAATAGATCACGAACTCTTGATGCACCAACACCAACAAACATCTCAACAAATTCTGATCCAGATATACTGAAAAATGGTACATTGGCCTCTCCGGCTGCAGCTCGGGCCAATAGGGTTTTACCGGTCCCTGGTGGGCCAATCAATAAGACGCCTTTTGGAATACGTGCACCCATGCTGGCAAATTTCTTTGGAAACTTCAAAAATTCAACTACCTCTTGGAGATCCTGTTTAGCTTCATCCGATCCAGCTACTTCGTTAAAGGTAATCTTATCTTTTTCATTACCGTACAAACGGGCTCGACTTTTGCCAAAGCTAAGTGCTTGATTGCCTTGGCCTTGAGCACTTTTGAGCATAAAATATAGTAAAGCCCCGATTAAAATCACCGGTATTATTGATTCTCCAAGTGTTATCCAAGTTGAGCTGCTGCTAGTTGTCGGTTTATATGTAACCTGGATTTTGTTTAAATTAAAGCCCTGGTCTTTTAGGCTGGCGTTTGGATCAATGTGAGTTGTTATGGAGGCGGTTTTTTGGCCCTTTTTTGTAATCTGAAGCTCATTGCCACTGACAACTACTGATGCATATTGGCCGTTGTTTGCTTGTTGGATAGCCGTAGTGACTGGAATTTCAGTCGTAGTCTTGGGCTGACCGTACGCCGCCAGGGCAATTAGCCCAAACAATACTATAAGCGCAATAAATCCAGCATTTTTAATGCCACGACCGGGAGCTTTTCTATTGGCTGGGTGCAAGGGTTGTTTGTCCATATTGGATCATTATAACCTGACCATATATTTTTGACTAGCGCTCTAAGTTAGTGAGTGCTAGGTAATTTTGTTCGACACGCATTTTCCACCCTTTAATTACATCGATTTGTTTTGCTGGTTGAGCTGTTTTAGCGGCTAGGGTCAGTCTCTCCAGCGTTTTACGATTAAATTGTTGTAGATCATGGTTTCTTAACCAGGTAGCCATCACTTCCTTAGCCACGTTGTGTGGCAAGATGATAAACCATTTACGATCAAGCTTGCCGGAGTTATTTTTAAGCTCTAGGCAGTCACTGATTAAAAGATCAAGCTCAGTATTAATCGTCTCAGCCTTAGCTAAAATGGCTAATAATTTTTGTCGTTCTTTAGATGACAGACGAGGCAGGATATGTAAACGAATGTGGTTGCGCAGATAGAGCGGATTGGTATTAGTTGAGTCTTCGCGCCAATCAAGAGTTTGGCTTTTGGCAAAGCTAATAATATCGGCTTTGGGAAACTTTAACAAAGGACGGATTAGTTCTGGCCTGGAGCCCAAGGAAGATAGTCCCTTGCGGCCAGTACCTCTAATTAGATTAAGAAGAGCTGTTTCTAGCACATCGTCTTGGTGATGGGCAGTGATAATTGCTCTTGCTCCAGAAGCTTTTTGCACTTGGCCTAAAAAGCGATAACGTGCAGTCCTGGCAGTAGCTTCACTGGCTCCTGACCCTAGCCGTCCTGCTTTATAGACAAACGGCAAACCGTAGCTGCCAGCTAGCTGCTGGACAAAAATGCGGTCAGCTAACGAATTGGGCCTAATACCATGATCATAGTGAGCAACTGTCAGCTTTAGCGTCGGCAGCTTGCTTAGAGCATGGAGCAAACTAACTGAATCAACACCACCACTTACAGCCACAACGTACTGACCAGCCATTAGATTAATTTCCATCTCTACAATTAGTGTAGTATGAATCGACACTACTTTATAGTTATGGCTCGATCTAAGGCCCAAACATCAAGCTATTTTGTAATGTCAATTACAGTATAGTCATTAACGGAGTAAAATTATGGTCATGAAAAAGGATCTAAGCAGCCCGCGGGTTGGGATCGCATTATTTGTTTGGAAAAATAATAAGTTTCTGATGGGCAAACGAGTGGGCTTGCATGGAACTAATAGCTGGTCTATACCTGGAGGTCATTTAGAACATGGCGAGAGCTTTGAGGCTTGCGCCAGGCGAGAGACTTTAGAAGAGACAGGCATGAGGGTCAAGAACATTAACTTTCTGGCCATTACCAATGACATTTTTCCGTCAGCTAAACACTATATTACATTATGGTTTAAGGCCGATTGGCAAAGTGGGAAGCCAACTATTTTAGAGACGGAGGCATTTGTTGAGCTAGGGTGGGTCGACTTCCATTCTCTTCCAGAGCCTCTTTTTGAGCCCTGTTGGCAAAATTTGCGACAGTCGAGACCAGATCTTTTCAGCTAGCCAACAGATGTAAATCGTGCTATATTTTAAACTTGTCTAGGGCGGCGTAGCTCAGCTGGTCAGAGCACAGGACTCATAAGCCTGGGGTCAGTGGTTCAAGTCCACTCGCCGCTACCATATTAAATAGTCGTCTAATGACTGACTTTTTTAGGCGACGCATCTATAGTCATAATCAAATGATGAGGTGTATTGAGTCATGACCACTTCGCCACCAGCAGTTGGTGGGGAACTTTGACAGTTCTCTTCAGCAGATATTAGATTGCTGGCACCTGGTATCCAATATTTTAAAGCATACAAAACGCTCTTCGAGCCGACTTCTGGTACAATTTGATGCCACTGATAATCTGTTGCATAGATACCGACTCTGGCTCCTTGGCTCTCTATCCCCGACACCATTCCTTCTATGATCGCCTGATTATGCTGCAGGGCTAGGCTCGACCCTTGTTGCCAATCATTTCTAGTTTCAACGTCAATCCATGTCTGATATTGACTGATGTCAGTTGATAGACCGGTATCTTGAATGGCTGGTTTGAAACGATCCTTTGTATCATCAATTACCCTTTCCCAGCCATATTGCCAATAACAGGCTGTCGTATCTTGTCCGGCACAGTTACCATAAGAATTTTTAGTTAAAAGACCGTTTTGGTCATAGTTACTTTTTGGCCATTGGTCATTTTTGTTAGGACCTGGGTTACTGCTATTTAAATAAAGCTGTACTTTATCGTTTGTGGCACTAGAGCCAACAGCCCAAGCAAGTTCATGGTGCAAGCAGTGATTAGTGTTCGATTCAACGCCATTATTTAGTCCAATGATGGCGTATTGTTGGTGTGCTGGAAGTGGCTTTGAACATTGGGGAAAAGAAATGTCTATTCCGTTTGATCCCTTGGGTAAATTTACTTGGTACGGAAGTACAACCGTTTTGAGTTCTGCTCGAGGCATAGATTTTGGGGCCACAAGTTTAACTTTCTTAACTTCTTTTAGAGCTGGAGGCTGAGGCGGAGGATCAGGTAATTCGTTAGGAGCTAATAGGCCGCTGGCCGGGTAATCCGGGCCTTGGGGTAAAGTTACTAGAGATTCGCCTTTGAGGCTAGGCTGTCTTATTGATGAAGTTTGATGATCTATACTTAGGCAACTGTTCAAACACTCGTCAGGCGTGTTTATTTGCCTATAAATAGCTGCCCCTATTCCGGTAGTCAGTAGAGCCAAGTAACCGCCGGCAATGGCTGCTTTAATTCTTCGGTGTTCACGAATATATTCAGCTGGCGTTCTCTTTTTGGAAGATAGAGCAGCCTGCTGAGAGTATTGCTCCACTTCAGACAGTCCTGTTGTGACTTTTTTGTCTCTTGATCATCTAACTTAGTTGATATTTTAGTCGAACAATTATGCTTGATGCAAGTTTAATTATTACAAATTACTTTTTTAGTCGCTCACTAAAGAAGCTGATATTATTGTTTAGGGAGAAAACATGTTAAGAAATCGGTTATTTGTGAAATCGCCTCAGTTTATGTTTGTGGCAGGATTGGTCATTGGCTTATTGGTCATTATGGCGATTCGTTTTGTCTCATATAATCCGCCGCACATACATTATCATGCCAACTTTGCGGTTTATATTAATGGTCAACGCCAAGAATTTAGCGGTCCCGAGTATTATCAAGGAGTTGCAGTCTGTAGTGCCACTAACGACATCACCTTACCCCAGGAACGGGCTCACATGCACGATAACATCAATTCAGTTATTCATATTCACGATCATGCCGTTACCTGGGGACAATTCTTTGAAAATCTGGGCTGGTTTGTTGGTCCAAACTTTATTCAATCGGCTGATGGCACAATGTACCTTGAAAGTGGTCAGAGCAAATTACATATCTTGCTTAACAACCAGGACTACACCGATCTAACGCCAATCACTAATATGGTTATTAAAGACCGGGATCGTTTGTTGGTTAGCTATGGCTCTGAGACCTCAGCTACGCTAAAACAGCAATACACATCAGTTCCTGCTACCGCTCACCACTATGACATAACCACTGACCCGGCTTCTTGTTCAGGAACTGAAAAAGTATCACTCAAAGACCGTTTCCAGCATTTATTTTGAGCATTACATCGATTAGCGTTCAATATATAACTGATAATTAAAAACCCCTGAGGGATCCGGCTCAGAGGTTTTCGGGTATCAATTCAAGATTATACTTATAGCTTTTTTAATATTTTATCTATAGTTAATATATCTTGGTTAGTAGTATTGGCGAATTCATATGCCAATCCGTTGACGATTTTCATGCACCTAGCTCCTTTTTGTTTTTTTGATGAATTTTTAATTTTAACCGGCTAACACTTATTATACACGTTTTTGCATATTTGTCAATCATGCGGTGTTAAGTTTGTGTTTTGCCTTTTGTATTTTCATCATACCCCTACTGGTAATAGAAATGCAAGAAAATTTATTGAATTGGCAGCAGACGTAGCTTCTTCGGATGTTTTGGTGGACTTGACTGGACTATTTTGGAATCAAGTTTACGAACAGTTTAGTGTTTGGTATAAGGAGTTTCATCAGACACCATTTATTCAGATGTTAGTGAATACCAAAGGCTTATTGGACTGAGTACTACTTATATACGTCTTTACGATGTCTGATACGAAGTATTAGAATTCTTCCGTCAGAATTTAATAAAACAATTAGTCTATACGCTCCAATACGAAATCGATGAGTAGCACCAGAATAGTTAACTAGTAACGTTGCAAATTGAAGAGAATTTTCTGTAGCTTGCCAGTATAATAGCTTGGTTTTTAAACGTGACTGGAAGATTTTTGGTAATTTTTCTAAATCTTTCTTGGCCGATTCCGAGAAAATAAATTGCATAGAGATTTAGACCTTTAAATTGGAGAATACTTCTTCGAGCGTATAAGTCTTATCCTTCGCAGCAACTTTGAGAGTTGCCAAGAATTCAGTATCTTGAGCTTCCAATAAGTCTTCCAGGTAGTCGAGGTCTATAAGTGCCAAATCAGGATTGCCACGCTTAGTGATAATAGCCATAGTCTTTCCGCCTCGTACGCTTTTGGCTATCGTAGCATATGAATTACGTAGTTCTGTTGCTTTCACTATTGTTGTCATAACGTTATCCTTTTCGTATATTCTATATATACATTTAAAACGTATACTTAGTCAATAGTAAAAGCTTGTTGGTGGGGGTGGTTGGGATCGAACCAACTACCAAGCGGTTATGAGCCGCCTGCTCTGACCGGTGAGCTACACCCCCCAATTATTTAATGAACAATGGCCTGGTAACAGAGAAGAGTATAACAGATATTGCCTAAATAGTTATATAATATAAGGACTGTAGTTGTATGCAAAACAAACTAAAAAAATATTACTCCGAAGTTGAGTCTTTCGTCCTGAAACTAGGAGATATTCACTATGCTGGACAGCTATTATTTGTTATTTTGATTCTGCTAATTAGCTGGAGCGGTGTTAAGTCAATACAAACAAATTATGATCTGCAGAAGCAGATTGCCGAGTTACAGCAGCAGAACAGCGTTCAGTCATTAGAAAACAACAATCTGCAACTTCAAAACGAATATTATAATACCAATCAATATCTTGAACTTTCGGCACGACAGAATTTTGGCTTAGGCCTTAACGGCGAACAGGAAGTAATTGTCCCTAAAAATGTGGCTCTGTCTTATACCGTTAACTACGCTCAGGTGTCTTCCCAAACTAACGTTCTTAAGAGACAACCTACCTACCAGTATAACTTGCAGGCTTGGGTCAACTTTTTCTTGCACCGCCCACAAAATGTATCCGCCAATTGACTTTTCTACCTCTGTTTAGTAAAATAACTTGAGCTCCAAAATATGTACCCGGGCCAAGTTGGCTCAGACGTGCGGGGTGGAGCAGCGGCAGCTCGCGTGGCTCATAACCACGAGGTCAGAGGTTCGAGTCCTCTCCCCGCAACCATAAGCATTATCACCCATGTCAATACGACAGAGGTTTTTTGTTAATAGTACAGACGATTTTTATCATTGAACCCGTTCCAGCTACATACCCAATGCACACTTGTATTTTTCTGTAAATGTAGAATAATAAACTATAGAGTTTATATATGTTTTTAGAACAACCTAGCGGCTCACATGACGGTCAGCATACGGACGAATTTCCATTAAGTGACCAAGAATATGGCAGAGTTCTGGATCATGTAGTCGTTGGATGCGTAGATGTAGCCGTCGTCAATGGAGAAGAGATACTTTTAGAAAAACGTAACAATGACCCAATAAAAGAAAACTGGTGGATCTTCGGGGGTCGCATACTTGTTGGTGAGACGCTCCAAGGTAGCGCCCAGAGACAGTTAAAACGAGAGCTAGGTTTAGAGGTTGTAGACTCAAGTCGCTTTCTAGAGATTGGTACATTTAATCTGCGTTGGCCATCCCGCAAGGAGCCAACTACCACTAATGGTGTTCATCATCTGCTAATTGCTCATATGATTGAAGTCGATGATAGCGAACGAAAATCTTTGTCACCTAAGCTTCTTGAAACAGGGCATCCCATGAGATGGCTTAATATAAGTAAGCCAGGAGAGTTGTTGCTTCCAGAAATGCAGTCCATACTCGATCACATACAAGCCTATCGGTCACAACGAACCAGCACTGTTGCCGTTATTGAAGACAGTGTATAGTCAAACCGTATGAAGCAAGGAGTCCCTTATAAAACTTAACTTTAAATGGGCACAAGACGGCAAATACCACCAATACTGTATTGACTGTCATACTGAAACCATTGACCGAGTATACGAGGACGATAAAACGTACTACTTCTGCAGTACATGTAACCATCGAAATGATCGTTCAATTGTAATTGATCCAATTGTGAAGTGGTGGGTGGCCAAAGATAAAGAATACTGGCACGAGAGCGAGGGTGTTTTTGTGCGTAACCCAGAAGGTAAATTTTTATTTTTTGAACGACTTATATTCCCGTTTGCTCTTACGGTTCCATCGGGGCATCTAGACGTAGGAGAGGATGCTTTGACTGCCGCCCATCGTGAAACCAAGGAGGAGGTAGGAATTGAGTCAAAGGAACTTACCAGTATTGCTACGGAAGATATTATTGGAGACTCTTGTCGACGGGGTGCAGATGCACATCGTTGGCACGCCTACCTTTTAGTGTTAAACAAAAACTTGGACATTGAAGTCAAAGAGAAAGACGAAGGAAGAATGCCCGTGTGGCTAACCTTTGATGAAGCCCTACAAAAGGACTTGATTTACCCAGTTCGATACATCGTAAACAACTTCTCCAGTCGCCTAACCCAGTAGTTAAGCCAAAATCTTCCAAAATTTAGCAGTGCCAACCCTTATTGGAAGCTGGCTACAAGGGCAGGATACTCGCAGACACCGAACGCAGTGCCGTACAGCATATTTAGGTTCTAGTGTGACCTGGTAGAGTAGCTCATTGTCGTTCCACCTCTATAAACTTCTTTCCATCTGGATAACTCTGACAGGAGTTGGTTCCAATTCGATTGTACCTGGGCAACCAAATCATGCACCCAAAAGATGAGGCCGTGTTCCATGACCAATCCCCCTGAATATTCCTTAAAAGATTAAGATGTGACCATTAATGAACTTGGATCATCATTAACGTAGCAACAACTCTTTTGGACTCCTGTTGCAATTCTTCAACCATAAGACTATGATTGGCTTAGTGACTTTAAGTGAGGTAACGCTTGAAGAGACTCTACCATAAAGTTAGCAAATTTAGTTTTATTAAGGCTTTCTTGATCTTTTTAATCATGGCCTTGATTGGCTTTATTGTCTGGTACACATTAACTGCAAAGCAAAATATTACCAAAACTTTATCGAGCGTTTCTAGCACTAATCCTGGTGTTTTTACAGCCTGGAAAAAATATTCTTCAGACAGTGAAGGAATTAGCTTGCTCTACCCACCAACCTGGTATCTTTCAACCGAGCAACTAGGTGGAGCATATCCTCTTTCTCTAATTCGTTTGCAGTCGGCGCCTTCTTCAAAAACCAATGATTTTGGCCTTGATATTGAAACAATAATTACTCCCACCCCCTCGACTCCTTTTAACACTTACCCCAATGGCAATAGTAGTCTTCTATCAAATGGCATAACGCTGTGGCAAGAAAAGGCCAGCGAGACTTTTGCTACTGGTTCGGTTATCGATAAGTGTCCGTCACTTAAAATAGGTACTGATAACTCCTATTCACTTAAGCTTAAGAGTGGCAAATACCTAACAATTAATGGTTCTTTTTGCTGGGCGCAAGGTTTAAGCAATACAAATAGCTACACAGTCCAAATAGATAGCCCAGAGTGGCGTAACGCCATTGCTGTTATTAATTCCATCCAGCAGCTTTAGACTAGACACACCAGTTTATTTGACGTTTATAACGTCTTTGGCTCCCAGAACCAGCTTGGTAAAAACTAGATAGCACAGGGCTTAAATTAAGGATTATTTATGCTCTTTTTTAGTAAGCTAAGTAGCTTATTGCTCGAGGTTGCTGACATTAATTGCTCGCGTAACTCTTTAGCACCATCAAAACCATTAACATATAGCTTGCAGAACTTGTTCAGTGTTTGTATTGGTCGTCTATGATTAGGCGCTGTTTTCTGATAAAGCTTAACTTGTTTAGCAAATAGACTAAGTTTTTGTGACCTTGAGTAAGAGGGCCAAGGGCTATCTAGGGAAAAGGCAAATGGATCCTGGAAAACACCTCGACCAATCATAATTCCGTCTAGCATATACTTTTCGGCAAGCTCTTGACCATGCTGACGATTGAGGACATCACCGTTGCCGACAATAAGAGTTTCGGGAGAAAGCTGATCTCGCAATTGACGAACATCAGCAATGGCTTCCCAGTCAGCCGGTACTTTGCTGCGTTGAGAACGTGTTCTTCCATGTATAATTAGCATGTTAAGTTTTTGTCTGAGAAGCAGGGCAGGCCAGCTCAAGTCTACTTGGTTAAAGCCAAGTCGAGTTTTAACACTAATGGCTATTTTGCCACCACTTCCTTCTTTAACGGCTTGGATAATTTCAACTGCTAATTGCCTGTTATTGATCAGTGCGGCACAACTGCCGTTTTTAACAATTGATTTGTCTGGACAACCCATATTAATATCTATCCCAGCGAAGCCCATAGCTACCAGTTCCGATGCTGTTTTATAAAAATTCTCTGGGCTTTTACCCCAGATTTGGGCAATTATTGGCCGCTCCTTGGATGAGTACTGAAGCTTTGAGATCAGTTTTTGGCGACCAGGACTTTGCAAACCGTCAACATTTACAAACTCTGTAAAAAGAAGATCGGGCTCAGCACAATTGACTATCATTTGGCGAAAGACGCTATCGGTCACATCGTCCATTGGTGCCAAAACAAAAAATGGCTTTGGCAGGCTAGTGTATCTATTAATCACTGGCTGAATTGTCTTTTATATATTTTTTTGATTCCCAAATTTTAGTCAATAAGAGAGCCTTTTTGTGGCCATAATAATCCCCTGCAAGTTCAAGTAGATCCCTAAAATTGGCTGCTCGTTGACTGGGAGAGCCGTCAATGTAAAGGCGTTTAGTTATTGCCTGCTCTGCTCGTTTTGGCTTACCGCTTTCGGTGGTCCAGGCTCGTTGGTTGCCAATTGCTCTTAGCATATCGCCAATTACAAATTGCTGCAGATATTCGAACCGCTGACGGACTTTTTGGTTATTGCCTCTGTTCAAGTTGGGGTACTCAGTGCTCTCTTTAAAGCGATCAATCTGTTTAATGCGTGGTTCAACAATATGAGCCAAATAAGTTTGCATTGTTTCGCTTCTTGATTCCACGGCATGAATACCTGCTCTTTGAGCTGCTAGCTGGTTGACTTCGGCAAAGGGGCTGATTGTCCGCGCTCGGGCATTAAGAGTCCCATTTATGGCTGTCCTAGCCAGCCAAGATACATCTCGGGCAAACATTTGGTATTCCTCAGGAGTTACAGCCAGCCATGTTCTTCTATTACTACCAGCTGGTTTGTAGCCAACAGCGCTGCGGTCATCCCACGCTATATCTATTAATGATGGTCTTAGGTGTTCAGGAGCAGCCCACTCAACCCAAGCAGCCGGTACATCAGCATAGTCTTCGGCTCTTACTCCCATATATTCGGGTGTTAAGATATGAACTAAGGACAGACGTGGTTCTAGCCCTGGTATAGCGATTTGGCCTGGGGCAGCCTCACGACTACGTGTAATCATTCCCTAGCTCTCTTGTCTAGATTTATCTGCTTGTTCCAGTGCTTGACGGCTTTTCTCAATGCCTGCCGCATTTATAGCCTGTTGCTCAGGCGAGGAATCAGGCAACCCCGTTAGCCAAAACTCTGATTTAGCGTATTTATCAAATTCCTGGCGGGCTTCTTGGCGAGCAGCATTGTCTGGGCCAATAGTCGTTTCTAGAGGGGGGATTAAAGGGCCACCGATTGCTCTGGCTATTTGTGCTTTACGTTTAGGAATATCTTGAATAAGTTGATCAAGCTGATCAAAAGGAGTGGAGCCAAGATCCTCAGCTACCTTAGGGTCTACACCGGCACCTAGGTTTCGCCAATTTTCAGCATGTATAGCAAATAGTTGACCCTTTTTCATAGTCATTATTGTATCACCTTTGGATTGATTTAGCAAATAATTAGGCCTTATGGAGAGATGCAATTTAGTTAGTAGCAGATGGTTGTTGGCTACTCCCAACGAAATACTCTAAAAGCTATCAGGTAGATAACTATTAGCCAAATTCCTAGTAGTCCCAGTTGGGGTCCAATGTCTGTCAGATGCTTACCCTCAGTTACAAGTAGCCTGACTCCATCAATAACCGGTGTCAGTGGTAAATAGTTAGATACCACCTGCAACCAGTGGGGCATCAGAAAGCGCGGGAAGAATGTACCTGACAGAAACATCATCGGGAAAACTATAATGTTGGCTAGCGGTGCAGCCTGGCGTTCATTTTTAGCCCAGCCACCTATTGCCAAACCAATACCTAAAATAGCGATAATACTAAGTATTAGATAAGGAATAATCTCGATGTAGTTACCAACTACTTTTAGGTGAAAAACTGTGATGGCAACGGCGAACATTATAGACAGTGAAACCAAGCCAATTATAGCCTGAGAAATCATGGTTGAAACAAAGTATTGCCAAACTTTAAGCGGGGTGGTGTGTAAACGTCGGAGTATCCCCTGCTTCTTTAGTTCTGGAAAAACATTTACTGGGCCGAAGATACCTAGACCAATTATTGAAAAACCTAGTAATCCAGCAAATGTGTAGTCAAACTGGGTTAGGCTTTTTACGTTGAGTGGTTTAGCGATTGCCGCAAACGGTTCTTGGTGACGCACAAATTTAGAGTTTATCTGATTGAATTCGCCTTGCAAAACAGTAGTCAGAGTTTGTCCGGCTGAGGCATTGTCCTGGGTATAGACTACTTGAGCATTACCGGATGGGTAAGACTGTCCGGCTTTAATATCGCCAAAGCCAGGGGGCAAAATTATGGTAGCATCCAGCTGACTATTGCCCATCTTGTCCTTAGCTGCAGACAGTGAAGTTACGGTTTTATCAACCTTGAATGTATGGCTAGCCGTTAACTGAGCATCAAACTGACGACCAAAAGCACTACTGCTTTGGTTTAAGAGGGCTATCCTAAAAGAAATATTCTTGCCGTTCCCTCCAGATATACCACCAAAGACAAATAAAAAGATCAGCGGGAAGAGTACGCCAAAAAAGATAGCTAATCGATCACGAAAAAAGCGCCGGGTATTAAGCCGTGAAAAAACCAGTACTGTGTAAAGAGATTTTTTAAGCATTAGTCTCTCAGGCCTTTGCCGGTTAAATCAATAAATACATCTTCCAGGTTAGCTTGTTCGACGTCTTGTTCTTTCTTAAAGCCCTTCGATAATAATTGGCGAACTAGTTTTTTGGGGGTATCAAGAGCTATAATTTTACCTCCATCCATAATGGCCACTCGATCGCAAAGTAATTCTGCTTCTTCCATATAGTGAGTCGTTATTAGAACCGTCACGCCCCTATCGCGAATCTCGCGGACAAGATCCCATAAATTCCGGCGAGCTTGGGGGTCTAAGCCAGTTGTCGGCTCATCCATAAAGAAAACCTGCGGCTTATGAACTAGGGCAGTTGCAATGCTTAAACGTTGACGTTGTCCTCCAGATAAATTCTCTGCAAAACTGTTCGCTTTTTCGTCCAGCTGAACATCTTTAAGTAATTGCAGGGCATCGACTTTTTCGCCGTATGCTGCCGCAAATAGCTCAATGATCTCAGTAAGCTTAGTTTTGTCTTGAAAGGCCGGTGCTTGCGGTTGAACGCCAATGATCCGCTTAACGGCATCCTCTTGTTTGGCAACATCAAGACCATTAACCGTAATGCTGCCTCCGTCCATAGGGCGCATTGTTTCGATCATTTCCAGTGTTGTTGTTTTGCCTGCTCCGTTTGGTCCTAAAATACCAAAGACTTCGCCTTTTTGAACAGTAAACGAAATATTGTCGACTGCTGCTCGACCGTCATAAATCTTGCTTAAGCCTTTAACTTTCAGGATTGGTTGGTTCACGTCTGCCCTATTCTATCTTAGAAGATAAGAAATAAAAACACCCGGCGGGCTTTGATAAAGCTTACCGGGTGCTTCTTTTTTAGACTTTTTTAGTAATTACTTGCGCTTAACAGTCAAGAAACCGTTGCGTGGGTTTTCGTTGACCATAAAACCACCTGGCAAATCTGTAGCCTCAGGTCGCTCGTCCTTACTGAAGTAATAAATTGTTTGCTGTTTGCCACCGCGTAGTGTAACGCTCTTTGAATTTAAGTAGTAAGTTACACCTTTGGAGTTAGTGTGCTTATATGCCATTGCTGACTCTCCCTCTCTTATAATTAGTAGTGTACCCCTAACATACTCTTGTCGGTTTTTGTTTGTCAACCCTTTTAATAACATATCTTCTGATTGACCAATCTTAAGCACAGCTCTAGAATGGCGATCTAAGAAGTTAGGTATCTCCCATCGAAAAATATAAAAAGCTGTTGCATCAATAAAGGTATCTGTATTAAACTAGGCGGGTAAGCATAAACAACTTAAAAGGTGGTTTCAATATATGGATTTTACAAGTCGTCTTTCTCAACCTCCGGCGCAATCTGCTGCAACTGGAGCAGTTCCGCCTTCAACTAGTGTTTTAAACACCCATAAACAATCTAAAAAGGAACCCAGTAAATGGGGCCGTTGGGGAGTAGTTCTAAGTCTTGCTACAATCTTCTTGCTGGTATTGGCAATTGTGGCCATTGTTAGCTTTGGCGGCAATCAACCTGAGGGGAATTATATAGACACTACGAAGCTTCAAGCTGTCTTCTTAAACACCGGCCAGGTATATTTTGGCAATATTAAGTCCTTAAACAACAAGTACCTGGTACTCGACAATATTTATTACCTCCAGACATCTGGTACTGGCAGTAGTACCACAGCCAGTGCGGCAAACACTCGTGTTTCGTTGGTAAAACTGGGCTGTGAGCTACATGCTCCTTATGACCAAATGGTTATTAATCAAACACAAGTAACTTTCTGGGAAAATCTCCAGGACAATGGCCAGGTCGCTAAAGCTGTTAAAACCTTTGAGCAACAAAACCCGGGTGGCCAAAAATGTGCTGATCAAAGTCAAGCCGCTACCCCAACTAACAGCGTCCAGACTACTAACCCAGGCACTACTCCTAGTTCTAAGCCTTAAGTCACTTGCTCAATAGTCTGTGAGCAATATCGGTAACCTAGGTCGCAATTGCTATTAAGCGACCACTGATAAAGGCTATAGCAGCGCCTAGAAAGCTAAGGCCGGCAACCAAGAGACTCCAGCCGGCTAGATCAGGTGACCATTTAGGAGACACAAAATCAAACTTATAGAGACTGTCGGGTATCGGTGTGATGGTCGCTCCATGACTTGTAACATAGGCTTCGATACAGGGGACCCGGTTGTGACCTGAAAAGTCATGAGAGTTTTGCTGCTCGCAATAGTGTTGGGCATCAGTATAAAGTTGGCCGTTTGTTGCTTGAACCTGCAGCTGTTGATTTTGAACCAGGCGTTCGTAAGTATATTTCAGTTGGATTGGTGGATAAACAGCATCTGCCCCGGCAGCTAGGTCAGTATTCATGTGAGTGGTCACATAAGCCTGTAGGTTCTTGAGGGCAGTTTGGACATCACCATTTTGTTGATCGGCCTGGAAAACGGCTGTCCGTAAGCTGACCATCCGTTCATTATTAGCCCTCAGGGCAAAAAGACTGATTAGACCGCTAATTATGGCCAGTAGCAGCAAATAAAACGTTTTGCTGGACTTCAGTCTGGAAAAAGAAGCCATTTGTTGACGTTTATTCATACTGCTTAAGATTATATCTTATCGGCTGCGGTTTTCCGGCTTAGTCTGTTGTCTCTATAAGCTTATTTAGTGCGCCCACGAAGTCATTTTTGACTACTCGGTAAACTTTATCGGCAACTACTTCAATATAGGTGTGTACGGTCAAGTTACGGGAATCAAGGAAGTTGAACCAGTCACTTGGGTTATCGATAATACCGTGCTTGGCCGCTTCACGGAATACTGCCTTGGGACTGGCTACCATCCCATCGTCTTCTTCAACAAGAGTTTTTAGGTATTTCCAAGCTAACTCAAAACAAAACTCAAAAGCTTGGATAGTCGCTGCTCGCTGTATCTCGTCCTCAGGAGCTAATAGCGTGCGACCCAAGAAATCACGGGCTCGTATAAGCTGTTGTTTCTGAGCAACTGCTTTGGTCATTAGAGTTTCACCATAGCCTGCTCAGCCACCTGTTTAAATTCTGGTGCTGTCGTTATGAGGTCAACTATATCAACAACGTACGGTATGTTGGATTCATCTAAAGCATCGATCAGACTTGCTCGTAGCGCTAATGGCAATGGATCCTTTCCGACAAACCCAAGGTCGATATCACTAAAACGGTGTGCCCGCCCTTGCGCTCTGGAACCAAATATCACAGGCTGCCAGCGATTGGCATCTATCTGCTCGGCAACAATTTGCCGTAACATATTCAAGTAGGGTTCTTCTAATTGCAGTGCCATGTCTAAATCTAGTATAACAGAGCTTAGTAACAGATACTGTAGAGGTAGACCCTAGGAAGAACATAAACCTTATTAGCCTTCCGGACTATGATTATGAACGCTGTCCGGTCTATACTTAAGTCATATATGCACGTCTTCTTCTCGGGAATTGGGGGCACGGCAATTGGGCCATTGGCTCTCATTGCCAAGCAGGCCGGCTTTGAGGTCTCCGGTTCTGACAAGCAAAACTCTCAATACATTGAATACTTGCGGGCTCACGGAATAGACAATATTCACCTTGATCAGAGCCGCCGAGCAATTGCTGCTCAACATGAGGCTCAGCCAATTGATTGGTTTGTCTATACATCGGCTTTAACACTTGAGAATCCAGATGCCCCAGAGCTGCTTTATTGTACTGAACAAGGTATTAAGACTTCCAAGCGAGATGAATTCTTAAGCCATTTGCTGCAAACCAAAGGCATGAAACTCTTGGCTATAGCCGGCACCCACGGCAAAACTACAACCACGGCCATGGTTATTTGGCTATTTCAGCAAATCGGGCTACCAATCAGCTATTCGGTTGGTGCCAAAATACCCTTTGGAGAAATGGGTCATTTTGAGTCATCAGCTGAATATTTTATTTACGAAGCAGATGAGTTTGATCGTAATTTCTTGGCCTTCGAGCCACATCTCTCGATTATCAGTGGCGTCAGTTGGGATCATCATGAGATATTCCCTACTCGTGAAGACTATCAGGCCGCTTTTCGTGAATTTATTAGCCAGAGTCAACAAACTTTTGTTTGGCAAGAAGATGCCGATTACCTTGGCCTTACGAGCAACCCGACGATTACCATTTTAAATAGTGATCAAACAGAAATTAAGGAGCTGCACTTGGCCGGTCTATACAACCGACTTGACGCTTGGGCAGCAGTCAGTGCAGTAAGGGCAATCGCAAAGACTGAGCTTAGGCAATTAATTGACCATATTAATCGCTTTCCAGGACTTTCCAGGAGAATGGAGAAGATAGCCCCTGGACTATACAGTGACTACGCTCACACGCCTGAAAAAATTCGGGGAGGAATGAGTGTCGCTACCGAGATGGCTGCTGAGACGGGTCAAAAAGTTATAGTCATCTACGAACCGTTGACTAACCGTCGTCAACATTACATGCTCAACGATTACCGAGATTGTTTCAGTGGTGCTACAAAAGTCTACTGGACAAATAGCTATTTAGCCCGTGAAGATCCGTCTCAACGTATTATTCCACCCGAGGAACTAATCTCGCACTTAGCAGATCCGTCTGTTGCTGTCTCGGCCAAATTAGATGCTGAGCTTAAATCACGCATTGAGGAGCATTTAGCGGCTGGCGACATGGTAGTCGCAATGGCTGGTGGCGGTGGCGGCAGTTTGGATGATTGGCTCAGAAAAGAATTTGGCACTTAATTTAGATCTTCTCTTCGGGGTTGACTAGCGATTGTCTCCTTGGCCACCGAGCACACCTCTTTGCTGGCGACTTTGCAGTTTAGAAATGTTTTGGCGGGCTAGATCATTTAGCGAAAAGCCAAGACTGTCGGCAAAGATTGCCAGATACCAAAGAACATCACCAACTTCTTTGCCCAGTTCAATCTTATCCTCAGCAGACAGCCGTCCGTTTTTATCGCGTATAATCTTTTTTATTTTTTCGGCTATTTCGCCAGCTTCACCGTTAATACCAAGCACCCAGTGGAGCATGTCTTTAAAATCGTCATCGGTAGAAATAACTGTTTTAAGAGCCTCTTGCTGGTAGTCGTCGAAGTTCATGTTCTTATTGTACCTGCCCCCGGTCAAGCTGCACAGCACCTTGGCGGACAACTTCAACTGTGTCGTCAAGTAGTCGGATAATAGTTGATGGCAGTTGACCGCTCAAGTCTGGTCCGTCAATATAAAAGTCGACGGCCGATTTAAAGTAACGCCGGGCTTGGGTGGCAGAACTTGCCGGTGGCTGATCGGGATTGTTGGCGCTAGAGGTCAGTAGAGGCCCGCTGGCTGCGAGCAAAGACCTCAATGGTTGGTCATCTGGGATACGCACAGCCAGGCCTTGGAGGCCTTGGTGAAGGTATGATAGCTGTGGCCCACAAGGAATAATTACACTGACTGCCCCAGGCCAATACTGTTCAACTGCCTTTAGGTAACGGCGTTTGAGGCCTAGTTTTACCAATTGGCCCACATTTGCTGCCAGAAGTGTGCCTGGTTTTTGGTGACGCTTTTTTAAGCTATATAAACGAGCAACGGCTGCTGGGTCTTCAGCTCGGCAGACCAGACCATAAAGTGTATCGGTTGGCATAACCCCTATAGTGCCGGGTTGACTTAGTTTTTCTAGGGCTACCTCTAATCTAGTCTGACTGATCATGACTCCTAGTCTTATGCTTAAAAGTTACTACTCAGAAACTTTTAACGGCTTTTTAGATAGGCATATGTTATCAGAGCAGCCATGCCTAAGACAATAATTAGAGTCGCAAAAATGGCCAGACTAACCCCTGGACTACGAGGGGGTTGGGCTATTTTTGGTGCTTTTGGAGTAGTAACCGGTTCTGGTTGGGCTATTGTTTGTCCAGAAGTCTCGTTAGTGGCAGGGGGAACTGCTTTAGGAGGTGGCTGAACATCCATCACTGGCCTAGTTGGCGCCGGCTGGGGTTCGGGGATTGGTTGAGATGATTCGTTATCAGGATTCATAGTCTTGGCCCACTTTATTCAATGTTCTTCAAAAATGATTGTAACACTTTAGCCACTCTAGGGCGTCAAGAAAATTTAACTAAAGGCCGCCGTAGCCATAACCATAGCCGTTGAAAGCTTGGGCAGATTTATAGTAGTCAGTAATCTTGAGCGGCTGGACTGTTGATGATAACTCGCTACTTGGTAGGATATAAAGCTGGCTGCCGTTCTTTGAGACCAAAGTGAAGGCATCACTGAACCAACCGTAAGGCGAGTAATCACTGCTAGATAGAATTTGCTTGGGGTTCTGGGCGTTAGTGTCGCCTACGAATAAGCTATTTTTACCATCTCTCAGTTCAGTCCAAAAAGTTTGATTGCCTGAGGGCGATATTAAGTAAGTCGGATAACTTTGGCTAAGGCTGCTTTGGTCAATTTGAGCATCTGACTTGAGGGCACCGTTTGCAAAATCATAGAACCCGGTAGCTGTGCCATCATTGTAATAAACAGCATAATAAATATTGTTTGGTTGAAAAAGTTGAGCCGTAATATAGGAGGTTTGGTTGGCATCAAATGTCTTGTAGTCTTGTTTGCCAATACCGTTGGCTTGAACACCACGGATGGTATCTGACTTGCCGCTTAGCGGGGCATTGCCATACCAGGTAACGTTATAAATTAGACCGCTGTTTAGAATATAGAAGCCGCTGAAGCTTTGGCTGGCGTTGGTAGTTACATCTCCTGTGGCTTGGTTTTGATCAAGCACGTTAAGCTGTCCAGTGTCAGCGTCATAACTTTTGATCTGCTCATGACCGACTTGCCAACCTGGCACCGAGTTTAGGGTTGAGTCATAGACAAAATCGTGATTATCCCAGCCAATTAGATTGAAACTGGCATTACCAGAATCAAACTGAGTAACTTTATCGTCAGAGGTATCAATAAGATAGAGAGCTGGCTGCGAACTGTCACGACTGGCTTTTAAGACTAGGTATTTCCAGTCACGGGCGGCCAGTAGAACTGTCCCATTGGGGTCTTCTTTACCAGTTCCAGGTAGTACGGTTGATCGATTGGTGCCATCTAGATTTGACTTGACGACATCGATTGTCCCCGAGGCATTGCTCAGAAAATATATTGTGCCGGCAGGAGTTATGCTGAAGCTGTTGGCTGACACTATTTTGTCGGTTACCGTTATTATTACTTGGGCTGGGTTATAGTTTGACATCTGGATAGAGGCTGTTTGTGTGCCAGTAGTCGTTGGTAGGACAATGGTCGCTAGGCCACCAGGGCCGGTTTTAGCTTCAGTCGTCAGAACCTTTATGTCGGCACCGACAACACCCTGGCCGGTGATTTTATCAAGCACTACTATCGGTACTTGGCGACCGGTAGCTATTAATTTAACTCCATATGAGCCTTTGGAAGAGAGAAAGGGGACCAAAATACTTTGGCCAGAGTCTTTGTAATATTGTTTATGAACACTCAGCCAGCTATGGCCGACTGGAAGTTTTAGCACTACTCGGCCATTTCCGTCTGTTTTAGCAGTCTTGCCGTCTACCTGAACTGTGGCACTGCTGACCGGTGTGCCGGTCGTAGAATCAACTACAGAGATTGAAAAATTGTGTTTAAGCACCAAACCAACCAATTTATAGCGGGTCGTTGGCCAGGCACCAAGGGCTATTAAAACTAGCGGTATCCCTACCAGCCAGAGCCATTTATGCTTGAAGATTTTGCCAAGCATAGATTTAGGGGGTCGCTTCTTAGGTGACTCGGTTTTGGTCTCAGCAGCATCGCTAACAGCCAACAAATCGTCACTTTCTTGAGAAGTAATTGAGTCAACAGCAGCCACAGTTAGCGGGTCTTCTTCTTGGTCAGTCATCTTTGTTGAGTCTGTTGCATTGGTTATAAGGCCTGGTGTACTTATCTCTGCTCCGGCTTCATCTAATAGCCCTTTTGGAAGCTGGGGGGCTGTTTCCGGATTCTTGAAAATGTCAATTGGTGGCAGAGTTGAATTATTGATCGGTGTAGATGCAGCCTTAATATCCGGTAACTTGGAGTCCATCATGGCGTCCACCCGGGATTCGACACGTTGCTCCTCACTTGGAGCTTGGGGGGCTGCTTTTTTATCAGGCATATGCTTAATTACGCTCGTCCTTAAGTGTAGTAAAAAAGAGCCAGTCTTGCAAAAAAAATGACTCTGGTTAGACAAGTTCGTCTGGCCTATGAACCAAAAACCAGTTGCTTTTAATAATTTTGTTACCTACAGTAGTTTTCTGTGACTGTTCAAAGCTTTGAGCGTAATCTAGCTCTTGGGATAGCTAGCCCCTATTTAGATGTTTGTCTGCCGGCAGCCCTGGAGCAACTTTCCGAAGAATACAGCTACAGGCCAAAGGTTTACCGTGACCGAATCGAGTTTGTTAACTGGTGGGCTAATTTATCGAGGCCTCAAACATTTGAGTACATTGATCAATATGAAAACCACATGACAAGATTAGTCAGGCCGCTTGGGGGCTTAAGCTGTCAGGATTTAACATTTTCGACAGCCACTACACCTCTGGGGTGGACCCGTATTGTCAACCGCCATTTCCGTGAAGACCGGCGAGTGGCGGTCGACATTCGTATCGGCAGAAATAGACTGACGTCGCACACTGTCGGCTTGATTCCAACTGAAGAAGAGGGCTTTGTTAGATTAAAAAGTAGCTACCTACCGAGAGGTCTTGGGGGCGTCGTGCCCCTATCAAGAGTAGCTGAGCGAATGTATGTTTCTCCGGATGTTATAGAAAAACGATATCCGAAACATATCTTCGAAAACTCAAATATTATTTCGTTGCCTCCGGAATAGTTCCTCTGGGCAATCTACAAGCCCTCTTCGACAAAACGCCGTGACATGCGATCCTCGGCACCATCTAGCGGTACACGGTAGCCTAAATGAGCTTCCAAAAAGACATCTATAGCAACTCTGGCGATATACAATTGGCTGTATAGCTGAAGCCGAACCAGTGGTTGATTGTTCATGCGCTCAGAGAACGGTCTGGTTGAGAACTTATGTTTTAGGGCCAGGACTGGTTTATGAAGTTCTTGGGATATCTGTTGGATATTGTCTTCAACCTCTGGCTGATAATCAGTTAGTTCGGCTATCATGCCGTCCGCCTGATTAGCGTCTTTAAAACCTAAAATCGTTACCTCACGGTTTTGAAGATGGGTTAGAAGTTTGTCCAAAATTGCTTGATTTGAAAAGCCGGTTGAGCTTTCAGGGCTAAATATAACTTTCATATGACTACTACTATAACAGAGCTGAGCACCACTTAAGAGTCGGGTAGCCCGGGCTTAGGCAAGACCGGCATCCTTAATTAAGTTTTAGCGAGGCGAAAAGGTCTTGAACTGCGACTAAGGGAGCTGCGTTTTGCCAGGTTGCATTGCTAATACTTAAAGGAGTAGCACTTTGGGCTAAACAAGCACTGGTTGAACATTTGTAAAAACTGGCACTGATTACTGGATCGGCTGTGGCAGCAGTTATAGCATCACCTTTTTTAAAGCTTTGGGTGCCGGTAATCATCACTTCTTCAAAGCTGCCGGCAATGGGCGAACCATTTGTAAAATGGATAAAGCTAAGAAACGGATATTGGTATTGGGCTGATGTTGGTTGCTTGTAAGCAAACTGGATTGAATCTTGGGCAATTATCGGGCTGTTAGAGCTGAGTTCACTAATTGACTGGCTAGAGGGACGAATACTAACTACTATTTTGCCGGTAATTGTAGTCCCCGAGCTATCAGTTATGCTGATCAGTGGTGAAGTGACTGTGATCGGTTGATCTTGAGTATTATCGTTTGTGGCCGGTGTCACAGACCAGTTTGAAGGATAATCAAATTCAAGATTCAAGCTGCTGCCATTAGAGACATAATGATCAGTGGTCGTTGCGGCTGAGCTACTTGGTGGCGGATTTGGCTGAGCCTTAACTAAACTGGTTGTCGTTTTGGAAGACACTTTTCTTGGAGCTTGATGGCGGCCAAGCCAGTAGGCCCCTAAAGCGGCTAAGACAATAATCAGGCCAGCCACTAAAAGCCATAACCTGTTTTTTGATCTGTGATTTAGAGCTTTAGCGTCTGGTCGAGCTTGTTGGTCATTGGCTTGTGGTGGTTGAGGCTGCAGTAGCGGTGGACTTTGATTGACTTGGTGTTCCATGCTTTTTAGTATACGCCTTAAGGCTTTGGCTTTCCGCTTCTTATTATGGGGTCAGGCGGTTAAGATCGCGTGGAAAAAGAATTGCTTCTTTGATATTAGCCAGACCAATTACTTTTTCAGTTAGTCGGTCGATACCAAAACCACAGCCTCCGTGGGCTGGCAGACCATGCTTAAAGGCGCTCAGGTAGTGACTGAAGCCAGGATCATCTGGGTCAATAGCGGCTGCTTTAAGTTGCTTAAGTAATTGAGGATAGCGATGTTCACGCTGGGGCACAGTAGCAATTTCAACGCCACGAAATAGTAGATCAGCTGAGCGAGCTGTGCTGTCTTCGTTAGCCATATGGTAAAACTTCATCTTGGCCGCTGGTAAGTTAGTGGCATAGACCGCCTCACAGCCGTCATGGAGTCGGGCATGTTCACAGATCCATTTTTCTTCTTCAGGCATAAGATCAAGTTCTTTAGTGGTGTCTCGGCCACTGGCTTGGCTGTACATTTTATGAATTTCGGCCATTGTGTAGTTTGGAAAATGAGGCTTGATGACCAGGTCCGGAGCATTAAGACTTTTAAGGTCATCGGCCTGCTCTTTGTAGGCTCTGGTCAATACCTTATAGACCATCTCCTGAACGATATCTAGGACTTCTTTGTGATCTTTAATGAAGCCAACCTCTATGTCCAGCATTGTCACTTCAGATACATGGCGTGTAGTAGCGCTCAGCTCAGCACGGTAAGCCGGGGCAATTTCAAAAACTCTCTCGAAGGCACCGACCATTATCTGTTTATATAGTTGTGGGCTCTGGGCCAGAGTAGCTTCTTTACCGAAATAATCTAGTTTAAAGACCTCAGCTCCGCCTTCGGCTGCACCAGCTACTAGTTTCGGGGTATTGATTTCTACAAAGTCGTTGTCATACAGAAAATCACGGATGTAGCGAGTTAGTTCCGAGCGCATACGGAAAATCTTTTGCTCCTGGAGATTACGCAAGCCAATTACCCGATTGTCGAAAAGTGTATCCAGATTTTCGGCTTTGTGGGACAGAGGTTTGTCGATTTCAATAGGAGACTCTTCGGTGACTGGTACTAGGACGCTTAGCGAAGCATTGTGTAGTTCGGCCCCGCCTGGAGCTCGCGGTTCACTCTTAACGGTTCCATCAACTGCTAAAACTGTGCCGCTCTGCAAGCCACGTAGCTTTTCAACTTCTGCTTTATCTTGGACTACCACCTGGATAAGTCCTTTGCGGTCGCGTATATTCAAAAAAGTTAAGCCACCCAGTAAGCGCTTTTTGTGTAGCCAACCTTCGACATGAATCTGGTGGCCATTATGTTCTTTGAGTTGATTGCTTAAAATTCTCATCTTGATTAATTCCTGCTAGTTAGAGCTTTGGGGAACATTTCTCTTTGGCTACTATTAAATCGAGGTTAAACATTAACTTTTAAAGAATGGTCCAACACTCAGCCAAAACACTCCTAACGCTGTTATTCTAGCACCTCTGGTACTGATTCGGATATAGTTTCAGCTTTAATCGGTTTGGGGCGGCGGTGTTTAGCTGCTACTGCTGAGCGCTGGTGGTGGTCTTCAAAGTCAGTCGTTTCCGGCAAGCCAGCTAGAGCGCACAAGATATCTTCCAAAGTGATGATACCAACATAGTCTTCGGCACCATTAATGACCACCAGTAGGGGCTGTTGGCTTTGATCAAAAGCTTGCAGAGCCTCCGATAATGAATCATTTTCATGAACATAGGCGACTCTGGGTTCCATAAAATCAGCCACCTTACCGGCACTTTTAATATCTAGGCGTCGGCTCAAAAGGGTCCCGACTATCTGCTCCTTTTTGCCTTCATATACCGGGAAGCGGCTATGGCCACTGGCGTGCAGCTCATCAAGTAAAATGGGCCCGACAGCATCACTAGCACTTAAGGCTTTGACTTTTTTGCGAGGTACTAAAATGTCTCTGACGTGCCGTTTGCTAAAGCTGATTGCTCGCTCTACCCGATCTAAATCGGTTTGACTTAAACGACTATCTGGTTGCTGTTGTTGTCTATCAATTAATTCGGTTAAATCATCGGCTTCAAATAAACCGGTATGGTAACGGGCTGGGAAGTGATTTTGCCAAAGATTTGCTAGGCGTCTTAGCAATGGCTGTAAGTAGTTAAGTACCCAGACAATGACTGGCGTTAACTGGCTGGCCAGAGTACTGCTGAATCGACTTATGCGGGCATTCGGTAACCACACAAAGGCTAACCAGAGCAACAAAGCAATGACTAGAAAACTAAAGTAGGGCGGTATAAGACGAGCCAATAATACAAAGCTGCCAGCAGCGCTCAGACCAAGCCATAACCAAAGCAAGATCCTTAAACTAAGGCCATAGCTGACAGCTTGCCAGATTCTCTGTGCCAGTTGATCACCAATTTCGGCTTGTCTCTTTAGTTCATTGATTGGCAAACAAAAATAAACCTTACGCAGACTAACTGCTAATAAAACTAAGGCTACCAGGATAAGTGCCAGAATAAGACTAACCATACTATTAATCTTACGATTATTAGGTTACTTTGGCTACCTGCAGCTTGCTGTATACTAGAGCCTACTGAGAAAAGGAGTCAATATCTATGAGCAAGCAATTTTGGGGAGCAATCATAGTTGTTCTAGCTATTTTAATTGGTGTCTTTAGCCTGACCCACCAGAAGCCAGTCAGCTCGAATACTAACTCTCAACCAACTCAACATATTGAAGGACAGGGCAAGAAGGGCGTAACGCTCATCGAATACGGTGATTACCAATGCCCTTATTGCGAAGAATATTATTCAACCGTTAAACAAGTTGAGCAGCAAAATGACCAAAATATTTTCTTTCAGTTCCGCAATTTTCCGCTAACCAGTATTCACCAAAACGCTTTTGCCGGTGCAAGGGCTGCTGAAGCCGCGGCTTTGCAGGGTAAATTTTGGCAAATGCATGATGCTTTATACGATGTCTCTATCTGGCAACAGTGGACAGTAGCTGCTGACCCAACAGCTATTTTCGATCAATTGGCTCAACAGTTAGGGCTAAATGTTACTCAGTTCAAACAAGATTATGGCAGCGATAAAGTAAACAGCCTTATTAATGCCGATATGGCAGCTGGTAACAAACTGGGTATTAACGGCACACCGTCATTTTTCCTAGACGGTAAACAGATTCAGGTTGCCAATGATCCGGCTGCTTTCCAAAAACTGATTGATGCTGAAATAGCTAACCACAGTTCTAGTTCTCATTAACTAGCTTTGGGTGGAATTGCCAAAGAGTAGTTAACAAACTTTTTCTATAATGGCATACAAGCTAATAAATTTGTATGTGAATCAAGTTTTATTTAAATCCTCTTTGGCGCCGTCTCATAGACTGTTGATCTGTGCTGGATAACAAACACTTTAACGCAATCCTCTTCAATCCTGAGCATTATCCTATAGTCACCGACTCTAAGCTTCCGGTACCCTTTCAGTGATCGACGAAGTGGTCTACTATAGACTTCCGGGCGAGTCATCAGTTTTTTTTCGATAGCACTTTTTATTTCACTTTTCCAAGGCTCAAGGAGTTTAGGAAAGTCTTCTTTGACTACCTGCTCGCTGTAGAGAACTTGATACATTTATTGTCCAAATACTTGAGAATGTGTAAAGTAATTTGTGTCTTTTTGGTCTCTTTGAGTAGCAATTTTATCCCAAATCTCGTCTTCCTCAATTTCTAGGCCGATTTCAATTAAGCGCATTGCTTTGGTAGCAGTGGGCATGTGGTCCCTTTTAGATAAACGAGTCAGTGCTATTTTAACGTCGTTAGGAACACTTATATTAATACGCTGCTTTGTTGTACTCATAGTTAAAGTGTATCAAAAGTGTATCAGTTGTCAACTTGGCTGGGTAGGAGGGATTTGAACACTAAAACCTCAAAGGTAGAGCAGCGTGCGATACTCTTGATCTTTCAACGTAGACGAAAAATACTCTGAAAATGTATTGACAATAGATGTATAGTAAATTACTATACTTTCATGGAATTCAGTTTCAGATTTAACGAAGAAAAAAATCAGTTGCTGAAAGCCACTAGGAATGTCAGTTTTGAGGAGGTTCTGATTTACATAAAAAGCGACGATCTATTAGCAAACATAGCTCATCCTAGCGCTAAAAGACCCAACCAGCGTTTATTCGTAATCAAAATTAATAATTATGTGCACTTAGTCCCATATATAATTAACCTACATAAAAAAGAAATATTCTTAAAGACCATATACCCAAGTAGAGAATTTACAAGAATTTATTTAAGAAGGAGTCGAATATGACACAAAATAACATTAACGATCCATTTACTAATTTAGTGCTTGATGAAGAAGAGCAACAAATTGAAGCAGCGATTGAGAGAGGTGAGTATGAAGAGCTCCCAGATTTCGAGGATACTAAAAAAATGCTTCAGGAGGCAGCCAGCAGGTATTTAAGCCTTAATAAAACTAAACCAATCACACTCCGCGTTAAACAGATAGACCTTATAAAAATTAAGGCGAAGGCTAAACGAAACAGTATCCCTTATCAAACATTATTGGGAATTGCTATTCATGATTATGCTGAGGACAAAAAAAAGTTAGTCATTAAATAAGGAAAGCGCCCAATTCAAAAGCGACTTGCAGTGGGTACTTTTATGACTACTACCTAGGTGGGTTCTCGACGCTCATGTTCGTCAACCTTTATTAATTATAGCTTGTGGATGATGCAAAATATTAGCTGGCTGGGACTATGGCCGGATTTTCGAACCT
>DATLRC010000016.1:0-5576 GCA_035534895.1 Candidatus Dormiibacterota bacterium
GCATTATTTGGTAGTATTGTTGAATAGATCGTAGACGATCCGACACGGTTAGACATATTATTGTCCTCCTTTGTAGATTTAGTTAGTTACAAACCTATTCTACAAGTCGGAAGTGTCTACGATCTATTTGAGTACCGGCATAGTCAAGTACTATTGACATAAACCATTGGTCAAACAGGATTAGAATCAATCCATATCTGTTATCGAAAAGTACAAGAAAATCACCGAGAATATCAGAACTAATCTGAAAGGTGTATTAGAAACTAAATTCCTGTGTGGTACCCCGGGTAGGATTCGAACCTACGACCTCAGGCTTAGAAGTCCTTTGCTCTATCCAACTGAGCTACCGGGGCAAATGGTGCGGGTGGGGAGAGTCGAACTCCCGCCGCCGGTTTGGAAAACCGGAATAATGACCGTTATACGACACCCGCTTCTTATAATGAACAGAGTTCTTAATATATCCTAACAGCCTTAATCTCCAAGTTACCTAGGAGACTGTTGGTATTTATCAAAGAACAGGGGTAATTATATCAGTTTGATTTTTTCTTACCAACTGGCCAAAACTTAGACTTCGTGAAGAACAGTAATTCTAGCACCAAGGCTGTTCAACCGCTCAGCCAAATCCTCGTAACCACGATTTATGGTATAGACATTTCTGAGCATACTTGTACCGTGTGCAGCCAACATGCCAATTAGAAGCATTACAGCTGGCCTGATGCCGCTTGGACAGACTACATCAGCTGCTCTCCAGCGAGTTGGCCCATCAATAAAGGCTCGGTGCGGATCTGCTAAATCGACTTTAACGCCAATCTTTTTGAGCTCGGTATACATCAGAGCTCGATCCTCGTATACCCAGTCATGAATCAAAGTTCGGCCATGGGCTACAGCCGTAATTGGCACGAAATAGGGCAAGTTATCAATGTTTAAGCCAGGAAACGGTCGGCCATAAAGTTTGTCTAACGGAGCAACTAAGTTGCCATCGTGTTTATGGATCGTAATATCGACTAATTCGGTATAGCCATTCTCGGCTTTATAAAACTCACCCAAGTCATATCGTAATCCCATCTTTTCGAGTTTAAGCAGCTCCAGCTCTAAGAACTCAATTGGTGCTCTCCGGATGGTTATTGACGAATTGGTAGTAATTGCGGCTGCAATAAAGGTCATTGCTTCTACCGGATCTTCGCTGGGCGAGTAGCTAACATTGCGTTTGATATTCGCCAATCCCTCAACTCGTAATACGGTTGTGCCAATCCCATCGACCTTTACACCCAGTTTTTGTAAAAACAAACATAGGTCTTGGATGGCATAATTTGCACTAGCCATTTTGATTGTTGTTAGACCCGGTGTTTTGGCAGCAGCCATCAGTATATTCTCGGTCGTAGTATCACCTGACTCATAAAGCACAACCGGACGTTCAGGCAAATGTTTTTTAACAAGGACATTATAGAGGCCACTTTTGGTAATTACCTTAACTCCAAACTCTTCAAGCGCGTACAAATGCGGCAAGACAGTGCGTCGTCCCAACTCACAACCTCCGGCATAAGGAATCTGGAAAGATTTTTCAAGATGCATAACTGAACCAATAAACATAATGACACTTCTTGTTTTGCGAGCTGACTCTTTATTCATTTGGTCGAGTTTCAGTTTCTTGGGTGGTTTTATTTCCAAATCGGCTCCAATCCATCGAATGTGGACTCCAATACTGGACAGTACCTCGATTAAGCGATTAACCTCTTCAATTCGTGGTATGTTTTTAAGACGAGTAGTGCCCTCATTTAATAGACTTGCTGCTAGAAGACCAACAGCGGCATTCTTGCTGGTCTTAATAACAATCTCGCCCCGCAATTCATGCCCCCCCTCAATCCGCAGATTAACCGCTCCAGTGCTTAGACTAATTAAAGGCTTGTTTAGGACGTCGCTTATACGGCCGAGGATCTCTAGGCTAAGGTTTTGTCGACCGTGCTCCATCCTATTAACAGCTGATTGACTAGTACTAAGGCGTCTAGCAAACTCGGCCTGAGTCAAACCGCGTTCTTGTCTTACTTTAGAAATTAGCTGGCCAATTTTCTGATTAGTTGTGACCATAGATCCTAGACTATACCATTTGTGATGTTGTCGCTCAAGACTTAAAACCGACGCTCCGAGGAGCCCACCATAAAAATGAATTTATAGTTGGAAATGATAGTCACTAGTTTAATCCGACTACCTAAATTGCTACAATAAGGCGATGGATGACAAAGCAGTAGCTGCTCTCATAGCAGATGAAGAGAAACGACAGCGCGAAGGGCTGGAGTTAATCCCAAGCGAGAACTATGTCAGCCGCAGTGTGCTAGAGGCTATGGGCAGTGTTTTTACTAATAAATATTCCGAGGGTTATCCGGGCTTACGTTATTATGGTGGCCAGGAAAATACCGATCGTCTGGAAAGATTGGCCATTGAGAGGGCGAAAAAGCTTTTTAGGGCTGATCATGCTAACGTTCAGCCACATTCCGGAGCGCCGGCAAATGAAGCAGTGTATAGTGCCTGGTTAGAGCCCGGTGATAGCGTGCTAGCAATGGATTTAAGTCATGGCGGGCATTTGACACACGGAGCACCAGTTACCCGCTCAGCTCATCTATATAACTTTATTCGTTATAAGATGAAGGATACGAGTACCGGAGAGATAGATTACGACGAGTTACGACGCTTAGCCCATAAGTATCGACCAAAAATTATTCTGGCCGGTTTTAGTGCTTATCCACGAGAGCTGGATTATGCCAAGTTTGCAGAGATTGGACAGGAAGTAAATGCACTTTTAATGGCAGACATGGCTCACATAGCAGGCTTAATAGTGGCTGGTGTGGCCAAGAATCCATTTGACTCTGGCTTCCACGTTATTACTAGCACAACTCATAAAACATTACGTGGGCCGAGGGGTGGACTAATTCTAAGTCGAGGCATTGTCAGTAATCCGCTTAAGGCACCCCCTAAAACATTAGAAAATATCCCGACTCTAATTGATCGTGCAGTTTTCCCCGGCATGCAAGGTGGGCCTCATGAACACATCATTGCTGCTAAAGCAGTAGCCTTTGGCGAAGCCCTAAAACCAGAGTTTAAGATTTATGCCCAACAAATTCTAAAAAATGCTAGCCGATTGGCTGACGAGTTAACTAAACGAGGCTTTAAGCTTATCACGGGCGGAACTAGCAATCATTTGATCTTGGCAGATGTTCAATCTAGCTTTGGCCTAGACGGTAAAATTGTTGAAGAAACACTTGATACAATTGGCTTGACCCTAAATAAAAATACAATTGCTGACGATCTTAACCCGCCTTATCGACCAAGCGGAATCCGTCTAGGGACTCCAGCTATAACAACCCGTGGTCTTTTAGAAAAAGATATGACCCAAATTGCCGAGTGGATGAAGCAAGCCATTGATTCGAGGCAAGACATTTCCAAACTGCAAGATCTCAGGCAAGAAGTTAAAAAATTTGCCCTCAAGTTTCCCTTACCTAGCGATAAGCCGTAGCTTAGAGTAGTAATTTTTTGATCACCCAAAATCCGGGTTATTTTCTAAGGTAATAATTCCGGTTCTTGTTCGAGAATAATACCGAACTTTGCTTGGACGGCATCAATTATTTTTTGTCGAAATTTTAACAGATCACCAGTATTTCGGGCTCGTTCATTGACCACAACCAGAGGTTGATTCTGCCAAGTTGCCATACCTGTTTCATTGTCGTGGACTGCTTTATACCCAGCATTTTCAACTAGCCAAGCAGCCGAAATTTTAACTTGACCATCAGAAGTATTCCAGTGAGTAATTGCTGGATAATCAGCTTCAATTTGGCTAAAATTATCCAGATCAATAATTGGGTTGGCAAAAAACGACCCACAATTATTAACGACATTTGGGTCAGGCAATTTGGCGGAGCGTATGGCAACCACAGCTTGACGAATAGTTTGAGGTGTATATTGCTCAATAGCATGTTCTTCAAGGTAGGCTTGAAGAGCAGGATAAAATGGCGGCATTGGATTTGATCTAATAAGATGTAGCGTTAAAGCACTAATCAAAAAACGACCATGATCGTTTGTTTTAAAACGGCTACTACGATAAGCAAACTGACAATCGGGATTAGGGATGTTAATAAAAGCGTCAGTCTCTAAATCAAAAGCCTCGACACTTACAAGAGTCTGAGCAATTTCCTGGCCATAAGCCCCAACATTTTGAACTGGAGTAGCGCCGGCAGTACCAGGGATCAGGCTTAAACACTCAATCCCACTTAAATTAGCTTGGACTGCCCGATCTACCACACTGTCCCAAATCTCGCCACTCCCAACAGTTAGATAAACGTTTTGCTCATCTTCTTCAAAAGTCTCAAAGTGCTGAATCCGATTAACTATTACTAAACCAGTGAATCCTTCATCGCGCCAAACAATATTACTACCGCTGCCAATCATGATTAGCGGAAGTTTTTGTTGCTTTGCCCAAGCAACAGCTTCTTGTACTTCGGTGCGACTTTGAACGATTGTTAAATAGGCCGCCATTCCTCCTAGCCGCATAGTTGAATAATCGGCTAGACTGACATTTTGGAGCAGGTTCATGTGGTCTATTATAACTGCTCGGGCGGCAGGTACTTGCACTGAAAGTCTAAAGCAGCGTAATATTAGTCATAGATGAGTGAACACCAACTACCACCACCCTTTAAAACCCTCGGATCTCATCTAAAATATTTGCGCGAACAACAACAAGAAAGTCTAGCAGAAGTATCCGGTGCGGTTGAGATTGACGAAACAACCCTAGCCAACATAGAGGCTGGTCTGGAACGTCCCGCAGAAGACATCTTACTATTGCTGGTTACCTATTACGATATGCAAGACCAGGAAGCAGTTCAACTTTGGGAAATGGCTGGTTATGATAGTTATGCAGCCACCAAATTTAGGATTCAGGAGGAGTTACCGGCAGTCACAAAAACAGTTGTAGCAATAGTTGCTATGGAGGCCCGTATTCTCTATTCAGACGGACTTGACATTATGCTTAATCAAGCTGGGTTAACTCTCAATTTTACTCAGGAAACTGGCTATAATCAGCCGCCCTTACCGGTTGCACGTCTTGGTATGAGCGTTACTCAAGCTGAGAGAGTCATAAAAACACTTCAACAAGCACTCTTAAGAGCCAAGTTTTCTCAAGTACCCAAGAATTTGCCCCCATCTGCTTCCCAGGGGCCTGAACATCAGTAATTACCTATGTCTGTAAAAATTGTTACAGACATGTTCGCAAATCGATGATTATAGTAACCATACATTAACAAAACAGAAAGAAGTCAATAATGACCATCGAACAAATGCTTGATAGTCTACATACTTTGGCTGCCAAAAATGCAGCCAACCAACTGAAACTTCAACGAAAACAAATAAAATACTAAGCCTATTTTTTACAAACTGTTTTCAGTAAGTCCATCTAAAACCCCGAGTTACCCCGGGGTTTTTATGTGACTCTTAAATGAGCCCCTAATCCTAAACCAACCTAGTCTAGATTACTCTTACTATAAGTACCACCACCCTCTAAGGTTGCTGTTAAGGTGTAGGTAGCACAGTCT
>DATLRC010000017.1:0-5695 GCA_035534895.1 Candidatus Dormiibacterota bacterium
AATCGACCGACGAAAAAGGTTACCAAATGATAATCGAGGTGCTAGGAGTAAAAGATGCTCCTTCATATAAAGATTTGCTTGAGTTCGGCTTTACTACTAAACGCAAAGAAGGACCGAACGAAAAAGATAGGTTTGAGTTTAACATTTATAGCCAACCTTACAGTACTCAAGATGGAAAAGTGGTAACTTTCAAAATGGAGGATTGTGGTAGTTTATCTAGCGTAGACTCACTTCAATATGCTTTTCGAATTATTGTCGCCGCTTAATAATTGTAATAAATAATCCCCAGATCGATATTAGATTTGCAATAAAACGCTAACAGTTGCAGCTCCTCAATATTCGATGTTTAATACTTTATATGCCAGAGTGCATACAGATATATACCGAACTCGAGCAAGCGTTATTCGATGCTTTCAGACAAAGTCAAAGGCTGGCATTGGACTTATATGAATCTAGAGCCGTACCTAAAAAGAGCACCTCTGATACGATTACTGATTTATTTCATGATCACGGTATATACGACCTCGAAACTTTTACCCAAAACCTCATGGCTGGGGATATGGTTCCTTGACCAAACTTTTGACAGCGAAGTAAACTGCGATGTCGAAGAAATACGTCAATTAATAGATGGTAGCAGTGATGAATTAGGCCAAGCCCAGGAAGAGCAGGTCTAATATGTCACGATCTTATAGATGCCGAGACCTTAACTTAATATTTTGGATAATAGTAATAGTTATAACTACCCTAGCTAGGGTAGTTCATATATTGATTCGTGTCATAAGGAAATTAATATTTAGACGTCAAAACTATGCATTTAATAAAACCAGCATGGACACTATGGATGGCTTAACCTTTGAAAGATATATAGCCCAATTACTTAAGAAACATGGATATATAAATATAAAACTTACAGAACGCTATGATTACGGAGTAGATATCATAGCCTATAAGAACAGTATAACTTGGGGTATCCAGGTAAAATGTTATAGTGGCTTAGTTAAAGCTGATGCAGTAAGACAAGTAGTAACAGGTTTAAAGAAATACAAATGTGATAGAGCTATGGTTATAACCAATAGCTACTTCAGTAATGTAGCCAAGGAGTTAGCAAGGTGTAATGACTGCGCGTTAGCTGATAGAGATATGCTCTTTAATCGGATCTGTTAGTTCTCACGATCACTGTTATTTATTACTAGCCATTTTCCATAAGAATTTTAGCAATAGGACCTCGGATAGTGTATAATTTGAATATGCGTTCAAGTACTCAACAAATAAAAGATGAGCTGAAAGATAATGCTGCCATAGAGCTTTGTGCTCGGCAATGTGGCACTATCGGTGACGCAACAAAACTTAAGATTTGCTATTTGTTGCGTCATTATCCAGAACTAAGCGTAACTACCATTGCCGAACTAGTCGGTACTTCTATCTCTAATATTTCTCATAGCTTAAACAAACTACGAGCCGCTCAGTTAGTTAAGTGTCGTAAGGAGGCTCAAACCGTTTATTACTCGCTCGAAAAAGACGCTTTCGCTAATGTTTTAAGTGTAATAGGAGGATGATATGTGTCCAGCATGTAATTAAGTAGAGCTACCGTTAAAAAACTAAATGGAGGTCATCATGCCAAAAATTAAAATGTACACTACTCATACCTGCCCTTATTGCTTCATGCTGAAGGACTATCTTAAAGATCACAAGGTTGATTATGAAGAAGTATTTATAGACACTGAACCCAAAGGTGCGATTCAAGCTCTCGATACTTGTGGCTCAATGGCCACGCCTTGCACTCACATTACGCTAGACAACGGCGAAGAAGTGAAAATACTGGGTTTTGACAAGCCAAAGTTTGATAAAGTGCTGGGACTGGCTTAAAGGAAAGCACGATGAAAGCTATTTGGCGAGGCCACACCGTAGCTGAGAGTGATAACACTATTGTTATTGAGGGTAATCAGTATTTTCCACCTCAGTCGCTCACTAAAGAGTACTTTCAAAAGAGTAATCGACACTCGCTTTGCTACTGGAAAGGTCTTGCCAGTTATTATGACCTAAGTATTGGTGACCAAACCTCTAAAGGTGCTGCTTGGTATTATCCGAAACCGACCAGGCTTTCCAAGAAGATTATGGGTAAGGACTTTGCTAATTATGTAGCCTTCTGGCAAGACGTAAAGGTAACGGAGTAAAATATGTCAAACATGTATGACCTTATTGTTTTAGGCACAGGCGGTGCGGGCTACCAGGTAGCAATGAAATGCCGTGAGGCTGGCTGGAATGTAGCTGTCATAAATGAAGGTTTGTTTGGTGGTACTTGTTCGGTTCGTGGCTGTATCCCCAAAAAAGTCCTAGCTGGCACAGCTGAAATTGCCGACATCAACCGCCGTTTAGGTGAGGTAGGCATTGTTACTAATCAACCAACAATGAGTTGGCAGGAGCTTATTAAGTTCAAGCGGACATTTACTGACCCTGTGCCACCGAGTACCGAAAAAGCCCTGAAAGAAGCTGGGGTTGCTGTCTTTGCTGGTAGTCCTAAATTCAGTGGCAATTTGCAACTCGAAGTCAATGGTCAGCAGCTTGAAGCAAAAAAGATACATATAGCGGTTGGTTCTAAACCCGCCAAGCTCCCTATTGAGGGTTTTAACTACCTGATTACCAGTGATGATTTTCTAGAGCTAGATGAGCTGCCGAAACGTATAGTGTTTGTAGGTGGCGGTTATGTATCGTTTGAGTTTGCTCACGTAGCATCCCGTTTTGGTGCTGATGTAATAATTCTGCATAGTGATAATCACCCATTGCCGATGTTTGACACAGACATCATTCAAACCCTAATTGAAGCCTCCAGAGATGTTGGCATTAAGTTGGAGCTGAATGCTGGCGCACAGAAGATTGAAAAGAAAGGCGACAACTTTACGGTGACCACAGCGGGTGGCAAAACTTTTGAAGCTGACCTCGTCGTTCATGGCGCTGGCCGACCACCAGCTATTGACGTACTTAATCTAGAAGCCACTGGAGTGGAATACGACAAGCGTCGTGGCGTACTAGTTGACGACTACTTCAGGAGTACGTCTAACCCTGATGTCTATGCGGCTGGTGATGCAGCAGCTGCTGGACCACCACTATCGCCTGTAGCGGGAGTTCAAGGCGGTATCGTTGCTGATAATTTGCTCGGCAAAGAACGTAAGCAGCCAAGCTATCTATCTACCCCAAGTGTCATTTTTAGTACGCCAGCAGTAGCCAAAGTCGGTTATCTAGAGCAAGAAGCCAAAGACAAAAGTATTGACTGTGATGTTATTACCACCGACCTTGCGCCTTGGTTTGACAGCAAGCGTCTAGGACTTAAGTACGCCAAAAGCAAGGTGCTAGTCGAAAAAGGCACAGGTAAAATTGTTGGTGCACATTTAATTGGTAACCATGCTGAAGACCTAATTAGCATATTTTCATTAGCTATCGAGCTTGGTCTAACTACCGAGCAACTCAAAGCACCAATTTTCGCCTTCCCAACTGCTAGTGATGATATGAGGTACATGTTTTAAGGGGTAATATATGGATCAAAAACTAATCTTCGTCTACAACGCTAAAGCTGGATTTGTGCACGGTGTGATGGATTTAATGCACAAAACAGCAAGTCCTAAGACATACCCTTGTAAGTTATGTATGGTTACTTTTAGTGGTGCGACTATGAATAGGCTGTGGAAGAGCTATGTATCGGGTTTGGGCATTCCCTCGGTCTTTATGCACCGTGACGAGTTTGCGAAAACGTATCCTAATCAACAAATTACCTTTCCGGTAGTGTTACTTGAAGAAGGTGACTCAATCACAACGCTCATAAGTAGTGATGAGTTTAAGAATATCACCGACTTAGCTGAACTAATGAGCCTTCTTAATGCAAAACTGAAAAAAGTTAAAACGAACATATAACTATGGGCTATCTGCTACTGACTATATCCAGTTTAGCTTTGGCGGTAGCAGTAAACAGTACAAGCATTCACCTTCAAAAAAACCGACACTTTTATAGTAAGTTCAAAAGTGGCTTATTGGTACACAGTTTAGTGATTACGCCCTTTTGGATTTTATTTGTGATGCTACTAGGCAATCTCAATAAGATGTTTAGTATCAGCATTATCAAAGTGCCATTTATTGGCTATGGCTTGATAGCTATAGCTATCGGTCTGTTTGTCGTATCAACCAGTCAGATTGGCTCAGGGGCACTAGTTAATGTCAACTTCTTTCAAAAGAACAAAACAAAGTATGTTACGACAGGAGTTTATAAGTACTTGAAAAATCCAATCTATGATAGTTACTTCTTATTATTTATAGGTCTTGGATTTGCGCTGTCTAATGCAGCCTTTTTTATAATCGCTGGCTTGAGCTTCGTTGGCCTAAATATCATAGAGGGTAAGATTGAAAGGATAGAATAGAGTTATGGCTAAGAAAAAAGTATACCAGTGTCCCGAATGCGGACTACATTATAACGATGAAACCATAATGAAAAAATGTGCATCATGGTGCAGCCGATACAAAAGCTGTAATCTTGACATTACGAAATCATCTGTAGAGCTACAGGAGGCTAAAGATGCTGATAATGCATAGCATCTTTCATGCGCTAGCTATTGCAGGCATGATGACCTGGCAGATTTTGTGGTCGTTAATACTTGGGTTCATACTGTCGGCAGTCATACAGGCGGTCGTGCGGAAGCAAACAATTGCCAAGCTGCTCGGTAATGATCATCCGAAGACTTTAGCGATTGCTTGTGGGCTTGGTGCCGCCAGCTCGTCTTGTTCCTATGCGGCGGTAGCAATAGCCCGCTCATTATTTCAAAAGGGGGCAGATTTTACTGCAGCGATGGTATTTGAAATCGCTAGCACTAATCTCGTCATAGAGCTTGGGATAATTATGGCTATCTTGCTTGGCTGGCAGTTCACGCTTGCGGAATTTGTCGGAGGTCCTTTGATGATTATTATACTAGCAATTGTATTTCGTTTATTTTTACGTAAGAAGGTACTTGAAGCTGCTTTTTTGCAAGCAGAAACGGGGTTGGCGGGTTCGATGGAGGGTCATGCCGCAATGGACATGAGTATTGGACGCACAGGGTCGGTCTGGCAACGATTACGCTCAACCGGGGGTCTTACAAGCATCAGTCACATATTTGTTATGGAAGTGGTAGCTGTCTGGAAAGACATTGTCGGTGGCTTGCTAATTGCAGGTGCTGTAGCGGCATGGGTGCCGAGCTCTATCTTTCGTGCCCTCTTTTTTACCGCTCATCCATTGGCGTCAAAATTGTGGGGACCCATTATCGGACCAATAATTTCGCTACTATCATTCGTTTGTTCGATTGGTAACGTGCCACTAGCGGCAGTCCTATGGAATAGTGGTATTAGCTTTGGAGGTGTAATATCCTTCATATTCGCCGATTTAATTATTATCCCCATTCTACTGATATATCGTAAATATTACGGCACACGCATGATGTTGTTTATTGGTGTAAGTTTTTATGCAACGATGGTAGTAGCTGGGTGGTTGACGGAACTCATATTTAGTCTAGGTGGCATTATTCCTAAAACTCATCATGCAGTTGCCATCGGTGAGCATATAACATTTAATTACACCACGGTATTGAATATTGTCTTCATAGGAATTGTTGGTTGGTTAGTAGTTAGGTTTATATCCACAGGAGCATTGCCTATGCTAAAAATGATGGGTGGCAAT
>DATLRC010000018.1:0-48005 GCA_035534895.1 Candidatus Dormiibacterota bacterium
GTGAGAGCAACGTCGAGGGTAGCGAGCAAGCCTTCTGAAGTTACAGGAGCAGCCTCTGGAGTGGGGGTGGTTTCTACGATGGTTTCTACGATTGGGACAGCTGTTTCAACCTGTGCACCTTCTAGAGCAATGGAACCGGCATTAGGCGCAACTTCCATAAAGCGAGTGGCATATTCGGTATCTAAAGCAATTCGATCTGCTTCAGGTACTTTATTCCTTACAGCTTCGATTATTTCAAGGGCTTCGGTTTGATCCATTAGTAGTTACTCCAACTTACGCAATTTAAAGAATATTATACCACGCCTAAAGAATTACTGCAAGGAAGAATGTTGAACGATCAAACCATCATCCTGGGCACAGGATGATGTGACTCCTCGCTCCTCGGAGCGGGAGTACGGTTAATAGCTACAACCCATACCGCAATTTTCCTTCTTCCCAAAGTTCCACTGTGACGCTTTCTCGTTTCAGTAGTTCGGCTGTCGTAAATCGAACATGCAAATCGTCCTCATAAGTATCTTCGATCAGCTTCTTGGTGGCTCGCTTTGCATAGACCAGCTCAGTAATACTTGGGCAGACGAGTAGGATTATTGGTTCGGGCTCACTACTTTCCCATTCACGGTCATCAAGATATGTGACATAGCCTTTGAGCCTGCGTCGCATGCGATAGCGTGGCAATGTGCTGTCAAAGATCTCTAGCAAATAGTTGGTGGTTACTGGTTCGTCTTCACCTCGCTTTTGTTCCTGTTTCACAATGCAGAGATTTGGGCGTAGTACTTCAAGCTCAGCTAGAAAATGATACTCGTGATCTGAGTCGATGTATTCTGCTTCGGTGACGTAGCTATATGTCACTTTACTACTATTCGTCCCATTATTAGCGCCATTAACGGCTTTGAGTGCTAGACAACAGTCTGCTACCAGCAAGCTCCGGTCAACGAACGTCCGGCTACGGTCAGCTTCCTTATAGCGTTTGCGTAGTTCTTCGATGGGATAGATAGTGCTGTCGTCATCCCATTCTAGAGTTTTCAGGTATCGTATGCCGTTTATACCAAGATAGTAGATCGCTGGCTTCATTTTCTCAGCAAAGTCTGTGGAGTATATCCACTCAAGGTGCTGCTTTTCTCGTAGATCTTTCAGCCAAGCTAATACCCTGCGTTTATCTTTGTGATTCATGAATGCTTGTAGCTGTATTCTGTCTAGGAATCTAAAAGTATAGAGTAGCTTTAGTATTTCTGCTTGCTTAGTTGTTATGTATGGTAGTTTCATTAGGATTATTTATAGGTAAGTTTAAGTAATTAGGTATTTTGTATTGATACAATATGTAGAGTTTTTTTCTGTAGTCATTAGTGTATTTATTTATTGCCAACCCCACCTACACCGTATATTTATAAGTTAGGCACTACAAACAACTGTACGTTAACAGTGGAAAAGACGCAATATATTGTCACCGCCCATGGGGACAGTAATTTTATGATATTTATCCACAGGATAATCATAGAAAAAGCTTGTATGTATCTTTATTTAGGACTATTATATCTTATATAAGGAACAACTCAAGAGGGTAACATGAATGATCCGAAGAGCATAACAGAAGTACCGCTATCGACAGAAGATCGGATAGACCTACTGGCCTCCTTATTAGTGGAAATTATATGCGAGGAGCTATGCTCAATAAATTAAACGAGCGTAATGCAGTGATCGCCATCAGAGTCTCCTCTGATAAGCAGTTTAATGAAGGTGACTCGCCAGAAGCACAGCGCGAACAATTAACCCGTCACGCTAGTACTCTGCAAGCAACGATTAAGAAAACCTTTATCTTCGCGGAGTCAGGGGCTAAGGTAAAGCAGCCAATGCAGGAAGCAATTGACTACTGTAGAGACCCAAAAAATAACATCCAACTATTCATTATCAAGTCGATTGATCGTTTCACTAGAGGTGGCGCAGACTATTATGGCCCTCTTAAAAAGCAACTTGAAGAGACTGAGGTTCAGCTCGTTGATTTATACGGAATTATAAGCACACAGCGAGTTAATACACTCGAGCACCTGGACATAAAGTATGACTGGAGCGTGTATTCACCTAGTCAAAAGACCGAATATCTTGAAGCTGAACGAGCCAAGGATGAACTACGGGATATTCTAAGTCGCATGGTCGGAGCCTCAATTCGCTATACCCGACTTGGTTATTGGATGCGCCAAAATCCCTATGGTTTTGCGAGCGAAAAGATTGAAACCAAAAATGGCAAACGTGTAATCTTAAAACCTCACCCCAAGGAATCACCTTTTGTCATTCGGATCTTCGAATTACATGCTACTGGCACTATGCACGACAATGAAATCGTGGAATCGATAAACCGTATGGGCTATCAATCAAGGATTCACTATATCCGTAGCAAACACGACCGATCTAAGATAATTGGGAAACGGGGCGGAAATTTACTGGATAAAGACGCTATGGAACTCATCCTTCGTAACCCAATTTACGCAGGTGTGAATAATGAAAAATGGACAAACGGCCAACCAGTACGCTTCGTCTTTCCTGGCCTGGTTGATATAAAAACTTTCAACAAGGCAAATAAGGGCAAGGTTGTCATTACTGAGCAAGGCAACGACATCACTATCAGCACAGAGGAAGCTCCCGCACCTCAAGTTGCCAAAGGACGGCGAGACCCAGACTTTCCATTTAGAAAGTTTGTGGGTTGCTCAATGTGCGGTAAACCACTTTACGGTAGTGCTTCTAAAGGTTCAAATGGTACACACTACCCAGCTTATCACTGCGATAAAGGGCACTATTTCCGTATCCCTAAGGCCGAGCTTGAAGCTACCATCTTGTCGTTTGTCAAAAAGCTGACCGTCACACCTGAAAACGCCCAAATCATCAGTCGACGTGTTATTAATGAATGGGGTCGACGTCAGGTAGCAACGGATAGTGACGTAGCCACAATTGAGGAGCAAGTTCAGGAACTTAAGCTGGAATCTGAGCTAACCCTCAGAAAAATCAAGTTCCTGGAGTCTGAAACGGCAATTAAGTTTATGGAGGAGGACGCAGAGAGAATTAATAGGCGAATTAACGAACTAACGGCCGAGCAAAGTAAGAAGACTGGTGCTGGTCGCATAAATATAGGCATCGTCCTAGGGAGGGTTATGTATTATCTCGAAAACCTTGATCAAATCATGAGAAAACAGATTGATCCTATACGCAAGGCTCAATTTTTTGGGGCTATCTTCAACGAAATTCCGCGATATTCAGAGCTAGAGTCTGGAACTGAAAATCCCAGATATTTAACAGGGGTGAACGAGCTTTTTCAGCTTATTCCTGGTCGAATACCTGGGATGGTGGCTCCTCCCAGACTCGAACTGGGGACACAAGGCTCTTCAGGCCTCTGCTCTACCAACTGAGCTAAAGAGCCACAACTCTGTTATTCTACAGATTAAACTTGGCTTTATCAACATTAACTCGTAGGCCATATGTAATCCACGAAGTCTTTTGTCGGTCCAATCGTTGCTACCTCAACGCCTAATTCTTCTTTAACTTCCCACTTGATTAATCGACTCTTCAAAGGTTTCGTTCTGCTCCCGGCCACCTCCCCGAGTAGTGGTCATTGATGGTTTTCGTCTTCAACGACCGCCAGCTTATTGTCCACAATGACTAGGTCCCTAGTGGTCACTCGATAAAATGTACTAGGAAACGGCGGATCAAAGTTATGCTATTTTTTTGGCGAAGCGATCTTTATCACGGGTTTTAGACTTTAGTATTACTCTTTGTAAGGCTTTATCGAGATCAATATTCTCGGTGTTGGCCATACAGATAACGTCAAACAGAATGTCACCAAGCTCACCTTCCAAGTCGTCCTCTGACTCTGTTGGTTTTTTAATCTTTTGGCCGTACTTGTGATTGTAAACACGGGCCAACTCACCAACTTCTTCGGTTAATCTGGCTAGCTGTGACAGTGGTGACCAATACGGCACTTGTAGGCTCTGGGCCCAGGCATCAACCTGCTCCTGATAATCTACCAAGCTCATTAATTCTGTTCTTTGCCCATGAATTTGCGAACACTATCGATGGTATCCAAAAACTGATTGGGGAAAATGATCGTGCTGTTCTTCTCAACCGCAATATCACTTAGAACTTGCAGATTGCGCAGTTGAAGAGCTATCGGGTGGGCGGCAATAATGTCAGCGGCTTCACCTAACTTAGTGGCACTCAGTTGTTCACCCTCAGCGGCAATAATTTTGGCACGTTTCTCACGTTCTGCTTCTGCTTGTTTAGCCATAGCCCGTTGCATCGTGTCAGGCAGTTGGATGTCTTTTACCTCAACCGTACTGACATAAATGCCCCATTTTTGGGTTGAAGCCTCTAGAATTGACTTGATTTTTTCGTTAATGGCTACTGTTTCGCTGAGCACATCATCTAAGCTACTCTGGCCGACTACATTTCTAACCGTTGTTTGGGCAATTTGGTAAGTTGCTGAAACAACATTTTCAATCTCTACAATCGCTTTTATGGGGTCTGCAATTTGGTAATAAGCTACTGCAGCTACATCAATAGAGACATTATCTTTGGTAATAATTTTCTGTGATTCGATCGGCAGCGTTACAATCCGAAGGCTTACCTTGCGCATTTTATCTATAACCGGAATGATCAACCGGAGACCTGGCTCCTTAATGCCACCGCGTACTCGGCCAAGCCGAAATACTACTCCTCTTTCGTACTGATTAATAATCCTTACTCCGTTGGCAATAATCACTAAAATAACTATGATGAGCATAATGGCCAATACTGACATATCTGTTCTCCCTCTTTATAGCCCCATTGTATGCTAGGTTTAGGCAACTATCAAATGGCAACACTGACAGTTGATCTTGAGCTGAGCGTAATAGCTGTTATTATTGATTAGCGGTTGGGGCATTAGCGCAGTTGGCTAGCGCGCATCCATGGCATGGATGAGGTCGAGGGTTCGAATCCCTCATGCTCCACCAGTTTCGAATACATGTGCGAATGCACAGATACAGAGGGGGCACGGAACTGGCTTAGAAGGGCCTTGAACCTCGTACACCCTAATCACTCGTGGATCACGCGGCTTGGCGAAGAAGCCTCGTGAAGGACTGACCGTTGGCCCTCGAAGGACGCTATTAGCTAAGCCGCTTGTTCGATAATTATGACACGGCTGTCGAGATCAGCCAGGTCGCGGTTGGTGTCGGTTACAGCGGCCTGGATAGTGTCGACCTTGGTCTCGACACGTTCAAGTTGTTCCTGCATTACCGGGATCTTTTGTACATGGCGTTGCATATCACCCACAGCTTCAAGAACGGCTTTGTTCTGGTCGCGGATCTCTTCAAGCAATACACCCATGTAGTTGTCATTGTCACTCATAGGCCTGTAATTATACGCGTCTCCAAACTCAATTTCCATCCATTTTCCACGCCTTTTTAGAGCCACCAATAAAAAGAACCGATATTCTCGGTCTTTTTTATGTCGGCTGTCGTGCGCGCCCACCAAAGCGGCGAGGTGCAACTGTTTGTTTTGGTATTTTTGTTTTGCATGCGCGCCGCATGCGCACGAGACTATACGCTATTAAGCATAACTGATTTAGTTATGCTGTCAAGGTGTCGGTTTAGACAATCCTAGTTAGGCAGTGTCGCTTAATTTGGTAGTCATTAATAGCCTTGGTTAAGTTAGTGTTCCGTCTTTTAGATTTGGCCGATCATTTGTAAAAAATCGGTTTCGCTCAGTCGTTTTGTACCGAGCTTTTTGGCTTTAGCTAGTTTTGCTTCTCCGACATTGGCTCCGACGACCAGGTAAGTAGTGTCCTTAGCAACACTAGTCTGAAAAATACCACCCAGGTCTCGTACTTTTTGAGCCATAGCCTCACGACTCATTCGCTTAAGACTTCCGGTAGCAACAAAACTCTTACCCTGCAATAAACCACCAAGGCGTGATTCATAAACAGTTTTAACTCCTAGTTGCTTGAACTTTTTAAGCAAGTGCTGGTTATCTGGGTCGACGAACCAAGCCACAATTGACTCAGCAACTACTTCACCAATCCCGTCAATGCTGCTCAGACTCTCCAGAGTAGCGCAGGCTAGTTTATCGAGTGACTTAAAGTTTTGGGCCAGATCAATTGCTGTTTGAGCGCCAACATGCCGGATACCAAGACCATAGATAAAACGGGCTAGATCCGGTTTTTGAGCATTTTTAATGCCATCAATTAACTTACGGGCTGAGGTCTCGGCAAATCTGTCTAGCTTTATTACCTGGTTAACATTAAGGCCATAGATATCGGCAATATCGTCAATCAAGTGGGCATTTATTAATGCGGCTACGTTCTTTTCGCCCAGAGTATCTATGTCCATGGCTCCCTTGCTAGCAAAGTGAACCAGAGCCTGTTTAAGCAATAGCTTACTGCTAGCCCCTTTAAGTCTATAAACCACCTCGCCAGCAGGTCGCACAAAGCTGAGCTCTGGATACTGGCGCTTCAACTCAACCTCCATGTTGAAGGCCTTGGTTTTTTTGGGGCGTAGGTCTGTTAATACCTTTAGAACTTGGGGAATAATATCTCCAGCCTTAAAAATTATGACCGTGTCACCGACTCGTATATCTTTGCGGTTAATCTCGTCAGCGTTATGCAGAGAAGCGTGCTGGACAGTGGTACCGGCTATAACAACCGGGGCAAAGACTGCAATCGGCGTAGCTGCTCCTGTCCGGCCAATGCTCAGGACAATGTCTTTAATGGTTGTAGTTGCTTCCTCGGCAGGATACTTAAAGGCCACTGCCCCACGTGGTGCTTTACCGGCTACTCCAAGGCTTTTGTAGAGCTTGCGGTCATTTAACTTAATGACTAGTCCATCCGTATTAAAGGCCAGTTGGTGTCGCTTGCTTTCCCATTGCTGGACAAATTTAATTAGCTCCTCAAGACTAGAAAAAGTAGTGGCTTGAAGATTAGCCGGTAGACCGAGGGCTCGCAAGGCCTGATAGGCAAAAGCATGAGTCGGTATAGCTTCTTCGTCTTCAACTATAAGATCATAAGCTCTAAAACGTAATGGCCGGGCAGCAGCCAATCGGGGATCAAGTTGACGAATAGTGCCAGCAGCCAGGTTGCGTGGATTAGCGAAGGCTGGTTGATCAGTGTCCAGTCGTTGGCGATTTATGGCTTCAAAATCCTTCTTAAAGAGAACTATTTCGCCACGAACTTCGGTTCGACCCTTTAGGAACGAAGTATATTTTGATTTGGTTGAGCGTAATTTAAAAGGCACTGCCTCAATTGTAGCCACGTTAGCTGTTACGTCTTCACCGACAAAACCGTCACCACGAGTAACAGCTTGAGTATATTGTCCGTCCTCATAAATAATGGCACAGGCCAGTCCGTCCATTTTAATATCGGCAAAATATTCAGTCTTGCTGGAGGGCGATAATTTATTAATCCGTTTGATCCAGGCCTCTACTTCTTGGCGACTGAAAACGTCATTCAGGCTAAGCATTCTTGAGGAATGACGAATTTTGTTAAATCCTGGTAATACCTGTCCAGCTACCCGCTGAGTCGGGGAATCGGGCGTCACAAGTTGTGGATATTGCTCTTCCAGTAAAGTCAACTCATGTTTCAGGCTATCGGCAGCAGCCTCGCTAATAATAGATTCATCAAGCACGTGATAGTGGTAACGATAGTCGTCAATAAGTTGACGTAATTGAAGAATTCGACTTTGGGCTGAGGGCTTATTCATTCAACAGTTCCCGGTAAAGACTATACATATAGCTATGGACCACAACCAAACCAAACATAGTTAGCAAAAAGAATATCCAGGGCGCAATGGCTGCTAGCCAAATTATGGCCGGTAGCATAATGATTGCTGCCCCGATTAGGAGGGCCAGCGGCAAGAAAAGGATTTTACGCAGAACGCTCCAGCGTCGGTTACGGACAAGTCCACGAGCAGAGCGCAGGGCTTTAATTGGCGTCATATCCGGCAAAGTAACTATATAAAGAGCAAACAGTGACGAGCTAAGCATGTAGAGACTAAGTAGGGCCAGAGCAAAAAACAGCAAAGCCCAGATGATTTTTTCAATTACCATGACGGCAATGCCGTTAGTCATAACCAGGTTATATAAGGCTGCACCAATTAAAAGAGGCAGTAGTTGGAGTCCGATAACTATCAGTACCAATACAAAGGGGACTAATGGATAGATACCTTTGTAATAGCTGTCCCGTATTCGCACTAGGGTTCCGTTTTGGACTTGGCGTAAAGTCCAAATAATGGCTAGGCTAGTAATTAATGTTAGAAAAAACTGATAGGCTCCGGCGGTCCCGCTGGAACCATTACCTGATGATCCAATAAGTATTGCAAAAACCGATAGACTGGAAGCCAGCTGACCAAAGTGCCCGCTGAATGCCTGATCAAACTGGGCTTTTAAGCTACCGACGTTAGTACTGGCTAGGCCCTGTACCAAAATGACTGTCAGAATTCCATTAATAAGGATTATGCCGCCAAAAAGTTGTTTGTGTTGCCTTATTGTAATCAATCCTTTTTTGCTCAGTTGCCAAACAGAAATAAGCTTAACTGGACGCTTGGGGTTTGCCGACTTAACGGTCGTTTTGGGTCGTCCTTTTTTAGTGACCTTAGGCATGAGTTTCCATCTCACGTAAGCGAATAATGCGCGCTTTGATTGGGGGGTGGGTACTAAATAAGTTGGCAAGGCTATGGGCTTTTAGGGGATTAACAAAAAAAAGGTGAGCCGTAGCCGTATTTTGCTTTTTGAGTACACTGCCGCGGTCATCAATCTTCTGGAGAGCGCTAATTAAGGCCTCGGGGTAACGAGTAGTTAGAGCACTGGTGGCATCTGCTAAGTACTCTCTTTGCCTAGAGACTGCCAATTGAATTAGAGTAGCAACTATCGGTGCCAGTATGGCTGCAATAATACCTAGTAGCAGGAAAATCTGGTTGCCGTTTTCCCTATCTTCACCACCAAACCAGGTTAGGCGCAGTATGATGTCGGCCAGCAAAGAAATAACCGCCGTTAGGGCAAAGGCAATCATGCTGACTCTAATATCGTAATTCTTAATATGTCCTAGTTCGTGGGCAAATACAGCCTGTAGTTCATTGTCGTTCATCATTTCCAGTAACCCGCTGGTGGTACAGACGGCTGCATGGTTCGGATCACGGCCAGTGGCAAAGGCGTTAGGAGAGGGATCGTCCATTATGTAGACTCGAGGCATAGGCAAGCCATCGGTGATACTCAAGTTTTCAATAATCCGCCAGAGCCTTATGTTGTCTTGTTTTTGTATCTGACGAGCACCGCTAACAGCCAGAGCCATTTTGGCCCCAGAATAGTAGGTAATGAGGGCATAGAATAACGAACCGATTATGACTCCGTAAAAAAGGTCCGGCGTACCATTTAGATACTTTACGAACAGCCAGCTAACTAGAGCCACAAAAACCAGAAAACCGATCAATACGATTATGGTTCTTCGTTTATTGGCAGCAATCTGACTATACATGGAAGGTCGGATTCTTTATGCTTAAATTAAAATTCTACGTCGACAGGTTTTTCGGCTTGAGCTTGCTCGGCTTCATCAAGCTCAAAGAATTCCTTGTCCTGTTTAAAACCAAGCATGTTTGCAAAAATATTGGTTGGAAAAGTTTTACGCTTCGAGTTAAAGTCTCGCACAACACCGTTATAAAAACGACGTGAAGCCTGAATCTTATCCTCAGTGTCAACCAGTTCGGCTTGTAACTGTTGGAAGTTTTCGGTCGCTTTTAGGTCAGGATAGTTTTCGGCTACGGCAAATAAACTTTTTAGGGTTTGTGAGAACTGATTTTCGGCTTTGGCCGTGGCAGCCACTCCTTGAGCACTTAAAGCATTACTTCGGGCATTCGTAACATCTTCAAAAACTGTTTTTTCGTGAGCAGCATAGCCCTTAACACTATTTACCAGGTTAGGGATCAGGTCATAGCGTCTTTTCAGTTGAACTGTGATGTCACTCCAGGCTTCCTGCGCTCTTTGATTAAGGCGTACCAGGCCGTTATACATTGTGGCCCCAAAGAGTACTATTAGCACAAGAATAACAGCGATAATAATTAAGACTGACATCATTTGATCTCCTTCATTTACTATCTATAAAGTATACAGCAATAGACCCCAAAGCGTTGTATCATTAAAAAGTAAATGCGCCGTTTTTTATTACTTATGGTGGTCACCATTTTGCTGCTAGGCACGGCCTTTTCAGTTTGGGCCTTAAACCGACCCCTATCACCACTTAAACCAATAAGCATCGTGTCAACACTGGCTAGTAGTTCATCTAATCCCCTGCCCTGGCCAAATTACGGGCAAGCGGCGATTGGTGCAAGCGGTTATCAGGTATTGGCAACCCATGGAAGCCAAGCTCCTCAACCTACAGCCAGCGTTGCCAAACTAGTAACCGCTTTAGCGGTCTTGCAAAAAATGCCACTTAGTCTAGGCCAGCAGGGTCCAGAGCTAACCATTGGTAATCAAGATATCGCTTTCTATCAAGCTTATGTAGCTGGTGGCGGTTCAGTTGTGCCGGTCAATTACGGTGAGCAGATCAGTGAATATCAAGTGCTTCAAGCTATGATGCTGCCTTCAGCTAATAATCTGGCCGATAGTTTAGCTTTTTGGGCCTTTGGTTCGCTGCCAGCCTATGTCAGTTATGCCAATAGCTACGTTAAGCAGATTGGCCTGCATTCTACTACCATAGCTGACGCAAGCGGTTTTTCAGCCTCTACAGTCAGTACGGCATCTGATCTGGTTAGCCTGGGAGAAATAGCTCTTCAGCAGCCTGTTCTGGCTCAGATTGTATCTCAACCCCAGGCTACTATACCGGTGGCTGGCACAATCCGCAATCTCAATTCTTTAGTTGGCCAGGATGGTATTTTGGGAATTAAAACGGGTAATACAGACCAGGCTGGCGGGGTCTACGTAGTTGCCGGAAACTATACCCTGGTCGATAATCACCGACTTACCTTAGTAGTAGCTATTATGGGCGCACCTAGTTTAGGGCAAGCAATAAGAAATGCTCCGCCGTTGCTTGCCGCAGCCCAGGCTAATTTTAGTGAGCAAACAGTTATCTCGGCCGGAAATGTGGTCGGTTACGTTAATACACCTTGGGGGACAAGTGTTAATATTGTGGCTGCTAAAAGCCTTGCGGCCTTTGGTTGGAAAGGCACACCGTTTAGCCTTAGCTTGTCTTTGGAGCCACAAAAGGCACCACTTGCTAGCGGGCAAGTTGTTGGTAAATTAATGTTAGCCCCTGCTGTTGGTAATACTCCCGAGGAAACAGCTGTTGTTCTTCAGCGGCCACTGGCACCCCCTTCCTGGCAATGGCGCCTATTGCATGGCTGGCATTTCTAGGGGGTTATCAAATAATTTTGGTGAGTGATGTGGGGTGGTTCGATGGAACCCCTTGCTAAATAGTTTAATACACTTATCCGAAAAACTAGAAGACCTAGGTGTTGTATATTCCGATCGGAGACCATTAACTATGTTGAAATTACAAGCACTAACCATGGTTAGCCTAGAGCTCTACCTATAGACTTGATTATGGCTTCCTACATCAAGGAAGACAATATAGTCTTCGAGCTCTATATAGACAACTCGGATATCTCCGGCTACAGAAAAAGCCCGCTTGCTTTTCAGCTTACCAGTGAGCGCATGATCGTAGAGAGGATAACCAAGCTCACCACTAATAAACGACTCGAGTCTCTGCCCAAACAGTTTAACCAATTTATCGTTCGGGTTGATTCGTTGCTTAAAGTGTTTTTCAAACGTTTTATCCCGCTTGATAGGTTTCATGTCTATAGATCTTTCATGAAAGCGTCAACGGTTTTAAAGGGACCAGATAAGTTATGACCCTTTTTAGCCTCTTCAGCGGCTTTGTTTAGACGTTCTGCCGCTTCGTCACTGGGTTCACCCCAATCATCCAAATTAAAATCTATACGACGACCGTCTACTACAGCTTTAATTACAACCCTAAGGTATGCTTGGGCAGAATCAAAGCCAAGTTGCTTTGTTTTAGCAGTAAACTGCTTACGCACTGTTGGCTCTACTGGTACGTGGATTGTCGATGTATTACTCATATTAAAAGGATATCAAATAGATATAATGATGTCAATAGACTGATTGAGCGATATACATAAGATTAGCCTTGACTTTTCATCAAAGCTAATTCATAAACTGGTGGGCAGTCAGACAGTTCGATGGAACCCCTTACTAACCTGTTTGATTGATCTCGCTGAAGAACTAGAACAACTAGGACTAGTTTATTATGACGTAACAGCTCTAGTTATGCTGAGATAGTGGGAATTAGAGTAATTTAGCTATTTAATAATGATAAAATTGACTTGACTTAGTCTAGTTCATTCTATATACTTAAGGTTATGAGTAATACAGTCAGCATTTATGATGCAAAGACAAATTTGTCCAAATATATTAAACAAGCAAAAGCAGGTACGCCTGTATACATAGGTAGCTATGGGACACAAGAAGTTGTGCTTATGGCGGCAGAACCTAAAAAAACACAGATAACTTTTGGCACTGCTAAGGGTAAGCTTGCCTATATGAATAAACAGCATGGCGACTTAGATGCCGATGTTCAAGAAATGTTTTATGGAAAGGACTGGGATAAGTCTTGAAGGTTCTTCTAGACACGAATGCCCTAATTTGGCTACTTGGGGATATTGATGGTGCTTCACTTGGGGCTAAAGCCAAACAACTCATAGAGAATGCAGATGAAGTATACGCCTCATCAGTTAACATTTTAGAAATTCGGATTAAAACGATGCTAGGAAAACTTCAATCTGAGGATAGTTTAGCTGAAGACATTTCAGCTGCAGGCCTAAAAAGCCTGTCTTTTGACATTAAGCACGCCGATGCACTAACCCTATTTCCAACACTACGTAAACATGACCCGTTTGATCGTATGTTAATAGCACAGTCACAAGTAGAAAGTATGGTTCTAATAACTTCTGACAATGTATTGCTAAAGCTCAGTAATACGCAAACAGCAGATTCCCGCAAATAGTCTAAGTCCTGATGTGAATTAAATTCGAAAATGGTGGGTGATGAGGGACTCGAACCCCCGACCCTCTCGGTGTAAACGAGATGCTCTAGCCAACTGAGCTAATCACCCTTACATTTTATAAATTGTACCATGTTGGTGCGGACGAGAGGACTTGAACCTCCAAGCCTTGCGGCATATGCACCTCAAGCATACGCGTATACCAATTCCGCCACGTCCGCCAGCCTAAATCACTCGAAGTCACAATTATCTTATCTGTTTTGAGTCGAAAACTCAAGATTTAACTATGTGGCAAATGATTATAGAATTGGCCGAGACTAAACTCCTGCCGAAGTAGGGGCTTAATATCATCAAGAGTGACGTTAATTTTAACACCGGGATTGAGAGTTCCGTAGGGATCAAAGATTTGTTTGATCTTTTGGAACAAGCTGTAGACTTCGACTCCGTATAGTTTTTCCAGGTATGGTGCTCTTAGGCGACCATCACCGTGCTCACCTGTCGTGCTCCCACCAAGATCAATGACTAATTTATAATACTCATCCATCAACCGAAACGCCTTTTGGCGGTCACCGACTTGACCAAGATTAAGCGTCGGCTGAACATGCAGATTGGCATCTCCAGCATGACCCCAAACTGCCATCTCCAGATGATTTCTAGTAAAGATGTCGTTGATGCCGATCATCAATTCTTGCAAACGATCAGGTGGAACAATACCATCTTCAATGATCGGTACCGCTTTAACAAAGCCCTTAGCTTGGCCAATTAATGTTGCCGCAGCGTGTCGCACTTTCCAAAGTTTCTCTTGCTGATCAGATTCTGTTTCCAGAATATGGGAAGTTGCATACTTTTCTAAAGTTTTCTGGGCTTTCTTAAGTGCTTTCTTCTGATGACGATCAGTCACGTTGTCAAATTCGATTAACATCAACATTGCTGGAAACGGTGGCTGGATAATATCTTTGAGCTGGTTGGGATTGGCGGCATTAACTTGTTTTAATAAGCTGCTATCAACCATCTCCATGACGCTTGGTAGCTCTGGACGAGCACGCAATTCATTAACTGCAGCTTGGGCATTTTCAAGATTCTCAAATGTTGCTAGCAAAAGGACTGTCTCCGGACGATAGGGCTCGGTTGTCAGAGTTATCTCGCTAATGATTCCCAGAGTACCTTGACTACCAACAATCAGGGGGGTTAGATCGAATGAGCCATCTTTTCGCTTAATATCAACAATCTCATAACCAGCTGCGTTTTTGGTTATATTAAAGTTGATGCCGTGAATGACATCTTTGTTTTCTTCAAGAAGAGTATCAACTGCTCTATAAATTTCGCCCTCAAATGTTGATAGTCCAAGTTTCTTACTAAGTTCACGTTTGGTTAATCGACCTGTCTCTATAACCTCACCATTGGCCAGGACCACTCTGAGGCCTTTAACGTAGTGCCTTGAGTCACCATATTTTAAGCTTTTCTCGCCGGCGGCATTGTTAGCCACTGCCCCACCAACGGTAGAGAACTCTAAGCTAGCCGGATATGGCGGTAGAAAGCGATTATGCGTAATGAGTGCTTGTTGTAGCTTGCCATAGTTGATGCCTGGTTCTACGGTCACTTCCCCCGATTTAGTGTCTAACTCCAGAATGCGGTGCAGATGAGCTGGAAAAACTAACATTATGCCCTGGCCTAGGGCTGCCCCGCCTTGATCTGTTCCCGAACCTCTAGCCGTTATCGGTATAACCCGTCCTCTTTCAGCTAGCTGCCAGGTAAAGCGAGTAGCTTTACGAATATCGTTTTCATTGCGCGGATAGACTACAACTGTCGGTTGAAGACTAAAAACACTGCCATCAGTGGCAAAAAATTGACGAGCATCAGTTGATGTCATAACTTCACCAACAAGGTGTTCCTGTAAATAGTGGGCAATTTTAGTCATATATTCACGCTCAAACGATCAGTCATTGATATCAAAAATGATAACATATTTTAGCCTCTGGCCTAACCTTAAACCTGTTTCGATGGGGTAACTAAAGTGGTGGGGATGAGAGGACTTGAACCTCCACGAGATTGCTCTCACTAGCTCCTGAAGCTAGCGTGTATACCGATTTCACCACATCCCCAAAGCACTTAATATACCCTTCGTATCTTATCTGTTTTGGGCCTAAAATTCAAATTGCTCAGTCTGTCACCTTGGCACTACGGATCATCCAATTTTCAACGTTATTAAAACGATCTGTGGGAGTATTAAGACTGTGGTCTGTTAACCCATAAACCGTTCCGTGAGTCAGATAGAGGTATCGTGGCTGATAAAGTCCAAGAGCTGGGGAGTCAGTTTGCCAGGCTTGCAAAAAGGGTTTGTATTTAATAACCCTGAGGGCTGGATCAAGTCGGGTACGGCCAGCTTCAAGTGAACTATCGGCCTCCGTTGATTTGTATTCAGAGAGATTGAGACGATTTGGGGCCAGAATATTAGCCTGGGAACTATCCCAATAAACAAACACGTCGGGATCAACACCAATTGAGATACCGTAAAGTACTGCATCGTAGTCATGAGAAGCTAAGGTGCTGCTAAAATCCTGATTGGCCTCCAGACGAACCAAGAGTTTTAGGCCAAGCAGACGCCACTGCTCGGTTAACTCTTTAGTAACCATCTGGTATTCAAGAGTATTGGGTGCCACTAAACTAAAGGCCAACGGTTGACCGTTTTTATAGCGAATACTGTTTTTGCCGATCTTCCATCCATCTTGATCAAGTATGCTTTGAGCAGCTTTTAGATTATACCCCGCTTGAGCATAAGTTGGGTCGTAGGCTAGTTGTCCTTCAAGCAATGGCTCACGCACTGGCCTCGTGTTATAGCCTAGCTGAGCTATAATTTTTGCAGGCTGAGCTGCCTGAACTAAAGCTCTACGAACACTTTGATCACCCAAAAGACCTGAAGATGTTTTGAAGAAAACCATTGTTGCGGCAGTTAATAGTGGCTGATGGATATTAATCGATTTATCTTTTGAAAAACGAGACGGATAGCTGTTGATACCGGAGATTGCCGTAAGCTGATTGCCAGCAAACGCTTGTATGAGTTGGTCTTTGCTGGCAAATGAGTGAACTATAAACTCTTGTAATTTTGGAGCACTGCCGTGGTATTTGTTAAAAGGCTTGAGAGCCACTTGCTCCTGGGCATTAGTTGGATCACTGCCGCTTACTTGAAATGCAGCCCACTCAAACGGCCCAGCCCCAATGGGATGATTGGTATTAAAATCGGCAGATCGAAGATCAACCATCGGAATCCCACTCAACAGATGCTTGGGCAGAATGCCATTTGTCAGATTATATGGGAAGGAGGCGAGCGGATTAGGCAGCCTAAACAGAACTGTTAGTGGATCTGGTGCACTTACGTTAATGCCCTGCCAACTATTTTCAAGTACAGATCGAGCATCGGGATTTTGGATAGCGTCATAAGTAAAGACGACGTCGGCACTGGTCAGGGGGGTCCCGTCTTGCCAGGTCAGATTGGGCTTAAGCTTCACGGTATAAACTAGCCCTTTGCTATCAACACTATAACTACTGGCCAAATCGCCAACTAATTTATTTTGGTTGTCATATTTGAATAAACCAGCAAAAATTAATTTTGAGACAGTCGTATCGACATCATTGGTCGCATAAAGTGGATTGGCGGTAGTAAAAGAGCCCAACAAGCCTTCACTATATACACCTCCAGGGACTGGCTGTTCAGCTTGATAAAAACTGCTCAGGGCAACTAATTGCCATAGGCCACAGCCTAGTAAGAGCAAGAACAAGAGTAACCATCCTATTACAAAGCGGCGGACTAATAATAGACGGTCAAAGCGTTCTAAAAAGTGACGTTCCAGATTTTCTTCAGCTTGTAAGCCAAAATCTTCAACCTGTCGACGTTGTTTTTTAAGTTGGCGTCTTAGGCGCAGTCTATAGAGTCTAAATCGCATTTCTTAGCCAAAGATTATCAAGAAAAACTTGCATTTGTTTGTGACCGGTTATTTACGCCAAGATCCCGAGCACTAACGAAACAGTAAAAACAAGAGCACTTATGATTGTCAGTTGAAAAATAGTTTTATCGGTGCCCCGACGAGTTGTGTTAACTTCCCCTGCTCCCCCCAGACCTGCACCAATTGAAGCTCCCCGGGTTTGAATTAAAATCAAAAGTGTCATCAGAAGCATTGAACCAATCGCTAAGTAGTTAAAAAAGCTCATTTTCCCTCCAAGATTGCAGTTACTAAGTAGTTTACTAAACCAATGACCATACCGGCAAAAACTGCCGCCCAAAAATTGGTAATATGCAGTGGCGTATAAAGCTTACTGGCAAGGAAAACGGTCAACCCATTGATAATGACCATAAATAGTCCGAGTGTAAGCAAGATGGCTGGCAGTGAAAAAACGACCAAAATTGGCTTAATAATAATATTAATGACCGCCAGTACCAAGCCAGCTATAACGATATCCCGGATACGACCATAAGAAATACTTGAGCCCAGCAAGCCTGCTGCTATCCAAAGACCTAAACCACATACTAGCCAGCGCACAAAAAACCGAACAAAAGGCGATTTCATTAGTTATATTGTAGTTTACCCGAGTTCCTTCGGCAAGCGGCCTGACAGTATTTCAACGCCAGTTTCCGTGATTAGAACATCGTCTTCAAGACGAACCCCAAGCGCCTCGTCAGCAATATATATTCCCGGTTCAACCGTTATTATCATACCGGCTTCGAGAGGGCGGGCATAGTCACCAACATCGTGGACGTTCAAACCCAAAAAGTGTGAGGTGGCATGAGGATAATATCGACGAACATCTGCATGCTCAATATTTTTTAGAAGACCTAGTTCGCGTAGTTTTTCGCCCATAAAATGTTCCACTTGTTGTTCGTAGTCTTTGAGCACCACACCAGGTTTTAGCAAACTAAGAGCAAACGCTTGACATTCAAGCACAGCGCCATAGACAGCCGCCTGACGACGACTAGCTGTCTCTAAGGAAACAGTGCGCGTTATGTCAGCAGCATAATGACCAAACTGAGCACCAACATCGATTATGACTAATTCGTTAGCTGTTAGCTGATGGCTATTGGAAATATTGTGTAGAACGCAAGCCCGAGGCCCACCAGCAACTATCGGCTCAAAAGCATGTCCTCTCGCACCCCGACGTCGAAATCCTTTAGTCAGTTCTGCTTCAATCTGGTACTCATGAGTGTATTTAGTAAGCTTAGTTGGCTTTATGGCGTCTCTGAAAGAAGCAATAGTAATATCAATGGCTGTTTTAATGGCAGTTATTTCGGGCGTTTGTTTAACCATACGTAACCGAGTAAGATGCGTTGTCAGGTCAAGTAACTCAAGTTTGTCATTCTTGTTACGAATTTTGGTGATTAAGTTAGCCCGGGCTGGGTTGCTATACATTGCATAAGGCTCGATGTAGGAAGGTGCGGCGGCAATGGTTGCGACATGCTTGGCTTTCTTTAGCCTACTGGTCAGCAGTTTCCAACCCTCAACTTCACTTAAGACCGATGTGATACCTGATTGACGCTGCAAGAGATCAATATCAATACGACCATCAAAAATTTCTTGACTCGGTTCACGAGTCGGTACAATTAGATATTCCTTGTCTTTGTCAATAACTAGTGTCACGTCTGGAGATTGACAACCGGTCAAATACCAAAAATTTGCATCCTGCTCAAATAAAAAATTACTGTCTGCGGCCCTTTGCAGGAGACCGTTAGCAGTTATTACAATCGGTGCTGTGCCTGTAAATAGTTGCCTCAATTTTGTTCGATTGCCAGCAAAGAAATCCGGACCAAAGAGCTCTTCCATAACCTGGTCCAGTATAGACCCAAGTCAACAAGTTAAGCAATTATCTTCTTATCCAATACTCAGCCCTGCCTAGCTGGGTCAGAATTAAGATATTGTTGTAGCAGTTTGGCTTTAGATTGACCCAAGACAGCTTCTATTTGACTAGAATTTGCATGATTAACCCCTCTTAGGCTGCCAAATGTCTTGATTAGCTTTTTCCGACTGGCCTCCCCGATACCAGGTATTTCCTCAATAATGCTGGCTGTTTGACGTTTGCCTTTAAGTACCGCGTGATAGCTAATTGCAAAACGATGTGATTCATCACGGATTCGTTGTAATAGTTTGATTAAATTTGTGCTTTGCGGCAAGTTTATGAGAGTGAAGTCACGACTTATATCGATGGAGCCACCCAATTTTTTTAAAATCTCTTGGTTGAGAGTAACGTTACTGGCCCGGTTATGAAAAACGATTTGTTCTTGGCGTTTTGCCAGCCCTACGAATGGAATCTGAGACTGGCCAGCTAAATCACGGGCCTTAATTGCCGCATCGAGTTGTCCTTTGCCACCATCTATAAGTACAAAATTGGGTTTACCCCAGGCTTTAATATTGCGTTGGCTAAGACGTCGCTTAATAGTCTGGTGTATATTGTAAAAATCATTGTTTTTATTGTTAGATGCTTTAAATTTACGGTAATTGGCTTTGTTGGTAGTACCGTTAGTGAAAACAACCATACTGGCGACTACATCGCTACCCTGATGGTGAGAGATGTCATATCCCTCAATACGGCGAGGTAAACTGTCTAAGCTTAACAGGTTAACTAATTCATTCAGAGCATGGTCTTTACTGATATCCAAAAATTCTTTATCGCCGAAAACTACTTGCTGATTTAGACGGCGCAGAGCATATAATTGATTCCTTAGCTTTGTAGCTAATTCAAAGTTTTGCGCAGCAGCCGCTTGCTCCATGTCGTGTTTAAGCTCTTTTTCAATAGACTTACGTTTGCCTTCGATGACCTGCATCAAACGTCTTAAATTTGCTCGATAATCATCGAGTAAAGTTCGCCCTTCCTCAAGGCCAGGGTCAAGACCCAAATGATAATGAAGAGTGGCTCTCTGTTGGCCGACGATTTTGCGGGTTGAATAAGGGAAAACATGGCGGAGAAGTTTTAATGCCTGGCTAATGGTTGCCTGACTGCTGTAAGGTCCAAAGTATCGCGCTCCGTCGTCTAATGGCCGACGAGTTGTAGATACTGTTGGAAAATCGCTTTCATAATCAATGCGAATATAAACAAAAGCTTTGTCGTCACGCAGTAGAATGTTATATCTGGGTAGGTAGCGACGAACCATTTCGGCTTCTAAAAAGAGTGCTTCGAGCTCACTTTCAACAACCATCCAATCAACGTCTGCAATTTCGCTAATCAGAGCCTCTGTCTTTGGGTCACGCAGCCGAGATTTTTGAAAATATTGTCTTACTCTATTTTTAAGAACTGCTGCTTTGCCAATATATATAATTTCTCCGGTTTTATCCTTGTGAAAGTAAACCCCGGGTGATTGAGGCAAATCTTTTAGCTTAGTCTCTAGCTGATTCACACCCTTAATTGTACCGCTATAGTAAATTACTTCGTCTGCTACTTTTTCTGATTGCCATATCGAATAAGACTTGTCCCCGTGTGCGCCCGCTGCGGGCACCTAAACGATGGTCACTATTAACGGTATCTAGGACAACGATTCCGGCAGCTTCTAGCCGAAGATTTATGGTCTCGAGCAATTCCGCTCGTTTCTCAGGGCTATCACTATCAGCTATGGTGCCAGCTATTTCGGCAGCCACATCACCAAGATGTTTGCTAACCTCGTTAGATTCATTTTCTTGGGGACTTGGATCTGCGAATTTATAACTTTCCATAGATATTATTTTGACATATCCGATACATTTATGCCAATTGGTTAGCTTGACATTCCTGGCAGACCGTTTGCTGTTTACAATTTTTACAAACCAAGATCAATTTGTTGCAGGCTTTAAGAGCACAATTAATATAGTTGCTCGTTTTGGCATTACAATATAGGCACTGAGCTATGTGTCGGGCTTTGTTACTAAATTGTGTCGACATACGGCCGTCAAACATGTACAAAGAACCTTCCCAAAGTCCGTTATCACCGTACTTTTGACCATAGGTTATGATACCGCCATCAAGCTGATAGACTTCTTTAAAGCCCCGGTTTTTCATAAGAACTGTTAAAACTTCACAGCGAATTCCACCAGTGCAATAAGTAATTACTGCTTTGTTCCTGATAGGATCGTATTTTTTATCCTTAAGTTCTTCGGCGAAATCACGACTATGCTCGATAACTGGTATAACTGCATTTTTGAACTTGCCAACGGCCGCTTCATAAGCATTGCGTCCATCAAAGAAGACTACCTCATCCCCGCGTTTCTTAACTAATTGGTGCACTTCGTCTGGGTTAAGACGTTTTCCGCCACCAATGACACCCGTTTGGTTGACTTTTAATTCTTCATTGACGCCAAAAGTAACTGTTTCGGTTCGCACCTTAATTGATAATTTTGGAAAGTTTTGGCGCTCACCCGGACTCCACTTGAAGACAGTTGACTTGAATCCGGGGTAGCTTTTAGTTGACTTGATGTAGGTTTTTAGCTGATTAACCTCCCCGCCTAGAGTACCGTTAATGCCCTGACTTGATATTATGATCCGTCCCCGTAAGTTGAGCTGTTCGCTAATGTTACGCTGCCAAAGACGTATCGCTTCTGGGTCAACGAGCGGTGTAAATCTATAAAAGAGAATTATTTTCTGCATGATTTAGATTATAACTGGTTATCGTCTGCTGATCAGAAAAATAATGACCACTATTAAGCTTGCGATAGTAGTTATTAAAACGACATCTACTACTTGGCGTCGTTGAGCAGCACGTTCTTTAAGGACTTCATCGCGTGCGATCTGAAGCTTTGTAATGGACAGTAATTCGTCTTCAACGATTGGCACACCGGCTTGTTCAAGCATTTTCTGAAGTGCTTGTTTACCTTTATCGGTAGTATCTGGATCAGCTGATTTTGTTGGTCGATCGCGTAGAACTGGGTCTCTTTCAAAGTCAATCTCATGCTCAACCATTTCGCGCTTAAGGCTTTTTCCGATGTCTTTGCCGCTTAAGTGCTCAATTACTAAATAGCGTAAGCTACGTTCTCCGATTAAGTGAGCTCCATAAACTTGGCGCAAAGTAGCTCCTTCGACTATGATTTTATCACTTATAACCAGCAAGTTTTGGAGATTCATCGTTTCGATTTGTGAGACACTTATTTTCTCCTTTTGTCGTCCCGATTCTGCATCAATCACTACGTGTCCCAGATGTTCAGCCCGTCTAGGTTTAGTAAGCCCAATACGTGATTCAGTCTTACTGGCTTGGAGACGTTCGGCCACCGTAGTCCCCCTCTGGCCAATTGCTTTTCCCTCTTTAAGTGAATCGTTTCTTTTGAGTCTATCAATCGCTAGTTGACGTAATTTTGCTTCACCGTCGCTCAGCTGCCATTGTAGGCTATCGACTCGACGTTCCAGTTTTTGTTGAATTGGTAAAAATCGTCTTTCGGCTTTAATACGGTCCCTGCGGCGTCCAATGAGGTAGTCGACAATGTTTTCTAGTGGTGCCTGGTTTATTGGACGACTTTCGGAGTATGTTAGTGGCTGCTGTCTGTTTGATAAGTAAGGATTGGCTTCCTGTTTTGGTTCACTGTTTGGAGTTACTCTGGGTGCCCCATTAAAAACCATTGGCATCCTGTTTGGGTCATCATTTAAGCCTGTCAGTGGTACTGGTTCAACAGTTTCTGTTGATTTCTGTTCATCTGGGGCAACTATATTGTCTACTGCTTCGTCAACGGGAGGAGGCGGTAAAGCTTCTTGGGTTATATCCAGATCCTGTTCGATAATCGTATCTGTTAAGGCTTGGCCAATGTCTTGACCCGTTTCAACCTTTTCTAAAAACTGATCAGTTATCTGGTCACCAATATTTTCTGGCTCTTCTGAATTAATATCTGTTAATTGTTCATCTATTTCACTTCGACGATCGCTAGCCAATTGTTGCTGAATCTGAAGTGTTTCGTTCTCACTAAGCTCTTCGAGGGGAGCTTCCTTTTCATCTGCCAACTCTGGTTGATTAAGATATGTTTTGGTTTCTGATTCGGCTTTGGGAAAATCTGTTATTACCTCAAACCGTGTTGTCTTTTCAGAAGAACGTGTTTTTTCATCTTTAGAGCTAGCTTTTTTCTCTGGGAATAGCGGCCCAACGGTTTTTTTCTTATCTTTTTTGTCCTTATCTTCGTCTTTTGGGCCATTTTCAGGTGAATCAAAAGGATGCTCAAAGTGTCCAGGATAATATTCCATAAAACTATAATGCTTGTCTATGAATTAATTGCAATTACAAACACTTTAGTATAAGATGTAGAACATTATTTAGCAATTAAATGGGGGCGCAAAATGTATCAACGGTCTGACTTGCTACTCTCAGAGTTTGCTAATATCTTAAGCTAAACAGACAATAAAAAATCTTAAATTTATCCAACCTGCGCTAGAAAGGAGACTGGCGTTATGAAAAAACATTTCCGAACTAGACAAACATTGACTATTTTTTGGCGTTACACGACGCATTATAAACGACTCTTTTGGCTGGGCACCATTGGCGCAATTTTGGGTGTTATTTCTCAAGATATCATACCGCCATTTATTATTTCCCGAGCTTTTATTAAACTACAGTCCGCTTACGTTTTGCATCGGCTTCTGAGTTTTGATCAGTTTGGACCTTACTTAATTGTTTTTATCGCCTTTAACTTGATGGCTGTGGTCTTTTGGCGACTTCAAACATATGCGGTTTGGGAATTTGAAACCCGTACGGTCAGAGATATGATTATCGATATCTTCGATCATCTGCAGCGATTGGGTCAAAAGTTTCATTCTGACCGGTTTGGAGGCGCAATGGTGTCGCAAGCTAACAAATTTGTTGGTGGCTATGAGAAATTCATGGATGAAATGATCTGGAGTGTACTTGCCGGCGTTGTTGCTCTATTGTTTTCGCTAACTGTTTTAGTGATAGTATCCTGGCAATTTGCACTGATCATGCTCATAGTTGTGGCCATATATCTATTAATTATGGGTTGGCGGGTAAAAATTACTCTTCAGGCTAATCGCCGAGCCGCCGAAACTGAAAGTACTCGTACAGCCTCATTAGCCGATACAATCACTAACGTTGGCAATGTCCGAGCGTTCGCCAACGAAGATTATGAACTTAAGCGTTTTGGTAAGGTTGCTGAAGCTAGTTGGCAAGCTTATCATGAATTATCGATAGCCGACTTTAAAAACAGCTCAATTAGCCATACAATAACTAGCTCCTTTAGGATTATCGCCTTTTTGTTTGGTGTTTTTGCCGTAACCAGCCTCCATGCCAATGCCAGCGTGCTTTACCTTGTGATTAGTTATACAACCAGCATGGTTGACCGGCTCTGGCAGTTCAGCCGAGTAGCCCGAAACATCAGTCGAGCACTCGGAGATGCTTCAGAAATGACCACAATTTTGCTCCTTCCGCCTGAGATTATCGATAATCAAAATCCTTTGCCGGTAACTATGAGTCGAGGAGCAATTGAATTTAGAGACATTGGATTCAGTCACCATAGAAACTCAAGACCGTTATTCCAGGGTTTATCGCTTAGAATTAAGCCCGGCGAAAAAGTTGGTTTAGTTGGTAAAAGCGGTGGTGGAAAAACAACTTTAACTAGTTTGTTGCTCCGTTATGTTGACGTCCAGTCTGGCCAAATTATGATTGATGGCCAAGATATCACTAGTGTTAAGCAGACCGAGCTGCGGCAACAGATAGCTTATGTGCCTCAAGAGCCGATTCTTTTTCATCGTACCTTGAGCGAAAACATACGTTACGGCAATCTTAGTGCTTCAGACCGAGAAATTGAAGCAATATCCCGACTAGCTAATGCTGATGGCTTTATATCAGAGCTACCCCAAGCCTATGATACTTTGGTTGGAGAAAGAGGTATTAAGCTAAGTGGCGGTCAAAGACAACGAGTAGCCATTGCCCGCGCAATGCTTAAAAACGCACCTATTCTGGTACTAGATGAAGCTACATCTGCCCTTGACAGTGAAAGCGAGTTACTTGTTCAAGATGCTCTTTGGAAACTAATGGAGGGGCGAACAGCCATCGTAATAGCTCATCGATTGAGCACAATTCAAAAAATGGATCGTATTGTTGTCCTAAATGATGGCTCGATTATTGAGCAAGGCACCCACAAGGAGCTGCTTAGATTAAATGGCAGCTATGCGAAACTTTGGGCTCACCAGTCTGGTGGCTTCATGGAGGACTAGAAATACCCATTTAGCTATGCCGGGGGAGGATTGTTATTTTGAGGACTCTACTCCCTGATGAGACTATTTGGTCTCTTCAGGGGCGGTATCCTGATCTGGTTCGGCCTCTTCTTCAGTCGCTACTTCTTCGGGTACTTCCTCTTCTACTGTTCCACCAGCTGCTTCATTTGCCGCTTGCATGGCACCAGGTTCAAAAACTGTTGCAATGGTATGCTTGAGATCAGTCTCTATTGAAACGCCTTCTGGAACTAAAAGATCTCCAACGGTCGCATGATCACCAATTTCAACTAGTTTTTCAGCGTCATAATATAGGGCGTCTGGTAAATTACGAGGTGTCGCCTTAACAAGTACCGCTTCAAGCTGACTTAAAACTAACAGGCCAGCTCTCTCAGCTGGAGTAGCTTCGTTGCCTTCATCAAACCTTGGGTGAATTGGTATTTCAGCTTCCACTTCTTCATTAACGTTAACTGCGTTAAAAACAATGTGGGCTAGTTGGTGCTTCTTAGGATCAAATTCAGCTGACTTAATGAGTGCCGTAAAGCTCTTATCGCCCGCTTTAACGTCTACTGGATGATGTTTCCCTGCTTGTTGCCATACTTTAAAGACTGCGGCATAGTTGCCCTGGACAATGACCGATGTCCGGCCATGGTCATGAATTACAGCTGGGACAGTTCCAGCTTTACGTAAATGCTTAACTTGCTTGCCTGTAACCTCGCGTGGTTCAAGGGTCAAAGAAATAGAATCCTGGGACATACGATTTTTAGCCTCTCCTTGTTTATGACCATTATACCAGATATCGGTCTAGACGTTGATAGTTAAAAACTGTAAGCTTGAAAAGTTGTGTTTGACGTCAATCACTTAATCCAAATTTGGGGACTAACTTTTGTAGCTATAGTAGTCTTTTCGGAAGTCGGTTTGATGGTAGGATTTTTCTTACCAGGAGATACCCTACTTTTAAGCGCCGGTATCTTTGCGGCTCAAGGAAAACTACCTCTTATTTGGACGATTGTGGTTATTGCCTCGGCAGCTATTGCTGGCGATAATACCAGTTTCTGGGTTGGTCATAAGCTTGGACCACGCCTCTTTCGTAAACCTAATGGGCTGCTTTTTCGGCAGGAATACGTTACTAAAGCCGAAAAATTTTATGAAATTTATGGCAATAAAACAGCCCTGTTGGCTCATTTTTTACCGATTATTCGTACCTTTTCGCCATTACTCGCTGGGGTCGGTAAAATGCATTACCCAAGATTTGTTATTTTTGATGCTCTTGGCGATATAGTCTGGGCAGCTGCAATTACCTTACTTGGTTATTTCGTTGGCACTAAAATTCCAAACATTGACCATTACGTATTAGCTACTTTTGTATTTGTTGTCTTTGTCTCTTTTGGTCCAAGTGCCTATCACTTGTTTAGGGCTTTGCAAACAAGGAGACAGTCAAAAACGGCTAATCTCGATAAGTCAGATCAATAAATGCTTCAAGGCTCGAGCAACGGCGCAACCGATTAACAATATAGTCGTCGTGCATTTTCTCAACTACAGGACGGGGAGGTAAAATTTCGGTAACAGCTAAGGGCTGCCCGTGAGGAGTATTAAATAAGTCTTCTTCCCCCAATTGGGTCAGTTGAGACCGACAGTAGTCAATAAGTGTTTCGTAGCTTTGGTCTGGACTAAATTGCAGACTTGACCATATTGGCATAACCAGATCCCTGATATACAGAGCTCGTTCTGAGGCTTTGGTATTAGCCCGCAAAAAATCTTCAGGAGAGGGAAGATCTAGCTCCTCAATAGTGCCATTCTCTTCGGATAAAAAAATCTGCCGGGAAGGATGAAGCTCAGGATATTTGAGGGCATGAAAGGAAATTAAAAGCTCGAGCGCTTTCCATTTGAGAATTTCTTGTTGAGAAGAAGTTTCAAAATGTTTAAAAAACATGTTTCCTACTGTTCGGTTCGAGAACGATTAAGACTCTTTTTTAGATATTGGCCAGTATAGCTATTAGCGAATCTGGCAACCTGTTCGGGGGTGCCCTGGGCAATCACTAAACCGCCGGCTTGGCCGCCTTCAGGTCCCATATCTATTAGCCAATCAGCATTTTTTATGACGTCTAAATTATGTTCAATAATAACCATGCTGTTGCCAGAATCAACTAGAGCGTGTAAGACACCGAGTAATTTGTTGACGTCGTCCATGTGTAGGCCAGTTGTCGGTTCATCAAGAATATATAGGGTGCGTCCAGTTGGACGACGCGATAACTCAGTGGCTAGCTTTACTCGCTGGGCTTCACCGCCGCTTAGGGTTGTAGCCGGTTGACCAAGCGTAATATAACCCAGGCCGACATCAACTAAAGTTTGCAATTTACGGGCAATGCTAGGTATATTGCCAAAAAAGTCAAGAGCTTGCTCACAGGTCATGGCTAAAGTATCAGCAATAGTTTTGCCCTTATAGTGAATTTCTAGTGCTTGACTGTTATAACGCTGGCCCTTACAAATTTCACAGGACACATAAACATCAGGCAAAAAATGCATCTCAATCTTAATAATGCCGTCCCCGGAACAGTTTTCACAACGCCCCCCCTTAACATTAAAACTAAAACGGCCAGCACTATAACCACGCAACCTAGCTTCTGGCACGCTGGCAAAAAGCTCACGAATTGGTGTGAATAAGCCACTATAGGTCGCTGGGTTAGAGCGTGGCGTACGACCGATTGGTGACTGATCAATAATAATAGCTTTGTCGAGTTGTTTGATGCCGATGATGTCCTGGTGCCGACCCGGTACTGTGCTGGCATGGTGTAGTCTGGCAAGTAGCTCTTTGGCCAAAATATCGTTAATCAGACTAGATTTACCCGAGCCACTGACTCCACTAATTACTACAAGCTTACCTAGCGGGATCTCAACATCAATATTTTGGAGGTTATTTTCGCGTGCTCCTTTAATAATAAGTGACTTACCATTGCCAGAACGTCTCTTTTTCGGAACATTAATAATTTTCTTGCCAGATAGATATTGGGCGGTAATGCTTGCGGAAACTCGTTCAACATCTTTTGGAGAACCCGAGGCAATGATCCTGCCACCATGAATACCGGCGCCTGGTCCAATATCGATCAAAAAATCAGCTGTTCGAATTGTCTCCTCGTCATGCTCAACTACAATGACCGTATTGCCTAAATCCCGAAGGTGTTTTAGGGTTCTGATCAGTCTGGCATTATCTCGTTGGTGCAAGCCGATACTCGGTTCGTCAAGAACATAGAGTACGCCCATTAAACCAGAACCAATTTGAGTAGCCAAACGAATTCGTTGGGCTTCACCACCACTTAGGGTTGTAGCTCCTCTTAATAGTGTCAGGTAGTTTAAGCCAACGTCTTGGAGAAATTGTAAACGAGCTGAAATCTCTTTGAGGATCAGATGGGCAATTTTTTGATCAGTGGCGTTTAACTTAAGATTAGTCACCCAAATCAGGGCATCATCAATCGATTGACTACAAACTGACATAATCGATTGGCCACTAATTGTTATAGCTAGTACCTCCGGCTTTAAACGTAACCCTTGACAGGCGTGACAAGGTTTCTCTTGCATAAAGCGTTCAATATCACGACGTATAAAATCACTTTCAGTTTCTCGGTGACGACGCTCAAGGTTCGGTACAACTCCTTCGTAGGTCGTTTCAAAGCTACGGCCCATTCCAAGAGCCACTCGATAAGTTTCAGTACCCGTACCATACATGATACGTTGTAAATTCTGGGGATTAATTTGTGAAGTTGGTACCTGCAGTGAGAAATTATAGCGTTCACCAAGTGCTTGCAACTTTTTGATATACCAATTATCGACATTTATGCGGTTATAGGGACGAATAGCTCCCTCTGCTATTGTCAGGCGACCATTGGGGATGACTAGTTCAGGGTCAACCTCTAGACGTGATCCTAGACCAGTACAGACCCCACAAGCACCGTGCGGTGAGTTGAAGCTGAAGGTTCGCGGCTCTAGTTCTGGGATCTGAACATCGGGGTGATCTAAGCATGCATACATTAATGAATAACTAAAAATTTCGTCGGTTTCGGCGTTGATGACGTTCAGTCGTCCTTCGGCTACTTCAAGCGCTTGTTCAACTGATTGACTGAGTCGACCTTTGCTATCTTCATTATTAACCAGTCTATCTACTACTATTTCGATGGTATGTTTATATTTTTTATCTAGCTGCGGAAATTCATCTAGCGTATAGACAACTCCGTCTACCCTGGCGCGAGCAAAGCCTGCTCGTTGATATTGCTCAGGAATGTGCTCAAAAGCACCTTTTTTATCAATAACTACCGGTGCTAGAATCATCAACCTTGCTCCCGGGCTTGCTGCCTCAACTTGCTTGGTTATAGCGGTAGTAGTTTGACGACTAACTTCCTTAGCACATATTGGACAGTGTGGTACGCCAACACGGGCAAACAGTAGGCGCAGATAATCGTAAATTTCGGTAACGGTGGCTACGGTACTGCGTGGATTACGAGAGGTAGATTTTTGATCAATTGAGATTGCTGGCGATAAACCATCAATTTGATCAACATCCGGTTTCTCCATAAGACCAAGAAATTGTCGAGCATAGGAACTTAGACTTTCAACATAACGTCGTTGGCCTTCGGCATAAATTGTGTCAAAAGCCAAGCTGGACTTGCCAGAACCGCTCAACCCAGTTATAACAACCAGCTGATTGCGGGGTATTGTCACATCAATATTTTTTAGGTTATGCTCACGAGCACCTTTAACAACAATCGCATCTGCCACGCTTTAAGCTCCATTACAGGTTGCAATATTATACTCTGTTAGGAGATAAAAATCGAGTCTCTCTAATATCAAATCAGCTAATTTCTTGTTGGGCAAAAAATTGGAGTGGTTCAACTGCCACCACTATGGGCAATAAGTTCTGAGCGGCATGGATGCAAGCATCGAGCTTGTCTGGTCCAACTTCCTTAAATACCCGGCCCATGGTCATCTTCGGCACATATTCTTCATAGGGATAGCGAAAACCTCTTAGATTTAGCCCTAGACCCTTGGTAATAATTTCGTGTTCTTGGACAAATAGCTCGGCACAGCGACTAGATTGATTAACTATAGCCGCCACTTTTCGGCCACCCCCACGCCGATCGGCATCGCCGACCCTAACTATTGTTGTTAGCTCAACATTCATGAATCCGTTACTACCAATTAAGTGGGTTTCGCCATCATCAAACTCAAGTCGGTCAATTTCAGTTTGAATCTCATTCTTCAACCTGGCGACATCGTGTTTGTTCCACTGTATTCGTTTACGGCGAGCATGTTCGGCAGATAACCGCTTCTCTAGAACTGTCATCCCAACTCGACTCGGGTCTTCATAAAGTCTAAATTGAGAATGCCAATGTGGCCGTAAATGTTGGTCAGTTACTTCTCGTTCCGGGATAATGTCAGCCCAGGCTCTGTCCAAATCAGAAAAGAAATATTGGAGCAGGCTATTATAAACTACTGGATGTCGAGCGCCGAATTCAGCTGGATAGGTTCGTCCCTTCAAGTTTGCTCGCGGTCGAACTTGTCTCCTTGACACCAGCATCTCCCTGTTTCTTTTTGCAAGTAATTCATTTATAGAATAACACCGTTAAACACAAGCTTCAACATATAATGTTTCTGTTTTTGTAACTTTATATACATCTTTTTTATCAATATACCGCGCAAGCCATAAGCGTTAATATATACTATTCTTGACTTCTTGACTATTTGGGTGTAGAATCTTATTAAAAGTTAGGCGGCGTTTATGTATAGTTTTCTGGTCCTAGGGTTAGTACCTGGTACTAATCTTCAAATCACATTTAAAATATGGATTGATCTAATTGGACTAATGGCTGATGGTATAGCTTTAGTTTGGTTATACCAAAAGCACCGCCCAGCGGTTCTGCCACAAGTTAATGACAATCTAGAGAGTTCATCAAATATTGATCTTAGCCAAGCTCTGTCACAGTCTTAATTGTATTGGCCCAAGCCTTAAGCTCAACTAAGAGTAGGCGTTGTTTATCAGGTAGATCAGGTTTGTTGAGCTCTTTGACCCTTGCCAGGTACTGTCTTAGTTGACTGCTTGTCTCTCCACCGACTAACTTTCGCTTGATGAAATCGATCCATTCAGTACGCTCCTGAGCACTCAACTCATCGGAAAAATTACGGGCTTTATAAAGCGGTAACAAAATTCTTAGTCTCGGGTCATGGAAATCAGACAAAAGCCCATTCAAGTCTTCGGGGCGGGCGGCTCGGACAACTCTTAGCAATTCTCGATCTGATTGATCTAAAAAACCATCGTATAGTCGGGCATCAACTGTCAATTGATTATCGATTAGGTCGGTTTGGGAAATAGCTCGACGTTCATCAAGTTGAACTGTTGCCAAAAGCATTTTCTGTCCAAAAGTCTTTGACTCCTTTCTGAGTATTTTAAGATGTTGGTTAATTGTAGCCAGATCTAGATCCAATTCTTCCTTGGTGGTTTCGTTTTGGAGCACGCCAAGTGGTGCAACCGCTGGAGAGCGATTATACTTTAGTGTTTTGACTGGTAATCTCAGCTTGCTTTGATCTTTTGTGAAACGCCAAGCATCAATTAGTTGATCAACGGTCATGTTTAAGAATGGTCGCGGGTCGTAACGTAAATCGTAGACTAAAGCGCTATTTTGTTCAGGCTGTTCCGCCAATAGAGCAACGACTGAGGTATGCAGATATTGGCTTGGGTAATGACCTGACGTATAGATAAAGGGTTGGCCACCTTGAACTAGCTTTTGGACATTTTTCTTATGTCGCATGCTCAATAAATAATCGAATAGGTCTGGCTGCTTAGCGTGAATCAAGCGGGCAAGTTCAATTGTTGCCTTAACGTCATGTAGAGCATCGTGTGCATTATTATGTTTTAGTTTATTTACCGCCGTCAGTTGTTCTAGGCGGTTAGTCGGTTTACCGTCTGCCTGAAAGGCCCATTTCAGACCGTTTGGTCTTAGTGCTCGACACATCCGGACAACATCCAACAGATCCCAGCGAGAGCAATTACTGTCCCAGTGCCACTCGTAGGCATCGTAGAAATTGCGATAGTGTAAAAACCGCATGAATTCATCGTCAAAACGGATATTGTTATATCCAAGAAAGATAGTCTTTGGCTGAACGATCTGTTGATAAAAGTATTTTAAGAATTGAGCTTCACTTAATCCCTCGGCCACAGTTTGCTGAGGGGTAATGCCGGTTATTAAAACGGCTTCGGGACTAGGTAGTGTGTCCTGAGTCAGTTTAATAAGAAGATTGACCGGTTTACCGATTGGTTTCAGATTTAAGTCGGTACGTTGGCCACCAAACTGCATTATCCGGTCATCTCGAGGCTTAAGACCCGATGTCTCAAGATCGTAAAAGAAAAAACTGCCAACCATGATTAGCTATCAGTGTAGCAATCAGTATTCAAATTGACCAATGGCGGCAACACGCACCGTTTGACCTGGTTCGATGCCCTGACGAACCAGCTCATGCAAAATACCCATCTTTTTCATTATGTCACGCAATCGCTGAGTGGCCTCGTCATTATCAAAATCTGTTCTTCTTGCAAATTGTTCAATCTTGGATCCATTAACAATAAAAACGTGGTCTTCTTTTACAACCTGCCATTGAATAGTCGTGTCAGCCAAGGTGAGTATTGGTTTGATGGTTTTTGGATTTTGTTTTTTGGATTTCTGATCTACTTTTTGGACTTGCTTCTTAATTTCAAACAGCAGCTCCTTAATTCCCAAACCAGAATGAGCTGAGATTGCACAGATAAATGTCTTTTCGGGAACCACCTTCCTCAATTGGTCTTTTAGGTCGCCTACTATTTCCGTGTCAAGACCTTCCACTTTAGTAAGGGCAATAATAGCCGGGCGTTTGGCAAGCGCGGGCTGATAAGCCTTTAGTTCGTTAACAACAACCTGGTAGGCATGAGCCACATTATCTTGGTAGGCATCAATTAGGTGCAAAATAACTGCTGTCCGTTCAATATGCCTTAAGAAATCGTGTCCTAGTCCTTTGCCAGCGGCGGCTCCTTCAATTAAGCCGGGGATATCGGCCATTAGAATGGTTGAGTGATGGTCTATGTCTACAACTCCTAAGTTCGGTGTAATGGTCGTAAATGGATAATCAGCAATTTCAGGCTGAGCATTACTTAACTTGCTAAGTAGTGTTGATTTGCCAGCATTGGGCGCTCCAACAAGTCCAACATCAGCTATCATTTTAAGCTCCAGGGTTAGGCTACGCTCCTCACCAGCTTCGCCTTTCTCTGCAAATCTGGGCGCTTGACGCACTGAGGAGACAAAATGAGCATTGCCAAAGCCACCCCGTCCACCGACAGCAATGACTGCCTTTTGGCCGTCTTTGGTCAAATCAGCAATAGTCAAACCAGCTTCAGAAATAGCCATAGTTCCTACTGGTACAGCCATTTCTAAATCTGCCTCGCTTTTACCGTGCTTTCGGTCTTTGCCGCCTGGATGACCATCTTTGGCTCGCAGTTCCTTCTGATAACGAAATTGAACCAGGCTGTTTTGGTTACGACTGGCAACTAGAAGTACGTCACCGCCGTCACCTCCATCGCCACCATTTGGACCTCCCTTGGCAATAAACTTCTCACGTCGGAAACTGATTTTACCGTCACCGCCGTCACCGGCTTTGGCTTGGACTTGCACCTTATCTATGAAATGCATCTGCTATAAGAGTATATGGTTTGTGTCTTATGATCCAGTTATTCTCTTGTTTTGGTAATTTGACGAATTCCGCCTTAGTGGTAAATATAGTGCTCAAAAAGATAAGCCGGTACCCAGCCGCTGTGGCCAACTCTATCGAAGCCACCGCCGTCACCGTAGTTATTCATATCATTGTACTTAATCATTGAACCATCAGACGAAACGGCGCTAACAATAGCCACGTGTCCTTCCCAGCCTGCCGAGGTTTGAGCAATAGCACCAACTCTTGGTGCACTGCTTACTGTCCAGCCACTAAGAGCCGCAAAGTAGGCCCAAGTATTTGCATTACCCCAGTTGCTGGGCACAGCTATTTGGGTTGCCACATACCATGTACAGTAACCCCAGTCATAGCCATTACTACCGTAAAGTGCGTAAAAAGACGGGGCACTTATTTGGACAATAGTTCCATTTGGTATAATGATTTGTTCACCAACCTTAAGTCCACTAATCTCGGCATCATTAATGGCAATGATCTGGTCTTTATTGGAGCTAAATCTTGAGGCTAGGTTATCAGGAGTATCACCAGCTTTAACTACATAAACAATACCGTTAACTGGGGGTATAACTAGCTTCTGATTTGCCACAAGGTTGTTACTGGCTATGTTGTTTGACCAGCGGATACTGTCTGAGGTAACTCCAAATTTTGCGGCCAAAGAGGTTAGGCTGTCCCCTGGTTTAGTCGTATAGTTTTGGATATCAGCCCTTGATTTAAAGGCAGTAGCTACGACCTGTGGCTTGATAGCCACCGTGCTTGTGGCAGAAGTGATGGCTAATTCAGCCTGCTCTGACTCAGCTTGGTTTGTAATCGCGGTTGCTTCAGGCAGTCTATCGAGACGAGCCACCGTAACTGCCACGTCGGCTGAGGCCAATTGATCTAGTGGGTTAACGGCAGTAACCGAGCCTGGTACACCACCAAGCGATGAAGCATTAACTGTTCGGCTACTGTTTTGATTAGACAAAATAAAAGTTGCAGTTGCAATTAAAATCAAAAGATTACTACAAACCAGGCCCCACCTTACGATACGGCGATGGATTGTTCGCCGACCAAGACGATTAAGCAGACGCTTATAGAGCTTGGCATTCCGGATGTTGGGATTAACTGCCAAGCGTACATATGCACTACGAGAAGTCGTATTACTAATACACTGCTCCAGAGTAAGTTAACAAAAAGGGTCCAGGGTTTTCACCCTAGGCATAATATTGTGCTTGATATGAATTTAAGCACCAAGATATTACTATTAAAGTTTATCAGATTTGACTTGAATTACAAGCTTATTCTAGGGGTCAAGACAGTTGTCAAGATTCTGGACATTAGCTAATTGTTGCATAGTTTATGACAGTACTGGGCTGTTAAGGCTTGATGTTCAGCAAGAGTATGACTAAAGTAGGTCGTTCCATCATCTCCAGTCACAAAATAAAGCCAGTCTGTGTTTGCCGGATGAGCCGTTGACTGCAACGCACTAAGGCTTACCGTGCTAATAGGGCTAGGAGGCAAACCGTTGTGAAGTAGTGTATTGTAGGGTGAATCGTAACTAAGGGAAGGTGCCTCTCCGGCGGCTATAGCACCATAATTAGCAGTTACATCTGACCCGAGCACCATGCCATTTGCTAAACGTTTTAGAAAAACTTGGGCCACCTGGGTTCGGTCGTTGGGCTTGGAAACTTCCTGTTCAACTATTGAGGCTAAAGTAATGCCTTGATAAATGCTCAAGCCTTCGTTGGCAAAAGCAACCTGTAAATTAGGAGTGATTTTTTGTCCCATTTCAACCAAAGATTCACGAATAATGACTTCTGGATCAGTGTCGGCTGCTTTCTGAAAAGTATCGGGGAATAGCAAGCCCTCTAGGCTATTAACGTTGGTCGGCTTGTAAGCCAAGACCGGTAATCCAGTATAGAGACCCGGCTGTAGGGCATGGTCTACGGCTGATGGATTGAAACCATCATTGATTAAATCGGCTTGTACCTGGTCAATGCGCCTTCCGGGTAAGATAGTCACAAGATTTGTCGTTACCTTGCCAGAGGTCAGGGTCTGAACAATCCTTGCCGTTGACTCATCTGAAGCAAGGGCATAGGTACCAGCTTGCAGTTTTTCGGTCAGCTCTTGGCCATGGACATACCACTCAAAAGCCCAAGCATTCCGGATAAGATGCTTTGAGTGCAACAAGTCAGCTATTTCCTTGACTGAACTACCACTCTTTACGGTCACAATCTGCGTTTTCGGATTATTATTAACCGGGCCAAGACTCAGGTCATAAACATGTCTTATAGCCAAAGTAAAAGTTATTAGTAAAACAAAAACTGCGCCTAGCAAAACTATTAATTTTGTTAGCATTAGTTTACGCGAATTTCGAGCAGAATAATTAGTCATCTAGATTTTGTCTACCTCTCCCAGAAAATCTTCCAGTATATATGTCGCACTCAAGGCATCGACATCTTCTTTAGTATACGCCTTTCGCCTAGATATAAGTTCGTTTTCAGCCTGTTTGGAAGTAAGTGCTTCATCCTGGAAATATATTGGCAAGCCAATATATTCCTTAAGTGTAGTTGCAAATTGTCTAACAAAACTGGTTTGAGCTGTATCTTGACCGTCTAGCCCCCGAGGTAAACCAACTACTAGTAGCTTGGCCTTGTTGTCTGCGACTAGGGCTAACAAACGATCTAAAAAAGTATGGTCATTTTTAAGTGTTATTAACGGCCTGGCCAAACGGTTTTGGGTTGAGGCAATGGCCAATCCGATACGAACCTGGCCAATATCCAAAGCTAGATAAGAATTAGTGAGCATTCACAGTTTGTGTTGGTTTAGCTATAATTACCGTGATTTTACTGACTTTCTGAGGAGCTGTAGTAACCCAGAAAGGGCTGAACTTAACGTCTATAGAGGTGACTCCGGGATTACTTTTAAGTAGTGTTTCTATATCGCCACTTTTTTTACCTGCTACTAATTTTTTTATGCTATTAACGCTCAGATCGGGACCGACAGTTGCTAGTGTTTGAATATTAAGTTGAATCGTGGTAGCTGTATTATTTAACGTCTTAAAGCTAGCGCTATTCAAACCATCATCAAGAATACTCTGCTTAGTAGTGTCGATCTGGCTATTTATATTTGCGGCTAAGAGAGTTTGTAGATCAGATTGCTTAGCACCAAACATTGTATAGGTAACAACTTCGGTTACGGTTACACTGTCTGCAGTGTCGCCGACATTGGCACTAGTTGTAATTGTTGGAGTCCCCGGACTAAAGGTTGAGGTAAAAGCATATAACTTTACATGGCTCAACTGATTAACCAAATCCTGTTGGACACTTGTATCAGTAGTGCTGATTTTCTGTTTTGCACTATCTATATCTGCTTGGGCAACGACCTGGACAATATCGTCTGTGCCACCTGTCATAGCAGTGTTTGAACTAGCTGTAACGTCGTTACTTCGGCCGGCAACACTAAAAGTGGTTGGAGCAACGTTATAGGCTACTCCCGGACTTTGGGCAATAACCGGTGTCGCACTACTTGATTGATAGCTTATACAGTTTGAGCCTGAAAGTTGAGGTGAACCAAACGTAGTATCCTGTTGTGTTATAAAAGTTAGCCCGTTAGTACTGATGCCGGTACCGGCTGGAATATATGCGGGTGGCGTAAAAGTATTGCATTCTTTAGCCGACATACTGACGCTTCCACTAGCTTTAGCACCGATGTTTTTCTGGCCTGTCGTTGTAGATGCTTGGGTATAGGTCTTTTGTTCTTGTACCTGCTTAGCAGGGATAATGTTTTGGGTTGTATCCAGCGATTTTGCTCCGGTGTCTAGGGTAAAATTAACATTGGTATTTACATTACTGGCATCGGTTTTGATGGCAATCGTTGCCTTTGGTAGGGCAATATTTGCGAGATAAAATAACAAGATTACTACTCCCAGGCCTAGGACACCAAAAACTAGCCAGAGTCGAAAACGGTTAAAGTTGGGTACTCTTAGTTTTTTGTTCTTTTTGATCGTAGGCGTCTGACCAGTTGTGGCTTCTGGTGACTCAGTGGCAACTGGTTCCTCTTCATTATCAATCTCTATTGTTTCTACGCCATCACTTGTGGTAAGCGTACTGCCACCAGCTATTGCTGCAAGTTCGCCAATTGGTCGATTGCCAGCAGTTGCAACCGTTACTTCAGATGGATCTTCTTCTATTGACTCTTCGTTGTTCAAGCCAGTGACTGGTGCTATAGGAACAACCGGTTTACTGGTAAGGCTTTTGGCAACTCGCAGACCAACAGCACCAGCAAGAGGAAGTAGACCTGCCTCACTAGTGATAAGAACTAAGTGTTTTTTGGCTTGCTCGGCACTACGGCTAAGTAATTTCATATTAACAATACTCTGGAACACGCTAGCCCGTTTTGGTAAAACCAGAGCTACTATTTTGTTTTTTGAGACGCTAACTTTATCAATGATGGCAGTGATTTCGTCATCAATATCTATGTATATAACGTCTTTGTTCGGCTCAGTCATCAGACTCTTAACATCCTGTCTATCTTTTCACGGATTGAATTATTAGTGTTTTCACTAAACTGAAGCGTGTCAAGGCCAACTCTCAGTAAGCCCATCGCAGTTATAAAAGTATGGTCGTTGACGGCTCCGGTTTTATCAATAATACCGACTACCTGTTCCGGTCGAATATGATGAACGCTAGGTTTACGAGTAAAGGGCAGGGCTCGATACCATTCAGAAGATTCAAGTCTTTCGATCAATAAGTCCAATGATGAGCCTCCACCACACAAGAACATGTGATATGGTAAGTGATCTAGTTTTGTGAATTCGCCAAGAGCTAGTTCAACACCACTTACCCAAACATTGACTGTCTTACCAAGAGCAGCCTCAATGGCCGGTCTCTTTTGTGTCGGCACTTTATTGGTGCTCAAACCCAACTTAAGTTCTTCTGCTTGATCAAATTCGACATTCAGTTCTCTCTCGATTGCTCGCGTATAAGCACGTCCACCTATACCAAACATCTTAGTCCCTTGAACGCCACCATCATTAATAACAGCGATGTCGGTTGTACCGCCGCCAACATCCATTAAAATAGCACTTAGGGATTGGTTGGGTTTATCTCCTATAACAGCTCTGGCTACGGCAAACGGTTCAGCCGCTACAGCCAGTAGATCAAGGTCCAATTCCTGAGCTGTCTTTTCCAAGGCCCCTATATGAATCATTGGCGCAAAGGCCGTATAAAGCTGAACCACAACGTCCTTGCCTTGAAATCCTATAGGATTAGTTACCGGATAGCCGTCAATTTCAATACTGACAAGTGCGCTGTTCACTAATCTAACTTCAACTTCTTTACCACCCAACTCCCAGGCTAGTTCTTGTTTGGCTCTTGCTTCTGCTCGTTCTTGAACTAAACGAACAATTTTCTCCATCTCATTCAACTCAAGTGGCGTAGAAGGAACCTTGCGGGCCACTCTTACGGTAGTGGTAGTACCCTTAACAAGCTCGCCAGCAATGCCAATGATTGTTGTCCGGACACTGATACCGGCTTGGGTTTCTGCTTGGTTAAGAGCTTGGTCACAGTTTTCTACTACACTGGCGATATCGGCTATTGCTCCGGCCTGCATATCCTTTAGCGCCTGATGGGCTCGGCCAACACCAATAATTTCAATACTATTATCCTGTCTTACCTGGCCAATAAGTGCTTTGACAAACTCGGTGCCAATATCAAGGGCCACAAAATAACGTTCATTTGCTCTAGAAGGTCTCTTGGACCTTATATTACCAACCAGCCAGGAAGCTCTCTGAAGAGTCTTTTTAGCAATATCTTGGCTAATGTTCTTGATTTTTTGAAGCATAATCATCATCTAGTATAACACTTGAGATACGACCAGAGTTATTGCAAAACGGCTTTGATGCGACGAATACCGGCTGAGCTAGACTCTTCTTTAATAATTTTAAAACGTCTACCGCCACTGGCCAGCTGAGCGGTATGTTTAACGTGGGGCCCGCCACAAATCTCGCGCGAGAAATTTTCTCCATCAGGATCACCTACTGTGTAGACTTTAACCTTGTTGGTGTAACGATCACCGAATGCGCCCATCACACCACTACTCAAGGCCTGTTCAGTATTTTCCTGACGCCAGCTTACTGGCCAGTCTTTGTCAATTTGATCATTGACAATTTTTTCTACTTCTTCAATTTGTTTAGGAGTCATCTTATCCTGATAACTAAAATCGAAGCGCAGACGTTCAGCGGTAATATTACTGCCTCGTTGAACTACTTGATCACCCAAGACCATCCTTAGTGCACGATACATAAGATGAGTGGCTGTATGATATTCAGTTGTGATCTCGCCCTGGTCGGCTAAGCCTCCTTTGAATTCACCTTTCGTTGCTGTCCGGGAACGATTGCGTTGGTCTTCCATTTGAGCCTCAAATTGTTGGCGCCAATTAGGATCTGGCTTAAGGCCAACTTTCGTGGCTTCTTCTATGCTCAACTCTGGCGGGAAGCCATAAGTATCATAAAGCTTGAACACCTTTTCTCCATTTAACCCGTTAGTAGTGAGCTTGCCAAATTCACGTATTCCTGCTCGTAGTGTCTGACGAAAAATCTTTTCCTCTTTTTCAAGTACCGTCTTAACTTGATCTGCTTTAGCCGCTACTTCTGGAAAATCAGATCCGTAAAGATCAATGACTATTGGTACAACCTGCTTTATGAGTGCTTGTTCAATACCTAAATCGAACCCAAAACGAATAGCCCGTCGCAGTAATCGCCGCATAACATAACCTTGTTCTTTATTGCTGGGGATAAGCCCATCAACAGCTAAAAACGTAGCTCCTCTTAGGTGATCAGCTATAACGCGCATACTTTCCTTGTGATCATCGTAATTTTTGCTTGAGATTTGCTCAAGCTTATCTATTATTGGTTTTAAGAGGCTTATTTTAAAAACATCGGGGTTGTCTATGGCTGCTGCTGCAATTCGCTCAAGGCCGCCTCCATAGTCAACATTGTGTTTTGCTAAGTGCTCAAATCCTTCTTTGGTCTTTAAATACTCCATGAACACCGAGTTACCAAGTTCTAGATAACGACCGCATTCGCAATTTGGATGACACTTCTGGCCCCATTTAGGATCATGAACAATATTATCAAACCGGTAGAATACTTCACTGTCCGGTCCTCCAAGCTCACCAATAGGCATCGTAGCCGGTTCACCTGAACGGCTCCACCAGTTCTTTTTATCGTAAAAAAATATGCGTCCATCGCTTTCGCCAATTTGGTAGCCATTGTCTTCTGAACCTATTTCAACTTCCTTGGCTTCGATACCCTTTTGAGTAAATAATTCTTGCCATATTTTGGCTGAAACTGAATCCTTTGGCACACCGTATTCAGGAAAGCCACTGCAGCAGGTTATATAGATCCGCTTCGGGTCCAGTTTTAATACATCTATTAAGAATTCGAAGAACCATGGCAGTTGTTCCTGTTTGAAGTAATCACTCAAGCTCCAGTTGCCAAGCATTTCAAAAAAAGTCGTGTGTCTATTATCGCCAATCTCTTCAATATCCTGGGCTCTCAGACATGTTTGGCTGTTAGTCAAACGTTTTCCCTCTGGATGTGGTGCTCCCATTAAGTTGGGGATTAAAGCTTGCATGCCACTACCCGTAAATAGGGTTGTCGGGTCGTTTTGGGGCATCAGTGAGGCCCTTGGAATCACTCTATGCCCGCGTTCCTTAAAAAAGGCTAGGTATTTTCTTCTTATTTCCTGAGCTGTCATCTCTGCAATTGTATCAGATAACTATGCCGCCTCCGAGTACCCGGTCTTGGTCATAGATTACTGCCGATTGGCCTGGTGTAACGGCCCTGATTTCCTCTTCTAGAAACACTTCCAACTGATCTTGATGGTCATTAAATCGAAGACTACACTTAACAAGAGGCGCTCGGTAACGGCTGCGTACTTGATATTTTTTGGCCTCTACCGGTTGTTCATTAATCCAATGCACTGCGTTTAGGACTAGTCCTTTTTTCCATAAACCGGTGTCTTGTAGATCATTTGTGACATAGACTTCATTTTTTTGCATATTTTTACCGGTTACGTAGAAAGGAAGCCCTCCGCCAACACTCAGACCATGCCGCTGGCCAATTGTATAAAACAGGGCGCCGTCATGTTCACCAACTATGTGCCCATCTTTATCAATAATTGGGCCCTTTGGTTGGGAACCAAGTTCACTTAACAAAAAATCTTTAATGCCAATTTTGCCAACAAAACAAATACCTTGGCTGTCTTTCTTATTGGCTGTTGCTAGACCGAATTTTTTAGCTAAAGAGCGAACCGCCGTTTTTTCTAGTTTACCTATCGGCAGTAATGAATGCTGAAGAGCCTTAGTAGTTATACGATATAAAAAGTAACTCTGGTCTTTGTTGGCATCAAGACCGGTAAAAAGTTGGCCCTTGGAACTCTGTGCATAGTGGCCCGTAGCAATTAAGTCAGCACCATCAGTCAGAGCAGCTTCAAGAAACAATTTGAATTTTATCTCCTGATTGCACATAACATCTGGATTTGGTGTTAAGCCCAAGCGATAACCCTTAACCATATAGTCAACAACCGTCTGTCTATATTCGGTCTCAAAATCATATACTTTAAAGTCTATCCCCAGCTGGACGGCTACTCTTTTGGCATCCTGATAGTCCTCTTGCCAGGAACAAACCATCCCCGGTAAGTCTTTGGTCCAATTCTTCATATAGACACCAACGATCTGATAACCTTGATCTTTTAGAATGGCGGCAGTAACCGAACTATCAACACCACCAGACATAGCCACATAAACTTTTTTTGACATATCTATATTAGTTTAGCAAATAAAAGATTTTGGCGCTTAAACATCCAGAAAAACTGTTATTTTATCGGCCTTGACATGCATTATTCCGCCCGATATACGGATTCGTTGTCCTAGGCCCGAACCTTGATTAATTAAAAGCTCACAGGGATTAAGCAATGTTATGAAGTTGTGGTGCCTGGACAAAATATCAAATGGGCCAGTACGATTAACTGCTGAGATGCTTTGAGCTGGCTCGTCAAAGTAGACCTTTGATGGCGAGTAAACCTTAACCTGCATAGTTAGTGATTGTGGTTTGTCTTTCTGTTTAGGCAAGGTTTGCTCTTTATTAGCAGAGTTATCCTCTTGACTCATACAATTATTTCCTCAACTCCTTTAAGAGTTTCCTCGCGACTAAATGTTTCGCCCTTAAATGCTGATTGGTCTTCTACGACATGCAGGTGTTGAGAGAAATATTGAATTAGTTTTTTGGCTTTGGCATAATCAGCCCTATCAGCTGGACTTAATTCGTTCTCGCCGATAATAGCGATGATTCCCTTCAGTGATTCATGTTTTTGAAGCAATGTTTGAACTTGAACACTTAGAAGGTAGTGTTGATCACCAACTATATCCGGTGAGAGCAGCGAAGAGTTCGTCCGAATTAGATCAACTGCTGGGCGGATGCCTTCTTCGGCCACCTTGCGACTGAGTACAATTACAGAGTCCAGTTCGTGTTGAATCATTTGTACCGCTGGATCGCTAAGGTCATCGGCAGGAACATAAATGGTTTGAACTGCCGTGATCGAACCTTGTGCATTAGAGCTTAGGCGATCCTGAAGTATTTTAACGTCAGAAAAAACTGTCGGTTCATAGCCACCTTCTGCAGGTACTTCATCAATAATGGTTGAAACCTCATTTTTGGCTTGAACGTAACGATACATGTTGTCGGCAAAAAATAGGATGTCTTTTCCAAGCTCATCCCGAAAATATTCAGCTATGGTGGCTGCTGCCAAACCAACCAAGGATCGTTGTACTGGATTCTGGTCCATCTGACCGAATAACATGCTGGTATTCTTTAATAGATCCCTTTCTTTCAGTGTCTCGTATAATTCATGGCCTTCACGAATGCGTTCGCCAATTCCGGCAAAGAAACTTAACCCACCGCTTTGAGCGACGTTGTTAATTAGCTCCATAGTTAAGACTGTTTTACCGACACCTGCACCGCCGACAATACCAATTTTTCGACCTTTTACAAAAGGCGTGAAAAAATCAATTACTTTAATGCCAGTTGTTAAAATCTCCGGATGTTGAGTGTTAAATGAAGTGCTTCTAGCCGGTGCCTTAAAAATGTTCCGGTAAGACATTTTGGCGGTTTCAAGTGCTGGGCCGCCATCGATCGGCTTACATAAAGGGTCGACAACCCGGCCAAGCAGCTCGACACCAACTGGTATCTCGATACTTTTATTGGTCCGGTTAACGGTCATGCCCTTTTGCAAGCTGTTTTCGGCTCGTATATTTAGACATTGGGCAACCTGCCGGCCTGGTAAGCTGTGTACTAGTAGCGGCGTCTGGCTTATGTTATCTACTAGTAAAACTTCGTTTAGCTCTGGCAGTTTATCATCAAACTGAACACGAACTACCAATCCCTGTAATGCTCTTATGACGCCTTGGTTCATACAGCCACCCGACTCTTAACTTTTTTTGTACCACTAATGATATCGCGTAGTTGTTCGTCATTAAGCGCTCTTTTGGTCTGGTTATAGTGCATGACCAAATCGTGCTCTGTTTCGGTTGCCCTTTTTTTGGCAACACTCATTGCCCGAAATCTAGAAGCATATTGTGCTAATTTCGATTCCAGTAGTGTCTGCAATAGACTGATCTCTGCCATTGAACGCTCCAGATGGGCTACAACGGCATAGGTACTGGGCTCAAAAATGTAGGTTGCCTCACTGATCACATCCTGAGCACTTAGTTCAACTTTACTGCCTGCTTCCTGAACGACTTTTTTAAGCTCAATGCGTTTTACATCTTGAACCATCAACGAGACATAGCTCTGATAATAGACAAATGTCGAGCGATATAAGCGAGCTTCCCTAACCAGGGGTTTAACATTAATATTCTGATCACTTTCTGGTAGTTTAAAATACTTTTTAAAGCCAATTCCAGCCTGAGTAAGTTGGAGAACACCGTGATGGCCAATAATAATAATATCCTGTTTGTTTGGATCGTAGCTTTCGAGCATCCATTTAATAAGCTTTTCATCTATATCTCCGTTCAAGCCACCTTCTGCAGTTATGATTATAAATAAGTCTTTGTTAATAATTTCTTCTTTTTCGGTACGACCAAACCTAAATGCTCTGTCGACTCGAAGTTGGTTATAAATACGCCAAAGCTCGTTAAAGAATTTTTGAGACTCTGTAACTTGGTTTTTGATGCGGGCAATCCGAATACTAGCCAGACCTTCTAAGGCACTCGTTAAGTCAACTAGCGTGGTCATCGTTGCTCTCTCGGTAATAATGTCATTCAGACGTTTCATTTTTTAAGCTCCAGTTTAACCGCTTCAAGAAGCTGAGATCGTAATTTGTCGAAGTCTTGATCTTCCTTAACTCGTTCTGCAAATTCTGGTGCTTTGACCTTAAGGGCCTTGGTGTCTATTACTACGCCCTCTGGCAGATTAAGAGCAATGTCGAGCATTAGAATCTGGGACGCAATCGAGTAGGTTTCAGTCGGTGTTTGATTTAGAAGTTCATAAACACGGCGACCACGCTGTAGATCTTTTTGAGCTTCAAGAGCTAGTTCGGAGCCAAAATGAGCAAACTCCTGAGCTTGATTATAAATATTAAGTGCTGAGATCGTCTGAGCCGCTAATTGGCGTTGGCGCTCGCTTTGACCGCGGCCGCCAACACGCGTAACACTAAGACCGGTATTTATGCCCGGACGCATCAGGTCACGAAAAACTTTCATGTCTAGAACCCATTGACCGTCTGTGATTGACATAACATTGGTCGGTAAATAGGCCGTGATGTCACCACCAGCCGTTAAGACTATTGGTAAGGCGGTTAGTGTTTTGTGATTGCTAGCCAACTTTCCGGCTCGCTCAAGCAAGCTTGAATGAGCATAGAACATGTCTCCTGGATAAGAATCGCGTCCTGGGCTAACACCAGACAATAGGGAAATCTCCCGGTGGATTTGGGCATGACTTGTAAGATCATCATAAATAATAATGATATTCCGATCACAGGACTGCCAAAGATATTCACCAATCGCACAGGCTACGTAAGGCGCTAAATAGCTAATTACTAACGACTCAAAAATAGTGGCCACAATCACTATGGCGTTGCTTAGGCTGCCTTCTTTTTCCAAACGGCCGAGCAGTGTATCAACATCGCTACGCCTCTTGGCAATCAGGACATAAATTACAACTGTATCATTGCCCCTTTGGTTAATGACAATTTGGGTTGCCAGTGTACTCTTGCCGGATTTACTGTCGCCCAAAAGTGCCATTCTCTGGCCATGAACCAATGGGAAAAGAACATCAACAACTAACACACCGGTAGCTAGCTGATCGGTCAGTCTTTCGCGTTCGTGTAAGGCCGGTGCCTGATGAAAAATCGGCCAGGCGTTATCGGCAACAATTGGTCCTTTTCCGTCCAGCGGTTCACCAGTTACAGAAAGCACTCGGCCAATATAGCCTTTGCCAACTCGAGTCACTAGCTCACTGTGTTGTAAGACAACGATACTGCCAACAGATATTGCTTGCTCCCCAAGATGCAAAATCAAAACTTGATCCTCTAGTATTTGATAGACAAAACCCTTACTGCCATCTTCAAACATTACTAAAGCCCGAATATTAATCGGCTGCAAACCGTGAACTCTTACCATAAAGGCCTCTACGGCAAAAACTTCGCCAATTGGCTGGCCGCTATTTACTAAATGATTAAAGTGACGATTGTCGCTCATTACTCGGCTTGCCCCATCAGAGACTGAATTAATAATGACCGCTGCTTAGTGAAGTGCTGCCGGAGGCTGAAATCGTAATAATGGTTTGGTGTACGTACTATGCACCCGGCAGCTATAGAAGGTTGAAGCCCAATCCTAACTAGCACAAAGGGGTGGATATTTTGTCTCAGCCAAATAACTATCTTGTTGAGGAAGGCCGATGAGGGATCAGTAGCAAAACTAATATGCAAAACCGGAGCTTGGCCAACAGATTCAAGAAAAGCCAGCAGTTGCTGACGAGAGTTGGTTTGCAATAAGTTTAAGCTATTGATCTGGGCCAGTTCATCCAGTAAACGACTGGTTTTAGGTAACTTAGAGCTGTTTTGTTCCGAATTACGCAAGGCGGCTTGGGCGAGGTATTCATCCAGAGATTCAGTTTCGCGCTTTAGGCGTTGAATATCGGCTGGACTAGCTGCCAGTGAGGGCAATTTGAAATTTTCAATTGACGGATCATGCTCCATGTTCAATATCCTCACGTATGGCTTGTTTATTGGCTTCTAGTTCGCCTAGGATATATTCCAGCTGGTCCGAGAGATCAATTTGATCACCAATAGCCGCTAACACATAGTGGTTGACTATGTCAGCCATGTGTTCTTCAAAGCGTTGAATCCGGTGTGCTTTCTCTTCATTGACTTGAAGCTGTAACTGTTCACCTAAAATTTGTCTTTGTTCGTCAATGGCCTCTTTGGTCTTATCGATGGAATTGATTGCTAGCTGTTTGGCGTCGGTAATCGATTCTTCATACTTCTTAAATTCTTCTTGCAGGGTGGCGGTAATTTCTTGCTTCATGTAGTCATTAAGCTGAGAGGTCGTCAGTCGCAGGTCTTGTTGCAGAAACATGGCATTCTCGCCGATAATTTTTTCAAAATGTAACCGACCGCGATTTTTAAGCTCTTCGCGAAAAGTATTATCAAAAATATTATCAACGGCACTTTTAGCAGATTGTTCCATGGAGCTCATGCCGCCTTGAGTCTTTTGGCCACCAAGTCGTCCTAAACGCACAATTAGCCAAATAAAGGCAATAGCCGCCGAGCCCAACACAATTAAGATGACCACTAACCACCAGATTGTCATCAGTTTATTCCCACCTTGACCATTTTTCGTTTTACCTCAGGTTTTTAAGTGCTTTAGCTTTCTTGTCAATATACCCTAAAAAGGGGAATAATAAAAGTATCCTGCACTTACTCACTACATCGTGGACAGTCTGGCTCGTGGAATAGTTATGTCTAGGGTATCACAAAACTCCTGGGGAGTCTGGTAGTTTAGGGATTGATGAGGTCTGAAGAAATGGTAATCATTGACCCATTCAGTAATC
>DATLRC010000019.1:0-26773 GCA_035534895.1 Candidatus Dormiibacterota bacterium
GAGTACCTACCAATCTATCCGGGTGCGCAGCGACATGCCGTACATTACGACTGATACCCAGCATTTCACGAGGTTCAAGGATCGAGTCTTATCTTCGCATCATCTTAGCCAGCCAACCATACTGTCTAGCTCCGAATTATCTGACCTGTATCATTTTCCTAATACCGATCTCACCAAGACCGAGGGGTTAGTCAAAAGCCGGAGCCGAGAGCTACCGGCACCGCTATCCATCAGTCACAGTGATGCGCAGTTGGATGTGCTGGTGGGCGTGAACCAGCACGGTGGTACAACCCAGTCAATTGGCTTAACCCTTGAGCAACGCCGCAAACATACCTACGTCATTGGTAAAACTGGTACCGGTAAGACTACCTTGCTGACGAGCTCTATTTACCAGGATATGGTCAGTGGTAAAGGCCTAGCCGTACTCGATCCGCATGGCGATATGTTCCAGGAGTTGCTCAGTATTGTTCCCGAGCATCGACGCCAGGACGTAGTCGTCTTTGACCCTTCTGACCGCGACTTCCCGATTGGCCTAAACCTGCTTGATCCAGGGCTGGAGTTTGACGACGAGGACGACAAACAGCAGTGGATCACTAGTAACGTGTTATCCGTTTTTGCCAAGCTGGCGGACGAAAAGCTTTGGGGGCCACGTATGGAGCATGTACTGCGCAGTACCACTCTGACCGCTCTACAGACACCGGATCCAAGCTTATATACCATCCAGCGCCTTCTAACAGATAGGCCATACCAGCGAGCAGTAGCTAAAACTCTAAAAGACCCAGTGCTTAGACAGTTCTGGCAAAAAGAGTTTGCCTTAATGGGTGGCATGCAACTATCTAATGTTACCCAACCACTAACCAACCGCCTAGGTCATTTTATTACCACCAAGATGTCGAGGCATATATTGATGCAAGAAACCAGTACCTTGCGTATCGCTGATATTATGAATGAGGGCAAGATATTACTGGTTAATCTGTCTAAGGGTGATATTGGTGAAGATCAAAGTACATTCTTTGGTACGATTCTGACATCTTTCATCTGGATGGCGGCCTACCAGCGGACTAAGATCCCGGAAAAACAACGACGTGATTTTTTTCTCTATGTTGATGAGTTTCAGAACTTCGCTACACCTAGATTTGCAGAGATTACCAGTGAAGGTCGCAAGTTCCGGGTGTCTCTGATTGTTTCGCACCAGAATATCGCTCAGATAGAAGATAAAGCTATTCTAAAGGTCATGGCTGGTAATGCCCATACTATCATTGCCCTGAAAAGTAGCCCTGATGATGAAGCCTTTATCTTGCCGTTCATGAAACCAGTGGTTGAGCGCGGCGATATCGTCAACCTGGCACCGTACCACTTCTTCATGAAGACTACCGCCGATGAGAGTGAGGACGCCTTTTCAGGTATGACAGTACCGTTGGACGTTGTAGGTTCAGATACTGTCAGAGACGAAGTTATTGCCTACAGCCAAGAGCAATACGGGACGCCCAAAGCAACTGTTGAGGCGTACATGGAGGAGTTGTTTAGATTAGAGGAGAGGACGAAAAAGAAACAGTCTGAAACAGCCAATAAGACCGCTCAAAAACCGAAGAAAACAAAATCGGATGACTCAGGGACAGTACACGGAGCCTGAGGCCAATTCAGTTTGTTGTTTCAGCTGACTTTGATTGCTTCTGCCAGCCGCGCAGCAACCGCCCAATCTCGTCTAACTTGGCTGAGCTAAACTCAAACTGCCGGGGGCTGAGTAACTTATATTCAAAAGATAACCGCAGGAATACTCACTGGACTTCGTGCTCAACCAGTGCCCGCTCAATCAGATCGGACTTTTCATTGGCATAGTTTGCCCCAATTACTATCCGTAACAACTGCATGGCACTTCCTTGCATCTCTATGCCCAGGCTATAGCGGTGGACTTTACTGAAGCGCTCTACTGTCGGACGCAGCCAAAACAAATACTCCCAAGTTTTGCGGAAGACAACGAGCTTATCCACGAATAAACACCTGCGCCAGAAGCAAAAGCCCACCACGTGGTGAGTATTCGCCCCCGACTGTCATATTTAGCCTGCTAAGCATCGAGCCCACAGGCTTGGACAGCACAAACGGGAGATCATCATGCACGCTGGCGGCAACCTTAGTTGACCACCATTCTTGCAGCCAGAAATTGGTAAAGCCAGCTTCTGGTGGAGCCTGAAGCTCCTGGCGACGCGAAACCCAATGTTGTTGTTCGTATTCGTCGGCGCATTGTTCAGATTGAGCGAGAATGCTCCAGCATTGCTGCCATTGTTCCAATTGCCGCCGCGTTTGAACGCGCGCCATAAGCTTGTGTTGCCCAACCAAATTGTAAACCTTAATCGTCATGGCCACCACCAGCAACTTTAAATGGATTAATTGCCTCTAGCAGACCTTTGGCATGGGCAAAACTGGCATAGGCCTGAAACTGCTGCCAACTGTCTTGGGCCGCGATTTCGCCCTGTTGGCGGCGTGTCCGTGCCAAACGGCGCATAAAGCGTTCCACGGTCGGCCGAGACAGACGGCGTACAAACATCTCCGCATCATAGCCGACAAACCGCTCGCGAATAACAAACTTGTGGATATTGGTCTTCTTGGGGTGCAAGCTTAGCGCCAACTCTCCGCCGACAAAATTTGAAAGTGAAAGCTTTACCTCGTCCAGGTGCTGTTTGGAGGGGTGGATGATCAAAAAGTCATCCATATAGCGTAAGTAATAGTGCTCATGCAAACAATGTTTTACAAATTTATCCAAGTGGTTCAAGTAGATATTGGCGAATAACTGGCTGGTCAGGTTGCCAATCGGCTGACCGACCGCTTGGTTTACCACACTCGACTTGGTATGTTGGGAGGCTCGAGAGAGAGGAAACCCCAGCCCCAAAACCACTTGCGGATCTTCAGTTGGCTCGTGGTAAGAACCAATTATTTGCGTGCATAGTTCAAGCGTCTTCGCGTCATGAATCTGTTGGCTGAGGAGTTGTAATAGAATACGATGGTCAATGCTGGCAAAAAACTTACGAATATCTGCCCGTAATACATAAAAATCACCATATTTGTCATGAGCCGAGCGGAGGAAATGCTGTAGACGCAGAACCGCCGCGTGTGTCCCCTTGCCACGGCGACAAGCGTAGGAGTCATCGATAAATATCCGCTCAAACAACGGCTCAATCTGGCGAACCAAGGCGTGGTGCACTATTCTATCGGTAAATGGCGCGGCTGAGACATCGCGTTGTTTGGGATCATAAACCTTAAAGGTGCGATACTTGCCGTGCTTGTAACTGCCAGCTTTTAGTTGGCGTTGCAGTTGCCAGAGAATTTTCTCGGCGTGCAGGTCATGGCGCAGTACCTCGGCTCGATCGTGCTTGCCACCGGCGGCGGCTTTATAGGCGGCGTAAAGGTTATTGAAGTCGGTTATTTGGTCAAATAAAGTCACGTGCCCACCTATTAATTTTGCTTTCGGCCTGCCTCCGGTAGGCTAGGAGATGCTAGATTTAAGATGATCTACCTGGCGACGCGAAACCCAAAGTTGTTGTCCGTATACGTCGGCGCAGCGCTCAGAGCGAGCGAGAAAGCTCCAGCATCGCTGCCATCGGCCCAACTGCCGCCGCGTAGGAACGCGTATTGGATAGCGTTAGTCGTAGAATTCTCACTGTAGATCTGCCCTAGTCCTTGAGTGGAGTTCCAGCCCATATCAGTTGGGTTAAGATATTGCAGACCTTTAAATTGAGTAATGGCCGTATAGTCATTCCAGGCAAAACCAGCAGTTGCGGTCATCGGCTGGTCATTACCCAGGATCCAAGAGTCGGTCCACTGCCAGACGTTGCCGCCAATGTCCCAGATGATATTGCCATTACTGAGGGTGAGGGTACGTTTCTGGGTGCCGGTGGTGCTGCCGCAGACAGTATTAACACCAGCGGTAACAGTACCATAGCAAGCTTGGGTGTCGTCGCTGCTGGCCGTCAGAGCCTGAGCCGGTGAGTTGTCATTGTGGCCGCTGGCCAGGATCTTGCCAGTCGTGCCGGGGGCGTTGTTGCAGAGCGAGCCGTCACTATTACACCAGTTGGTGTTTTGCCACAGGGCATTTTCGGCGATGGTCATCCATTCGTTGTCGGTTATGAGGTGACAGCCACTGCAGACGGCAGACGCGGTGGTTTCGGCTGTCTGCTGAGATATACTAACCCAAGGCAAGACATTCGGTACGGAGACGGCATTGCCGCTGCCGTCATTGGAAGCATCGTACTTCATGACACAAAAGCCCGGCAGAGTGCCGTATTTAGAGCTGCCGGGTACCCAGATGTAGCCGGTCAGGCCACTGCAGCTGCTGGTTATACTAGTGCCGTAAGTCAGAGAGCCAACAGTAGCGTTACCGGTAACGCTTAGGCTGGCCAGCGTGGTACTGCCGGTGACACTTAGGCTGCCGAGGGTGCTGAGGCCGGTAACACCCAGCGTTCCGCCAATAGTGACGTTATTGGTGACGCTGAGGGCGGTGCCAGCCGCCGATAGGGTGATAGCACCGATAAAAGTCTGGGTAGCATTGAGTAAAGCGACGTTGGCACTGAGCCGGGCGTCGGCCAGGGTACCGCTGCTGATGTTGGAAGCATTGGTGAAGTAGCTGCTGCTGTTACCTTGCAGTGTGGCAGCGTTAACATTGGTCAGGTTAGCACCAGATAGGACCGGCAGTATACCACCAGCCGTAAGCTGTACTAACTGGCTGGCGCCGTTGAAGCTGTTGCCCTGCAGGGTGGCGTTGGCACTGAGCCGGGCGTCGGCCAGGGTACCGCTGCTGATGTTGGAAGCATTGGTGAAGTAACCGGCGTTAAAACCACTAAGGTAGCTGGCATCTACATTGGTAATACCGGAGCCACTGCCGGCCAGGGTGGCGGCAATGACGCCACCGGTAATATTGAGGTTACCGGCTTCAGCCGTACCAGGGCTAGTGGCTTGGCGGGAGACACAGACCCCGGCGATACAGTCGTTAGAACCGGCCACGCCTTGGATACCTTGTATACCCTGCGAACCCTGTGCCCCCTGGGCGCCGTTAGCGCCTGACAAGCCACGGCTACCGGTAGCACCACTGACGCCGATCTGGCCTGGTTGGCCGTCCTGCCCGGATGGTCCTGTCGGGCCTGGCGAACCGTGTACACCCGGCGGCCCCTGGAAGACCAGGCTGCTGATAAAGCGGGCCGCCAGACTGCGGCCGGGCTGAGTGGAAGCGGCCTGGACGGCGGCAATACCTCGCCAGACCAAGAATAAGGCTATAAGCAATAGTAGCCAGCGTCCCCGATGATGTGGCTTGCCTGGCGACAGATTCTCAGGTGTGTTTTTGGTATCTGTTTGGCTACTCTTGGCCTGTGCTGTGTCTACAGACCCGACTACTGGGCTGGCAGCACCGAAGGTTGCTAATGTTGCCCCACCCCCAACATTTTCTGAGGTTGGCAGGAGTGGATTAGTGAAGTCGTTTAACATTTTTATTTATATAACCTTTATTGAGCCCATGGTCGTACGCATTATGATCTCACACTCTAGATTGTATACTAATTTAGTATACGTAACAACGGTTATGTTAGTCAACGCCCGAATCTCTTCCAATACAAGGATGGTCATTTAGTATCCAGCCTCAATGTATACAGCTCAATAAGTATTAGTTCTATGGTATAAGCATTAGGGGTTGTGGGTCAAGGGGGTTTGCATTCTTGCAGCCTTCTTACGGTACGTCCAGGAGCTGCTCCAGCTAGATAGCAGTATCGATTAACTGAACGTTACTAGGACTTTTTGCTGCGGCACATTCCCCAGCTGTCCCGGGATTTCCGTCGACACTTACGCCGGCACTCAGCCCACAATCCAGGCGCAGGCAGAAGTTACCGGCATTGTATGCGTCCACAGCCCCATCGCATGTATCGATGATCTCCCCATATAGGGCTCGTCCCTCGTCAGTAGTACTGGCAGCTGCTACCCGATTACGCTTATCATTACATTAAGAATAAGCAAATTGTATGTGCATTGCAAGTAACATAACAAAAGTTCAACTGGTACGCGCCAACTGTTTGGTGTTTACCGTCTTTTCATGTTCTGACGGCGAAGCGCCGGGGCGTCCCGCGCTGGAAACGTCAACAATCGATACCGAAGCTGATGGCTCGCCGGAGTCTGTCGGCTGGGATCTCACGTTCAACCGATACCGGCCGAAACACACCCCTGGTATGCGGGGCTGTCCCAGCGGGCGGGCCAGCAGCTCGAACAGTGCCCGCAGCGGCGCAGGTCCCGCAACGCCCTCATAGACAGGCTCGCCGCCTGTTCGCCCAAGGCCGAGGTGAACTTCCTATTGCAACGTGCAGCGTCTGGACCGCGAAGCAGAGACTAGGCCCTCTACCACATTAACTGGATAGAGGTTGTTGAGCATAACCGAGATTAGCTTGGTTGCCCTGAGCAACGGCGTTAAACTGCTCGACTAAGAATTGGTGGCTAAACCTCCTCCCAAATAATCCCAGTAACTCCCTCAAGCTTAACCTGCTCAACAGTTGCAAACCGAATACGAATCTCCTCATTCTCATCCTCCTGGGCATCTTCCAGCAGCTTACGGGTTCGGCGCTTGGCATAGATCAGATCGACTTTGGTGGGGCAAGCCAACAGTACAATTGGTGGTATGTCATCACCAGTCTCTCTTTCCCATTCACCATCACTCAAATAGGTTACATAATCCTTAAGTCGTTTCTTAACCATGTAGCGGGGAGTGCTTGCGTCAAAGATCCCCAGCAAGTAGCTGGCCCTGGTTTTAGGTGTCTGTTTCTCAAAACATAAGTCTGGTTTCAGGTCACCCAGGAAACAGTACTCGTTATCCGTGTCAGCATAGTCGGCAGCGGTTACGAAGCCGTAGTGCGTCCTGCCGACCACTTTGCTTTCCAGGTTAATGCCACAGTCAGCGATAAGCAGGCATCTACCAATAAAGTCAGGTTGGCGTGATGACTCCCGGTAGCGCTTACGCAGCTCTTCTGGTGGATAGTCTTCGTTCTCCCGCAACCAGCGTATAGCGTTCAGACCGAGGTAGTAGATAGCTGGCTTGGTTTTCTCGACAAAGTTATCTCCATCATAGATCCATTCGAGGTACTGTTTATCCCTTAGATCTTTAAGCCACTCAGCGATACGTCGATTATTCTTATGACCCATTAGTGCTTGTATCTGAATGCGATTAAGAAATCTATATCTATATAGGTGTTTTAGTATGGCTTGTTGTTTTGCGGTGATGGGTGATAGTTTCATGGTAGTTTCGTAGTTTTGATAGTAAGTAGTGATTTAAGTTAAGTGTAGTTGTGAGTAGTGAGTATTGGGTATTGTATTTATTTGTGACCTGTATTTAATTACTGCCTACCCCTCCTACTCCTATTATTTATAAGGTAGATAACACAGATATTTTAACTCAACAGATAGAACAACGCAAGATATTGTCATAGCCCATGATGACAAACTTTTTCCACAGAAATCATGTCATAAAACTCTTGCACTATCCATAAAAGGCATAGTATACTAATACATATATGGATAGTATTAATCTATTGAGGGTAACAAGATGGGTAGAACAAAGGGTTCGCTAAATAGACCAAAACAGCCAGAGACTATGGCTTTGTCTGAAGACAATAAGCTATCGTTAATCGCTGACTTACTGCTAGAGCTAGTTATGGATGAGCTAATCGAACAGGCAGGAGAAACACCATGCAAAACTCTGTAGCCAACAAAAACGCGGTGGCAACTATTCGTGTTTCTACCTCGAAGCAAGGTACTGATGGTGACTCGCCGGGGGCCCAAAAAGAGCAAATCGAGCGTTTTGCACAAACCCAAGGCATTGTTATTAAAAAATTCTTTGTCTTTTTGGAATCTGCTAGCAAAGAACAGCAGCCCATGCAGGAAGCTATCGATTACTGCAAGAAGCCTAAAAACAAAATTGAACTATTTATCATCAAGTCTATTGATCGCTTTACGCGGGGTGGCTCACTGTCATACGACCTGCTCAAAACCCAGCTTGATAATAATGGCGTGAGTCTAGTCGATATTTACGGTGTTATTCGTTCTGAGAAAGTGAATACTCTTGATCACTTAGGGTTTGAGTATAAGTGGAGCGTCTATTCTCCTAGTAAAAAGTCCGAGATACTCGAGGCAGAACGTTCCAAAGACGAGTTACGCGACATTATGAGCCGTATGATTGGCGCTGAGATACGCTATACCCAAATGGGCTACTGGATGCGTCGTGCACCCTACGGCCTTATGAGTGAGAAAATTGATACTGTAAACGGTAAGCGTACTATTCTGAGACCCCAGCCCGAGGAATCCAAGTTTATGATACAAATGTTTGAACTTAGAGCCAGTGGCCGTTACACCGATCGAGAGATCGTCGAGAAGCTCAATGACCTTGGCTTTACGACTCGTATTAAATATATCCGTAGCAAAACAGACCCCAGTAAGATAATTAAACAAACTGGCGGCAACCCACTCAATGAACGGCATCTGTGGCGCCTGGTACGTAATCCTATTTATGCCGGTGTAAATAGAGAGAAATGGACGAATAATCAACCAGTAAAGTGTATGTTTGATGGCCTAGTTTCAATTGAACTCTTCAACAAAGCGAATAAGGGCAAACGCGTCATTATTGAGGGTAAGAACAATGAAGTTTTCATTCAGGACAAAGCTGCACCTGAGTATCTAGCTAATAAAGGCAAACGTAACCCAGATTTCCCCTATAAGAAATTCATTCTGTGCCCCCAGTGCAATAAGCCCTTGCTTGGTAGTGCACCGCGTGGCAAAAATGGTAAGTATTACCCAGCTTATCATTGTGACAAACGAGGACATTACTTCCGAGTGCCAAAGCAAGAATTTGAGGACAGCGTTATTCAGTACGTTGCTAACTTTAAAATAGCCCCTGACCGCTTAGAGAAGCTCTATGCGACCATCGAAGTAGCTTGGGAACGCACCAACACCGAGTACTCTGTGGCCATTCAAGCGTTAGATAATCGGGTCGAGGAGCTCAAACAGCAGGCTATGGTAAGTGTTAATAAGATAAAGGTGCTGTCTAGTGATACGGCAATTAAATATATGGAGGAGGATATTATGAAGATAGAGAAGCAAATAACAGTACTCGGTGGTAAAAAAGCCGAGCTCGAGAGTAAGAAACCAGTCAATATCGGTAAGATACTGGCACGGGTCAAATATTTTGTCGAAAACCTCGATAAACTACTACTCCAACAGATTGATCCGATCAAAAGAGCGCAGTTTTTCGGGGCAATATTCGATAAGCTACCAACCTACGAAGAAATAAAAAGTCGAAAACCAGAAACCCCCCTTTTTACAGGAGTGAGTCCGGTGCTCGCACTAGCAACTACTAGCAATTTCTCATTTGGTGACCCCAAGGAGAGTCGAACTCCTCTTACCAGGATGAAAACCTGATGTCCTAACCGATAGACGATGGGGCCTAAAGTTGTTTTTATCTGGTCAATACTAACATTTTTATTGACCCCTGTCACGCAAGGTCTAAGTAAACCGCGGTTGTGGCCTCTACCAATTAAAATTGTGTCTCTCGTTAAGTATATTCAAGAAAAGATTTAAACGACCCCCTAAAGACCTAAGTACTTAAAAAGCGTTTGTATTCACAGATACAGTATATATACTTAAAGAGGAAGAGATATTTAATGACTATATGGTGGGGATAGCAGAATATGGACGCGACCGATACGGTACCTAAGGTGCCCCTAAAGAATTTTAAACGGACAAAAATTATTGCCACAATTGGTCCTTCGACCGATAGTTACAAAGTAATTCTGGCGCTTATTGAGTCTGGGACCAACGGGCTTAGGCTTAACTTCAGTCACGGCACGCACCAAGAACGAACAAGGCAAATAAAGTGGATACGCGAGGCGGCCCAAGCAGCTGGTAAACCAGTAGCCATTATCCAAGATTTACAAGGACCAAAGATCCGACTTGGTGATTTCGATGGTCTTGTTAATGTAGCTAAAGGCCAAAGCCTAAGTTTTGGCTACCAAACTAATTATGCCGAAAGTGGTCACTTACCCCTTCAATATGATTTAAGTCATAAAGTTAAGCGCGGTGAGCGTTTGTATCTCTATGACGGTAAAGTGCGGACTACTATAACAAGCGTACAACAGGGAATTGTTTATGTCCGGGCTGAAAACGACGGTCTTTTAATCAAGCGAAAAGGTATTAATTTGCCGGATACCGACTTTAGTGGAGACATTATTACTGCAAAGGATCGAGCTGATCTGGTTTACGGAGCCGGTGAAGATATTGACTATATAGCGCTTAGTTTTGTTCAAACGGCTGAAGATATTGAGCAATTGCGACGGTTACTTAAAACAATGAACAGTAGTGCCAAAATTATTGCCAAAATTGAAACAAGGGCAGCAGTTAGCAATATAGAATCCATAGTTGAAGCAAGTGATGCTATCATGATTGCCCGAGGCGACTTGGCCGTTGAAACACCGGCTGAAAGTGTGCCGATTGTTCAGCGCCAGATTATTGGTCTAGGACAGCGTTATGCCAAACCGACGATTGTTGCCACCCAGATGTTAGCTAGTATGACCGAGGTTTCAGAACCGACAAGAGCCGAAGTATCTGACATAGCTACAGCCGTTATGGTTGGCGCCGACTGTGTGATGCTAAGTGATGAGACTGCCAATGGTGCCTATCCCCTGGATGCTGTTCAAGTTATGAAACGAGTTATTCTTTACACCGAACAACATGTTCCATTTCAGAGTCCATTTACGGATAAAGAGGACCATAGTCGTCAGGCATCAATCAGCAAAGCGATTATTAATTTGGCCGAGAACATAAAGGCTAAAGCAATTGTTGCCGAGACCAAATCAGGTGCCACAGCTCTTCAAATTGCTTCCAGACGGTCGACCATTCCACTAATAGCTGTAGCTTCCGATGCTCGTACGGCTCAACAGCTGGCTATAGTTTATGATGTTAAAAGCTATGTTCGTCCGGTCGATCCACATGCCGCTCAAAAATTAACGGACTGGTTGCGCAAGAATAAAGTTCTGGAACACGGGGACATGGTAGTCACAGCCTCTGGACGTTATCCCGGTGTTGTCGGCACAACAGATACTATCAAAGTACGGCTGCTGGAATAAAGCATCTAAGGGGGTGGTCTAAGCTAAATGTTTACCAAACAAACTGTTCGAGACATTGATCTTTCAGACAAAACGGTGCTACTTAGAACTGACTATAATTTGCCGATAAAAAACGGCAAGATTACAGACGATTACCGTCTTCAACAGTCCTTGCCGACTATAGATTATTTACTAAAGCGCAACGTAAAACTAATAATCTGTTCTCATCTTGGTCGTCCAACTGGACCTCATGACACTGCTAATAGTCTATTCCCGGTAGCCAAAAGATTGAAGCAGCTACTTGATCGAGATGTTATTTTTGCTATTGATTGCATCGGTCCTCGGGTTCAGAAGACAGCCTCACAGCTACGTAGCGGACAAATTCTTCTCCTAGAAAACCTACGATTCCATAAACAGGAAGAAGCTAATGATGATCATTTCGCTTCTCAATTGGCCGAATTAGCTGATCTTTTTGTCCAAGATGGTTTTGGAGTTGTCCACCGAGCACACGCTAGCACCGATGCCATTACTCGTCACCTACCAAGTGTCGCTGGCTTACTGCTGGAAAAAGAAGTCGATACAATCACTAGTGTTATGGAAAACCCCAAACGGCCTCTGATGGCTATTATTGGTGGTGCCAAGATAGCTGATAAAATCGATGTCCTCTATCGTTTTATTGAGATCGCTGATTTTGTAGCTATTGGTGGAGCGATGGCCAACACCTTTTTAAAAGCCGAGGCTATTGACGTAGCCGATAGTTTAGTTGAGTCTGACGAAATTCCGCTGGCTAAAGAAATAATGAAAAAGGCTCGAGCCAAGGCCAAAGAACAACATTTCATCTTTGCTATCCCCAGAGATGGAGTAGTAGCCTCGACAATCGATAAAGCTACCCCAACCCGAATCGTAGACTGGAGTGCCCATGTAATTGCTGACATTGAGAATTATCCTCATCAGCCACCTCTTAGAGCAAGCCGAATTGATGATCATGAAATGATTCTAGACATTGGTCCTTTTAGCGGCTCATTTATTGCTGGAGGGATGCAACTAGCCAATACAGTTATTTGGAATGGCACGATGGGCGTTACTGAAACAAATGGTTTGCAAGGACCTATTGGGCCATATGCTCACGGAACGGAATTGGTTATTGACGCTATGCTTGGACAATTCGGCCATCGTCCTTTTACTTTGGTAGGGGGAGGCGACACAGTCGGCTACATTGAAAACCGTAAATTGATCAAGGCTTTTGATCATGTCTCAACCGGTGGCGGAGCCAGTCTGGAACTAATGGCTGGCCGAAAACTACCAGGTGTCGAGGCACTGATCGATAAAGATTGATGTTACAATACAAATAAGCATAAATACTATGAAAAAAACATTAATCGTTGGCAACTGGAAAATGCATCTTAATACTCTTGAGGCCAGTCTGTTGCTGCACAGACTGCATCAAAACATACCTATTCACCGTGAGATTGAAGTTGTACTAGCTCCTAGTTTATTAAGCTTACAGCCTCTAAGTTTGCAAATAGATCATCGCAAATTCCGCTTAGCTACCCAAAATGCCTTTGCTAAAGACGAAGGGGCTTTTACGGGCGAGGTAAGTTTCACAATGCTGCGCAATCTAGTCCAGTATGCATTAATAGGTCATTCAGAACGTCGGATTTACTTTAATGAAAGCCTAGAGATGATTAGAGATAAAGTTGCGGCTGCTATCCGTAATCAGATCGTACCGATTTTATGTGTTGGCGAAACAAAACCGGAGCGAGCAGCTGGTGAAACCAAGCAAGTTATTCACGATCAACTAACAACAGCACTCAGTAATCTAACTAGCCAAGAAATCGAAAAAGTGGTTGTTGCTTATGAGCCAGTTTGGGCAATCAGTACATTTGACGGCGACCTGGCCAAACCAGATGATATTACCCGAGTAATTCAGTTTATCCGTTTGCAGATCAGAGAACTTTATGGGTCTGATACGGCGGAAGGAGTTCGGGTCTTATATGGAGGTAGCATTGATGCCGATCTGGCTCCTGGCTATCTAGCGATACCAGGCTGTGATGGTTGTTTAGTCGGTGCAGCCAGTATTAATTATCAGCAGTTTGCTGCCATCGTCGATGCGGCTTACCGTTTAAAACACGAGGTAAAAAAAGATCATGAGTAGTTCTAAATCAACAGACGATAAAGTATTTGACGTTTCTAAACCTGGTCAAGCGACCCCGACGGCCTCGGCTCGGCCAATAATCGTTACCAACCGGCCTGTCCTTAAAGATCCAATGATGACACTTGACGAAAAAAGTACTCCTACCCCGCCGGTTGAAACAACCGAAGGCGTTAATAAATTACACGGTGAGCTTAAGCTCCAACCGGTGGTCAGTGATGAAACCCCCAAAGATGTTGAAGAGAAAGTGGCCACAGATCAAAAACCCCCCAAAGAAGCCGATAGCCAAAATATAACCGTTAGTGTCAAGAAAGACAATTCAGAAAGTTCAGACCACCCAGGAGCAGTAGATGACCAAGTTGCCGATGCGAGTGAGGCAGAAAAACCAAAGGACGATCAACCCAAGTCTGACCCTAAATCAATACCAGCTGAGTCAGTCCCACCAAAAGCCGATGAAACAGACGACCAAAAGGAACAAAATGTAAAAGACGATCCCCAAAAATCACCTGAGGAATTATCAGAAGCCAAAGCTGCTGAAAATAAAGCTGCGGCTGAGCATAGAGAAGCAGTTCAAAAACTAGTTAACAGCCAACAATATTTTTTGCCAATTAACTCAGTCGAAAAACGGCGGACAAAACAACATATAGTAATCGGCTTAATATTGGCAGTTGTTCTTGGTGCAGCTTGGGTTGACATGGCATTAGATGCTCAGCTAATTCATCTTGGCAACTTACAATCACTAACCCACTTTTTCCATTAGGAGTATTTATTGCTAAGGCCCGGCTCTAAAGGTTACTGTTTTTGATAGAATGATTAGGTGTTAGAAAGCTTACTTCAAGGTTTAAATCCTGAACAACGTCGGGCAGTAGAAATTACTGATGGTCCAATGTTGATACAGGCTGGAGCCGGTAGTGGTAAAACAAAAACTCTTACTCACCGCATTGCTTATCTGATTGCAACTCAAAAAGCGACTCCCCATAACATTTTAGCGGTTACTTTTACTAATAAAGCAGCCAAAGAAATGCGTCAACGTGTTTCCCAGTTGCTTGGCCAGAATCCCGACAACCGTAGTTTTATGCCCTACATGGGTACTTTTCATAGTATTTGTGTACGACTGCTGCGTCTGGAAGCAGCCGCAATCGGCCTATCCCGTAACTTTGTCATTTTTGATGAGGCCGATAGGTTGGCAGCTATTAAGCAGGCTGCTAGACGTCTGCAAATAGACGAAAAGGCCTGGCCTCCTCGTCAACTAGCGGCAATCATTAGTGGAGCTAAAAATGAAATGCTTATGCCCAGCCAATATGCTCTAGAGGCCAACGGATTGGCTCAAAAAACTGCAGCCAAGGTCTATCCTGTTTATGAGGAAATACTGCAACAGGCTTCAGGGCTAGACTTTGATGATCTTATCAATCGGACAGTCAGTATGCTCGAAAATCATTCCTTGGTTCGAGAAAAATGGCAAAATCAATTCAAGTACATCATGATTGACGAGTATCAAGATACAAACAGAGCCCAATATAAATTAATAAAGTTGTTAACTAATAGTCAGAAAAACATTGTTGTAGTAGGAGACGACTGGCAAAGTATTTATTCGTGGCGAGGAGCAGACTTTCGCAACATCTTAAATTTTGAGAAAGACTATAAAAATTGTGTGGTCATTAAACTTGAACAAAATTATCGCTCAACCAAACATATTCTTGATGCCGCCCACGCCATTATTAGTAAAAATCTTCAGCGCTCCGAAAAAAAGTTGTGGACTGCAGCGAATGACGGTCTGCCGGTTCAGGTTGTGCAAGTGAACAGTGAACGAGCAGAAGGTGAAGCTATTATTAGACGTGTTAGGGCAGCTATAGACAATCAACATCGGCATTATGCTGACTTTGCTGTCTTTTATAGGACCAATGCTCAGAGTCGTTCAATTGAAGAGGCTTTTGTGCATCATGGGATACCTTATCGCGTGGTCGGTGGTGTAAGATTCTATGACCGAAAAGAAATTAAGGATATCCTGGGGTATTTAAGACTAATCTTTCAGCCAAATGATCGCATTAGTTTTGAGCGGATTGTTAATGTTCCAGCTAGGGGTATTGGTACTATTTCACTCCAACGTTTCATGGTTTGGAGCCAACAGCAAAAACTTAGTTTATCCGAAGCCTTAGCTCAAGTTGAACGATGTCTTGATATAACAGCCCGTTCTCGCAAAAGTTTTGCTGAATTAGGAGACATTCTAGGATCGCTTAAAGCCGTAATGAACAACACGTCAGTAACTGGCCTTATTGATTCACTACTGCGACGAATTGATTATCTGCATTATCTGGATGACGGCACTCCGCAAGCCGAGGCTCGTCAGGAAAACGTCCGTGAACTTTTAAGTGTTGCCCAAGAATATCAATCGGTTGGTCTAGAGGGCTTTTTAGAAGAAATTAGTCTAGTTAGTGATATAGACGGCGCCGATTTTGGTAATGATGCCGTCACACTTATGACTCTGCACGCCGCCAAAGGCTTGGAGTTCCCGGTTGTTTTTTTAAGTGGCATGGAAGAAAGTATTTTTCCGCACTCGAGATCACTCTATGATCAATTTGCCATGGAGGAGGAGAGACGTCTATGTTACGTTGGCATGACTCGTGCTAAACAAGAGCTTTATATGATCTACGCCACTAGCCGTCTGCTTTATGGTGGGTTGCAACACAATCCACCTAGTCGTTTTCTGTCTGAAATCGATGCACAACTATCTCAGCCCGAGCAGTTATTTGACTCTTTTCAATCCCAGCCAGCCGAGGATAATAGCCTTAAACTTACTGATAGCGGTATGTTAGATGAGCCACGATATGTTCCTGATCTATATGAGGGAGATAGTGTGCGTCACGAGCTTTTTGGTAGCGGCACAGTACTTGAGATTGATGGTGACAGAGCGGTTATTTATTTTAAGGGTAAAGGCGCCAAGAAGCTTAATATTAGTTTTGCTCCTATTGAGAAATTATAAAGTCAACTAACAAGTTAGCACATCAGTAACCTGGCCGAGATGGGTCGTTTTTGCTACAATAAATCGATAACCTTATAGAGAGCAGGCGGTTGTGTCTGATAATCATTAGTCGCTATAAGGTCTCAAAGAGTATGTCAAACAAGTCCGATAAGATCTGGGTAAAATTTGCCAAGTTTCGACGTGTCCGCTTGCCACGGCATATTAGACAAGCCAAAATTGTTAGCCGTCACCCCTATACCGTGCCAGTCGTTACCCTTTTGTTGCTTATTATTCTAACCGGAGGTATTTATTTACTGGCTCGCCATACCAATCGTTTACCGATGATAGAGAATGCCAAGATAGTTATTATTTCACACGACCATGTACAACAAATTGTACCGAGTCATGAACCAACTGTCGGTGCCTTGCTTAGTAAGCTGCACTTACATCTCAATTTGGGTGATGTCGTTGAACCAGCACTTGGCACACCAATAGATCAAGATGAATTTCGAATCAATATTTATCGTGCCTTACCGGTAGAGATTGTCGATAATGGTATGCATAATTTTACTTTTAGTGCCGCCACGACACCCCGTAGCATTGCTGCCCAGACCGGGGTGACTGTTTATCCAGAAGACTATGTAACTGCCAAGCCAACCAGTAATTTCCTCCGCCAAGGAGCAATTGGCGAACAGGTGGTCATTAACCGGGCAACCCCTGTCAATGTCAATCTCTACGGTACTCCTGTGCTAATGCGAACCCATGCTTCGACAGTAGGACAACTAATAAACGAACGACATATTAAGCTTGCCAGTAATGATCAGATTTTACCGGCCATAACAACACCGATTACCCCTAATCAATTAATCTTTATTGCCCGAAATGGCACCAAACTGGAGTCGCTCACAGAGATTATCCCAATGCCCATTCAGACCCTTCAAGACCCAACACTTGCCTATGGCACCAGTGCTGTTCGTCAGCAAGGTTCCAACGGTAGTCAAGTCACGACCTACCAGATAGACAATCAAACCGGTAACCGATTTATTATCCAACAGGTTGTTATCCAGCCAGCTGTTACTGAGATCGTAGTGGTTGGTACCAGTTTGACCGGTATTAAAGGCGATATGTCACTAGCGGGAATAGCAGCCAGTGACTATCAATACGCCGATTATATTATTAGCCACGAGTCCGGTTGGTGTCCTACCAAAGCCCAAGGTGAGCACTATTGTCCAGCCGTACCAGACAATCAGTATACTTCCTATGGATATGGTCTTTGTCAATCGACCCCGGGCACTAAAATGTCTAGTGCCGGCAGTGATTGGGCTACGAACCCGGTCACACAACTGAGATGGTGTTCCGGATACGCCCAGAATCGATACGGCGGTTGGTATAACGCATACGCTCACTGGTTGAACAATCATAACTGGTAACTTATGAGCACTTGCTACAATTAGTTGATGAGTGCGTTTAGCCCCCAAAAATCTTTAGGCCAACATTGGCTAAATGATCCTACTAGTCTTTCGGCAATTGTCTACATTGCTGACATTGGGCCAGATGAATTAGTACTTGAGATTGGACCAGGACCAGGCGGGCTCACCGAAAAACTTTTAGGTCGTGCCAGAGAAGTCTTGGCAGTTGAGTTGGACGCCAAACTAGCTCTAAATTTACCAAAAAGATTTCCAACTCCGAAGCTCAGGGTGTTTTGTCAGGATATTCTAAGTTTTGATTTTTCGCAATTACCCCCAGACTACAAGGTGGTTGCTAATATACCCTATTACTTGACAGCTAAGCTGATTCGCATGCTGAGCGAAAGCCCCAACCAGCCCTTAAAGTGTGTTCTGCTGATTCAAAAAGAAGTTGCTTTGCGGGCTACAGCTGAACCCGGACAAATGTCACTACTTAGTGTCACTGCCCAATATTTTTGGCAAGTATCCAGCGGTCCAATTATTAAGGCCCAAAACTTTACACCTCCTCCTAAAGTAGATTCCCAGGTCTTGATTCTAGATCGCAGACCACAGGCTCTATTTGCAGACATTGATACAAAAATATTTTTTCGAATTGTCAGAGCAGGATTTTCACAACGCCGCAAAACATTACTTAACTCGTTAAGTGCTGGTCTGTCGCTCTCCCGTGAAGTGGTCCAAGCACAACTACATAAAGCTAATATTAAACCGAACATACGGGCTCAGTCCTTGAGCTTGAAAGATTGGCACCACTTATATATAGTTTTTACGAATTAGATACTTGATGTGTTAACTTTGTTGCAGTAAAGTTTAAACATGGGCCCAAATAATGATCTCGGATATCTGTTACAGCACCTAGCTTCATTGCTTGGACACCAAACCGACCAGGTTCTCCAAGAACAATTGGGCATTGGTCTCAGCCAGTTTAAGATATTATGGATTTTACAATGGAATCCTAATGTTGATCAGCGCTACATCGCTGAAAGCTTAGGTCAAACCGAAGCCAGCATAAGTCGGCAAATCCGACTCCTAAAAACTGAGGGGCTGCTTGGTAGCCAACGCGACGCAGATAATCGGCGAAGACATATCACAGCAGCTACTTTAAAGGGCACTAAAGTTACCGAAGCAGCGGTCGAAATTATGCGCCGTAGTTTTGCGCCAATGCTTGACCAGCTTTCAGACAAGCAATTTGAGCAACTTATGGAATCTTTACAGATTTTACATAAAGCTGTTTGTAAAAATGAGACAAGTAGCCGTTATCGGCATATTGCTAGTCTTTAACCGAACAGGGGTAGACACAGATAGCCCTGAGTGCTATAATGATGCTTACTACCACTAATAGAGGTAGTTTTACGGGGGCTGAATTTTAAGCTCGACGTTGGACTTTATCGGTTAGATCAGCAGGTCGCTTGCTGAGCGTTATACGGCAAACAAACGTAGATGCAAACTTTGTATCTCGCGCAAAAGCCTTTGTAGCTGGCGTGTTCGCACCTAGCTTTGCTTTTGCACCAGCTGTAGCCTAAACAACTACAGCAACGCCCTGGAGTGACACCAGATAGCCCCAAGAGGCGTTTTATATCTTCTGGGCGCTCAAGTAATACTGTTCTAATTACTTGCTAAGACTTTGAACTGCGGAGAACGACCCTTTGGTCATTTACCAGTCGCTCTCCAAGATTTTCAAATGACCTAAGCCTGTAGATGACTAACCAAGATAAACTAGCGGACCCGGATGCAATTTCCGGCAGCTCCACCAATATTATTGGGCCTCTCGAATATTTCGGAGGTCTTTTATATTTAAAAAAATTTACTTTATTCGACAATCTTGTGTTATATTAGATAGACTAGAAAAGCTGCTAATAACGTTCAGTTAGGTTCTAGAGAATATAAGTTCAGTGTTTTGAGGAGCAGCTAACTCTGGTTTCGTTGCCAAGTTACCTCCAAGCAGTTAAAAAAGGAGAATATTAAATGGCAACTAAACTATTCGTAGGATCTTTATCCTGGAATGTCAATGACGATCAGCTGAAGGAATTCTTTTCATCAGCCGGTACAGTCGTTTCAGCATCGGTTATTACCGATCGGGACACCAACCGTTCAAAAGGTTTTGGATTTGTTGAAATGTCTTCCGAAGAGGAAGCTAAAGCAGCTATTGACCAGCTTAACAATAAAGAACTAGATGGTCGGGCAATTACTGTTAGCGAAGCCCGTCCCCGCGAAGATCGACCACGAAACAATTTTGGTGGTAACGGTGGCGGCTACAACCGCGACCGCGACTCACGTGACCGACGCTACTAACAGAGATATATAAGTCAAATATTAATCGGCGGTGCTAATAAGCGATAGCTTATCACCAATAAAGCCTTGACCATCAGGGCTGATGCGGGCTAGGCTTATTAGGAGTATGTCAAAACTTGAAAAAGCCAAGAGCCTAGTCAGTAAGACTCTGCAGCTGTCTTTTCGGCCGGATAAAGAGCTAACGCCGGAAGCGGTATCAGCTGCCAGAGCTTATATTAAGGCCTTTTGGCCGAGTGTGACCCGTTTTCATCCTAAAGATGACGAGAGCTTGCTCGGTCTGCCTAAGCCATATCTTGTGCCGTCTTACACTGAAAAGACGGGCTTTGACTATAACGAGCTTTATTATTGGGACAGTTACTTTATGGCTCAAGGTATGCTTGACCAGGATCATCGTGAGCTTATAACTGGTATTCTGGAAAACTTGCTATATCTTTTTAACCGTTTTAAGGTAATCCCAAATGCCTCACGGACGTATTTGATGGGACGCTCGCAGCCGCCCCTGTTAACAAGTTTTATTTTTGACGTTTACCAGACATACAAAATGGACAACCAATGGCTCAAGAAAGCCATAGACGTTGCCCAGCAAGAATATTCAGTTGTTTGGATGGGAGTCAAAAAACCAAATGAACGTCAGGTTTACCATGGCCTGAGTCGCTATTACGACATCAACTACTTACATGATCTGGCGGAGTCCGAGAGTGGCTGGGACATGACGCCACGCTTTGGACGACGTGCACTCAACTATCTACCGGTAGACTTAAACGCACTGCTCTATAAGTACGAAACTGACTTTGCTAGAGCAGCTAGGATATTTGACGACAAGCGCCAAGCGGCTCACTGGGATGATCTTGCCGCACAACGCAAAAAAGAGATTAACGAATTAATGTGGGATCGACTGAGGGGCCTTTATTATGACTATAATTATGTTAAGCAAAAGCGCGGCAGTGTTAGCAGTTTGGCTACTTTCTATCCAATGTGGGCGGGGTTAGTTGACGACAAGCAAGCAGCTTCGCTGGTAAAAGGACTGAGACGTTTCGAGAACAAAGGTGGCTTAGCAACCACAGATGTACTTCCAGTCGGTCAATTAGTGTTTGGTAGTATGCCTACCCAATGGGCCTATCCTAATGGCTGGCCACCACTGCACTTTATTGTTGTTAAGGGCCTAGAACGCTATGGCTACCATCAAGATGCTCGTCGGATCGCTATGAAATGGCTGAAAACCAATCTCAGTTGGTATAACAATCATCAAGTATTCCTTGAAAAATACAATGTTGTTTCGCCAGACAAGCCACCGGTTAAAGGTCTTTATCCCAGTCAAATGGGTTTTGGCTGGACAAATGCAATCTTTGAACGTTTTTGCCAAGACTATGTTGACCGGCCTTTATAACATCAACCAAACAAATTTGGTCACAGAAGCATTTTTATTTGTCCCTGTAAACAGGTAAACTATTAACGACATGAACAGCTTTTACGTAACAACGTCTATCCCCTATGTCAACGGTGAGCCACACCTAGGTCATGCTATGGAATTTGTGATGGCAGACGTACTTGCTCGCCGTGCCCGGCAGCAGGGCAAGACGGTTATTTTTAGTACTGGTACCGATGAACACGGTGGTAAGATCGCCGAAAAAGCAGCTGAACTGAAGCTTGAACCACAAATCTTTGCCGACCAAATGACCACTCGTTTCAGCGACCTAGCTCGAGATTTAGAGATTAGCAACAATCGATTTATTCGGACAACTGATCCTGGCCACCAACAGCGAGCTCAGCTGATCTGGAAGGCATTAGCATCTGACATTTATAAGTCGAAATATGTTGGCTGGTACTGCACTGGAGATGAGGCTTTTTTCACTGAAGTCGAGGTTAAGGCCAACAAAGGTGTTTGCCCAAATCATAACCGTCCCTATGAAAAAATCGAGGAGGAAAATTATTTCTTCAAATTATCTAAATATAACGATCAAATTCGACAGGCAATTGAGACCGGCAGTTTCTCCGTTGTGCCCGAGAGCCGTAAAAATGAAATTCTAGCTGTTTTGAAGACTGGCCTGGAAGATATCAGTATTTCTCGCCCAAAAGATAAAATTGGCTGGGGTATACCTGTCCCTGGCGACAAGAGCCAGGGTATCTATGTCTGGTTTGAAGCGCTGATGAACTATATAACTGTGCTGGGTTATCCTGAACACGATGATTTTAAACATTTTTGGCCAGCAGATGTCCAAATTATAGGAAAGGACATAATTCGTTTTCATGCCGCTATCTGGCCGGCTATTTTGCTGGCGCTTAATCTACCGTTGCCCAAAATGCTCTATGTCCACGGCTTTATTAACATTGACGGTAAAAAAATGAGCAAAAGCTTAGACAATTATGTGTCACCAAACACGGTTCTATCCAAATACGGAGCAGATGCTTTCAGGTACTATCTGCTACGCCATATTCCTAGCTATGATGATGGTGACTTTAGCTGGGAAACGTTTGAGGCTGCTTATAACAACGAACTAGCCAATGAATTGGGTAATGCCGTTCAACGAACAGCAGTCATGATCCAAAAATACCAAAATGGCTTAATTGGTGACATTCCACCGTCGGAACACGATATGGCACAATATGAAGTAGCACTTGATGCTTGTAGATTTGACCAAGCTCTAAATGAAGTCTGGGCCCAAGTCCGTGGCCTTAATCAATATATTGACGCCGAAAAACCTTGGGAAATAGCTAGTAGTAAAGACGAAGAGCATTTACGAGAAGTTCTGGCTTATCAAGTCAGCTCGCTGCTTGAAATAGCCGATCTGCTTGAACCCCTTATGCCCTTGACTACTGATCGGATACGTAAAGTCTTTAGTGAAGGTATTATTAGGCCAATTGAGGGAACATTATTCCCTAAACACGAAAACGAAGAGCCGGCTACCCTAAAAAGCTAGATATGGAGCTAGTCGACACTCACTGCCATATTCAATCAGTCGAAGCCGATAGTGGCGAAGGTCAAACTTTAAAAACATGGCAAAAAGCGACTAATCTAAGCCTAAAGGCTGTTCTTAAGAACGCCCATAGTGCGGGGATCAAACGGATGATTTGTGTTGGCTGCAACCTTGCTGATAGCCAACAAGCTGTTAATTTTGCCCTAGCTCATCCAAGTTGCTGGGCAGCAGTTGGCATTCATCCACACGAGGCACGACATTATCTTAACCTAGCCAAACCAAAGCTAGACGAATTTAAAAAACTGTTGTCACAGCCAAAAACGGTAGCTATCGGAGAGTGTGGCCTAGATTATTATTATCAACATTCTTTGCCAGCAGATCAGGCCCAGGTTTTAAGATTCCAAATAGAACTCGCCAAAGAGCATAACTTGCCACTTATTTTTCATGTCAGAGCGGCTTATGATGATTTTTGGCCTATCTTTGATCAATTTAGCGGTCTATCAGGGGTTCTTCACAGTTTTACTGATTCAGCTGCCAATATGCAACAGGCCCTAAAGCGAGGACTTTATATAGGGGTCAACGGCATAGCTACTTTTACTAAAGACCAGGCCCAACTAAATGTCTATAAAACTATTCCAATCGACAAATTAGTTCTAGAAACCGATGCTCCCTTCTTGACACCTACCCCTTATCGTGGTAATATCAATGAGCCAAAAAACGTGGGTGTCATTGCTAAGTTTCTAGCTGACTTGCGCTGTCAAAGCCTTGAAGAAATAGCGGCAGAAACGACCAAGAATGCCCGTCGACTGTTTGGTTTTTAAGACAAGAGGTCATAATGCACGATTCACTCCAACCACAAGTTAAATCATCACACGAGCAACTTCAAGATACTGGAGCAGATTATTTGGGTGTAGTCAGCCAAGCCCTGGAGATACTTGAGGGCTTTTTCCCAGATAGTTTAGCTGAGGCTCCTCAGCCATCCAACCAACCCGAGCAGGCTAATACGGATACCGTCTTAGAAGTTGGGACAAATGCTCTTAATCTCGCCGAACAACGTCAACCTGATACCGAAGCTCTAGAACGGATCCAACTAGCTCAACAAGCAGCTAAGGAGGCTTATGATGAGCTTGCTGCCTAAAATCATCTCAGGCAAACGAGCTGAGCAACGTCGAGCCGAACTCTATCGTTCAGTAATTCGTAAGTACGCCAAAAAAGGTGGTCAGCTTTTTGGTTCAATCCCCGAAGGACATCATCGACAATTTTTCTGTTTAGACACGCACACATGGGTTTGGCATGAAGAATGGCTGGACCAGACAGGAAAACGCCAAATAGTTACCACTCGTTATGATGTCCGTCCGAACTTTGTTTTGAAGTCCCAGGGGGGTAATAGTTACCAACGAGTAGGCATAGAAGAGCTGCGTAATCTTTACCAAGCAGCTAGACTTTATTACTTCCAAATCAGATCTGATTTTCAATTTTAAGCGACTGCTCAACAACTTTTTTACTATATCCTAATATTTAGATGCCCCAACAACTGATTTACCTGGATCATGCCGCAGCTACACCAATCGACGCAGCTGTTCTAAAAATAATGCAACCCTATTTCAGGGAACATTTTTTTAATCCTTCAGCTAATTATTTACCGGCTGCTTCTGTCCGGCAGGATTTAAATGTCGCCAGACGTAAGGTGGCTCATTGGTTAGGAGCCCGCAACAATGAAATTGTATTTACAGCCGGTGGCACTGAAGCTAACAACCTGGCGATTCACGGAGTTATGCGTTGTTACCCAGGGGCCAAGCTAGTATTTAGTGCTATTGAACATGAATCAGTTCGTCTACCGGCAACGGAATATAAGTCTCGGCTGGCAACAGTTACTCCAGGTGGACTGATTGACCTAAAAAACCTCGAAAAAATAATTGACGACCGGACACTCCTAGTCAGTATTATGTACGCCAATAACGAAATAGGTACCATTGAGCCCATAAAAGACATCAGCCAGCTGATTACTAAAATTCGTCTCAGGCGTCAACTCAAAGGCATTACCCTACCACTTTATCTTCATACTGATGCCTGTCAGGCGGCTAACAATCTAAGTCTCCAAACATCTAGTCTGGGTGTTGATCTTATGACTCTCAATGGTGGCAAAATATATGGTCCCAAACAAAGTGGTTGTCTTTATGTTCGCTCAGGTGTTCAGATCAAACCCTTGCTCACTGGTGGGGGCCAAGAACATGGCTTGAGATCAGGCACTGAAAACGTTGCCCAAATAATCGGCTTCGCAGAAGCGCTGGAAGTTGCTCAAAAAAACCGCCACTCTGAGACTAAACGTCTAGCCAATCTCCAAGAGCAATTTGTTCAGTACTTAAAAGTATCTATACCAACTGCACTTATCAATGGAACACTCAAAAAGCGTCTGCCAAGTAACCTTCACTTGACTCTGCCCGGAAAAGATAACGAACGGGTACTAATTGGACTTGAACAAGCCGGTATTCTTGCTGCTGCCGGATCTGCTTGCAGTGCCAGCAATGCTCAGCCATCACATGTTTTGAAGGCCATAGGTCTAAGCGATAAAGACGCACAGTCGTCTATCCGCTTCTCGCTCGGCAGATCAACAACAGATCAACACATAAAACAGGCCGTAAGTGCTCTAACTCGTCTTAACCAGTTGTAGTCAAAAATAACGAACTTAATAGGAGAATCGTTTTATCACTCGAGCAATCTGTATCGGGCTTTGTTTTACAAGGGCCGGATACTGCCGGTACTCAAATAGATCGTAGACACTTCCGACTTGTAGAATAGGTTTGTAACTAACTAAATCTACAAAGGAGGACAATAATATGTCTAACCGTGTCGGATCGTCTACGATCTATTCAACAATACTACCAAATAATGCTGCTTGGGCTAAGGTAAGAAACGTACAACTATCTAGAGAGGCTAAGTTTAGACTCCGGGTCATAGAGCATTATCTGCTAATAACCAAGAACGTTAACTTAACCTGCCGTCACTATGCCATTACTCGTAGCTACTTCTACAAATGGTACAAGAGGTTCAATCCTAGGAATCTAGATAGCCTAGAAGACTTAAGCCGTAGGCCTAAACGTCTTAGGCCTACTACCTACAACTATGATCTAGTGAAGCTAGTGAGAAAACTTAGAACCGCCTACCCAAGGTACTCTTCTAAGAAGCTAGCAGTTATTCTTAAACGAGACTTCAGTATTAGCTACAGTGCGGCCACTATTGGCCGCATCATTAAGAAGTTTAGTCTCTACTTCTCTAAGGTTATTAGGGTTAACAAAAACAGAAGATCTGCTATTAAGGCCTGGGTAGTCCGTAAACCAAAAGATCTAGCTGCACAACACCCAAGACAAGTAATAGAGTTCGACATGAAGCATATCTACGTTTTAAGTCGTAGGTACTATGGTTTTGTTGCCGTAGACCCATACACTAAACAGGCCGTAGTACATGTAGCCACAAGACCATCATCCTACCAGGCTAAATTAGCCCTCGAGAAAGTACTAGATATCTTTGGTAAAGATATCTGTATCCTCAACGACAATGGTTCTGAGAACTTTGGTAAGGCCTTAGCCTATTTAAGAGACCAAAACATAACTCAATACTTTGCTAGACCTAGAACGCCTAAAGACAAACCACATGTTGAAAACCTCATCGGTAAGTTACAGCAAGAATGCCTCGATGAACATGGCGATGCGAACAACTTAGAAGAACTACAAGAGCAGATTACTGAATGGGTCAATGATTACCATTTCTTCAGACCTCATCAATCCCTAAACTACCAGACTCCCCAGGAGTTTTGTGATACCCTAGACATAACTATTCCACGAGCCAGACTGTCCACGATGTAGTGAGTAAGTGCA
>DATLRC010000020.1:0-6374 GCA_035534895.1 Candidatus Dormiibacterota bacterium
GTCACGGATCTTACTGACTATTTCTGCTTTGAATTCGGGGTCGTAACGAGTGCCCTTGGACATATTGCCGCTCCTTTTTAAACCAATATATTAGTCCTTTCTAGAATAGACTAGTTGTTGATTATATTGGGAGCCTGACAAATTGCTTTTTCCAGTTTGGTATATATTTCTTCTATTGCTTCTACTCTTTTGACGTTTAACGTCTGATATTTCATTAAATAGAGGGCGGCTTCTTTTTTAACGTTTTCTAGTTTTTTATTAAAGAAATAACCAAGCAATGCTCCTGTTGCAGCTATGGTTAATACATTGATAACTTCAGTGATCCAACTCATCTATTTAGTATGCCATTTAACGTAATATAAAACCAACCACAAGACTCCATGCGACGAACATTAAAAGATAGATAAGATTATTGATTTTTTCAAGTACTTCAGTACGAGTTGCTTCGCTAAATTCATAAATCATTGCCAATTCATAATCACTAATATCATCGAGACCAGCATAATCACTATACCTGTTTTCAAGACTTCCCTTCAACCAATCTCGAAATTCTGAACCTGCATAACTGTATGTATGAACTTTAGACGGATTACTATTAAAATCTTTAATGAACCTCTCGGCTTTTTCTCTGGGAGATTCAAGAAATTTTCTCATCTTAAAAAGATTAGACACAAAACCAAATAAAAAGACTAAAATTCCCGCTGCGATTAATAAAAACGAAAGTTCCTGTACGAACGTATGACCAGTGGAATCGGGAATTGGAAAATAGTTCGGGCTGTCCATTCTATGACGATAAAATATTGCTCCAGCAATAGTACCCACGATAAATAGAATACCTAAACTTCTTGATAAGAGTCTTTGCTGTGATTCAGACAATCTATCGTACATATTATATTCACTTAATTTTTGTTGCTGGCAAACTTAGAGTAATAATCTTTTCTTTGTTCCCGTTTTTTACAATCAGACTTAGTGGCCCATGATAGGTATTCGATATGTCTGTCGACAAACAATCTGTTTCGTTTTCGCCTTTTAGTATTTGATAGGAAGGAGGATTGCAAGACACGTAATTAGATCCTTGATCAGTATTTAAAGCCATGGTTAGTTTATAGTCACTAAAATTCATTGGGACATTACTAATGTTGGAATAAGTATAGTGAATAGTTAGCTGATTGGTATGAAGATAATTGTTTACAGCATTTTGATAGTCGTTGAGAGTGTTTTCGCAGTCGTAGTATGCGGTACCGTATGGATCCAAATAATTTTGAGTAGATCGTGGAGTCTTTAAGGAATCACAGTTTTCTGTGGGTATATTATCTGGTTTGGGGTATGGCTTAAGTGTTACGCTACTAACTTTTAAATTAAGGTTGCCAAATTTAAGAGTTTGACTTTGTGTGTAATTATCAAGAGTTCCGAAAAGCACCGAACGGTTGCCGTCTTTATATGAATTGTAGTTAAGCCCAATTATAGCGACAAATATGATCATTAAGCCGAGTAATGACAGAGTAATAATTTTTATTAGCTTGTAAGATTTCTTTTTATCCGCCATAGTTTCCTCGCTTTATTTATTGGCTGGCGGAACTAAAATAGCTCGCCAGAGAGTGAAGCTTGCGCTCCCATACTTTTTCAAGTATGACCATCGTAAAATAGAGCCCTCTGACGAGCTTTTCTTTTACGATGGATTTGTTGTATGGCCATGCCACAATAGTGGTTTAGGTCACTAGTTGACTTGCAACTATGGCATTATTATAGCGCAGTTTATGGCTCCTCTGTTAATTCTCTTTTAACAGGGGTATAATAAGGATGTAGTTAATAGATCATTAACAACAAACTAATGTATAATTGAACTTAAATGAAGCGACTAGTATCTTTAATCAGCACCAAAGGTAAAACCTCGGAGCAGGCTGCTCAAGAAGCGTTTCAGGCATTTCAAAAGTTTCAAAAGGTTCACAAGCAGTCTATAAAGCAGGCTCAGTCGGAAGCCAAGTTAATAACTAAAAGACCTAAGATATAATTTAAGCTTATAGAATGTTCCACGAGCAGGTATAAATGAAATATCGCAACCTAGTAGCAATGATAGATCCCAAGGGCAAAACTCCAGAGCAGGTGGCTCAGGAGGGATGGGCAGCGGTCAAGAAGTACGAAAAAGCGGAAGTAAAAGCGAAAGCCAAGCTCAGGTCACAGAAAAAGGACTAGTGGTTTGTAAGATATAGTGTGTTCATGCCTATAACAGGGGTATAATTGATGTATATGCAAACATCAATACAGCAAGTTAAACGTAAGCAGGGTCAGCAACTATTAACTCATGAGAAAATGAGCCTTACTGAGCGTATTGTTGAAGCTATGGAGCAAGGTACACTATCAATACATGGATTAGCTATCAAACTGGGAGTAAATACAACTACCATTAAGCGCTATAAGCCATATGCTGATCGCATATACAATAACGTAAAGCTCGATAGAGCGTTTATTAGAAATCTACAGATAAACCGTACCATGAGACTAATAGAAAGGCTAACAATCGAACTAGATAGCTGTAAGACCATTAGAGAAAAGACATTATTGTACAATCAGCTATCTAAATACTATCAGCACATAGCGTTGATCACAGGTATTGTCAGCGATAGTCACCACACAAACATTAATCAGAAACAATTAGTTATCATACGCCCAGCATTAGATAAAAATGAAGCGGTATAACCCCTTTTCAATGGATCGTTCCATTAAGAATTAGCGTAGGTTAGCGCCAGTGAAAATTTTTTCGTGCTACAGCGTGACACACACAAGGTAAAATACTCAATAATCACCACTAACACTTTAACGAGCTGTTATAGGTTGCGAAACACGCACATTTTTGAAATTTTAGCTAAAACTGATGTATAGTAGGTATATTAACAATTAAACAGAAAACACCTTAACTTATCAGGGAACTTGACCGCCAGGAAGGCGTAAAAATCTAGATAGAGAAGTGAAGGCGCAAGAGTGGTCACAACCCACGCTAAAAAGTGTTGCTTGCGGGTGAATACGATTGACTAAATAGTCAGTGGTTTCGTCCGCTTTTTTATTTGGTCAGTCTGTAGGAGCTACAGATGACTGAACAAACGCATCAAATCCATAATCCATCTCTCTCAATAAAGCAACGTCGTAAAAAAGATGCACTTGCCCTCGCTGAACTTATATACGATATGTATAAAGAAGAGCAAGCTAGTGGTAAAATAATAAACGGACAAAACAATGCACAACACATTTCTGCTAATTAATTTATTAATACCAGCGGGAGCTTCTTTAGGCCGTGCATTGGCCTTGTCCGAGGAGCTCCCGCTGATATTTGTAAGGAGTTATAATGCCTAAGCAAATACTAGCAGTGGCGTTGTGTAGGGTGTCTAGCATTGAACAATTAGAGAGCAACAGCCTCGATCACCAAAAAGGTAATGTATTAAAAGCAGCCAAAGAACTTAGCGCAATAATACCAGATGATGCCGTGTGGGAAGGAGCTGTTTCAAGTAAAAAAGGAGTGAACTTTAATCGCAAAGATCTTAAAGAGATATATGAATATTGTAAGAGTCATGCAGCTGTTAGGTATGTCATCGTTCAAGAAGTCGATAGATTCATGAGGAGTCCCGATGAACAGACCTACTTTTATGTTAAATTTTGGTATGAATTAAGGGTACGTATATGGTTTGCAGATAAGCCAGAGCTTAATGAGGATACTCACGTTGCAAGTTTACTTAGGTATATGGAGGGATGGAGGGCTGCAGGAAGCAATGAGGAAAGACAGAACAAATCAATAAATGGACAAACGGCTGCATTAAAAGAAGGGAGGTATCCATTTGCTCCTAAACCTGGCTATAAACATGGTTATGAAAAAGGTATTCAAGAGATACATACAGTTCGTGGCCCCGCACTAAGAACTGTCCTAATTAGGCTAGCAAGCAAGATTGTAACTCCGTCACAAGCTTTAATAGAGCTAAACAATAGCAAGTTTATGGTAGGGCATTCGCCATACAGAATGGATAAGTTTAGAAATATCGTTACAGATCCCTTTTATGCTGGAATTGTAGAAATAAACAAACAAGTTCATGTGCGAAACGAACACGGATTACACGAGCCCCTTATAACCAAAGCCCAGCATCTAGAACTCATAAAGATTATGGATAATAAAAAGAAGGCTCAATCAGGACCCCACAAAAACGGAAACCCTAAATATCCTATATCAAATTTGGCAACATGTGATAAATGTTTAGAGAAAACAAATTGTAGATATGTTGGGTTCGATCATGGCAATGGCAAGTCTAATTCAAAGCTTATATACGAAAAATACCGCTGCCGAGCCTGCGGTAGATACATGACACGCAATGAACTCCACTCAAAAGTAGAGGGACAGTTCAAGGACAATCCAATAACATCAGAGGCTCAAGACGAGCTTATAAAGGCTCTAAAAATAGTCTGGAAACAACGAGAAGGACAAGCTGAGCAAGAAACTATTCGTATTAAACATGTAATATCCAACCTAAGGCGTTCCATTAACGATCAAGTTGAAGCAGCAACAGATCCCGACAATGTGGCTATCAAGCAAGAGATACTAGATGCAATAGACAGAAAGAAGCAAAATATCGTTGATTTAGAGAATAAGCTTGAAGATCTTAATAATAGTACTAACGATGACTGGGAGCGATTCTTGCGGTATGCGTACAGTTACATAGAAGATATAGGTGCTAAGTTTCTTGATGAGTCAACATCCCAAGAAAACAGATTAAGGTGTAAACAGATTGTTTTTCCTGCTGGTTTTCATGTTGACGAAAGAAATAAAGTTTACACCCCCGAAAAGAGCTTACTTATCACCTTACTGCCAACAAAAAAGGACGCCTTAGCGCCCGATTTTTCCCATTTGGTGCGGGTCAGGGGACTCTAACCCCTGGCCTCGTCCTTGGCAAGGACGCGCTCTAAACAACTGAGCTAGACCCGCGAGAACTTGAATAATTGTACCAAGACGAATTGCCTTAGATCAATTTGGTGGATCATCACAGGGAAAACTGGAACTATATTCTTTCTGCCGTCCAAACCCTAAGTGATCGGTTAGAGTCACTTGATTTTGATGAAATGATGGAGGCTGACAATGTTTAAGCTCCCCTTTGGTGCTCCTCGCTCATTCGAGTCAAAACTGTATAGCGAAGTGTCGTTCTACACTGCTTTCATAGCTGACATCAAACAAGCGTCGTCGACTATTATAATAGAAAGTCCGTTTATCACCTACCGACGTGGGGCATATTTACTACCAGAGTTTGTACGTGCTCTTGACCGAGGTGTATCTATCATGATCAACACTCGAGATCCACTTGAGCACGAAGGCTCTATGAGACAACAAGCGCAGGCAGTACTGCATACTTTTGAAGGTATGGGTGTAGACGTACAATTTACGACCAAATTACACCGTAAACTGGCCATTATCGACAAATCTGTACTATGGGAAGGAAGCTTGAATATCCTGTCTCATGCAAATAGCCGAGAAGTGATGAGGCGCACACTATCACGTACTCACAGTAAAGCCATGATGAAATTTTTATCTGTAAAACGATGATATAATAGGAACAGCTTATGAATACTTACGATGAGAAGGATATCGACGGTGTTATGCGCTATATGGCTATTTTTCACCCAGAAAACGCCAACCGCATATACTGTCAGGCCTTGCTTGAATACTGGGAGATGACGCTCAAGGACATTGCCCTAAACAACCCTGAGGACATTGAGAAAATTGTCCAGGCTTTTGAAGCTTCAAAGCAAAAAGACAAGAATTAAGGTAAAATGTCTCGAAACCGAGTGTCCAGCACTTTTAAGATTTTATCTAATAGTTTGAGTGACGGTAGCGTATACCCCTGCTCCAGTTTCGCATAATAACCACGCTCAGTACCTGCCCGTTTTGCCACTTCCTCCTGTGTCATGCCTTTTTGTGACCGAATGGTACGCAACCGTTCGCCTAAATATTTGCCAAGCTTTGATGTCATATTGTGTATTATAGCTTGTTTTCACTTCATTCACTCCGTAAAGTGATAGAGGCTGCTTGCAATACAAGCGCATTCGTAGTATAATAGTCTTTGAAATAAGGAGTTGGCAATCATTATGGATAAAGGTAGTTTAATTGAGTTAGTAGAACTTGGTCGCAATGCTTTGGATGCAAATGAGCGATCAGATTTTGACACTGAACTCGTCACTCGACTTGGTTTAGTTAGTGAAACTGCCGGTTCCATTGCTCTAGAAGGTGCACAGGTTGAAACAGCTGTCCCAATCGTAGAAACCATCGTAGAAACCACCCCCACTCCAGAGGCTGCTCCTGTAACTTCAGAAGGCTTGCTCGCTACCCTCGACGTTGCTCTCAC
>DATLRC010000021.1:0-204707 GCA_035534895.1 Candidatus Dormiibacterota bacterium
TCACGGATCTTACTGACTATTTCTGCTTTGAATTCGGGGTCGTAACGAGTGCCCTTGGACATATTGCCGCTCCTTTTTAAACCAATATATTAGTCCTTTCTAGAATAGACTAGTTGTTGATTATATTGGGAGCCTGACATACCGGGTTCCGTGACCAAGTTGCATGATCGTTTATATCTGTTTGCAGAGTTCTAGACCAAAATACTCAAAGTTACAAAAGTAATCTTATTCTATTTCAGGTACAGCTTTGAAAATTTTTTGCCATCAATAATTTGCAACACCGATCCATCACCAAAGAGTCTACCATCTGGATAAGTAGAGAATGTATCTATGCACCATACCCTATCCTTAATTTCACGACAGGTTTCGGAAGGGGTATGCCCGAATACTTGAGGCGAACTCTTGTATGTAGTACTGCTTCCAGGTCGAGCCCAAATAGGACTAGTGTTATTCCATAGACCGCTAACGTCATCGGCGCCAGACCATTCTTTTGTTATGCCAGCGTGGGAATACGCCACGCCATCGATTTTAATAATAATAGGTAAGCTAGCAAGCCACTCCCTCAGATTTTTATTTTCTGGCGCATTTATTAAAGTGTGTGTTATTGGGTTATAACCGGTTTGCAATGATGGTGTATTGTAAACATAGATATAATCATGGTTACCTATAATCAGTCCTATTTTATTTCGGTATTTAATTTGCAGATCTTTTAGCAAGCCCCAGGTGTTTAGAGTATCTTGTGGACTAGCATTAAAATCATCCGCATAATCGCCGCAGAAAATAATCCTATCATAGTTATTGATAACCTTAGAAACCTTCTCAATAATCCAGATTTTTGTGTGGATATCACCAATTGCCAGTACTTTGCTCATGCTTACAGTGCATCCTTTGTGTAACTAATGACTTATTTACTGTTATGTATTGCGGTCGGCATTATTTTATATGCTTATCCCCGTAGTTTACGTATACGTTCCCGTACCGATTCTTGATACTGTGTAGGGTTTTGCATTTGGTGGTAGGCACGTACAGCAATAACCTCGAAACGATCATCGTCTACGATGTAAACAATTGCAACTTTGTGATTTTTCATCTGGATCTTACGCACATCTGAGTCATTTTTAAATACAGCGTTAACTCGTGGCAAGTTCTGTAGGTTCGCTATAGTTTCCATAGCCTCATCGAAAAACTTCACTGCCGATTCAGCATCCACTAGCTCTTCATAAAACGCCATTAGCTCGGCAATATCGTTCTCAGCATCTTCTGTAAGATTGATGCTATACTTTTGCACCAGCAAGTTCCTGATACTTTTTTAGAATATCTTTCTTGGCAATGCTGAGCGGTATACGATTTTTAGGATTTTTAGCAAATTTAATGCGCCGCTCCAACTCAACTAGGAACTCTGTACTGTTTTCATCTACATTAATAACTCTGCTACTATTCATTCTTTTATTGTACCTTATCACTCATAAAATATAGATTAAAACTTGACAAATAACAGATGTGAACTAATGTAAAGCGAGTCTAAAATTAGGTGGTAATTACTGCTGGTTCTAATCCAGTCTCCTGAGCCAAGAGCATATAAGTTACAGAGAATCCAGTAAGCTTTTAGGCTTCTGTAATTTGCTATTCTAGGTCTATTATTAAGCTATGGAAAAGCAAAAACTAATAGTCCTTAGGGGCTATCCCGGGAGTGGCAAAACCACAATAGGCAAAGAGCTAGAAAAGAGAGGGCGGGGGGTACTTGTTGACCACAACTCAATACTAAATTTCTTGGCAGGTATAGCTTGTAATGACGATGGTATTTACGATGAGATTCATAGCCTGGAGAAGTCCCTAGCAGGGAAATTATTGCATGACAAAAAGAGTGCAATCGTAGCCAGAGGTTTTAGCACGAGAGAATCCATTGTGCCCTACTCGGATCTTGCAAGAGACATGAAGGTAGAGCTATGTATTTTTAAACTTGCTGTGAGTGAGTCAAATTTGAGAAAGCGGGTTACGGCAGAAGAAAGGAAGAAAGATTTCAACCCTACAATAAATGAGGACATCTTAATGACTTGGATAAAAGACAACCCTATTGAGAATTTTGAGCAGGAATATGAGGTCGACGCAGACAGGCCTATAGGTGAAGTTATTGAGCAGATATTAACCCACTTAAGTCCGTGACCTGTATGCTGATGTAACCATAAATCGACAAGCTGTCTAATTTCAAGAATGTTGCAGGGAACTTCATTAGCCAATCTTGCGCTAATAAGAGTCGCTCTAGACACCAACAGTATAGATAACTATAATAAATGGAGTAAAATGCGCACATACACCGTTCAAGAAAACACAAAAATAACGCCATCTACGCTCCTGTTAACACTACAACGAGATGATCAAGAACGACCCTTGGCATTTCAGCCTGGGCAGTACGCAGCAATTAGCTTTGAGCATAAAGGTAAAAAAGCTCCCGCTCGTTGTTTTTCAATAGTCAGCCCACCAACTGACCAAGACACTTTGCAGTTTAGCACGCGCATAAGAGGCCACTACACATCAGCACTATCAAGTTTACAAAAGGATGACATCGTTAATGTCTATGGCCCGTTTGGTGGTTTTGTGCTTGATGTTACCCGAGACAAAAAAGCTGTCTTCCTAGCTGGTGGCATAGGTATCACACCATTTATAAGTATGCTTCGTTACCTAAACCGCCTCGATGCAGACAACCAAATCAGCTTGCTTTACAGCTGCCAGACTCAAGACGACATTGCCTTCGACAAAGAGCTGCTGTCAATTGAAGCCCGAAAACCAAATCTTAAGACAACTTTTGTAATTGGAAAAGGACCTATAGATAAGCTGCCTAATGATAATGCTGCGACCGGATTCATCTCTGCTGAACTTCTCGATAAGGCCACCGGCAATAATTACGCCGAGCAAAAGTTTTTTATCTGCGGACCACCAGGTTTTATGAAGACTATGGTAGCCCTCCTGGTAAAGAAGGGTGTCGCCAGGAACAGAATATTGACTGAGGCTTTTACCCAGTCTTCGCCACGGCAAACCAGTATCTTGCGCAGTTGGCCGGCCAATGTTTATGCCTTAAGTGCTATTGGCGTTATCCTCGGCAGTCTTATAGTAGGAGTAAGTGACCTGCTCAGAACCTTGCCACCAACTACTCCCTATAAGCCGACAGACTCCAGCCCGTTCTTGCTGACCACTGCCCGCCAAAAGCAATTGGATCAATTAGTAAACACAATCCCTCCATCCCCGAACGTCATCACACCACCTAGCGCCAATCAGACACCGACGTACGCCCCTTCAACTTCGACGACTAATACTCCGGCACCGACTTTTGCCCCAATCTACGTCGCTCCTGCGCCACGGACTACCGTATCAACACCACCCCCCTAATGCAGTATTATCAAACCAATACCGCTCTGGGTAGTGAAGTAACTTTAAGCGTTGTCGATCAGGATGACGAACTGAAAGTGTCTGAGTTATTCAGTTTAATGTGGCGAACAATCTTTAATTTCGAACGTCAGTTTAGTCGTTTTTTGCCAGCCAGTGAACTATCACTGTTTAATCGTAACGCTGGTTCCCGACAATTTATTAGCGCCGAGTTTAAGGATATTCTTTTGGCTGCGTATCGTCTAAGTCAGGAAACTGCTGGCCTATATAATCCTTTTATCTTGCCAGCCCTCCAGGCTGCAGGCTACGATCATTCACTTGTTCCCGGTTATGAGAATGATCAGCAAGATGATCACTCCCGCAAGAGCGTCGTTAGTATTGACCAGCTAAAAATTGGCAGTAGTTGGGCAATTATACCTTATGGGACAGCCATAGACCTTGGTGGTTGCGGTAAGGGATATTTAGGCGATTTGCTGGCGAGTCTGATTGAAAAAAAAGTCATTGGCTATTGGCTTTCACTTGGCGGAGATGTTGTAACAGGAGGAGTAGATGACTCTGGGAATGGTTGGAAAGTTGCCATTCAGAGAGCTACCCAGGAAGGCGAGGGCAATATTGGTTATGTAAGCTGCCCCCTGAATAAGCGTTTTGCAGTTGCAAGTTCGGGAATAATCAAACGTCATGGGCAGAAAGACGGCAAGGCATGGCATCATCTTATAGATCCGAGAACCTTGTTACCAGCAATTACCGATGTCCATATAGCTACCATTTGTGACAAATCTGCCCTTCGAGCTGATGTCATAGCCTCGTCCGCTGTGATCATTGGTAGCAGGCAAGCAAAAACTCTGTTAAAGAATTTGGGCATTAACCAGGCTCTATTGCAGTTGGTCAATAAAAACGGCCGGAGCAGCCAAATAAAATGCGGCAGGATTATTCATCTGGACTAAAGACTAGAATATTATAAAATGTCAGTAATGCTTAATAACAAAATCTTATCACTAATAACTCTGTGCTGCTTGATGTTGATGAGCGCATTGGGTACACCAGCTGTTCTTGCAGCAAGTGTACCCATCAACACTTCAACTACTTCTACTAGTGGAGGATCGCCCGATGTTTTAATTAATCCTGTCCAAGGTCCTTCAGCCCAGCAGGAGCTTAAAACCCGAACAAAGTCTGCCTGGCCATGGTATATAACCAGAGCGGCCGGACTAATGGCTGCCATCTTACTGGTTTTACTGATTCTATCCGGTGTTGGGCTAATAACTGGCTATACTTTTAAGTTCCTCGAACCATTGACTGCTTGGGCCACTCACCGTGCGCTGGGTCTAGCATTTGGGCTGGCGATATTAATACATGCTCTGGCTCTGCTTTTTGACCATTATGTCCCGTTCACCATAGTTCAAGTACTTGTGCCCTTTATGTCGTCCTATCGCAATCTTACGCTTGATGGATATCACCTCGGCTCGCTTTACGTGGCTTTTGGTATTTTTGCCGCCTACTGCATTCTGGCTATCATTATTAGCTCATTGCTTTGGATAGATAAAAAGCCCTACCTCTGGAAAATATTCCATTTTCTGGCTTATCTGGTAATGATCTTCGTCTTTATACATGCTCTGTACCTGGGAACGGATCTGGCACATGGTATATTTCGCGTTTTATGGATAATCTTTGGTGTAGTAACTGCACTGGCCATCCTTTATCGTTTAAGTAGGGCACAATCAACATGACCACCAAGCTAACCGTCCGCCAGCGGAATCATCGCAAACGTCTCTTTGGCTGGATATTTTTTTACTTACTAGTGCTGGCAATAGTCGTAGCCATTGTCTACTTGCAGGGGAGCAAGGTCAACACTCTGGAGCTACCGAATGGCCAACTTCAATTGACTGTTTCAAAATCTAAATATACGGTAGGTGATACAGTCCAATTCACAATTAGAAATAATTTTTCAAGTCCTATATATCTACTCAATAAATGCCCACAAGAGTTGCTTCATGTATATCAATTTAAAAACAGTGCCTGGGAAAGAATACATGATACGGCAACCAGTAGCAGTTGTAGCTCTGCTCAGCAAAAAATAACCATACCACCGGGTACGTCAACAACCAAAACTTATGCTGATTGGCCAAACTTATTTTCAAAACCGGGCATTTATCGTTTAGTGGCGTTTGCTGACAACTATCCTAATTTGGCTTATGCAGATTTCCAAGTTGTCCAATCCTCAAAGCCAATACCCCTGCCAGCTCCGTTAATTATCTATAAACCAGTTTACACCCCGATATACATACCCGTAACAGGTGGCGGCGGAGGCGATAACTGATTAGCCAGCAAGTATTGATCAGGGACTAGATACTTTTCTAATTATCTAAAACTTGAAAGCCCCATAGATGGCAGACTTAACTTGCTACAACTGCCCTGCACGTGCCCAAAGGCCAATGCAGGGTCTCGATTATATCTATTTTGTACACTATAGTATGGTTATGCGATTCCTGAAGACAGTTTCTAGACAGCCAGCCATAGACGCTCTAAGCCAACGACTAATAAAAGAGTTAGGCACCAAAAAAGTTCTGTGGGTAGTTTCTGGTGGATCTAATATTGCCGCCAGTGTGGCAATTATCAGACTAATACCCGAGAAGCTGACGGCTAATTTAACTATTCTGCTGGCCGATGAACGTTATGGTGAACCTGGCCACCACCATTCTAACTTCCGGCAGCTTAATGACGCTGGTTTTGAAAGCCATCAAGCAACTATGCTGCACCCCTTAGCCGAAGGTCTAAATCTTCAGGAAACTGTTAACCGCTATCAGGAACTTGTGGCCCGAGCCTTTGAACACGCTAATATTATTATCGGTCAGCTAGGGATTGGCACAGACGGTCACATTGCTGGTATCTTGCCTCACTCTCCGGCAGTTGAAGCTGATGGGCTAATCACCAGTTACCAAACAATACCGTATAGTCGCCTAACTCTAACCTTTTCTGCTCTGCGCCAGCTAGATGCAGTTTATGTTTTAGCATTTGGGGAAAATAAACTAACGACCCTCCACAAACTGGAAGTCGAAGACTTAAGTCTCGCCGAGCAACCATCACAGATTTTAAAACAACTTAAAGAAGCCTATATATTTAATGATCAAATAGGAGAACCATTGTGAAAATAGCCATCCACGGACTCGGTAAAATGGGCATCCAGATTGCCCGTAAGCTAGCTGAGAGCGACCATCAAGTACTGGCCCATAACCGTAGCCCTCAGAAAATTGAAGAGGCAGTCAAATACGGAGCCCAAGCAGCCCCATCTAAACAAGATGTGGTTGATGGCTTCAGTGGCAGTCAGGCCATTATCTGGATCATGTTGCCGGCCGAAACTGTTGAAAACGAACTCCATGCCTGGTTAGATGTATTACCGTCTGGGAGCATACTGATTGACGGCGGTAATTCAGACTTCCGGCAAAGTCAAACTCATGCTAATACGGTTGCCACGCGCGGTTCACAAATGCTTGATATAGGTGTCAGTGGTGGCCTTTGGGGCTACCAAAACGGCTTCTCAATGATGGTTGGGGGTGATGGCAATAGTTATCATGTAATTGAGCCCGTCCTAAGGAGCCTAGCTACCCCTGGTGGTGCTTACCAACATTTTGGAGCCAGTGGCAGTGGCCATTTCGTTAAAATGGTCCATAATGCAATCGAGTATGGCATGATGGAGAGTCTGGCTGAAGGCTATCAACTTCTGAAAGCCGGACCGTATGCAGGACTTGATCTGGCAGAAGCAGCAAATGTCTGGCAACACCATAGCGTCATCACTTCTTGGCTTAACGAACTGTGCCAAAAGTCTCTAACTCAAAACCCTGAGCTAGACGGCATTGAGGGCTATGTGGCTGAGAGCGGAGAAGCCCGCTGGGCCTTGACAACAGCTCAAGAACTAAACCTCTCAATGCCGGCCATCAAAGCTGCTTTTGATGTCCGTCTGGCTTCACAAAAGGGTGAAGTAAGCTTTGCCACCAAACTAATAGCGGCCATGCGTAACCAATTTGGCGGTCATCCGCTTAATAAAAAACCATGACTGGCTCGGCTAATGCCTCCTTACTTGCCCCTAGCATTTTAGTAATTTTCGGTATCACCGGTGATTTATCAAAGCGTAAGTTGTTGCCATCTTTATATCATCTTTTCAAAGATGGACTTCTACCCAAGCAAATATCAATTGTCGGTACTAGCCGGCAGGCAATTACAGTCAATGATTTCCTAACCCAAATTGAGCTTTGTATCCTGGAAACCGATAATATCTGTGACCCAGCAGTACTAAAGTTGATACGCCAGAAGCTAACCATCATAAAGTTCGATCCAGCTGATAGCCATCAATACGATGAGTTGCTGGACAGGCTAAATGATATAGAAGAGGAGCAGGGAGTATGCATGAACCGCTTATATTACCTGTCAATTCCGCCAAATATTTATAGCCCCCTGGTCCGTAACTTAGGCCTCCATGGACTTAACAAAAGTTGCAAACATGGCCAGGCAACAACTCGCCTGTTGGTTGAAAAACCGTTTGGCTATGATCTAGAATCAGCCCAAGATTTAATTGATAAAACCAGTCAATATTTTAATGAAAACCAGATCTTCCGCATTGACCACTACCTAGCAAAAGAAACAGTCCAGAATATTTTAGCCTTTCGGAAACATAATCCGCTGTTCACTAGTCTTTGGAACCGTCATCATATCAAGATGATCAGCATCAAAGCTTATGAGAAAATCGGAATTGAGGGAAGGGTAGCCTTTTATGAACAGGTGGGTGCTTTGCGCGATATAGTCCAAAGCCATTTACTTCAGCTTTTAGCCCTAACCACCATGGAGCTTCCCGAAGATATAACCGATGCATCGGCCATTCACGCCAAGAAACTGGCCCTCCTACGAGCTGTTCAACCACTGACACCTGATCAAGTTAAAAAACAGGTCTTTCGGGCTCAATACGTTAATTATCGGAAGGAAGTTAGTAATCCAAGCTCACAGACCGAGACCTTCGTTGGCCTAAACTTACGTATCAATAACGAACGTTGGAAGGGCGTACCTATTCATATCGCTACCGGTAAAGCACTGGCCGAAAAACAGACCATAATTCAGTTGATTATTAGCGACGAAAGCCGCTACTCAAGCACTAACGAACTGACTTTTCAACTTCAACCGAACGAGGGCATTAGCCTGGCTCTACGCGTCAAAACACCAAGTTTTGCCCATGCCCTTGAAACAGCCAGAATGGACTTTAGCTATCAGAATACGTTTGGCAACCGTCACCATCCAGATGCTTACGAGAGGGTAATAGTTGATGTACTGCGTGGCGATCACATTCTTTTCACAACTAGTGAAGAAGTCTTGGCCTCCTGGACTATCATTGAACCAATATTAGACGAATGGGCCCGAAACAAACATCATTTGCCTCTCTACCCAATGGGAGCCACGGAAAGCCAATTATTAATGACCTAATGACAGCCGAATTGTTGTAAACTAAAAGGGAATAGTGGGAGTATCTTTTGGTAGATATTATTATCATCATTTTTCTAATTAGTGCACTCCTAAGAGGCCGTGAGGTTGGTTTTGTCCAGCAGCTACTGTCAACAGTTGGTTTTTTCGGCGGGCTATTACTGGGTGCCACGCTCGAGCCACGGACCGTTCAACTTGCGCACACCGCATTGTCACGTTCACTAATTACCTTAGCCACTACTCTTGGGCTAGCATTTATATTTCTGGGTATCGGTGAACATCTTGGGATGTCCATCAAGCACCGCTTTCAATTGTGGCATCTTGACAGGTATGACAACTTCATGGGTAGTTTACTGGGTGCAGTTTCGCTACTGATCGCCGTTTGGTTGAGCGCTTCGATTCTGACAACTTTGCCGTTTCCGGGGTTACAGTCAAGTATCCGGAGTTCAAAGATTGTCTCGTTTCTAAGTGCCAACTTGCCCCCCGCGCCAAACATCGTCGCTGACTTGGGCCATTTAATTAATCCAAACGGTTTCCCTCAAGTATTCTCTGGTAACGAACCCAGTCCGCCAGCTAAGATTAGTTTGCCACAGTCCAGTGCTCTTCAAGCAGCGGTTGATAAAGACAAGCTAGCTGTAGTCAAGGTGGAAGGACAAGGCTGCGGCGGAGTGGTTGAAGGCTCAGGCTTTGTAATTGGTAGTGATTTAGTTGCCACTAACGCCCATGTCGTAGCCGGTATTGAGCACCCATTTGTCCAGGATAGCAACGGCCTGCACAACGTGACGGTTCTATGGTTTGATCCGAATCTAGACTTTGCTGTTTTAAGAGTCCCTAATCTAGCCGGAGGACCACTGGTGCTTAATCCAAATCAAGTCAGCAATGGCACTCCTGCGGCTGTTATAGGCTACCCTGGTGGCGGAGGGTTAAAAGCCGGCACAGCTTCAGTTATTGACGAATTCTTGGCTGACGGACGCAACATTTACGATCAAGGTACTACTGAGCGCGACGTCTATGAGATTGCAGCTGATATCATACCCGGTAACTCAGGCGGTCCACTAATAACTGAGGATGGGTCTGTTATAGGCATTGTTTTTGCTGAATCAGTTACTTATAACCATGTCGGTTATGCTCTCACCTTAGGTCAGATTATTAGCGAGATCCATCAGGCTGAAGCCCAAAATCAAGTTGTTAGTACCGGCAACTGTGCTGGTTAGAGATAGACTTGGCTCGTTGATAACTAAGCTACTCGTTTCGTAAAGCGTTAATCGGATCTTTGCGTGACGCCTTAATAGCTGGCACTGATCCAAAGATTATGCCTACGGCAATAGATATGGCGCTGGAGAGAGCGATAATCTGCCAGTTGATGGTCGGTTGTAGGTTAGTCAAAATACGTAAGACTAGATTTATAATCAAAGACAAAATAACACCGGCTAAACCGCCAGCTAGACTTAGAACTGCTGCCTCAGTCATAAACTGATTAAGAATCTGACGATCAGTAGCCCCGACGGCTTTTCGAATCCCTATTTCTTGCATTCTTTCAGTAACCGATACGAGCATGACATTCATAATACCAACACCACCTACGAGCATGGCAATAGCTGCTACACCGCTAATTAGGCGCGTTATAAGCTTCAGTATTTTATTAGCACTACTCAAATCCTGATAACCCTTTAAGACACTAAAGTCTGGTTGGCCATTGTGCAACTTGATTAAGTTTTGATTAATCTGACTCGAGGTCTGATCAACGCTATGCACGCTATCAGACTGGGCCAAGATTTCATAAATCGGTGAGTTATTGTTTGTTAATCCTTGGGCCATATCGTAGGGAATAAAAATTGCATCGTTATAATTAATATCGTTAGATAGGGGAGTATAAGTAAACTGATTGAATATACCGCGAACTACAAACTGCTGACCTCTAAAAGTAAAACTTCTGCCAAGCGGCACATTTTCATTAAATAGGGCATTGGCCGCATTTTGTCCAAGTACAGCAACATTTAATGAGTTCTCGTCACTAGAGAAAAATACACCTTCAGCTAAACTTTGGTTGACTAGGCTTGGAAAGTTATCGCTAGTGCCAACAACAACCGAAGTCTGACTCGTGTTATCGCCTTTTGTTGCCCCAGCAACCAGACTTAGCGGAACAGCCATTTTTACACCAGTTGTACTACTGACAGCCTTATAATCCTGATCGTTCAAACCACTGGTTACTGAGAAGCCACTAAGCAGGGGCAAAGCACTACCAGTCTGTCCCGCACCAAGCTGAAGAGGTCTAATTATAATTACATTTTTACCAAGACGGTTTATCTGATCACCAATTTGGTGTTTGATTCCCTGACCAATACTAACCACGCTAATAACTGAAGTTACACCAATTATTACACCCAACATGGTCAACAAGCTGCGTAACCGATTGCTGCGCAGGTTGGTGACAGCAATCTTAATGTGTCCCCTAGTTAGCGATTTCATGTTTTGCTCCTTGAGACTTTTTTATTTTTTAGACGTGGCGCCTTGCGACCCTTTTTCTGCCTAGAAGTCCGAGGACTATTTTTAGAAGGCAAGGCCTTCATCAATGCTGAGACACCAGCCAAATCATCATCCTCAGTTAGCCCCGGCATAGTGTACATAACTCTCCGGGCGGTTGGAGCAACTTGCCCAAGTCGCGTTTTTTCATCTTGGATTATGGCCCCGTCGTGCATATAAACAACCCTGGTTGCGTAGCGTGTCAATTCTGGATTGTGAGTCACGAATATAATAGTGTTGCCTAATTTGTGAATTTCACTCATAAGCTCCATGACCAATCTCGATCCAGCACTGTCGAGATTACCGGTCGGTTCATCTGCAATCAATAATTTTGGTTGGTTAACCAAGGCTCTTGCTATTGCCGCAGATTGTACCTGACCACCACTTAGCTGGCTGGGGAAGAAGTACTCCCGACTTTGCATACCGACACGCTCCAGCATATTGCTGGCCAGCTGCAGCCGCTTGGTCAGTGTCATGCCTTTGTAGGTCAAGGGCAGTGCAACGTTATCCAGAACCGTCATTTTAGGAAGCAAATTTAAAGACTGAAAAACAAAGCCGATAGTGTCTCGTCTCAAATGGGCTGTTTTGTTGGGGCGAAGCTTGGAAACCGGCTTGTCCTCCAGTTTATAAACGCCGTGTGTTGGCCTATCAAGTAGCCCAATAATATTCATCAGCGTCGACTTACCGCAGCCACTGGGGCCCATAACAGCAATAAACTCACCTTTTTCAATCTTTAAGCTAACCTCGTCGAGTGCTAATGTTGTAGCATCGCCGAAGCCGTACAGCTTGCTGACGTCTTCTAATTCGATTAAAGCCATTGCCTTATAGTTTAAACCTGCTTTTGCCACATTCGCAAGGTGTTTTTGTAGTAATTTTGAGGTATAATCGCCAATATATGGAGAGGTCGCCTAGTGGCCCATGGCGCTCGCTTGGAAAGCGGGTTTACTCGTAAGAGTATCGAGGGTTCGAATCCCTCTCTCTCCGCCAGATAGATTATGGAACTTTTTACAGAGGTCAAAGACAATGAAAGAGGTAGAGGGAGTCGTTTGACTTAACACAAGCGTCGTGTACACTATTATATGTGAAGAATATAACTCTATCTGCTGACGACAAATTAATAGAGGAAGTGCGTAAACAGGCCACTCAACAAAACACTACTATTAATAATCTGTTCCGTGAATGGCTTCAACAAATTGCGTCCCGAAAACAAGCAGTCACTGAATACGATGAACTGATGAAACGATTAAGTTATGTGCGGCCTGGACGTAAGTTTACACGCGCCGAGATGAACGAAAGATAGCTATAGCGTGAATCAAACATTTTTTCTGGATACAAATATATTTGTGTACGCTCAGGATATTGATAATCTTCCAAAACAAAAAATTGCAGGCGATTTGATTAAAAAAGCCCTCAGCACTGGCCAAGGTCTTATTAGCTCTCAGATTGTCCAAGAATTTTGTAACTTAGCTAGTACAAAGTATACCCAAACAATGAAAGCGAGTGACGTTAAAGAATATCTCAGGGTAACACTAAGTAGGTTGTGGCGACATGTACCTAGCCTAGATTTTTACTATAGATCAGTTGAATTATTTGAACGGGATTCACTAAACTTTTATGACGCTTTAGTTATACAAGCTGCGATAGACCTAGGATGCGCTAAACTTTACAGCGAAGATTTACATGATGGTCGAAAGTTTGGCAATTTGACAGTAATAAATCCCTTCACTAACGTTTAGCCCTAGAATCAAGTCTTTAAGCCCGTTGAACCAGCTTACCGTCAGCTAGCTGAAGCTTGACATCCGTTTTACCAGCAATCTTAAGATCATGAGTCACAACAATGATCGTAGTCTTTTGGCTTTTGACCAGATTGTGAAGTAGATCAAAAATTAATTTTCCGGTTTTCGAGTCCAGATTACCAGTTGGTTCATCGGCTAGGACTAGTTTAGGTCTGTTGGCCAGTGCTCTGGCGATGGCTACTCGCTGCTGTTCGCCACCGGACAATTTTCCAGGCTTACGTAGTTGTTTATCGTCCCGAAGCTCGACTTGATTTAATAATTCTTGAGCCCGCTGATGACGTTCAGACTTCGGCAGACCGCTAAACTCCATCGGTAACATAACATTTTCAATGGCCGTTAGATTCGGCACCAAATTGTAGTTCTGAAAGACAAAGCCGACATTATTAGATCGATACTTAATCAACCTGTGATCTCCTAAACCAGTAATATCTTGACCGCCGACCTCAATGCTACCACTAGATGGTTTATCCAAGGCTCCGAGCAAAGAGAGAAGTGTGCTTTTACCGCTACCACTTGGTCCAACAATTGACGCAAAAACAGCATCATCTACTTGGAAGGACACTTTATTGACAGCCCAGACAGTTGTCTCGCCAGACTTAAAGCTTTTAGATAACTCTTTAACCCTCAACATATTTACTCCGTCCTCATCACTTCCGCCGGTCGTATTTTAGCAATGAACCAAGCAGCAACAGTACTGCCAACTATAGCAATAATCAGGGCCGCAAGTAGACCAAAGACAATGATGTTCCAACCAATCGAGGCATGTAGATTATTCAGGCTCTGCCGAAAGCCACCACCTAAACGAAAACCAAACCGCGGAGTGCCTGGACCACTCACAGAACTTGTTGAGCTGTTATTAACCAAGGTGTTGGTAATCGGTGTACCGGCAAATATACCCAAAACTATGCCAATGACTGCGGCCATAATCGTGAAGCTTACAGCCTCACAAATAAACTGCCAAACAACCCTTATATTGGAAGCACCGATTGCTTTTAGAACCCCTATTTCACGCCGCCGTTCTCGGACAATGTTGACCATTGTTAGAAGAATAATTACCGAACCGGCAACAACCGCCCCAATTAAGCTGTAGGCAGCAATGCTTTTAACATTTTCGAGTGGTGCTATAACATTTTGGGCCATGGTTTGACTAGATGTTACGTCAGCTGCAGTTCCTAAAGCAGTTTGAATTGCCGTTGTGGTCGAAGTCAAATTATCGACCGAATCGACCGTAGCAATAGCACTGGTAACGTCACCGCTTTGGCCAGATAGATTTTGGAGACTACTAAGTGGCATAATCAGCAGAGAATTAGAAAACTGATTACCGGAATCGAAAATGCCTACTACCGTAATTGTTGAGCCATAAGCTGTAAAGCTCGAGCCAGCCGTCAAATTATTTTTGGTGGCTAAATTCAAGCCAACGAGTGCCACATCAGCCGAACTATTACTTGAAAAAACTTTGCCGGCCTTAAGACTAAAGCTACCCCCGCCTTGAGTGTTGGCCAGATTAATAGGATCTGTTGTGCCTAAAACGGTAATCGGAGGACTGAAGTTTAGCGATCCAGAGTCAGAAAAATTATTAGCATTAAATCTTTGAGCAAATCTTCTACCTAGTTGTCCAGGATTAATCGAAGAGGTCAGATTAGTATCACTACTGGTTAGGCGATCATTCAAGCTCTCAGATAACTTTGTAACATGTGGCAAGTCTGTCAGTTTAGCTAATTGGCTGGTGGTCAGGGGATTACCGCCACCCTCAAAACCACGTACTCCAGCCGGAGAAATGACAATCGTGTTGCCGATTGAATTCTTGACTGACTGTATTTTCTGGTCAACAGTTTGTCGAGCCAGCAACATAGACAACGCCAAACCAATGCTCAGCGATAATATTAAAACAATTGCCACAGTCCGAACAGGATTTCGAAAAGCGTTTCGGATACCTCGGCTAACAACGTTCATCGTTTCCTTTCGGGTTAGTACTTTGTCAGTTTAACCCAAGCCAGTTTAAAGTTAGCTTAAAGCTCCTCTATGGCTAATAACTTAATGCTAAAGGTTGAGCCGAATCCTGGCTTAGCAGTTACTAGAATTTCTCCTTGTTGCTCACGAACAAGTTTGTCGGCTATCGATAAACCGAGACCATAGCCATCATAATGGTCCTTGGATCGTGACGGATCGACGCGGTAAAAACGCTTAAAAATATGCGGTAGATCACCGGCTCTGATACCCACTCCCGAATCTTGGACTCTAAGATAGACGAACTTACCCTTGCTCTCGGCACTTAAAACAATGCTACTTTTTGGGTGACTATACTTAATGGCATTATCGAGCAGAATAACTATTATCTGAATCAGGCTGGGTTTATAGGCCAGAGCCTTGATATTCGGAATTTGGTCATCAATACTGATCTCTTTAGCTTGAGCTAAGTTCAATATCTGATTCATTGCTTCACCGGCAGCATCCTGAATGGACACCGCTTTGAGAAGCAAATGACGTCCATCATTTCGAGCCAGATGGAGCAGACCGTCAGATAATTGACGAAGTTTTATGACTTCCTCAATATTTTGGGCAATAACTTGTTTGGCTTCAGGCAGGCTTAGGTGGGGCTTACGCAATGCCACTTCATTACTCGTTTGAATAGCTGTTAAGGGTGTCCTTAACTCATGTGATGCATCAGAAACAAATTGACTTTGGCCTTCAATTGCTGCTTCAATCGGCTGCAGCGATCGCCGTGCCAACCAATAGCTAAACAAACTGCCGGCTCCTAATGTGCCGAGATTAAGCACCAATAGCTTTATTAGTAATTCATGGTGAGCTTGCTCAATGCGTTCTCTCAAAAAGATATCAAGCGTCGGCCTAAATCCATTAAACCCAAACTGATTACTATAAAAAGAGGTTGGTGGCAGCTGCCTCTCCAACTGTTTAGCTGAAACATTGTAGAGCACAAAACTAAAAGCTAGGCTCATTAACATAATAACCCCAAGGTAGGTCAAAGACAGCCGGCCTGTTGTCGACCTCAAGAAATGTTTGATCTTTTGCCAACTCAAGCTGAAATCCCGACTTTGTATCCGAAGCCACGAACAGTATGAATCAGTTGCGGGCCCAAAAAAGGTTTATCAATTTTAATTCTCAGATAAGCAATAAATGCCTCAACGGTGTTGGGCAAAATATCCGAGTCAAAGTCCCAGACGTGGGAAATAATATTGTTTTTACTAAGCACCTTGTCTTTGTTGCGCATCAGGTATTCGAGCAAGGCGTACTCTTTGCTGGATAACTTGATCGTCTTCCCGGCCCGGACTACTGTGTGCAAGTTAGTATCAAGTATCAAGTCTCCAACGGCAAATTTCTCGCCTAGCGATTGAGGTGGCCGACGCATCAAGGCCCGGACTCTTGCCAAAAGCACCTCAAACGAAAAAGGCTTAAGAAGATAATCATCGGCACCGGTATTTAAGCCAAGAACTACTTCTCGATCTTGGTCTTTCGCGGTCAGCATAAGGATTGGCATCTGCTTTCCAGCAGCACGCAACTGAGCACAAACCTCTAATCCGTCCATTTCGGGCAACATAATATCTAAAATTATCAGATCGTAGTCGTGCTCAGCCTGGAGAGCACTATTATAACCATCTTCACCGTCATAAGAAACATCGACGGCGTATGATTCCTGCTCCAGTCCCTCCTTGAGGGCCTGAGCAATACGGTGTTCGTCTTCGACAACTAATATTCTCATCTGCTTATGAATTATAGCCCTAGATTACTGAAGTTTGACTTAAAAACAACCCCCTCTAGACTAATAATTTAGGCCCTTGATCATTAAAAGGATAGTCTAGGCACCAATCTTAGTACCAACATTTTGCCCCTCGGCAGCCTTCAAAAGATTATCCGGCTTCATGGCATCAAAGACAACAATCGGCAACCTATGTTCCATTGCCAGACCGATAGCCGCTTTATCCATAACCTTGATTGCATCATCACTGACTGCTTGCTGCAGGGTAAGAGAATCTATTTTCTGGGCATCAGCAAATTGATTTGGGTCTTTGTTATAAACGCCATCCACTTTTGTGGCCTTCAATACAACTTGACAGTCCAATTCCAAGGCCAAACTGACAGCTGCGGTATCTGTCGTCAGGTATGGCCGGCCAATGCCGCCAGCTACAATTATCAGACGACCTTTTTCTAGATGCTTTTCGGCCAAACGATGAATAAATGGCTCGGCTACTTGATCAGCAAATACATTAGACAAACAGCGCGTTGGCACCCCCTGTGATTCAAAAATATCTGTCAGAGCCAAGGCATTCATCATCGTGCCAAGCATGCCAATTTGATCGGCAGTGACCCGCTTAATGCCATGCCCGGCTAGCTGCGCCCCTCGGGCAAAGTTACCGCCCCCGACCATAATTACAACTTGGTATTTTTGTTCAACGAGCTGTTTAACTTCTAGGGCCAGCCAACTGCCTAGCTCCGGATCAATACCGGCTTCAAACTTGCCACCAAGTTGCTCGCCGGACAACTTCAGTAAAATACGTTTGTAGGGCTTAGGCTCCATCTAGCTCAATAGTCTAGCAAATAGCGACCCCTAAAGCTATACTTAATCCTTAGGATGACAATTTATTCTTGGAACGTCAATGGTATTAGGGCAGTCATCAAAAAAAATCTGCTACTGCCTTTCATAGAAGCCGAACAACCGGACATACTATGTTTGCAAGAGACCAAAGCTCGGCCCGAACAAATAGATGTTCAGCTTCCAGGCTATGATAAGTTTTGGTACTCAGCCGATAAGCCAGGTTATTCCGGTACTGCCATTTTCAGTAAGATCAAACCGTTACAAATCATCAACGGTTTCCCGAGCCAAATAATCTCTAAGTTTAAAGTAGCTGGCGACGTTTACGGTAACCCCAACCAAGAGGGCAGGCTAATCGCCGCCGAGTACCAGCACTTCTGGCTAGTGACCGTCTATACGCCCAATGCCAAAGATGACTTATCGCGTCTAGGCCTACGCCACAAAAACTGGGACCCAGCTTTTTTAGCTTACTGCCAGCAGCTCGAGTTAACTAAGCCAGTCGTTTTCTGCGGCGATCTCAACGTGGCTCACACCGAACTTGATCTGGCCAATCCTGGGCCAAACCGCGGCAAAAAAGGTTTTACTGATGAAGAAAGATCTGGTTTCCAAGCTTTTATCGAAGCTGGTTTTATTGACACACTACGCCTATTTAAAAAGGGCAATGGCTATTACAGCTGGTGGAGTCACTTCGCCAATGCCCGAGCCCGCAATGTCGGTTGGCGGATTGATTACGTACTGGTCTCAGCTAAGCTCAAAAAATATGTTAAAAAGGCAGCCGTCCACCCCCAAATTCTTGGTTCCGATCACTGTCCGGTAAGCATTGAATTGGATCTAGCCAAATGACACCAGATAAGTTTACTAATCAACATTTTTTTCTAGATGTTAGCCACGGTCACAAGCTCTACGTTTACGATTGGGGAAAATCTGATGCCAAGTTACCGATTATCTTTTTGCACGGCGGACCCGGAAGCGGCAATAACGACAGCCATAAGCAACGTTTTGATCCATCGAGACAACGGGTCATCTTTTTTGACCAACGCGGGGCAGGTAAAAGCCTGCCTAAAGGCAGCCTAAGGGCAAATACCACCACCGAAGCAATCGAAGATATTGAGCAAATAGCCAACCATTTGAAACTTAAGCGGTTTATACTTAGTGGCGGTTCCTGGGGATCATGCCTGGCTCTAGCCTATGCTCTTAAATACCCCGGCCGAATTCAGGCAATGGTCCTAAGTGGAATCTTTTGTGCATCCCGGGCCGAGATCGGCTATATAGACAACGGCCATTTCCAAAACTTCTTCCCGGATGTTTGGCAGCAATATTTAGACCGCACACCCCAAAAGCATTTAAAAAATCCAAGCCAATATCATTACAGACAAGCTTTGGGCAAAAACAGCCAAGCTGCTAAAAAATCAGCTTACGCCTACTCTGAACTTGAGAATGCCTTAGTGGCGCTTGATGACCGCCCAAGAACCCAGAACTTTGATGAATTTGATCCCAGCTCAACAATTATCGAACTTTACTACCTAAAGCATGGTTGCTTTTTAAAAGAAGGCTACATTTTAGATAATGCCCCAAAACTTACTATGCCGATCTGGTTGGTCCAAGGACGTTACGACATGGTCTGTCCACCACAAACTGCCTTTCGTCTAAATAAAGGCTTAGCCAACGGCCAACTGATTTGGACTACAGCTGGGCATGGTAACGATCGACCAACTTACGACGTCGTTCGAACACTTCTACTACAAATTAGCGCTCAGCCCTAATGTCAGCCTGAGTACAAACAAGAAGGAGATTAAGTTGATGAACTTTCCTCAAAAAAATAACCTTTCTAACCAACCCCGCCAACGAACAAAATTATGACAAGATTGATAACTCAATAATTTATGGATCGACCCTATTGGCAACAGCAAACTACGACTAAGCCACTCTTTCCAGATCTGCTATGGAGCCAACCTCAAAACCGGCTTCAGGCTGGCAAGTTATTAATAATAGGTGGCAGCAGCTATAGCTTCGCCGCTCCAGCCGCGGCTTGGAGCGAAGCACTCCGAATGGGCATTGGCAGGGCAAGGGTGCTCTTACCGGATTGCCTGGAAAAAACACTTGGTAAGACCATCGAAGATGCGCATTTTCTACCAAGCACGCCGAGTGGCAGCTTTAGCCAACTGGGCTTGGGCCAAATATTAGATAGCTGTGCTTGGGCTGACGGCATACTGCTAGTGGGTAATTTTGGCAAGAATAGCGAGACAGCGATAGTACTTGAGAAACTGATCACAAAATACTCCGGTCAATTATCTGTCTGTGGTGATGCAGTCGATTATTTTCTGAATGATCCTCTAGCTATTCTAGAAAGAACTCTGACAACCCTGGTTTGTGACCAGGGACAGTTACAAAAACTAGCCGTTGCTGCCAAATTCGAGATTGCTTTTACCTCAACAATGAGCTTAATGCATCTTGTAGTCGCTTTGCACCAGTTTTCAGATCGTTACCTGACCAATATTGTACTGGCTGACGGTGATCAGTTATTGGTAGCCGCAGCTGGTCAAGTTAGCTCAACCCCCAATCAATCGAAATCAAACAAGCCTCAGCTTGCTGCAGGCACAGCTGTCTGGTGGCTACAAAACCCAGGTCAAGCCTTCGCTGCTATCAGCAGTGCCTTAATCAGTCGCCAAACAATTTAGGGGTTACTGTCGGGCCATATCTTTTGGCTGAACATTTATTCCGAGATCTATCTCACCTGGTGAGCTTTGATGTTCAAAACTGGCTAGAACCAAAGCTAACCCAACGCCAGCTAACTTTCCTGGATCAATACTAACACTGTAAATCGTAGGCCTCGCCTCTTCGTCTTCTGTCAGACTAATACCATGTTCCATCGACTGGCTCAAAGCATCCAGGCTTAGCTTTTCGCCTTTACCTGGCCATCTTTTTTTATTCTGCAGGTCACGGGCTTGCATGCCATGTGGCCTTAGCGGGTAGGGCAGCTGCCGGGCTGCATCAGGTCGCTGTTTGTGTGCCATAATCTAATATCCTAGCACTCCTTGGTAAATATGCAACTGCCATAGCTTTGGTGGGCAAGGAGGGAATCGAACCCTCAATCCTTTCGGAACACGATTTTGAGTCGTGCGCGTATACCAGTTCCGCCACTCGCCCGTGATTGCTGAAAGAAGCGAAGTTTGAAGTTAGTTTACAGAGGTGTATTGTACTATACTTAATAAGCGAGAGCTAGATGCCTCTCAATTATTTTTATTGCTATGGACAACCAACCTGATTATCAAAACCAACCGCCAACCAATGGTCAAACCTTGCCGCCAAAGGGTAACGACCTCATAGTCGGCACTAACCCGGCGGTCGAACTTATCCGCCAGAAGGTGGCTGGCATTTATGCTAACGAACCAGATACAGAACAAGAGCTGGCTGAAGCACAAGCCGTCCAACCACGCAGCAAACATCAACAGTTTGTCTTGCAGCTGAGTAGCTCAGGCAAGGGTTTAGCAGAAATTCAGACCGCCTGGCATAACTATTACGTCAGCCTGCCCGATAAAGAGAAGCACGAGGTCTGGCAGGAATTTTACGACAGTAGTTCCTTGGCCGCTCAATATGCGCACATCATACCTTCTGCTGCAGAGCAGGCTAAACAACTAGTAGCTCATAAAAATGAGCCAAAACCATCTACTCGATCAACTTTAGCTGCCAAAGCCCGACGTAAATTAGCTGATTCCCGTAGCCCGCAAGATATAAAAAAGGCTATTCGCAACAAAATCAGTGCTGGTGGTAAACTTAAAGCCAAGCATCACTTACAGTCATTGTTATTCGGCTTGGCCATTGGCTCCATAGTGATCTTCATTTTCTTATTCGGCTTCTTTAATGAAATTATTTTAGCGCCCTTTATCCAGCCGGGCCGCCAATCACCAAATACACCCCTGATTCTTGACCCAAACAGTGTCGCGCCTACCGGCAGCCCTGAAGTCATCATTCCAAAAATTAATGTCGAAATTCCAACACTCTATTCGGTGACTTCAATTAACGAAAATGACATAGAAAACGGCTTACTCGACGGCGTGGTCCATTACCCGACGACAGTACTGCCTGGGCAACTGGGTAATACGGCATTCTTCGGGCACTCCAGCAATAATATATTTAATAAAGGCAAGTATAAGTTTGCTTTCGTCCTACTACACACCCTTGTACCAGGAGACACCTTTTACCTAACCAATAACAATAAAGTCTACGTATATAAGGTGATTAGCAAAACGATTGTCGATCCTAGTGACGTCAGTGTCCTTGGCCCCGTGCCCAACGAAATCGCTAGCGCTACCTTAATTACCTGTGACCCACCAGGCACCAGTTTGCACCGCCTGATAATCGTTGGCCAACAAATCAGCCCCGACCCTTCAGCTAACTCCGTAGGAACCGTCAACCCTAATTTAACCCCAACTATGCTGCCAGATAACGGGCCGACACTCTGGTCTAAATTTTGGCACTGGCTCTAAATTAAAGGTCAGCTGGAATTCTTAAAGCTGTCTGGTTAAGGCTAAACGATGGCTGACCAGTCTGCGGCGCCATGCTGTAAACATATTTATAGTCCGGGGAAAAGAAGGCTGAGTAAGCTGGGCTAGTGTCCTCTAATATCTGTTGGTTTGTATTATCGTAATCTAAAATAACTAGCTTGCCTTGGCTGACATAATTCAAGTGATAGCCATCCATCCAGCCAACATTAGTCGCCGGGCTATCAATCGGCAAGCTTAGAGAAGCATAGTAGCTTTTAGAAGTCTCGATGTCGTAAATTGCCACCCGCGAGCCATTTTCAGTTAAGATAAAACGAGCATTTGGCGAAAATGAAAGATAGCTGTCAGCTGGCATTTGAAGTGTTCTAAGCGGTTGGGGTAATTGACTTGGTTGGGCGGTGAGTTGTCCTATAGGATCCTTATAGATATAGACTTTATTGGCTGTAGGCGATCCGGCAACGACATACAAAACACCGTTATATTGAGTCAGATTGACTAAATAATTGCTGGCTGCTGTCAATGAACGTAACAAATAATTATTGCTACCGACTGCCATTTTAATGTCCACCTTGCCGCTAATAACAGAATCATTGCTAATGTAGATCAAGGTATTGTTGCCGTAAGACTTATAGGCCAAGACATGCTCCAAGTAAGCAACCGGTGCCGGCGATTGTAGACTGGCCGTCTCCAAACTCTGAGTAGCAGCGTTATAGAGATAATAACTATCGTACTTTTTATTGACTAACGAAACGGCTGTTGGCTCAAACCCAAACAGTTTATTTAGGTTTACCGACTGATCGGGATTTTTAAGATCCAAAACGATGAATTCTGTTTTAGCATCATAGTGGTGCGCCAACAATAGGTGCTGATTATCGTCTGACCATTCGATCACTTGCCAACTCTGTGAAGTAGACGCTTTGGTTAGTAATGTTGTCGGTATGTTGATCGGCGCCAGTTTAGGGTTAGTGCTTTTAAGATCGTATTCGTCAAAAGTAATCCCGTCCGATGAAGGGGCAACCAGCAACCAGCGCAAGTCAGGGCTCTGGGTCACAAAGCTAGCTGGTGTCGCATAAGCCTCTATTTTTTGAGTTACAAGACTAAGGGGTATTAAGAAAGGGTAGTCGAAATGTTGGACACTGCCGCCATCAAGAGTAACTGCTCTCTGCCATGGCCGATAGCCGTTCCGTCTGAGCTGAAGCTGGTAAACTCCCGCCGGCACAACAAGTCGGGCATCAGTCTTACTTTGACTCAATTGACCATTTAGATAGATCTGAGCAGGAGTAGGCGTACTTGAAACAAATATCAGGCCGTTTTGGATAACAGTACCGTTCTTGCCAATTCCAAAACCATAGGCCAGATAAAGCAGTACAACTGTGGCCACCGAGATAGCAATTGCCATAAGTCCGTAGCCAACAAATAGAATAATCCGGTGTTGTAATTGTTTTTGGGGGTCAAGATAATCCATCACTGATTGTATTGTAACTGTTTTGGGTCAGTCTTTGGAACAGTTAATTTATCATAAAGCACTTGCGGAATGACCCCTCTAGAGTTTAAGATAAAGGTAACTAATGGTTTTAAGACAAAATTAAAGGATTAATAAATCCGTGGCAAAAACCAACACCATAGAAATTAACGGCCAGCGTTATGATGCTGTTAGTGGTCAAGCACTTGATGTCAGCCCTAAACCGAAACATCCTCAAAGCCGGCAACAATCTCATCTAAGCCCTGAGAACAACAAAATCCATTCAAAAGGCACCGTACCTCGGAAAAGCCGACTATCAATTAAGCCACCTAAGCCAACTGGTCACCGTCCGCAGCCAACCAAAACTCTGATGCGCCATTCTCTGAGTAAGCCATCAGCCTTGACCAAGACAGGCCTTAAAATTCGGGTCAATTCCGCTGGTCTAGTTGAACAACCATCAATTTTAGCCAAATTTTCTGTCCAAGCTATCGATCCAAAACGTCTGGCCAGAGCCAAAAGGATCATTAAAAGTCGATTCATCAGCCGATTCGGTGATTTGAAAGTCGCTACCCCAAGCATGACAGCCCAAGGTTCACGAACAGCAAAAACAGCCAATCCATTGACGACTGATCCTGTTTTGAATAACCCCCAGCAACCTCAAAAGGAGGACATTTTCCAAAAGGCCCTCGAGCGAGCCACCAGTCACGTTCAGCAACCGCCCGGAAAAAAGCACCTCTCTAATCATCACAAACGAAAAGCATCCAAGGGCCACCGTTTATTGAGTGTCAGCGGCAGTGCTTTAGCTATTTTATTGGTCACAGGTTTTATAGTTCACCAAAGTAGCATCAGCTTTAATTTACATAACGCTTCGCTAGGCGCAGGCTTTAATGCCAGTTTACCTGGTCAAACGCCAGCCGGTTTTTCAAGCCCCAAACTAAGCTATCGACCAGGTTTAGTGACCGTCAGTTATGTCAGTAATAGTGATCAGCGCCAGTTCGTTATCGAAGAGCATCCTTCAGACTGGAATAACCAAACACTTTTGAGCGACTTCGTGGTACCGCTAGTTGGCCAAGACTATCAAACCATGGAAGTAGCTGGAAGAAATGTCTATTTTTACGACCAAAGTAAGGCCACCTGGATCAGTCAAGGGATCTGGTATCAAGCTCAGACAAATGGTGTTCTAAGCACCAATCAGTTACTAGAGATCGCCGCATCAATCTAGCAATTGACCCCTGGCTATGACATACTGATAGCCATGTCGGTTGTTAGAACACGTTTTGCCCCAAGCCCGACCGGTTTTCTGCACCTCGGCGGCCTCCGGACAGCTTTATTCGGCTGGTTAGTAGCTCGCCAAGCAGGTGGACAATTTATCTTGCGCCTAGAAGATACTGATCTAAAACGTGAGGTACCTGAAGCAGCTGAACAACTGATGAACAGCCTCAAAGCACTAGGATTAAACTATGACGAGGGTCCCGACATCGGCGGACCATTTGGACCCTATCGTCAAAGCGAACGACTTAGAAGTTACCAAAAGTGGGCTCAAAAGCTGATAGATAGCGGGCGGGCTTATGCTGATCCTTACTCTGCAGAACAGCTGCAAACAATGCGTTTGCAGGCTCAAAAAGACAAGCGACCTTTCTTATATCGAGACCATAGGCCCCAAAATCCACCACCATGGAGTCCTAAATTGGCCCTACGATTTAAGTCCGAGCCACAATCTTACACCTGGCAAGACGCAGTTATGGGTCAATTAAAAACTGGGCCAGAAGTGATTGACGATTTCATCCTAATTAAATCTGACGGCTATCCAACCTATAATTTCGCTCACATAATTGATGATTTTGAGATGCAGATCAGCCATGTCATTCGGGGGCAGGAATTCCTAGCCAGTGTGCCGAATTATCTGAATCTCTACCAAGCACTAGCTATTAAGAGACCAATCCTAGCTACTGTCCCTCATATCTTGAACCCCGAGGGCAACAAAAAACTTAGCAAGCGGGCAGGTGATGGCCAAGCTGCCAAGGATATTTTTGACTACTTAAAAACCGGCTATCTGGAAGACGCATTGTTCAACTTTATTGCTTGTCTCGGTTGGAATGACGGCACTGAGCAAGAAATATTCACACGGGCTGAGCTAATTAAAAAATTTAGCCTCGACGACGTTCAAAAATCCGGCGCCCGATTTGACGAGTCAAGGTTACTTTGGATGAATGGGCACTATATACGTAATCTAACGGCAGACGAGCTCTACCAAAATACTGAAGACTATTGGCCCAAAGAAGCAAGCACAGCCAATGAAGCTTATAAAAAACAGGTTCTCAGTCTGGTTCAAGAGCGGATGAAATACTTTGCCGAATTACCAGAGTTGACCAAATTCTTTTTCACTGACTTAGCGCCAAATCCAGGTCTAATCAGCGGGCATAAACAACTATCCAGATTGACCCCAGCCGAATTAAGGGGTTTGTTAGAGAAGGCAACAGCGGCTTTAGCAAAATCTGACTTTTCGCAGGAGAAGATCACCCAAACATTAAATAAGCTGTTGACCGACACCGGCCAAAAGCCATCAGTCTTATTCAGCCTTATTCGAATTGCAACCACCCAAGCACCAGCTTCACCAGAACTCGCCGGATCACTAAGCGTTCTCGGTAAAGAAACTGCTTTACGACGGCTCAACCAACAGTTAACGTTGGTCTCAGATTAAAATACTACCATTAGTATCGCTTGGTAAGGTACAATAATGCTTATGATTGACGACTTTAGGCCGTTAGATGGGTCTACCGAGCCGGCAGCCAAGCTTGAGCAACTACTAAAACCCGTGGAAGATAAAAAGCCTGAAGCCGAACCCAAATTTAAGCCCCCAGAAACCGTGGCGGCCGATGATCAGGCAACCCCTGATGCACCAGAAAAGACTAGCCCAGCCCCGGTCAAAAAACATTGGTGGCAAAAGCTGCATATCCAATGGTGGCCTCCTGACAAGAAAGTCTGGCTCGGATTAGTAATTATCCTCCTCCTAGCCCTCGGCGGAATCGACACTTATATCAATCTCCACAAAAGTGTCTTACTGGCCTCAAAAACACCCGTCAAACATTTACCGGTAATAGTCAAGCCCAAAAAGCCAACAACTGTTGCATCAACACTTAGCGGCCTACAGGTTGATCCAAGTACCAACAAGATACCGGTGACCGGTGTTATGATTGAAAACAGTATTTTCGCACGGCCACAGTCGGGCTTAAGCCAAGCCAGTGTCGTTTTTGAAGCAATCGCCGAGGGTGGTATAACCCGTTACCTGGCCCTATTTCAAGATACTGCCCCTAGCAACATCGGCCCCATCCGTAGTGCCCGGCCATATTATCTTGGGTGGGCTCTCGGCTTCGATGCCTCTCTAGCCCATGTCGGTGGCAGCCCAGAAGCTTTAGCTGATATTACGACTTGGGGTGTAAAAAATCTCGATCAATTTTTTAATGGTTCCTACTATCATCGTATTACTCAGCGTGATGCTCCGCATAACGTCTATACCTCAATTGCTGAGCTAAACGCCCTGGAGCAAGCCAAAGGTTATAGCACTACTAATTTCAGCGGTTTCCCCCGCAAGGCTGACTCACCAAGCAAAGTACCGACAGCCAAAACAATCGACTTCAATATCTCGGGCCCGGATTATGCCGTGCACTACGACTACAACCCGACTACCAATAGTTATGCCCGCAGCGTCGGTGGTAGCCCAGATATAGATGCCAACAACAATAATCAAATTTCTCCAAAAGTAGTAATCGCTCTGGTCATACCTTATTCTCTTGAGGCCGATGGCGAACATTCAGTCTACGGCTTGATAGGCACCGGCCAAGCTTATGTTTTTGAAGACGGCAATGTAGTCGTTGGCAACTGGACTAAGTCGGCGGCCACTAGTCAAATTAGTTTTACAGACAGCAACAATCAGCCCCTCAAGTTGAATGCTGGCCAAACGTGGCTGACAGCTGTGGGCGCTAGCAATAACGTTACTTATAAGCCTTAAATCAGATGGACTTCTTACGGCACTTAACTAGCCAAGCAAAACTTAAAATTTTTCTCTTCTTGATTTTTAACGACCTGCTTCTAATAGCCGTTTGGCTAAGTCTTAGCTACTTTCTGAAAATTAATAATTTGATAACGGCCGGTATGCTCAGTAGCCTGGGACTATTACTGGCCGGTTTAATTGCCATCTATCTAAGTGGCTTGTTAATGCAACCCCTAAAGGCACTATGGCAGACAATTTTGCACCTAGCGCCTCACGAGCAATCAACGCTTAGAGCACCAAATATTGACAAACTCCGTTTTGGTCGTCAACTGGTAACAAGTTTAAGCAGCCAGATTTATCAATTGGTCAACGTTGCCGAACAAAGTCGACTCTTGGACCAAAAACAACGCGGTGATCTCAAGGCTAATTTTATAGCCAGCAGTTTACCGCTGCCTTTTTTCGCATTAGACAATCAGGAAACTGTCTTGTTTGCTAATCAAGCGGCTGCCGAATATATAGGAATCAAGTCCGAAGAGATGATGGGCAAAAATATTTACATGCTTCTGGACATGGCTTTCCCCAGTGAGGATACATTCGACAAGTGGCTTAAAAACGCCAAGCTTCATAACGCTACGGCTACCTGCAGCTGGGATCGTGTCCGTCTAAGTGTGCTCGATAACCACCCAACCAGACTGTTTGACCTAGCAGCTTATTATAATAAAGGCAACCCTCAAAAAATTGAAACCATGCTTATACTATTCGATCACACCAAGCAATATTCCCAAGACGAACAGGCTATCAGCTTTATTGCCCTAAGCGTTCATGAACTTCGAACACCACTAACTTTACTAAGAGGCTATATAGAGGTCTTCGAGGAGGAACTATCGGGTAAGATTACTCCAGAATTAGAAGATTTTATGGCCAAATTAAATGCCACCGCCCAGCAGCTAACTGCTTTCGTCAACAACATACTAAATGTTGCCCGAGTTGATGAAGATCAATTAGTCTTACAGCTAAAGGAAGAAAATTGGCAAACCGTTCTAGCCGGCGCCATTAAGAACCTGGAGTTACGCGCTCGAGTGCGAGGTATTAAATTAGAGATTAAGATAGCCGACGACCTTCCGCCAGTCGGGGTGGATCGCTTAAGTATCTTGGAAGTTATAAATAACATTATCGATAACGCCATTAAGTATTCAGGCACTAGCCAGGTCATTAAAATAGAAAGCCACCTCAGCAAAGACGGGTTAGTGGAAACCACTTTTCAAGACTTTGGCCTCGGTATACCGCTTGGCATTATGTCCAATCTGTTTACCAAATTTTACCGAGATCATCGCCACCGAGCGCAGATTGGCGGTACTGGCTTGGGCCTTTATCTTTGTAAAGCCATTGTTGGCGCTCATGGTGGTACAATTTGGGTCAGAAGCCAGGAAGGCAAGGGTAGTACTTTCGGCTTTACGCTGTTGCCATATACTCAACTTGCTGAAGCCATTAAAAACAACGATAATAAAGAAATCGTGCGTAGCGCACACGGTTGGATTAAGAATCATTCACTTTACAGGAGATAGTACATGGATAATGTCCCATTACCCCCCGGTCGTAACTTGTTGATTATAGAAGACGAGCATTTCATTGGTGAACTCTACACTAGAGCACTTAGCAAAGCCGGCTATCAAGTTACTGTTGAAGCCGATGGCCAAAAAGGTTTAGATCTAGCCCAGACTAACAATTACGACATCATTTTACTAGATCTCATGATCCCGACCATAACCGGCATTGAAATATTGCGTGTACTACGCGACCCCGCTCGGGTGCCAAAAGTGAAGGCCAAAATTATTATCACAACCAACCTGGAACAACGCGAAGATGTTCGGGCCGAAATCGAGAAACAAGCCGATGCTTACATCGTTAAAGCTGAACTAACCCCTCACGAGCTTGTCCAATTTCTGGCCAATATCAAGTAAGCAAATCGGTTTAGAATGATTCCAGCAAAAAACAAGTCTCGACAGCCCTGAGCAAACAGGTCTATACTTAAACCTAGCCATGTGTGGGCTTCCTGGTAGCAGGATTCCTCCACCCAGACTTTAATTACGCACTTTAGAAAGCATTACTCCGGTCACTGCTTTCTTCCATTAATTCAAGCAACAGCTTCCAGGCAAAACAAGGTAACTCTGGACGGTTAGTTTATACCTCTCGCCCAAGAAGCTTTTCTTTTTTAAGACCGTCACCGCTAGTTTTAAAACTTGTCGGTCAACTCTTTAGCGACATTAAAAGGAGCTTGAATATGGGAACTATAATTAATCAAGAAGTTGAGGTAACCTCGGTATACTTTTGGAACAAACCAGGCAGAAACTGTCTAGAAGGCTATCCAAGACGCATGGTAATCGACGACCACGAATATACTTTTTTGGAGTCCGGTATCGGCTACCTTGTCCAAAAAGGGACAGCCTTAATCAAACTTTTTGATATGAGTGATGGCAGCAGTACCTATCGCTTAAGGCTCGAGGACAACCGCTGGACTCTAGTTGGCATCAAAGCTGGCAGCTTATGAAAAACCTGAGTCAGCCAAGATGATGGAGCCGGATTTAGAAACAATGGCCGACAGCGACAACCTGCGTTTACACAATGGCTTTCCCAACCCAGCTGTTGATCACTTAAACCAAAGCCGAAAACTAGCCCTCGACCTAAATAGATTGCTTATTCGTCAACCAAGCAGCACCTATCTCTTTCGAGTCAGTGGCCATACTTGGGAAGAGCAGGGTATATTTGACGGTGATCTAGCCATAATTGATAGGGCTCTTATGCCAACTAAACTTGATCTGGTGCTTACCTGGCAAGTCGCCGGTTTTGTGTTGTGTCTCTACCAGGCTCTAACAGGTGAAGAGATTATCTGGGGAGTAGTTAGTGCAATCATACACCAATATCACCCCAGGGGGATAAACTGGTGAATAAAGCCATCTTTGCCCTGGTAGACTGCAATAACTTTTTCGTAAGCTGTGAACGCTTATTCCGCCCAGACCTTGAGGGACAACCGGTAGTAGTCCTCTCCAGTAACGATGGCTGTGCTGTAGCCCGCAGTAATGAGGCTAAGGCCCTAGGTATCCCAATGGCTGCACCGGCCTTTAAGTATCGTCAGCTATTTGAGAGAAACGGGGTAGTTAAGTTTTCAGCAAACTTTGAACTTTACGGCGACATTTCAGACCGCATAACTCGCTTATTAATCGCTATCACGCCACGTATTGAAGTCTACTCAGTTGATGAATCATTTCTTGACTTAAGCCAACTCGATATACCGGATTACACAATCTGGGGTAGGCAACTGCGGGGGCGCATTGCCCGAGAAATTGGTATACCAGTATCAATTGGCATTGCAACAACTAAAACGCTAGCCAAAATTGCCACTGAACGAGCTAAGAGAGAAGCGTCATTGGCCGGAGCACTCAGTCTCATAAACTTACCAGGACAACTTATTGATAACCAGCTAGCAGCTATACCGATCCAAGACGTCTGGGGAGTCGGTCGACGATTTGGGCCTCAACTAAAAATCGAAAGCATAAATACCGCCCTAGCTCTTAAGAACATGCCCCTAAAGCTAGCTGGAAAACTTATGGGAGTACATGGCAAACGATTGGTGAATGAACTATCTGGTACCAGTTGTTACCCGCTTGAAGGCGCTCATAGAGTCCGGCAAAGTGTTATGCATGGCCGGGTATTCGGAGAAGATACCAATCAATTTGAGGTCCTTGAAGCCGCCATCGCCAGTTTAACCACTCGAGCATGTCTACGACTCAGGCGTGACCATTTGCTGGCCCAAACAGCTGTTTTAAGTCTAAGCACCAATCGCCACAAGCCTGGGTTCACCTCGAGCAACCGCACACTTCAACTGGCTACCCCCAGTGCCGATAGCGGTCTGGTCAGTCAACAGTTAGTCCAAATCCTAGGAGCAATATATAGCCCTCGAGCGTCTTACCACCGCGCTAATATCCTGCTTTACAACCTTATACCAGAAAATAGTCTGCAAACCGACTTGTTTGGTTTCGTAAATACTACTCAGGTTCGACTTAGTAAAGCCAGACTACACGCCTTTGATAGCATCAATTTACGCTATGGCAAAGGCCACCTACGCTATGCCGCGGAAGACTTAAGCCGTACCTGGGAACCAAAACATCAACTACGTAGCCCCCGCTACACAACAGCTTGGCAAGACCTACCAACAGCCTCTTTAAACAGCAATACGTAGACGTCATTTAACAGATATGATAAGATGTCCGAAGATTAATTAGGTCCCATCGTCTAGTGGTTAGGACACCGGGTTCTCATCCCGACAACAGGGGTTCGATCCCCCTTGGGATCACCAAGTCAGTTTTTTCAGCGTTTTTATTAGCCAATTCGTCGACTAACAGATAAGACTTTATCTTTTCAATGGTTCCAAAACCGGTTTCAAAGTCGTAGACAATTCCTTTAGGAAAAAGTAGTAACTGTATATCTTGTCGTATCTTGGTATTTGCACGGTTCCAGAAAATATCAGGAGTCTTTATGAAGCTCATAGCATCATCTACAATTTCTTCCTTCTCGTTTACATACTGATCGGCTTCGCTCTGTTCTTCTTTCAAATCTATAATTCTTTGGGCTATTTTCTTAATAGCAGCATCCCGATCTTCTTCCGTTATCTTGTCCATTGCGAACTTTTCATTTGTGGCTATGCGTAACTGTCGCTGATAATCAATTTCGTTGTGAATACGGTTAGCGTTGTCTACGGCTTGGCTATACTCATCATTCCATGTCCGCAGAACTATCTCCTTAAATAGTCCAGAAAAGTCATCAAGGGGTCGTAGCAGTTCTAAAGCCTCTCGGAAGTGTCGATGGGCTATATCGGCATCACTACTGGCTTTCCTGCCAGTAACCTTTCGCTTGCAAGTTGCTTGGTTACAGTGGTAAAGCGGATAATATCGGCCAGTATGACTTTTTGAAGAGCTGGCGGTTAGCGGATGGCCGCAGTTCGAGCATAGTAATGAACCACGTAGCGGAAACAGGTCATCTCCACGCAGTGTGTACGTCTTCTTGCTGCCTTGAATCAGGTCAATGTTGGTATATATCGTTTCCTCGCTCACTAAAGCCTTGTGAAGCCCTCTGTGTACCTTTGGCGATAACTTATTCTTGGTGTAACCGGCATAAATCAAGTTTTGCAGTATCTTTTTCATTGCATCAGTCGACTTCGGCCTACCAGAAGCCGTCTGGATACCTTTATCGAAAGCATATCGGGCAATCTCAGCCAAGCCGAATGAGCCAGTTGAGAACTTTAGCAAAATGTCAGTGATGATTGGAGCATACTTCGGATCAGGCACAACACGCCCTCTGACCTTCATATAGCCGATAGGAGCCGAGTGCGGCCATCTTCCTTGCTCAACCCTCACTCTCATTCCGGTAACGGTTCTGATGGCTCGTATTTCGTTATCAAATTGTGCGGCTGCGGCTAGTATTGCTTCCAAGAACCGGCCAACAGGATCGTCATCAATTGGTTCAGTAACGGACACGATTTTGACACCATACTTGGCTAGAGCGACCTTAATACCGTAGTAGTCACCGAGATTTCTGGCAAGCCGGTCGATTTTCCAGATATAAAGTACGCTAACCTTATCTTTGTTTTCTCTAACGAACTTCAGTAGCCTTTGCAGTTCGGTACGGTCGATGAACTTAGCACTTTCGCCACGTTCCCTAAATACGTTTTCGAGAGGAACTACAACCTTATTTTTTCGAGCGAAGGCTTGGCACTCTTTTTCTTGACTATCTAGGCTGGTTTGATTCTCAGCCTGTTCTTTAGTCGATACCCTCGTATAAATTAAACCAAGCTCCATTGGAACCATTATACGTTAAAAATAGTCAGCTATTAACCTAGATTATTCATTTTGTGGAACCGAACTATGAATAAACTCACTAGCGATTGATTGCAAACGAATGATTATAAACTCTACTTGTTCATCAGTGAGCCGCTCACGCAGATGTTTAGGTAACTTTTTTCGTGCCTCTTTAATCGAGATTATAAGCTGCGGTTGTATTAACGCATTTTCCTTGCGCCGTGCAACAAACTCATTAGAACTAAGCACATCGGATTTACGATGTGCAGGGGTAGCTCTTTCACCGGTCTTAAACTTCTTGCGTTGTCGCATTTTAAATGCCGACGCAGTGCTAGTAGACTGGAAAGAACTATTACTTTATGCTTTGCATTATAGCAAAAAACCCCTGATTTTTCAACGCTTACGTTATTTCGTGTAATGGATATTATGTCAATAAATGGCCTATATTTTGAGGTCGCTGAAGGCTTTTCGGTAATGTTCAACGTCTCTTAGCATTAGCCGATTATCATCGTATATTCGGAGAGTTTCAAGGCTTCTATGCCTAGTAAATCGGGCAACCACTGATAATTCGCCTGGCATAGCCTGTATGAGCTTTGAGGCATGGAAATGACGGCAACCATGAACAGTCCGGTCAATACCCAACTCATCAAATATCCCCTTAACGATGCCTTGCAAGCCTCTGGTAGTGAGCTTCAGGGCTTGGCTTTGCCTTCGTTTGCTAGTAAACAGGTAATCACCAGATTGTAACTTGAGGCTTCGGCAATAGCGTCTCAACGCCCTGGTAGTATTCGGGTGAAGGTATATTCTTTCGTAATCATCACGACCCTTACCGAGTATAAACATCGTTCCATCTTTCAGGTTGATGTCCTGAAGCCTTATGTTACAGATTTCGGCCTGGCGCATACCCTGAAGTATCAGGCAGCAGAGCAATGCACGTTCACGCAGCTTTTCGGGGTGCTGGCGTAGCCACTCGCAGATCAGCAACACCTCCTCATTAGTCAAACCGGTGACCTTATGTTGTCGGTCTTGCTTGAAGCTCCGTACATTTGACGTTATATCACGATCTACAATGCCGAGCCGATAGCACTCTTTCATAAACACCCTGGCTGTTGCCAGGTATTTGTTGCGAGTAGCCACGCTATAATCCTCACGATTGCTCAGCATCCGTTTATATTCCAGTAGCACGTTCAGGGATAGCCCCTCAGCCTGTACGAACGCCAGGAATGGCTTGACTCGGCTCTTGTATTCATCCCTGGTGTTCTGACTGACGTCCAGCATATCAATGATATCGTCTACATTGTGCTTAGGCATTGACACTAAGTCAGTGGTCATTACACTTTTTCACCTTGTGTGCGAATAATCCAACGGCTGATACTATCTGTTTCTTCCCTTATCGCCTCTGTTATATGCTCATACACCGGCCACATTGCTTCCGGTACGTTATCAGCCCATAACCAACTAACCGGCTGGTCTTTGCCAACTTGCGTTTTCCAGATATTCTTTTTCGGATTAACGCTAGACCTCATGCACCAGACAACCTGTTCGAGAAGATTCAGGTCGCTTACATCCCCACCTAGCCAATCCCTCTTATTGAACGGTATCTCACGTCTCAACAGGTCTTTTACCCAACCTATCTTCAGTAATAGATGCAAGATGCCACTACAGTGCATATCAACGCTTTCAATCAGAATATCGTCTACAGTGGCATACGGAACATCGTTCCACTCGATAACTTCGCCTGTAAAATACTGCTTCAATTTCTCAGCAGTCCAACTGCCTTCTGCGAACCGTTTGTTCCAAGCTCTTGCCATGCCTGTTAGCATCCAAAAATCCCACTTTGAACCGCCAATCCTACTGCGATATAGCAGGGCATTTACCAGATCGTTCTCTTTACTGCCTTTGACTGGTCGCATGACGTAATCCTTGCCCTCATCGGACGGATTGCCAATATCTAAATCACGCCATCCACACTTGGCTGCGTCTCCAATTATTGACAGAGCAATGGTCTTTTCTGCTTCGGTCAGTGGCTCACCACCTTTAGAGCTTACGTTCATTAACATGGCAGCTAACTTGTCGTAGTTCGGTGGCAATAGACAGTCCTCAATCGGGATTATCATTAAACGTCTAAGGGCATCCGTTTCACTTAATGTAATAAGGCTCTTGGTTGCTCTTACTACCTTATCTATCTCACCTCTCCGAACTGACTTTTGTATGGCTGACTTTAACAGGCTAGGTGTGAATGGCACTAGAGCCTTAGCTTCTTCTTTTGACATTGTTTGCACTTCGGTCGCCTCCTTATAATTTGTTTTTATATAAGGAATTGTAACTTTGAGCAAACTGTTGTCAAATTGTAATTTCTAGATTTTTTACCCCTGTTAATAAAGCTGGCTATAGCTTGCTTGTACGCTTTATAAACTTAAACGCTTTCTCGGCAGAAAATGCTTCAGGGATAATTTGCTCCAGTCGATGATTAGACCGATGAGCTACTGGATACCACTCTCGCATTTCCTTCTCACCAAAGTCTGGAAACTTCTCAGCCCTACTTTTGTGGCGTTTTAGAGTTTCCTCAAGGCTTATATCAAAGTAGAACATGAAGTTTCCTTCTGGATGTTTAACAAAAATCTCATCCAACACTTTGCTGTACGACTTGACGCTCAATATGCCTTCCAAAATAACATCGTAGCCATCTTTGAGAGCTATCAAGGTGTCGCTCTTAATCATTTTGTGAATACTATCAGAGTTCGGCTTGCTGCCACCGCCAGCTGGCTTAAAAATAAACCTATAATGATCTTGGTCAATTAGGGCAATTTTCCTTGTAGCACTCTCAAAAAGCATTTTTGCTACTGTACTTTTACCAGAACCTGATGGACCTCTCAAAACTATTAGCTTAGATGCTTTCATAACTTGAGCCAATCTTCTAATGCCATAATGTCGGGGAAAATCTTATCAAATATCAGATAAAGCGTTTCTGTTTTCTCTAATTTGCCGATAGCGTAACACTTTTTACCCATGCCGTATGCTGCACCAGCCTCAACATGGCCGGAGATACCTGCTGGCAGAACTAGAATAAAGTTGTCTGACTGGCGTTCAGCAGTTATATCAGTTTCAAAGACCTTACTCACAAACGGATCATTCATTGGCAAGCTCTCAAGACTTTGCATGATAGTCTCAATATCACCGTCCATACTAAACTCGACCTCCTCACCTTCATACAAGTTCTCGATGAAACAGTAAGCGGTTTTACCGTGAGAACGAATAGTTTCGAGAACTTCCTTTACAACATCACGATTTCGCCAACGTCCAGCTACAAAAAAGTCATATTTTGACATAGCTATAACTTTATTTCGTGAATGACCCATGGGTTTTTGTCAACCTCAGTTAATCTAATCCAAGTAGGTGTTATAAGGAAATATATCTCGTCAGGGTCATCTCTATATTTTCTAGCCTCAGGATTTTTTCGAAAATAAATCTCAGGATACTCGTCTACATCATCGCCTGTTAGCAAACGTGCTTTACCCTCATACTGCATTGTGCCACCCTCGTCCCACCCAATGACAACTGAAACGTCAGGACTGTTTAATATATTTGTCGCCTTTCTACTCTTCTTTGAAGTCCCAAAAATAATTTCTAGGTTTTCAGTCTGACCAAAACCAACAACAGCACTTTGGGATTTATTTTCACTGTTAAGCGTAGCAATAGTCATAAGAGTGTGCTTAGACATGAAATCTAAAAATAACTGGTTTTTACTCATTGGCAGAACTTTCTTTTACTAGTTCCATGTCACTCAATCGGGTTATTTTGTAGCTGTTTTCAAGCAGGTAGTCAATGATTTGTGGCGTAGCGGCAAGCGTGGGCAATGCACGGTTCATCCAATTATCGTATTGCTTGTTTCCTGGCAAGTTATGCTCCGAGCTATCATGAAAGCCAAGTAAAGTACCATTTTCAATAACTTTAATCCAGGCATCGGCAATACTTTTTGCTTGAGTATTAATGGTAACCGCATCCTGCTGATTCCAAATGTGGTCTGAGTCCCAATCATAATCACCGATTGCTAATCCTGACGAAACGATATTATCGCCATATATTGGCTTAATCACTTCTGCAACAGCATCGCTCCAACTAAGGTAAGGGGGTCGCAAGTAAGTAATCTGATCATTTTCTAAACCGGACGCTTTTGCTATAGCATCTCGACCTTTAATGACTTCATCAACTACTGCTTGCTCGCCTTGCTCTGATAGTACATTAGCCAACCTTTTATGAGTATAGGTGTGATTGCCGATTTCGTGTCCTGCTTCGGCAATCTGTCTAGCAATTTCAGGTGACTGTTCGGCACGCATACCAATCAAGAAAAAATTGGCAGGAACATCTTTATCACTTAACACTTTTAATAACTTTGGAGTAATAAATGGATTTGGTCCATCATCGAAAATTAAGGCCACTTCTTTTTTGTTGGGGCTACCTCGAAAAATTACCATGCTCATTACTTTTTCCTCAGTACCCAAATCATAAAGGTCGGTATTCTCGTTAGCTGTTCGTATATCGCTGGATCAACAGCTTTCATCCCATCTGTTGGTTGTGGCTCAACTACTTTTTCTATCCCAAAGCCAGAAGCTAAAATCTGCTCAACCATTTTGCTGAAAGTTCTATGATAAACAGTTAGCTCAACATCAGCCACTATGCCTCTCACTGGCTTTACACCATTACTCTTAGCTGCTAAGTAATCGCCATAAACGGTTCGCTCCCTGGTTTCCTGGTTAACTTTCCTGCCGAGCAAGGCATATTTCACACCATCTTTAACTTCAAACTCAACCGCACTGTCAATGGGGTGTCCGCAGGAAAACACATACAGCCCATCAGGCCGTAGTATTCGGTAAGCCTCTTTTAGCGGAACAGTCCAGTCGTCAACGTAGTGAATTGCTAGGCTTGAGTAGGCAAGGTCAAAACTCTCATCGGGGAAAGCAAGCTGCTCCATATCCATTTCATGAAACTCAATGTCAGGATGGTTTTTCTTAGCAATGTCCAGCAAGCCAGATGAAATATCTATGCCGACAACCTTTTTAGCCCCATTGTCAGACAACCAACGTGCATCTACACCACTACCACAACCGATGCTGATGACTTCTAGTCCATTGAGGCTTGGCAACTCAGCTCGAATTGCAGGTTTCTCATAGTACGAATGAAACGTACTATCGGTTGGGTCAGAAACGTGGCGATTGTAATTTTCGGCATTTTCATTGTAATGCCTGACTGTGTTCGGGTCGGTTGCCATAATCCTTATAATGATACTACAATGCCGTCAATTTAACAGATTAAAATGGTAAACTCTACCCATTCGGGTGGTTACAGGCTTGATTGGCTGTTATCGCTTTATAACTTCGTCTGAACTTCTTTTTACTATCAGGATGTGTAATTTATGGTGACGGTAACAAAGACTCGTTAACAGCTTCGTATGCACGTTGGCTAGACAGGCTTGCTAAGCTCTGTAGCCAGTAGTCCTTCCAATTTCATGCGTTGCGTTCGCATATCGTTTAACATCTCCTTAGTCTGTGCTTCACTCTCGGCCTGTAACTTCTGATACTGTACTCCAAACCGTGTCAGGGTTTCGCCGTGCCATAGCCGCCGATTCTGTATGCGTTGCAGCTTTCTATGGGTCATATTTGACATACTGGACGCATCTTTTCGGTACTGACTAGGGTACTTCAGATCGTGACATTTTCGACAGCCAATGCGATTACCGTATATGTACAGCTTACTGGTTCGCCTCTGGCAACAGGGAGCTTGAAACCAGATGCTATAACCGTAACGATTCTTTGTTCTGCAAAGCGGAACGTCCATATAACCTTTGTACGGAGGCGGAAAGTACGTGTGCAATATGCCGTTGTTTCGCATCTGGTCGTATTTCAGACATTCTTCCAGATCAATCTCTGTTGCATCGGTTATCAGTATCGGGCTTAAACCTTTCATGAGTTACCGCCTTTCTTGCTCATGCTAACTCCTTATATGAGTTCTTAATTCTAAATCATATGGACTTTTACAAAAATCTAAATCATTAGGGCTTTGGCTTGCATAAACCTTTACATTTTCCTGTTCAGTCATACTTATATGCTCATTACTTGACGGACTTGCAAGCCTTACTTCAAAAAAGTTATCAGGTTCAATCCCTTCCACTCAAACTCCAACAGGGCTTAATGCCCTCACTGCATTAACAATATGCCACATAGTTACCAGTTCACGCTTGATCTGGTTCCAGTTCGTCCCTATCAAGCTCACCAAAGCGTTCCTAATTTATGTAAGCCAGATTTTAGTTGACAACTACAAAAATCAGTAATAAAGTACTACTAGTATGAAAACAGCATTAACTAACACTAACGATAAGGGGCAGATTGTTATTCCTAAAGAGATCAGAGATTCCCTAGCAATTAACTCGAAGGTTACGCTTAGTGTTACCCAAACTGGCAACGGTATTTATATATATCCGGTGGAGGACTTTATTATCAAAACGACTGGTGAAAGTTCATATAGCCATCTCTTAGCAAAGACTAAAGGGACTTGGGACAATGAAGATTGGGATAGCACTAGAGCTCAAAAGTCCAAGGCTGAATTATCTGCATCACAAGACAGAAAAAGTTCATGGTAGTACTTGATACCAACATTATTATTGATCACTTAAGACTACAGGGAACCCAAGAGTCTCAGTTAATGGCTATTGTACGACAAAAACCTAAGGAAGTACTTGCCCTAACTACAATAAGCTTGCAAGAATTATACGAAGGAAGAAGCACTAAAGATAGTCAAAAGGAACAATACCTTTTAGCAACAATCAGCCCACTCAGAATACTTCCTTATACGTATGAAGTTGCCAAACTTGCCGGTGAGATTGCCAGAGATCTTGACCGAACTATTGAGTTTGCGGACGCTGCAATTGCTGCCACTACTATTTTAAACGGTGGCAGTCTGCACACTTCCAATAAGAAAGACTTTGTTGGCATCGTTCAGCTTCAGTTATTGAGCTGATCTAGTGCTGCTTGCTTAGTTTTAAGTGTTAGATTTTCCTTGGGTTCACCATAAGAAGCTTACAGATAAGATTTGATTATAAACTTTAGTTATATAAGTTTGTTGCTAAATCAAGTCTGTTAAATAGTTCGATTCTGTTATCAAATAGATTGTTAAAGGATTCTGTCTAGCTCTCTGCGCCCATATAACATGCGTCTAATTATCATGGTGTTATCTATGACAACATAGAAAATTAGATAGTTACCCACAAGAATTCTACGATATGGATGCTGTCGACTGTTGATTGACTGGTAAGGCGCTGTACTGAGTGGACTTGCGAGGCGTTTTTTAATGGCAGCCTCAGCATTATTTATTAGAGTTTTTACTGCTAACTCATTTTTAAGTTCGAATAGTAGATAATCCGTAATCTTGTCTAAATCTTCATAGAAAAGTGGAGAGTAACGAAGTTTAAAACTTACCATTTACTTTTGCTTTAATTTTAGAGAACACATCTTCATGTGTTAGGTTTTCTGCATGACTTTCTGCGTAAATATCGGCCTCATCAAGCGCACGCTCAACATAATCTAGATGTGCCATTTTACTGAATTTATCAAAACTCATAGTTACCATAGAAGCCTTTCCGTTCATAGTAAAGATGATAGGCTTATTGTTGCTGCTTACTTCTTTCTCTACTTCTGAAAAGCGGTTTCTTAAATCAGATATGGGTCTAATACTTATCACGGGGTGTGTCCCTTCATGTTTATCATAATTATGATAACACATATTGCAAGATTTGTTTATTCCTTAATGGTATGTTCCATCTAACAATTTCACTCGCAATTAGCTTATAAACCGAGTGCTCTAGGGTCACCACAGATTGCATGTAATAAAGCTGAAGTTATTGCGAATATTATTGAAACTTATTGACAGTATTGTTATAATGGATTAAATGATAACGATAAGCCTCTCTTTAGATGATCACTCCAAGAAGCAACTAGATATGATTGCGCAAGAAACTAATCGCTCAAGAAGCGATGTAGTGCGCGATATGGTGGCTTGGTACCAACTAAAAGTTACAGTTGATGCTATGCAGCAAAAAGTTACACCTCTTTTGCGTAAACTTGGACTAGAAACTGATGAACAAATTGCCGAATACGCTGATAAAGATTAAAGTCGTTCCCGATAGTAATATCTACATAGCTGCAGCATTAAATAAGGGTTATTGCCATGACTGGTTATTTGGTGCAAGCAAACCGGAAGCAAATTATGAGCTTTTTGTATCCGAAGCAATACTAAGTGAAGTAAGTAGAAAACTAGAAAACAGATTTAAGTTTACTCGTAGCGAAACAACACGGTACCTTACTGACCTAGACCAAGTACTTACAAAAATTCGGCCTAGTACACAAGTTAATATTGTACGTGACAGCTCTGACAATATGATCTTGGAGTGCGCTTTAGAAGCAAAAGCTGAACTTGTAATTACTTTTGACAAAGATTTACTTGTACTTAAGCAATATAACAATATACAGATTGCCCATCCAAGAATGTTGCAGTATTGGTTTACCTAAGGCCAAGGTCGGAGACCCAGCCAACGTACACTAATACTTCATTCCACTTGAGTATTTCCGCGCAAATAAACTTCCAATTCGAGTGTAGCGGGGTCACCAAACAATGCATTGACTATAAATGCCATGACATGTTCTAATTACTGCACCTCGTTTGAATGAATGTTTTCGCGAGATCTTTCTATTGTTAGGAAATCTGTTTTATTCTCTTCTGATTAGCTATTTCTATAGACATCTTTGCGGTGTTGCACCCGAATCAACATAATGAGAGTGCCTTTTACATCAAAAACAACCCTATAATGTCCAACCCGCCACCTATAATCACCGTCGATAGGATCAACTAACTTTTTCGCAAACAATAAGGGATCGGATTGAGACAAGAAGAATTGTAGTTTTTTCGCAATACGTTTTTGCACAATCCTATCAAGCGACTTAAGATCTTTTTTAGCACGGCTTCCAATTGTGAGCCTATACTTCATTATTCCTTAGTCCATAAGTCACCAAAGACTTCTTCGGGCGTATACCAATCCTTACTTGCCCTCGCTTCAGCAATACTTTTTACATAGTCTGGGTCTTGTACTGCTAATAGATCTTCCAATGTATCTATGTCAATTAGAGCGGACTCAACTTTTCCGCGCCTCTTTACAAGTATGATGCTCTTATCGTCATGTACTGAGTCGAGAGCTTCAGATAAATTTTTACGCAGCAATGATGCATCGATAGTTTTTGTACTCATTGTAATCTCCTAACGTAATACGAATTGTTACAACTCTATCGTACATTATGTGCTATACTTCTGTCAAACAGCACTAATTATTATAACTTTAGGATTTAGTTACTGCTGATACTTGCTCAGAAAGTTACTCCATCTAATATTTTCATTTGCTAAAACCTTATAAATCGAACAGTCTAGGGGCGCATCAGAGAATTTTACGTATATCTCTTCGGCCCCGAACAGCATACGTCTAACTATTAACCGTCATTGATGACAACCGCATTGCATAAACCCTTTTAAAGCTTGATAATAGTAGCCATTATCAAAGTATTATAGAAATGAATATAAGTGGGCAATTCATAATCGGTTCTCTGGCTCTTATTATCGTGGTGGCTGGTATCTTTAGCGCCATAGTGATTCATACCCGTAAGCAGCGGACTGCTAAAAGTTCACCGGCAAAGAAGTTAGTCAGCAGTCTACAGGATGAGAAAGAAAAATCCGAGATCATCCTGAGTGCCATTGAAGACGGTGTTATTCTGATTGACAATCACCAGATTATCCAATCATTCAACACCGCAGCTGGCGTAATAACTGGCTGGCCCGCCGGCGAAGCAAACGGCTTGAACTGTTTCTCGGTCATCAAACTTGCTGACGACAAAGGGAATGCACTCCAAGACAAACAAACTCCTCTCAGCCAAATTTTTAAAACAGGTCAGTCTATACGTGACAATAATGCCGTCCTGGTGTCGCGCAGTAATAAGTTAATCCCGATCAATATAAGTGTTTCGGCTCTAGTTGACGATAATAAGCAAGTTACTGCCGCAGTGGCCATTTTCCGAGACGTCACTCAAGAAAGGCAATCCGAAAAGCAGCGAGCAGAATTTATCAGCACCGCCAGCCATGAAATGCGAACACCAGTTGCCGCCATAGAGGGGTACTTGGCATTAGCTCTTAACGATAAAGTCAGTACTATTGATAGTCGAGCACGTGGCTATATTGAAAAAGCCCATTCATCAACCCAACAACTTGGCAAACTGTTCCAGGATCTGTTAACAAGTGCCAAGGCCGAGGATGGCCGTTTGTCCAGCCACCCAGTAATAATTGAGCTGGGCGCATTCTTAGAGCAACTGGTAACTGACTTTAAATTCACAGCTGAGAAAAAGAATTTATTGTTAGAGTACGTCGCTGGCTCTGGGCAAACGATTGATGCTCGGAGACAAAGAGTCACGGGCGGTGAACGTGTTATCAGGCCCCTCTATTACGTTCGGGCAGACCCTGACCGATTACGAGAAGTGGTCACCAATCTTTTTGATAATGCCGTTAAATATACAAACCAGGGTCGGATTACTATTGGCTTGACTGGGGACAAACAAGTTGCTCAATTTTACGTCCGTGACACGGGAGCCGGAATCCCAGCTGAAGATATACCCCATTTGTTTCAAAAGTTTTACCGAGTTGACAATTCTGCTACTCGTACCATAGGCGGCACTGGACTAGGCCTATTCATTAGCCGGCGCATTGTTGAGCTCTATGAAGGCCGCATATGGGTCGAGAGCAGCCTAGACAAAGGAAGCTCGTTTTACATTAACCTACCGAGGTTGTCTACAGAAGAAGCTGCTCGGTTACAGGCCGCTGAAGCGCGCAACACCGACCTAAAGCCCATTACGTCCTTAATCGCTTCATGATACAATAAGGCCAAACATAAGCTTTACAGCATTAACCGAGGTAAACATGGCAAAAGTACTACTCGTCGAAGACGACAACAACCTACGCGAAATTTACGAGGCTCGGCTGCAAGCCGAAGGCTACACTATAGTTTCTGCCCGTGACGGCGAAGAAGCTTTGGTGATCGCTAAAAATGAACAACCTGACTTAGTCATATCCGATGTGATGATGCCTAAAATTAGTGGGTTTGAAATGCTTGATATATTGCGCAACACAGCCGGTATGCAAGATGTTAAGGTAATCATGTTGACCGCTCTAGGGCAGGCTGATGACCAAGCTCGAGCCAACAAACTTGGTGCCGATCGATACCTTGTAAAATCTCAAGTTACTCTTGAAGATATTGTGAAAACCGCTCATGATATTTTGGGCGATACTCAACCAGCGGCCACTAATACAAGCCCAAGCCAGCTATCCGCACCAAGCCCTCAGCCGACTAATCCCGAACTAATGACCGTCGAGACAATCAATCAAGCATCTAGTCAAACTTCACCAACTACGACACCAGAAACTCCTCCAGTTCAGCCGCCAGCAACACCGCTTGAGACGGCTACACCTGAGCCAGCAAACAGTCCAGCTACAGAACAGTCGACAGCAACATCCTTGACGGCCCCAATAGTTCAGATAAGTCCTTCAGCTACTTCCAGTAATGATGCTCAATCAACTGCCCAAGAGGAATCTACAGTCGAAGAACAGATACAGAGCTTTATTGCCAAGCAACCCGCCCAAGAAACTCCATCAGCCAACACAGTACCTACCCAGACGAGTCAAAGCAATGCCCTCGAGGATGATAAAATATTATCTGACGCTGTTAACACCTTGGTAACTGAGGGCGAAACTAACACCGTTTCTATACCGCCACCAGCAGATCAAGTTGTTGTCGAACCACCCAGCCCAACCGATTCAACCGACACTCAACTGCCACCAGTCACACTCACCAACCAAACAGAAACAACAGGCCAGGGTAATGGAGCGACAATCGCCCATAAAAAGATTATCCAGCCCCTTGAGAGTGAAGCTAAGACTCCGCTAGATACCCTCGTAGCCATGGAGGCTGCCAAAGATACTGCCACTAGCCCAATTAATAGCCCCCCAGCTCCAACAGTTACAGACAATCTGACACAGCCAACCCTAGAACAACAACCAAGCCAGTCACAACAGGAGCAACCACATCAACCAGGCCACATCATCACGCCCGATCAAACCGCACCAGCAACTACAGAGGAAGCCCCCGGATTCGAGCCCAGCCACATCGCCTTATAGGCAACCTTGACCGCTAAGACTATGAGAATTAATAAGCTGATTGCTTTGTCGACCGGTCTCAGTCGTCGTTCAGCAGACAGTGCAATCATTCAAGGACGAGTTAGACTTAACAATAAACCTGCTTCTCCTGGGGCTGAAGTCACCGCTAACGATCAGGTCACCTTAGACAGTAAAATTCTTGTTGTGCCTAGCGTACTGGTAACAATTATGCTCAATAAGCCGCCCGGTTATGTGGTCAGCCGTATGGGCCAAGGCAGTCAAACAATCTATAATTTATTGCCCAAGGAGCACCAGGTACTTAAACCTGTTGGCCGACTCGATAAAGACTCTTCCGGCCTACTGCTCCTAACTAACGACGGGCAATTGGCCAATCAACTGACCCACCCGAAGTACGCTAAAACTAAAGTCTATCAGGTTAAACTTGATAAAAAATTAACGATCAGGGATAAGTTGGTGATCACTGACAAGGGCGTACTATTAGCTGACGGAATCAGTAAGTTTGAGATCGAACCTTCAAAAAATAGCGACCTGTTGCTAATCATTAGGCTTAAAGAAGGCCGAAACCGTCAGATTCGCCGTACGTTTACGGCTCTAGGTTACCATGTTTTGGTTTTACACCGGACAAATTTTGGGAACTACCAACTCGGTAAATTAAAAAGTGGTAACTGGCAACTGATTTAGACGACTCTAGGCGTTAAGTAATCGACTATAAAATCGCGGGCGGCAGCTACCGGTACTACGGAGTTAGTCTCAAAAACCATTTGGGCAAGTGTCTCATTCGAGCAATTAGCAACAAGACCCTGGTTCAAGCTGACATTAGGACTGCTGACTTTTATTAATTCATTTACTGGCTGGTCATTGGCAATTTGATAGTAGAATTGAACGCCAAAACTACCAGTTTCCTGTTCTAGAACTACCTCACCGGGTAGAGGAGAAACATCTAGGTAAGAGCCCTGACTAAAAAACTGGCCGAGAAGTAATGCATCACCGGATTGACTTGGCAACATAATTGACCCTAGTGGAACCAAGTGACTTTTCTTCAACCAGGTTCGATTTTTAAGATCGCTAGAATAACTTTTAACGCCTATTTGATCGGTTAAAACTTCTATCTCATCCAGAATTTGTTGTTGAAGCGTGACATAAGATCTAACACTCTCTGCTCGCTGAACAATATATGCTTGTCTGGCAGTCTTCTTGTCAGCTAACTCATTCCGAGTACGATATTGTCGATCTAAAATATCGGTTAGGTACTCTCGGTCCACAGCTTGTTTTCCCTTAATTATTACTTCATATTGCTATATATACACATAATTGTCAACTAGGTCTCTTGTTCGCCTTGCGGAGTATGTTATGGCCATTCGATCTCTTTCTGTCATAATAATATCTGAATATGAGTAAACTGCCGATAGTAGCAATCGTCGGGCGGGCAAACGTTGGCAAGTCCAGCTTGTTTAACGCCATCCTAAGCCGGCGAGAAGCAATCGTCACCCGCGAGTCCGGTACAACTCGCGACAGTGTAATGGCTAAAGCGGAATATCAAGGACAACATTTCTGGCTAGTCGATACCGCCGGTATTAAAGACCCCGAGGACGAATTCGAGTTCACTATTCAAGAACAGATTTTACAAGCTGCCGACAGTGCAACTGTAATCTGGGTAGTCGTTGAAGCCAATGTTCTAATCACCGAAGAGGATCGTCGAGTTGCCAAAATGGCTTTGAAGAGTAAAAAGCCAGTATTCCTGATCACAAACAAGATTGATAAAACCATAGGCTCCGAGCTAACTGATTTTTCACGACTAGGCATTAAACCAATTATAGCCACCAGCACGACTCAACAAACCGGCATCAACCAGTTGCTAAAGGAATTGGTTGAGGTTATTCCTAAAGCCACCGAGAAAGACGCCGACAATTGTTTACATATCGCTCTGCTTGGCCGTCCAAATGTTGGTAAATCATATCTGTTTAACACGCTTGCCAAAAAACAGCAAGCTCTTGTTGCCGAACAAGCCGGAACAACGCGAGATATTAACCGTACGACTATCCGTTTTAAAGGACGAGAAATCGAACTCATGGATACCGCCGGTATACGTCGTGCGGGCAAGATAGAACAGGGAGTAGAGCGTTTCAGTGTAATGCGCACCTTGAGTGCCATAGAACAAGCCGATGTCTGTCTAGTATTAATGGACGTTAACGAATTAAACGTCCAACTCGATCAAAAAATAGCTGGGCTGGTCAAAGAAGCAGGCAAGGGTTTGATATTGGTTGTCAGCAAATGGGATGAAGCTGAGGCAAAAACAGCTTTTAGCCGAGATACCTTGGCACCCCAGATAGCCGTCACCTACGATTTCGTACCTTGGGCACCACTAATCTTCACCAGTGCAGTGACTGGCCAAAATGTAACCAAAATTTTCGACATAGCGTTGGATATCGAGAAGCAGCGTCAGCTCCGCATTCCAACCGCCCAACTCAATAAGTGGCTTAGGCAGGTTATTGACAAACACCCCCCAGCCGGACTCAAAAATCGTAATCCCAAATTAAATTACATGGTCCAAGAGACCGACAATCCAATACCAGCCTTTAAAATATTCGGAAGTCATACTAAATTCGTGCACTGGAGCTACAGACGCTATATGGAAACAGCCCTCAGGGCAGCCTTCGGTTTCGAGGGCACCGCACTGCAACTATGGTTCATTGAAAAACATGTCAGCCATAAACACGGTCATTCACCAACCCTTAGTCAGAAAGAAAAAGTCTGATGGCCTGGCTTCAAAAAAGACCACAAACCAGCGAAGCTGTTCAGTTTTATACTCTAGGCCAAAACAAAACCATTCTGCTGGTTGGCCTAGGTAACCCGGGCAGCAAATATAATCTAACTCGCCATAACAGCGGTTTTATGTGTCTTGACTATTTCGTCACCAAGACTGACTCTTTAAGTGACTGGATAGATAAAAAAGACCTCCACTGCGTCTTGAGTAGTGGTAGACTTGGTGACAGTCAAGTGATTGCCATAAAACCTAGTAGTTTTATGAATTTAAGTGGTCAAGCAGTTCAAGCTACCGCCAACTTTTATAAGATACCACCTGATCGTATTGTGGTTGTCCATGATGAACTGGAGATTAACTTTGGGCAAATCCGGAGTCGCACTGGTGGCTCATCGGCTGGCCATAACGGCATCAAGTCAATTAGTGATTTAATTGGCGAAGACTATGGTCGTATTAGGGTTGGTATCGGCCCCAAAACGCCTGACCAGATAGATAGTGCAACTTTCGTTTTACAACAATTCTCGGACCAAGAAAAAAAACAGCTGCCGCTTCTTTATCGCGAAGTAAACGCTATTTTAAGTGAATACATCTATGGCGGCCAATTAACTCATGAAACTCGCAATTTTTTGTTGTAGGTTTTTAGTGCCTAAACATTTCGGGGCTCTTTAATAGTCTGATGTCTTCTTTATTTTGGCTGCTAAACAATCAAAAAAGGCCTACGAGAGGGGGTGGGCACCGCTCGTAAGCCTTTTTCAGGGGAGAAACAAGTTCTCCCCATACACCCTTCAACCCACCTAAGCGAAGCATCTGGCACCAAAAATATAAAGTGCTGTGCCGGCCTAATGGCCATCTTTTGGGACTCGCTGACCCACTACAGGGCCTCTCTTAAAAAAGAGGTAAAGTTAAAGGGGTTAGTGTGTTTTAGAGCGCTCTATGAGTTTTTAAATCTCAAGGAGCTAAGGGTAAGTGGAGGGTAACAACTTGACGACTTAGCACGCTCTAAAACAATCTAACAATTTGTTAGAATAGGTATAAGGTACATAAATCTTTTAATATAAAGACTTAAGGCTTGCTATTTTAGCAAATGCATGTCTTCATGTCAATACCTAATAATATTGGACATGTAAAGTCAACTAGCTCATGCTTTGCGGGTTATCAAAAAGCGCCAAATCGGTTTCCCGAGTAACCAATCTTTCTTATTATGGTTCTGTTGACTGAGTCTAGCAACTTGCTGGATTTCTTTGACTGCTCTAGACCCCAACTTCGTTAACGCCCTCCCTGAAGGTTTGCTATAAATACCGAACTCAGTACTAATTAATTTGCGTGTCGGCTTAATAGTCTCAGTCAACCATCTAGTCTTAGGGTGTCCACTAAGCTGACTAATGGTCAGTAATAGATCGGCGTCAACCTCATGACCAGAATAGACATAGGCCAAAATTGTCCGAGTCAGTAAATTATCGCGCTTATCATCTCTCGGTCGATTGACTAAAATATCAGACTCAAACTCAACTGTATCCATATATAGGTTAATTAGGCCCGGGAATTGTATCGATGACAACTCCATGGCCGTTGATCTGAGACTTAGAACATCCTCTAGAACTAATGCCCCAAGGTACTGATGAAATATTTCATGCAAATGTTCACTTGAGCCAGAACCAGTTTCAGGACCATTCTCAGGGTATCTCTCAACTGCCATAACCTGACATTCTACGCTAGTCATTGGTAACTGTAAAAAGATACTCTTTGTACCCCGTGTTAAACTATTAGCATGAAGCTTATGATTTGGATAGGTATTACCGTAGGCGGGATCATTGGCGGTTGGGTTGGTGCACTCTTTAGTCATGGTAACTGGTTCGGAGTCTGGAGCATCTTGCTAAGCGGTGTCGGATCAGTAGCTGGCATATGGATCGGCTACAAACTTGGACAATATTTTTAGGGTTATTCTTTTTTATATATTGCAATAAGGTGATCAATGCGCATAAGATATAGCCCATGGCCAAAAATTTAGTAATCGTAGAAAGTCCCGCAAAGGCAAAAACCATAGGTAAATTCCTTGGTAAAGACTTTGAAGTTAAAAGCAGCTTCGGTCATATCCGAGATTTACCCAAAAAGGGCTTAAATATTGATCTGGAGAATAATTTTGCACCGGCTTATGAGATCAGTAGCGACAAAAAAAAGGTGGTCAGCGAACTTAAAAAAGCGGCCCTTAGTAGTAGTGAAGTCTGGCTGGCAAGCGATGAAGATCGAGAAGGAGAAGCCATTGCTTGGCATCTGACCCAAGCTCTCAAACTGAAGCCCGAACATACCAAGCGAATCGTTTTTCATGAAATCACAAGATCAGCAATTGAGACTGCCATAGCCAACCCGCGACAGATAGATATCAACCTGGTCAACGCCCAACAAGCTCGTCGAGTTCTTGATCGTTTAGTCGGTTATGAGTTAAGCCCGGTGCTCTGGAAAAAGGTCAGGGGTGGCTTAAGCGCTGGTAGGGTCCAGTCGGTGGCTGTCCGCTTAATTGTTGAACGCGAAAGAGAGATTCGAGACTTTCAGCCCGAGAGCTGTTTTAAAATCAACGCCTTATTTATAAAAGATGCCCATGAACTGCCAGCCGAATTGGATTTCAAACCAGCGACTGTGGAAATCGCCACATCCTGGTTACAGACGATCCTCTCGGCGACCTTTAAGGTCAAAGATATTATCACCAAGCCTGGTGTTCGTACCCCAAGCGCACCGTTTACCACCAGCTCACTACAACAGGAAGCCTATCGCCGGCTGGGCTATAGTGTTCGCCAAACTATGACATTAGCCCAAAGATTATACGAAGCCGGTCAAATAACCTATATGAGAACCGATAGCACAACGCTTTCGGAATTTGCATTACAAGCAGCCCAAAAATATATAACTGCAAATTTTGGCGCTAATTACCACCACCAAATACAGTACAAAACAAAAAATGCATCTGCCCAAGAAGCTCATGAAGCCATTAGGCCAACAAATTTCGAACTTTCTAGTAGCGGCAGTGATGACCAACAACGAAAGCTTTATCAGTTGATCTGGCAACGAACGATCGCCTCACAAATGAGTGCTGCACAACTAGAACGCACAACGCTATCAATTTCCATAAGCGACCATCCAGAGATTTTCTTAGCTCGAGGCGAGGTACTTAAGTTCGATGGTTTCATGAAGGTTTATGGTGGCACTAAAGAAGATACCATCCTGCCTTCAATAGGTGTCAACGAAGTATTGCGTCTCCAAACAATGACAGCCATCGAAACTTTTGGGCGTAGCCCAGCCAGATACTCAGAAGCTGGCTTAGTTCGACGGCTAGAAGAACTAGGTATCGGTCGCCCAAGTACGTATGCGCCAACCATATCGACCATCCAGACCAGAGGTTACGTTGAAAAAAAAGATCTCGAAGGAACTGCCCGCCAGATACGTCTCGTAACACTAGTCAGTGACCAGATTACCCCTTCAAGCAGGGAAGAGATTAGTGGTGCAGATCATTCTAAATTGTTCCCAACAGCCATTGCAGAGATTACTACCGACTTTTTAGTAAACTATTTTCCGACAATTGTTGACTACGACTTTACGGCTCGGGTCGAGGAAGATTTCGACCGAATTGCCGAAGGGAATGAACAGTGGACCAAAATGATCAAAAAATTTTATGATGATTTTCATCCTTTAGTGGAACAGTCCAACGAAGTTTCTAGGCAAATGGTCTCTCAGGCACGACTGATTGGTACAGATCCTAATACAAAGCTACCGATTTATGCCCGTTTTGGACGCTATGGCCCCATGCTCCAACGAGGAGAAACCGATGACGAAACCAAAAAGCCAGATTTTGCGCCCCTGCCAAGTGGGACAACAATGGATACCGTCAACCTTGATCAAGCCTTAGTTATGTTCAGTTTGCCACGTAATTTAGGCACAACTGATGATGGGGAAGAAATAAGTGCCAACATCGGTCGTTTTGGTCCCTATATTAAGGTCGGGAAAACTTTTGTTTCTATCAAGGACCATGACCCACACACTGTAACTAAATCTGAGGCCCTAAAGTTCTATGCAACTAAGTTAGTTGAAGCAAAAGAAAAAAACCTAGTTGAATTTAGCAGCGGTCTCAAGATCTTAAGAGGACCTTATGGGCCATATGTGACTGACGGCAAGACCAACGCTCGTATACCAAAAGATCAAGACCCCAAAAAGATATCTGAAGCAGCAGCCAAAAGTCTACTCGACGCTGCCCCAGCAAAAAAACGCTCCTTCCGTCGTAGCCGCAGTTCCTGAGAGACAAACAGAGCAGGGCAGAAAGTACCATATTTTACAACATAGAATACGCAAAAGCGTCTATTTAGTGCTACAATAAGTGTAATAAACAATGCGTTTGACTTTTAAAAACTAAAGTTATATAATCATATTATACATAATCTTTTAGAGAGGCAGGGAAGAGTAACCAAATGGCCCAGTCAACTAAACCAGAATCAGAGTCAACTATAAATCTCGTAACAGATATTCTTAAGACTATAGACCGCGAACGCGAAAGAGAGATAATTGCCCGACGTTTCGGTCTCTTCGACCGCAAAGAGACACTTGAGCTGATTGGTGAGTTGCTAGGCATCACCAGGGAGAGAGTCCGCCAACTTGAAAAATCTGTCGTTATGCGACTTAAGGCGACTGCTGAGCAACATGAACTGCCTCATCTCGTAGAATTCCAGGCAAGGCTATTAAAAATACTGTCAGAACTGGGACAAGTCGCACGTGTGAGCGACTTAACTGCTAAGCTGGGAACAAACACCAGCCGCGAAGAACAGGCCAGAGTATCATTTTTAGCTCAGCTTTGTCCCGATTTGGTAGTCATTAATGAAGATGATAATTTTTACCACAGTGTGGCCATTAAAAAGGTCCACGACGAAAAAGCCTTAAAAACAGAGGTTGCTAAGCTCGTGGAGAGCATCAAGAAAGTTAACGAACCGAAACCGATTAGCGACATTGCCCAAGCCGCCAATATAGCTGACCCCGTGCATGCCGAAGCTCTAGCAACTACTTCTAAGCAGTTAGCAACACTCAATAAGCGCTGGGGCCTCGTTAAATGGCCAGCAGTCAATCCCAAAAATATCCGCGATAAAATCTACGTTATCCTAAAAGAAAAGGGTAAACACCTGCACTTTAATGAAATCGCAGTTGCTATTAAAGATAGCGACTTTAAGCGTAAAGACGTCACTACTCAAGCAATTCATAATGAGTTAATAAAAGATAGTCGTTTTGTCTTAATCGGTCGAGGAATCTACGCCCTAAAAGAATGGGGCTACGAGCGAGGTACAGTGTCAGACATTATAGCCACTGTACTTAAGAAAGAAAACGGGCCACTCCATCGCGACGAGATAGTCAAACGAGTGCTTAAGAGTCGCTACGTTAAAGAGACTACAATTCTCTTAAATCTCCAGGGCAAACCGCAGTTCAAACGAGTTGCCAAAGCCACCTATTCACTTGCAGAATAAACCTAGACATCTTTGGGGAAAACTTAGTTAAGTGATTCTAGGCATTAACTGAACGTTTTAAGAACACACAGCAACGTCTGCATAAATGGGGTAGTTAGGTTGGGCTAAAAAATTAGCAAAGTCAAAAAGGGTAGGACTTAGTAAAAATAACTATTTCGCAAACATATAAATAGAAAAGAGTGCAGAACAGCCGGAAGCAGTGAACCAAGTTAAGCTATAGAAAGCACGTCGCACAATGTATCTTTTGCGACTCGTATATTAATCCCTCTAGGCTAAGCAACCTACCCCCTGGTGCGGGGGAGATAACGGTTAGTCTCCAATTAATCTCTATTTTAGATACTTCAGTGTCATTATATGCTTACGTCTAGCGTTATTTTAGATTAACTGACCATACCTTAGCCTAGTGCTTTCAATGTAATTAATCACACTATTTGACTTTTCCACAGTTTAGTCGTGAAATATTTGCTTTTTGTTGACTTTCATATTATTTTATATGCTTCCCTCCTTTTTTGCTTAAAGCATTAAAAAGTTGCATTTTTGTGATTTCCATATTTTAGTAATGTCTTTCCGCTAATAATTAATATATTCGCATCCCGAACAATTTACGAACTGATGGGGGAGAATAATGGGGGCCTTGCGGTTCATCTCCCTAAAGCTCACTAAATCAGTCACTCTCTCCACCAAATGTAAGTACTTAGATTATGCATAAAGACTTTATTGCCCCGACCTTCCCTATTGCGCCCACTTGGTAGACTCTGGTAGTTGCTTGTGATATTTTACCCTGCAGCATACAAGTGTCCTACAAAAATAGTATTATAGTCTTGCGGGATACAAGTCACCTTGCCTTGAGACATTCTCAACTTGTCGGTCACCTAAACAGCTTTTACTTATAATAGGCTCTGCCGTCAACTCGAACATCAATATATTGAGTTGGAGATATGTGTGCACTATCTAAATGGGCCTTGACTGCTAGAAAAGTACCGGCTTGTTGACGAGGATCATTATTCTGAAGATTAAACTTTACGATGTAGGGCAGGCCCTGAAGATGCGCATCAAGTTCACTTGCAGCCGCAGGCAGCGTCAAGTTACTGATTTGCACTCCCCGCGAGCGAAGCTCAGCAATTACTTCTTGGATAAAATTTACTTGCGAGCTTGGAAATGCTGATTGACCAACCTGAATTCTAAGATTACTCTGGTCGGTTAGTGTTAGTAGATTGAGTTTATTTTTTGTTGGCAGTGATTGTCTTGCAAACAAAGCAGCGCCATTTTGACCGATAACAAAGTTACCATTAGATGCACTAAGAATAAATGCTAGCTGATTAGGCTCGATATATATAATTGGTTTATGTCCAAAAATAGGTAAGCTAATAGTTGCGTCAGCAATCTCTGGAAATTTAGACTTCAACTCTTGGGCAATTCCAGCCGTGTTGAGGGTAATTTTATTATTGTTCCAAAACGATCTGGCCATGGCATCACTTGCCGACTTCTGATAAACCAATATATTGCGCATAAAGAATTGGCTTGATGGGCTATTCTCCAGATCAATACGCGGTGGTGAAGAAATTACTAAGACATTGACTAAGCCGACAATCAGAATCAGGGTGCCAATCAAAAAACCGATTCGTTGGAGCCAGTAACCTACGAATTTGGAAAGCTCCGGTCGGCGCTGACTACGACTTTCCCCCCGACCAGTATTAAATTGGTATTCTGCCCTCCTAGCGTGATATGAGAAAACAGCTGGACCACGTCCAGACATTCGTGGTCTTTGGTGTCTAGCCAATAATTGTTTGCGTTTTCTGAACCCTAATCTCATTTGGACTCTTGTTTGGCCAAATTAAGTAATATTTGAGCTAATTTTTGAGTCGCTTCCGGTTGAGCAAAGCTTGCTAGGCGAGAACCTAGTTGGTCTCGAAGCTGATTATTTTTAAGTAACAGGCTAGTTTGACTGGCAATAATATTGGTATTGGTTAGTAATTCACCTTCGGTAATCAGAATAGCTGCTTGTTTAATTGCCAGGTATTGAGCGTTCTTGAGTTGATGTCCCCCAGTTAGAAGAGGATTTGGAATAACAATACATGCCTTGCCTTGGACTGCAAATTCAGCCAAGTTAGTAGCACCCGCTCTTGTAATTATTACATCGGCTGCACCACTGTAACGGTAGACATCTTGTATAAAATCTTTGACCCCTACCCTGTCCTGTTCGGCTTTTGAAAGTATATTACTATAAAGCTTTTGTAACTGCGCAACGTTATTGCGGCCAACGACATGGATAACTTGTAATTCTGGGAATTGCTTTAGCAAGTGCGGCAAGCTCTCGGCAACTGCCGAATTAACGCGTTGTGCGCCCAAACCACCACCTATAATAAACAAAAGTTTGCTCTTCTCGTCAATATTTAGCTCCTTGCGATAATGACTCTTGATTTGTGGTGTCACTGGTACAAAGTCCCTGGCAAGCGGTATACCGACAGTCATCGTTTTATGCTTGGGGTAGCTATAGACTTCCTTAGGCAGCGCGACTGTATGTAATCTCGCCCAGCGAGAAATTAGACGATTAGCAAGGCCAGGGATAGCATCAGAATCATGAGTACAGTAGGCTATTCTGCGGGCAGCAGCCGCTAAGCCAATAGGCACCCCAACAAAACCACCTTTTATAAACACCAAATCTGGGTTGATCCTACCCAGTAAACGCCAGCTTTGGACCAAGCCAATCAAAACAAAAATTGCATCACGCATATTTTTAGCTAAAGTTTTGAGATCTAGTAGCTGTTTCAGCCCTTCGCCATGATAGCGTCGCCATTTCCCTGCTCGAACAACATAGACTTCATCAATACTTTCGTGAGACACCGGTATATCCCCCAGAGCATCACCCTTTGGGCCAATGTAAATAATTTTAATACCTGGGGACAGCTGCTTCAGCTCATACGCGACTGCTAAAATCGGGGTGATATGCCCCCCTGAGCCGCCGCCGGTCATGACTATTGTCATAGTTGCTCCTGTTGTTTGATCTAACTGTACGCTGTTTAGTGTAGGCTGTGTAACGCGAAACCTGGAATACTAGGCCAACAGCTGCCGATACAAAAACAACGCTTGTACCGCCATAGCTTATGAACGGCAAGGTAATGCCTTTCATGGGCAAAACACCAATCATAGAACCAATATTAACCAAGGTCTGGATGCTAAACCAAGCCAGTACCCCAACAACTACTAGTCGACTAAAATCATCAGGGGCCCGTTCGGCTATACTAGCAATTCGGGCAAATAATAACCCAAAGATAAACAGCAAGATTATACTGCCAATAAAGCCGAATTTCTCGGCATATATGGCAAAGATAGAATCGTTGGCAGCTTCAGGAAGATAACCATAAGCTTGGACACTGCTGCCTAGCCCTAGTCCAAATAACCCCCCGGAACCAACAGCGATCAAAGCCTGACATGCTTGATATCCAGTGGTTTGACAATCCTTGGTTGGATGCAGAAAAGTTGTTAGACGATCTCGTCTATATGGTGTAGCGGCAATAGCCAACACAGAACCAATTAATATAATAGCGCCAATTGTTAATAGCCGCTTCATTGGCAAGCCGGCAATAAAAATCATTGCAGCCATCATAATAACAATCACGCCTGTCGAGCCAAAGTCACTCTGTATACCGGCTACCACTACACCAATGACCATGACCATGACCAGTAGTGGTCTTAGAGTTTTTGACATATCTCTTAGTAGTCCTGTTCGAATCCGTTGGGCCAGAAAACCAGCCAACCAAATCAAAATCGCAAACTTAACAAGCTCTACAGATTGAAATGAAAAACTACCTAGTCTTACCCATCTGTGAGCAGGATAGGCTGGATTTACCCCCATAACTAAAGCTAGGGTAGTTGCTAACCCAGCCACCACTAGGAGCATTTTATGAGCTCGGCGCCACTGCTGAAGCGGTATTTGAGATGTCAGACTAAAAGCGACAATACTCAGACCAATGGCTAACAGCTGTTTTAGTACATAGTAATTATTGCTTACATGGGATGAGAGCGAGAGAGCTGGACTGATAGCATAAACCACAACTAACCCAATAGCTAACAAAAGGACGCAGATAGCCAATAACCAGTAGTCTGGTTTGTGGCGACGGCCAAGCTCCAGCCTAAGAAGACTTGGTCGTTGGCGAGCGCTTTGCATCAAGGCCCAGGAGGACATAAAAACTTACTTTAATACCTTCCCAGTAAATAAATAATTAACCCAACGACGCCCGTTACTTGACCAAGAATCCAGAAACGCATCGTAACCTTGGTTTCCGGCCAACCAATGGCTTCAAAATGATGATGTAGAGGTGATGAAAGAAATACTTTTTTACCATGCCGTAACTTGCGCGACAAGCGATTAATAATGACCGACCCCGTTTCAACAAGGTATACACCGCCAATAATTGGTAACACATAAACAGTATTAGTCTGCAAGGCTATAATCCCAAGAGCCGTTCCGAGAGCGAAAGAACCAACATCACCCATAAAAAATCTGGCTGGATAAATATTAAACCATGTGTAGCTCAATAAAGCTCCGACAGTAGTTAAACAAAAGCCAGCTAAAGCATATCGGCCTTCTATAACAGCAATAAAGGCATAAACCGCAAAAGATGATACCAATAAACCGCCTGCTAACCCATCTAAACCATCTGTTATATTAACTGAATTGGAAGTAGCAATAACTACCAGCCAAAATAAAACAATCACAAAGATACCGATATGCCACTGATTAATAACTGGCAAGTATATGCTGTGGACTCCTAGTTTTTCGTAAAACCACCATCCTCCTGCCAGAGCTATGGCACTTTGTAGCAGAAACTTAGCTTTAGACCGCAGCCCGGCTATACGACTGCTGTGATCATGAATATTAATCCAGTCATCAAGAAGTCCAACCGCTCCCGAGGCCAGCATACCGGCCAACGGTAACCAGGTTTGACCGCGACTCAAGTTGCCAAAAAGGGTCACCATGGCAATTGAGAACACAAAGACCAGTCCAGCCATAGTCGGGATATTGCGTTTATGTTTCTCGGCATGTAGGGCGTTGTAGACTGTTGCTTCCCCGCCCGACCAAGCATCTTTACGTTGCCTCTTCCACCATTTTGCACGATAGGCTAGAGTTGTATATATAGGGGTGATGGTCATACTTAGCAGAAAGCCAAAAATACCAAGCACTAAAATGTGCAATAAACTACCGATTGGAACTGCTAGGTGAAATGTTTCGGTCATTATCTTTCTTTAGTGTTCAATTATATCAGCTTAGTGGGTTTTAGGGGTAACATAAGATTGATCTATCAGGACATGTGCCATGCGGGCAAAGATGGGTTGCGCGGCAGCCGTTCCAGCATAGCCACCATTTTTGGGCTTAATGACGTAGACTACAATCACGTACTGAACTTTGTCTCCACCGACAAAACCAATATAGGTGCCGTTGTATTGGCTATTGTAGTAACCCCCTCCTGGCTTAGCAATCTGGGCAGTTCCTGTTTTGCCACCGACAATGTATTTGGTCTGATCAAACTGCGGGACAATATAGTGATGCTCAACCACAAACTGCATCAAAGGGATCATCTCTGGGCCAACTTGTGGCCCAACGACGTGCTGTTTTAAAATAACCGGTTTTTGGTTATAAATTTTACCGTCAGCTGTAATTTGTTGGTCAACTAAATGTGGTTGATAATAAGTACCGCCGTTAAGGACCGCTGAGAGAGCAGCCGCCATTTGGATCGGAGTAATAGTTACTGCTTGACCAAAGGCAGTATTGGCATAGGTTAGGTTGATACCGGCCCCGTTATTAGTTGGTGACGGTATATAACCACTGGCCTCATAGCCTTGCTCTATACCAGTAGGTTTACCCAGTAAAAAGTGATTAACCATGTAATCATGCCAGATGTTGCGCCCTTTAGCATCAAGCTGACCGCCACCCATTTGCATTAGTTCCCAGGTGGCACCGGTATTCAGTGATAGATTTAAAAGATCAGCAATACTTCGGTTTCCGGGTCCGCCATCTTCAGCAATATTATGAATATCAAAACCGTCAACCAGCCACTGTGCCGGATCATAATAGGTACTGTCTGGTTTAATAACCCCTTGGTCCAGAGCAGCTGAGGTAGTCAGTGTTTTCATAATTGATCCGACTTCTATCGGTTGATTAACCGTACCGTTATTAAATAGTGATGGATCACTGACGTTATAAAATTGAGATGGATCATAAGTTGGATAATTAGCCATCGCTTTTATGGCTCCGTTATTTGGATCCATCACCACAACACTGGCACTATCGGCTTTGGTTTGCTGTGCTTCATCTTTGAGTATTGTTTCTAGCTGTTGCTGCATACCTATATCAATAGTTAGAACTAAGTCGTTGCCCTTGACTGGCGCTCGCTCAATATTATTCTTACTGGCAGCTAAGGGCACCCCATTTGAATCGGTTATCGCCTTTAGCTGGCCCGGCGCCCCCTTTAATTGATTATTCAGTGCTTGCTCAATGCCATACTCACCAACACCGTCATTGTTGACAAAACCAAGCAACTGAGAAGCCAGTGTCCCCTGAGGATAAGTTCGATAATCTTGAGCAATGGTACCCAAACCCGGATCTTTTAAATTAACGACTCTGGCTTGTTGATCTTGGCTAATACGATTGCCGAGGACTACATATCGAGTCCCCTTTTGCTGCATGGCTGCAGCATATTGTTTGACATCGCCGCCAATTATTCTCTGCACGTCAGCCGCTACTTTTGATGGATTAGATATATAGACCGGATCAGCATAGAGCGTATAGAGATGCTGATTGAGCACAATGGGGACTATTGTATCGCCGTCGTAGGCTTTAATAATGCCCCGCTCAGCCGGTATCTGATATTGTTTTAACTGATCACTTAGGGCAGCTGTTTTATAATAGTCATAACGAATTACCTGAACATAAAATAAGCGCAAACCAAATATGGCGAACATTAACAAAAGAAGCCCGTATGATATACGCACTCTTTTGGCAGCCGTGCCGACTATTTGGTTGTCATTAGAAGCCATAAGCCTAATTATACCTTGCTCTCTCCTTAAGCCCTCATCTTCGGCCTCAACCTAGTTTTGTATAGTGTTGCTTGGCGAAATTGCCACCATACTCTTAGCAACCGTGCTGTTTTGAACTCTATTAAGTGACTGTAAGCGCGCAGAAGCAACCTCCAGGTCATCGTGCTGATTACTAAGTTGAGTCTGCTGCTGTTGCAAATCATTAATTTTATACCCTAGTGCGTTGGTCTTTGTGACTTGAGTTAGATACATTAACCCCAATAAACAGACCAAGACTATCAAAATTATGGTGTTACTGATTGGCCCGAGAGTTCGTTCCTGAACTCTAAAAGCGACTGAGTTTTGGTTTCGTTCCGCTAGGCGCGAACGACTCATGGCGAGCGAACTAGAATAGGTCATATTTTTTATTTTTCTGGTTATTTTTGATATTTTTTAGTCCCGGCTCTAGCTTTCACCAGAGCCGAGAAGCGATTGCAAGGTTACATTACTTTGACATGTACCTTGTACGCTCGGGAAGTACTTTTCACCTGTATTGGCATTTCAAGCTTCCCTTTCTGTTTTTATTTTCACTGCGACTCGCAACTTTGCGCTACGAGCACGCGGATTAATAACTAATTCGGGTGTTTGAGATAAAATTGGTCGTTTGGTCAGTATTCTCAGTACAGCATCGTAGCCAGTTCCGCCCAATTCGGCGAAATAGTGCTTGACGATCCGGTCCTCAAGACTGTGGAAGCTAATGACCCCGATCCGACCGGCCGGAGCCAAAAGCTTAATCCAAAGAGGCAGACTCTCTCTAAGTTGCCGAAGTTCATCATTAACCACAATTCGTAGCGCTTGAAAGCTACGGGTTGCAGGATGAACTCGACTATACCCTGGCCAAGCCCTTGCTACTACTGCTGCAAGCTGGGTAGTAGTCATAATTGGCCGGTTGGCTATTATAGAGCGAGCTATCTGACGTGCTTTTGGCTCTTCACCAAAACGGGTCAGAATATTGGCCACTTCGGCTTCGCTATAATTGTTTACTACCTTTTCAGCTGTTAATGCCTGACTTTGGTCCATGCGCATATCCAGTGGCCCGGTAGCAGCAAATGCAAAACCTCTGTTAACCTCTTTAAGGTGCGGTGACGATACTCCAAGGTCCACCAAAATAAGATCAAATTTTCGACGTTCTTCAACTAGCTGTTGACTAGCCGCTAAGAAATCTTGTTTAAGGATGTTTAGCTTACGTCCCTTAAATAGCTTAGTTATAGCATCGATCGCAGATTGATCCCGATCGACTAGCATCCCTAAAGCGTCTGCCTTGGTTTTTGCCAAGATAGCTTGGGCATGTCCGCCATAGCCAGCTGTTAAGTCTAGGTAACTCTCTCCTTCTTGGGGATCCAGTTGTTCCAAGACCTCTGCCAGTAATACCGGTACATGTTTTTGATTTTTATTTTGGTTTTGGTGCATCTTTACTTACATTTTGTTTTTGTTTTTGCAAGGTCACCTAATCAGCAATCAACTTTTTGTTTTTTTGTGGTTTTTGTTTTTGTGTGAATCGATAAACATGTATGTAAAGAAGGTTTAGTTAGATTTAAAAAATCTTAGAACTTCTTACTATTCATCGACTCAAGTTTGAGAGACTTATGTGTGAGGTGAAGTTTTGGGAGGTGTTTTCTTTTGAGAAATGAACGAGAGTTTTTAAAGTGGTTACTCTAAAATCCACTTGTTGACTGCCGAATAGCTAACCTCGAGGTTATTATTGAGATTTGCTATTGTTTTTTGATTGTTAAAGAACCTGGTTGCCGACTCTGACCGATTTAGCCAGGACGCATCAAACGCCAATATCGTCCAACGCCGACTGCAACTACATCCCTGGTGATCCCGGCGTAGTCTAGCAAATGCTGTTCTACGGTGATCCTACCTTGTTTAGTGTCCGGCTGAGCTTCGGTCTTTCCCATTCTGAACTGCACGTTTAGGTCAGCTATGCGTTCGTCTAGGATATCGCCCTCCAGCCGAGGTTCTACCAGATTATCCCAAACATCTTTGGGATATAGATGTAGATATTGACCAAAACCGCGAGTGACAACTGCTCCGCTGGCAAACTTGTGACGAAGTTCCGGAGGTATGGTTAACCGCCTTTTGTCGTCCAGCTTACGTTCAAAGTAGTCTACCGTGGCCATTGGTTCCCTTTAAGCTACTAGTGGTTTTTTATTTTTACTGGAGGAAAGCTGTTTTGGCTTTCCAAAATTACCCACTGCCTTGAATATACTACCCACTACCTCCCACTGCAAGTAAATTGACAAAAGAAAAGTGGTGTTCTTGACACCACTTATCCACAGTTTTAAAACTGTTGGCCTAAAAGCTCAACATATGGCGTAGAGTCAACTCCTGGCAACACTATTTTGCAATATCTAACACCCTAGCTCAAGGATAGCTTAATGGCACTTGGCTGACGAATAATCAGATTAAATAGATTTATGAAAATTGATATTGCAAACTGTAACTATTTTTTTCAAGCAATAACAACTTGGGCTAATCTTTCTTCACCTGGTCGTTAGCAAGTGCAACAAATTCGTCGGGTTGCATGATCCTGTCGCCACCTACCTGGCCTGCGATTTCTTCACTTGCCGTAAATACATCTTTGGCGTGCATTTGCTCAGCTACTTCTGTCGGGTTAGCTTCACTAGAACTTATTCTGTGGATTGTCACATCACTTGGCGATATGCCTTCTTTTCTTAAGCCCTCGACGATGCTGCTTCTATGGTAAGGATTACCCAGGGGATGGTCAAGCTTTTTAGCTTCCTGGCCTTGATGAATACGCCCTGCTACAACGCTCTCTAGACTACCAGCCAGCTCTTCAGCTTTCCATACACCAAGAGCGGCTAACGCAACAGCGCCGGCTGCAAGGGCTCGACGAAGATTGTATTTGGGATTCTCAATGCTTGTTTTCATAATATATACCTTATCACTTTTAATATTTTTGTCAATACTATGCACCTGAAGTTGTTGGTAATCGTAAACCATCATCAAATTTTACCGGTATACGAGCTGTTTCATTTTCGCGTTCAGTAATATCTGATACATGTTGAAAGACATTTGTTGGTTGCTGTAGGACAATCTCTCTAGCTTGTACTGGCCCGTGCTTACTAGCAGCCACCATACTAAACAAAGTTGCTCCAGCTAGGACAAAAGCACCTACCTGGTCAGCTATTGATTGACCTAGTGACTCTTTTGATTGTGGTTTTTCGTTTTTCATGTTGACATAAACTATAGTAGCAAAATGTTTATGCTTTGTCAATATTAGGATATATTAGATTAGTTCTAGTAGGGCTTTGGCAACCGCCTGCCCATCATGTCTTATAAGAGAGCGCTTTATAAAACTATCATTCTCATTTCGTGTTTCGTGGCTATGAGACAGGAAATTACCTCCAATCATCTTATAAGAAGCCGCTTTGGTTTCTTTGGAATCAATGCCAACCGGAAATTCTTGGTCAAGAGCATATTTGTCTAGCAGTTCTTTTGATGGTAGGTCAGTATTATATAGAACATAATCGAGAGTTCCTTTGCTTATAAAACGCTCAATCTCCTTAGCATAATCACCTACCTTGAACCCCACCGTATGATTGGGTTTATTGACCAAATTGCAGACGAATACTTTTGTGGCCTTTGACTGACGTAAAGTAGCTGCAACGCCTTCAACCAAAAGGCTTGGGGCAAGCGATGCATACAGATTACCTGGAGCAATGACGATTAAATCACTCGTCTTAATTGCCAGCGCCGCCTTAGGAGTTATGTTGGCCAGCTTCTCAAAGTAAATTTGTGGCCTGGCCTTAGTGGGTAGCTTTGTGTTCACTATGTTGTATTGACCAATTACTTCCTGATCACCATGCCTAAGAACCAAACGGCAATTGTCTAGGGTAATCGGCAAAACCTGTCCTTTTATACGCAATACTTCACTGGCCAGACGAACAGCATCTTCGAAGTTATCAACCATTTTTTCAACAGCACTTAAGAAGATATTGCCAAACGAATGGCCCTTAAATGTCCCTCGCGGAAAACGAAAATTGAATAATTCACGTAGCTCTTCTGGTGCCTCACTAAGAGCAACCAGGCACTGCCTAATATCTCCCGGTGGCAGTACACCGAGCTCATCCCTTAAAACACCTGTCGAGCCACCATCATCAGCCATATTCACTAGAGCAGTCAAGCTAGAGGTATAGTTTTTAAGCTCTTTGAGCAGCGCAAAACTACCAGTACCTCCGCCAATAACGACAATCCTGGGCTCAAATTTGGGCATTGGCCTTATTTTAACAGCCACAACTAAATGACTCTACAGCCATTTCTTTATTTGGCCAAAATCAAGTAAGGCTTTAATGATTTCTCATATACGAATAGAAGCCACCAGGTCTTGATATTTAACTCGTTGTTGCTCAGTAGTGTCCCTGTTGCGTATCGTAACCGTCTCGTCTTTTAACGTATCAAAGTCAATTGTCACACAATAGGGTGTGCCAATTTCATCTTGTCGACGGTATCGCTTACCAATATTGCCATTATCGTCCCACATCACAGCCCCAAATTCTTTTTTTAGACTACCGTAGATCTCCCTAGCCTTGTTGACTAATTCTGGCTTGTTTTTAAGCAAGGGGCTAACTGCCACCTTATAGGGAGCCAGCTTTGGCTGAATCTTTAATACTAAACGCTTCTCGCCATTTATTTCTTCTTCATGATAGGCATTAACCAATACGGCCAAAAGCAACCGGCCAACACCAACTGAGCTTTCAATAACATGGGGCGTAAAACGCTCCCTGTTCTGGTCATCAAAGTATTGTAAGTCCTTACCGCTGACTCGTTGATGATTAGACAGATCATAATCAGTCCGATTATGTGTTCCCCAGAGCTCTTTAAACCCTTGGCTAAAATTAAAGTATATGTCATGAGCAGTGCTAGCGTAGTGAGCTCGCTCATTCTGATCATGCTCATGCCACTGCAGATTTTCAGCAGCAATTCCTAGGCGTTCAGTTAAAAATTGCCAGGCAAAATTACGCCAAGTCTCGTAGGCACCGTTCTGGTCCTCTGGCTTAACGAAATATTGCATTTCCATTTGTTCCAACTCACGAACCCGAAAGATAAAATCGCGAGGAGAAATCTCATTACGAAATGCCTTGCCGATCTGAGCTATGCCAAAAGGCAGCTTAGCACGCATAGTCTCACGAACATTTTCAAAGTTAGTAAACATCGATCCAGCAGTCTCTGGTCTCAGATAAGCTACAGCTGATGGGTCTTGTAACGGACCAATCCAGGTCTGCATCATCATATTGAAAAAACGCGGTTCGCTTAAGGGATTGCCGTCAGGCGATTGCTTGTCTTTGAGTGCAGCCTTTAATTGATCAAGGTCGGTCGAGTCAGTGCCGGCCAATTGATCAGCCCGATAACGCTTACGTGTTACCGTGTCTTCAACCATTGGATCGTTAAAGCCTGCCACATGGCCACTAGCTTCCCAAAGTTTTGGATGTTGGATGATACTGCTGTCCAGACCAAAGATATTGTCATGTTCGCCAACCATTGCCCGCCACCATTCTTGCTTCAGGTTGTTGACTAGCTCTACGCCTAACGGACCGTAATCGTAAAAACCGGCCAAGCCACCATAAATTTCACTGGCTTGAAAAACAAAACCCCGTCGTTTAGCCAAGGAAACAATTTCATCAAGCGAGACGTTAGTCATATCTAAAACAAATTATACTCGAACGTAGGAGTTAAGCATAGTTCCCATAAGAGGATCACAAATTGCCAACATTTGTTCAAGATCACTAATCTGACTTAATAATTTTGGTTTAGTACTGCCGAAAAGTATACGTAAAAATTTAATTGAGTTGGCCCCAAAGCTGCCTCCCGCTTGAGCATCAAACATCATAGACGAAACAATAAAGTCATATTTTTGTTGAATATTCAACGCTTGACCCTTGGTATCAGTTTTCAAATTTGGTCGTTGACCAGATAACTTTAATAATTGCGCCTCGAACCAGACTTTGATTAAAAGCAAATTAATTTTCTGGTCGTCTAGTGCTTCAAAGGTTTGCCAAAGGAGATCAAAGTACTCAGATTCCGGATTATCCTCAGTTGTTTTATGCAATAACTTAATTAACTCGTAACCCAGTTGTACGCGATCAATGTCTTGGATGATATGGCCGTAGTGTTTTTCTAGTCGCGTCGACACCAAACGACCAATAGCCCCTCTCCCCTGAATAAATGTTATCTGACTAACACTAAATAGCTCAATGCCACCAGCCAATTTAGACTTGATTTTACGAACACCCTTGGCCAACAAACTGATTTTACCGTAATCCGGTGTTAGAAGCGTTATGATTCGGTCTGCTTCGCCGTAATCAGTGCGACTTAAGATGATTGCTTGGGTCAGAAGCTGTTTCACGCCGGAATTGTGGCTAACTGTTCAACGCTTCGAGCAAGTGTCTTGAGCGAAGTATGAGGCTTATAGTGATAAGCAGCCACTCCCAGTTGATTGGTCAGAAGCTGCCAACAACCAGCGAACTCGTCTGGCGGAACATTAGTCATTATAATTGTTGGTATTGTCTGCCATTCGGCATAAGAACGAAATTCATATAAAAATTCCAGGCCGCTATGACCGACTAATTGGAGTTCTAGGATCACAATATCAGGTAAAAATTCATCTACACAAAAAATTGCCGATTGGGCACCAGCACAAATCTGAACCTTGTGACCTGCCATTTCCAGTGACTGCCTATAAAGACCAGCTAGTATGTGATCAGGTTCTATAATTAAAATCTGGGACATTTTCTAAACCAATTGTAGCTGGTTATTTGGTTGCAGTACGGCTCCAAGTCCGTGCAAACTGTGGTGTCTTGAAACCTTAAGATTAAGCTGCATGGCACGTAAGATTGCATCGGCTACAAATACACCAGCCCCAGCACTATGAGATAGATCAGTTAATGGCTGTCTGGTACTCCCTAGCAGCCGATGACCCTGACTAAGTGCCTGAGTAGTCAGTGCCTTGGTTTCAGAATACAAGCCTGCAACTATTCCATACCTACACCGATGTGTAGCTAATTGCAGCTTCAGTTGCGGATTCTCAGCAGCTGGCAAGGCTTCTATAAGGGCAATGCCCAGGCTTACAAGAGCAGCTTGCAAGCCCTGTCTGTTAGCCATAACCGGCCCAAATTTACCCGCCACATTAAGTTCTAACGTAATACCATAACTTTTAGCATGCCTCATTAGCTCTTGAGCGGCATCATATAAAACAGACGATACTGAGACTGGCTCGACTGTAAGCAAAAGTGGACTTTCAATAGCCAAACGCACTCCCAGAACATAATTATCCAATAATCTGAGAGCTGTTTCTGCAGAAGTTTGAATTGCCGAGTATGGTGGTTCGCTAATTATTGCCGCCAGTTCCGCTTGCCGAGCAATTTGTAGCAGAGGTAGTTTTAGCTGTTCAGCAATCGCTAGCAACAAGCGTTCCGACAATATAGGTGCTTTAGCAATATCTAGCGACTGGTCCAATGGCTTAACCCTCTCCTTCTCAAGTACTAAAGTCAGTATACACCCTGAGAGCCGCTAAACTCTAGGGAGAAAAGGAAAAGTTGGGCAAGATATTGTTGGAAAAATCACTCAGATACTGATTCCCTTCGGTCCAAATCTCGAGAGTCTTATCGCGTAGAGGCAAGACTACCATAGTTCCAGTCTTTTGAGCAGCAATCTGACCGCTAACCTCCATGCCAATAACATTTGGTAATTTTGGTAAAGCATAGGCACTGACACTTAAAGTTTGGCCAGCGACCTGTGATGAAAATTGAGCGGCAGTTTGGTCGTAACTCTGATCAATAACCTGTATACGCAGTGCAAAATCTACACTCTGATCGCTAATACCCGGGACAACTCCAGGGTAGAAGTAACCATCAATGGGGTTACCGTCGTTATTAGTCGTATCAACATAGCCACTCCAAGTTTTAGGATAAAGGATGCTAATACTGCCGAATGAAGAGGGACCTTTGTAGGGCTGTAATGGCTGTTTTTGCTGTTCGGCAAATATCAAGTCTTTTGCACTGCTTTCTTGTTGTTTGGCAATAACGACTGCGGCATTAATTTTCTGGTCAACATTGTTTTTGTAATCTTGCCTGCCCTGGTATGCCCAGATACAAAAAACAAGTGAACCTATTAAGGCAATGGATAATATAACTATTGATATTACGCTGGAGACTGACCCCTTTTCATCTTTCCATATCATACCGCTCATGTTAACCGAGATTTGGGCCAATGACAAGCCTTTTGACAGCTGACAAAGACAGCCCCTACCAAAAGAACGGCTATTTATTCTGTGTAGTCATAAAGATACAGACCGTTACTCTGGGCTTTAAATTGCCGCCCCGGAACTTTAAATGCAAAACTGACTAGCTTAATCGGTTTATGTGAATATAGAGTAATTTTTTTATCCAACTTGGCCATGTATTTTGGCAACAAGAAAGTAAAAATCCCATCCACTGGAGGCCACTTATGGACCCAAAAATTGCCCCAGATAACTCGTACTTGTCGACGGTAGCGCCAAGTCCTTATCCTTGCAATTAATACAAGCACTGGATTTAGCTCATAGCCGACCACATTTAGTTGCTGACGCGCAGCAGCTAGCAAAATTCGTCCATCGCCACAACCAAGCTCCAATAATGTCTGGCCAGGAGTCAAATTAAGTAGCCTCAGACTAGTAGTAATTTGAGCTGACAGCGTCGGTAAATATGGAGCACCAAACAGAAGCACCATACCAAAACATATAGCTAGTATTAGGCCGATTATTCCCAACCAGATCACGTCTTAGGCCTTAAGCTTTGTCTTAAGCTCAATAATCTGGTTTTCAGCCTGTTGAAGATGTTTCTTTAGCTTTTGGATAATTGACTGGCCACGCTTGTAATGTTCTACCGCCAGATCAATATCCAAGTCAGATCGTTGCAGCTCAATTAAAATACTATCGAGCTCGACTTTCAGCTCTTGGTAGGTCGGTGCTGGTCGAGTTGTCATTCTTGCCTCTCGTTTGTTACAACACGAGCTACGGTAGCCCTAAAGTTTAGTTTTGCCATTTCAACATCCACTATAGCACCCCTATCAAGGCTTCCGCCGCGTAACACTCTACCGCCCCGACGTACAATTGCATATCCCCTATCAAGTATCGCCCTTGGGCTTAGAGCTTTTAGAATTTGCTCTTGGCTATCGATAAACAGCTGCTGACTACGCATTAAAGCCAATAACAGCTGTTTGGATTGCTTGATGTAACCATTAAGTCCCTGTTCGGCTATAACAATTATGGTTTGGACAGACTGACGTAGCTGCTGAGAGTAATCAGCTAAACTCATCAAAACCTGCTGTTTATCTGGAACCAGTAGTTCTGCTGCATTGCTTGGGGTACTTGCCCGCTGATCAGCCGCCAGTTCAGATAAGGAAATATCGACCTCGTGACCGATAGCCACCAATGTCGGAACCCGGCTAGCCGCCACCGAACGAGTGACCTGTTCACTGCTAAAAGCACTTAGGTCATCTGCGCTGCCACCGCCTCTAATAATAACTATTGCTTCTGGTGGGTTTGCTAGTTGGTTAAACTGTTCGATTGCTTGAACAATTTGCTGAGGGGCACTTTCGCCTTGTACCTGAACATCAATTAGCTGTATCTCTAAAGCTGACCAGCGACTATTTAAGATCTTAATAAAGTCAGCGTAAGCCGCTGAGCCACGCGACGTGATTAGACCTATACGCTGCGGCGGATATGGAATCAAACGTTTACGTGAAGCATCGAATAAGCCTTCTTTCATTAGTTGGACTTTTAGTAACTCTGCTGCCCGGCGGATAGTTCCGGTTCCAGAAAGTTGGATGCTCATAATATTAATGCTAAAACCGTATGTTGGATGAAGCCGTGGTGTCCCACGAACCTTAAGTAGAAGACCGTCTTCAAGAGGACCTGGTAAGTGATAGACTGAACCAAAAAATCGAACACTGGCCAGCTCGTCTTTAAGGTCAAAGTAAAGCCACTTGTTTTTACTAACCCTAAAATTAGCTAATTCACCGCTAATAATTACTGATGAGTAAGCATACTCTAGAGTTTGGTTGAGTAGTGCCACAAACTGACTGACACTAACAACAAGATCAGTTGTTTCAGGCATCGACGGCTTTACTCCTTAGTGTTCGGTGATACAGTATATAGCCCGGGGGTAATTGGATAAGAGTGTTAACTACCCGATACATAACCGTTACAGGCAAACTGAGTGCTGCCGGCACGCCGGCACTAACTAAAACAGCTGTCATCAGAGCTTCATAAACACCGATACCACCCGGCAAAACTGATACCATACCCGCAAAGTTAGCAATCGCATACGCTAAAATCACAGCTCCTATATTTACCCAATGCCCAAAAGCAAGGTAGACCACATAAATAGTTAAAATTTCAGTTGTATTAGCCAATAAGGCATACCAAAGAGGAGCCCGCAGTTCCGCTAGACGTGTTTTAAAGAGCAGGTAGTTTTCATGCAACTCATCAAAAACCCTTCTAGATCTTTTTATGTTGATGGTTTCTGGGTGACCAGGCCTGACCACCAGAATCGCGCGATTTAACAGCCGAGTTAGATTACTAAAAAAACTATTGATGCGCTGCTTACTACCAATGACATAGGTAAAGGCTAGGGTCCCACTGATCATAAGAGTTGAAATAGAACTAGCGATAGCAATTGTCAGATTACTAACTCGCCCTGCTGCCGCCAAAACGAAGATGCCAAGTATTAATAAAGCTTCAAAGCTCAGAAAAATAAGTACCAATTTCATAATTTGAACTAAGGTAGTCTTACCCGCCCGCATACCGAAACTCCTTAGGCGTAGAGAAAAGTACGATATGCCGGTTACACCACCGCTCGGGAAAACATGATTTACGAAGTTTAGTTCAAGAGCTACTCTAAAAAGACTTTTGTAGCTAATGTTCTGGTCAACAGTTCGAAACAATAGCTGATAGAGGCGAGTTTGGGCAAAATAGTTACCGTACTGGAGTGGCACCATTAATATCAACCACCAGATATTGACTCGATTTAGATTCCTCAAGGTTTGCTCCAACTGATGACGAATAGCATAGACTAATACCACCAAGGCCAGCACGGTTGCTATATTTAAGATCAATTTCCAGTTCCGCTTGAAGAAAGACGTTTCAGCCATGAACTAAATTATACCTGGGAATCCCCAGCGAAACCACGTTATACTATGAAGATGCAAAGTTTGATGATTCTTGGCCGCCAACCGGCTCTAGGCATAGCCGAATTAGAAAGTCTTTACGGTGCCCATAAAATTCGCCCAATCGGGAATAAAGCGGCCCTGGTTGATATTGACCCTTGCCTAATGGCCTTTGACCGTTTAGGCGGATCAATGAAATTCTGCAAAGTCTTAGACAATCTACCAACTACTGACTGGTCTAGCATAGAGGCTTATTTAATCAGTCAATCGCCAGGGCACGCAGAAAGCCTGCCCAAAGGTAAGTTACGCATTGGGTTAAGCTCCTATGGCCTTGGAGTCAACAATCGACAGCTAGCCGCCAGCGGTTTAAAGATAAAAAGAGCTATTAGCTTAAGCGGCCGATCAGTGCGTCTGATACCGAACAATGAACCAGCTCTTAATAGCGCCCAGGTATTGCACAACAAGCTTTGCGGACCAAATGGTTGGGAGCTTGTCTTTGTAAGTCATAATCAGCAAACTATTATCGCCCAGACGGTCAAGGTGCAGGACATTACCTCATACGCCCTTCGTGATAGAGGACGGCCAAAAAGAGATAGCCGAATCGGCATGTTGCCGCCTAAATTGGCTCAGATTATTATCAATCTGGCAGTTGGCAAGCTGATAGATAGCCAACTTATATCGATCTGCGACCAGCCGGACAAGACCGTCATTTCCGAGCCAGATCTTAAGCAGACTATCCTTGATCCATTTTGTGGTACGGGCATAATCTTGCAAGAAGCCCGCTTGATGGGCTACCGGACCTATGGGACAGACCGTGAGCCTCGAATGGTAGATTTCAGCAAGCAGAACCTGGAATGGTTTGATCATCAATTTCGACGACAGAACAAACATCAATCCCAATTTGAGATCGCTGATGCCACAAATTATGAATGGCAATTACCGATTGATTTTGTAGCTAGCGAAACCTACCTTGGGCGACCTTTTAGTTCTCAACCAGCGCCCCAAATATTGACCCAAACTATGGGAGACTGTGAAGCAATTATTAAAAAGTTCCTTTTGAATATTCAGCACCAGCTTAAACCGGGTGCTAGATTATGTATTGCCGTCCCAGCTTGGCAAGTTAAGCCCGACCAATTTAAGGTTTTGCCTCTTATTGACCAGATAAGTCAAATGGGCTATAATCGTTTAAGTTTTGAACACCTCGGAGACAAAGATCTGTTCTATTATAGGCCCGATCAAATTGTCGCTCGTCAATTGCTAGTTTTAAGTAGAAAGTAAGATTTATGTCACATGTTAAGGCTGGCGGTACCGCCAAAAATGTCCACGATAGTCCTGGTCAGCGACTAGGAGTTAAGTTGTTTGGTGGCCAAGCGGTCAAAACCGGTCAGCTCATTGTGCGGCAAGTCGGAACTACAAAACGTGGTGGTAGTGGCACTTTTGTAAGCCGTAATTACACTATTCATGCCGCAAAAGACGGTATTGTAAGATTCAAGACTCAGAGAGTAAAACGCTTTAACGGCAATACCGCCCCGCGGACAATTGTTACTGTCGAATAAACTATCATAATCGTTTTGCTAGCAAATCAGATGACTGATTAAATTGGGCCGTCTACTCGGTTAGCAATTATAGGAGTGTAACGCAGTTCATTTTGGTCACCAAGAAGAGCGGCTTGAATATCTTCCTGCGAGCCATTAAAAACAGCCATCCTAGTAACTTCAGGTATACTGGCTGAATCCCCTGTCTTGGTCTCCAGACTACGCTCTTTGGTAAGTACAAGCTTGGCGCTATTGGGGTCCTCATCAGAAAGCCCAATTTCATAAAAAGTTGTCGGGTCGTTAGGATTCTCCAAAGTATGCCAGTTACTTGTTACGTCAAGTCTTTCGCTTGCATCGGTAATAAGTGTATTGTTGTCGTCGGGTTTGTCTTTGTCGCCGAGCCATAAAGTAACTCTGTCGATAACCTCGTTTTTGACCTTCTCAATCAGAAAACGGTTATTGCCAAGCATCTTAAGGAATTGCTTTTGCTCTTCCCCCGAAATATCACCGGGATCATTTTGATCGTGATTAGCAAGTAATTCCCAGCTATCAGGCAAATAAATTGTATCTGAGACTTTTCTCTGACGTTCCATAGATATACATTAGCACTTTATAGTAGTTTTTGCAAGATTTTTGCAAGATAAGTTTGCTGTCTGCCTATTATCTAAGAAACACCTAGGTGGTGTTTAATGCGATCAATGACGTCAGCAATAACTACTTGAGACTTAACAAGATAGTCGTCAACTCCTAGACTTTCAGCCCGTTGTTTATCGCTGTCTTGGCTCAGTGCAGTCAACATAATGACACGAAGATTAGCCGTTTCTGGTGTATTACGTAAAATATCAAGCACATCAAAACCACTTACCTTCGGCATCATGGCATCTAAGACCACTAAATCTGGCTTATAGCTCAATGATGAGGCTAAAGCGTCTTCACCATTAGCTACGCGACGGACGTCAAATCCCTCAGCCTGTAAGCGCATAAAATAGACGTTGGCTAAGGCGTCATCGTCTTCGACTAATAGTATCCGTTTCGGATGTTTGGGGTCATTTGTAGTAGTTTGATCGTTTGGTTCCATATAGCTTAAGCTATCTTATTTCAGTTATTTAATCAAGCTTTTAACAAATCCGTTGAACATTGGATGGGGGTCTGTTGGACGCGATTTAAATTCAGGGTGGAACTGACAAGCCAGGAAAAAGGGGTGATCGATAGCCTCTATGACTTCTACAAGGTTGTTCTCGGTATTAATACCGCTGGCTCGTAACCCCCAACTTGTGTATTGTTCGCGATAAGCATTATTGCACTCTCCTCGGTGTCGATGTCTTTCAACTATGTCGCTTTTACCATAAACACTAGCCGCTAAACTGCCTTTATCCAAATGACAGCCATAATTACCGAGTCTCATTGTGCCACCAGTATTTTGTTTACCTTGTTGATCGCTCATCGTATTAATGACCATTTCATGAGACCCTGGTTCAAGTTCAAAACTGGTTGCTGACTTAAGCCCACCTAAACGAGCGGCAGCTATGACAGCCATCTGTAAGCCAAGACAAAGCCCGAGATACGGTACCTTATTTTGAAGCGCATATTGAGCTGCTTTGATCTTTCCTTCTAGGCCTCGTTTACCAAAGCCACCCGGCACTAAAATACCGTCCATTTCAGCTAATGCGTTAGCTATATCTGTCTTCGGAGAATCAAACTTTTCGGCATCGATCCAGTCAATAATTAATTGAGCGTCATTCCACCATGCAGCAGCTCTTAGAGCTTCAAAAACAGATAAATAGGCGTCAAAGTTATCCATATACTTGGCCACTACGCCTACTCTCACCTTTCGAGAATGGGGATGAGTCGCCCGAACTACCATAGCCCTCCAATCTTTAAGATCAGGTTTAGAGACCTTAAGCCCTAATCGATCAGCTATAACCTCGGCAATGCCAGTGTCTTCTAGGGTTAGGGGCACCTCATAAATACTAGGAGCGTTCGGCAATAAAGCAATAGCTTCTTCTGGCACTCCACAGAACAAACTGAGCTTGCGTTTAACACCATTGTTGGCTGGTTGCTCACTACGAGCTACAAGTACGTCAGGAGTGATACCTAGGCCTCTCAGTTCACGAACCGAATTTTGAGCCGGCTTGGTTTTAGTTTCTTGGCTGGCATTTAAATATGGCAAATAGACAACGTGGACATAGAGACAGTTGTCACGACCAAAGCGGAGGCCGAACTCGCGAATGGCCTCCAAAAAACTAAGTGATTCATAGTCGCCAACGGTACCACCGATTTCAACAATTTGAACATCAAAGTCCTTGCCAGCCGCCTCCAAATAGTCTTGGATGGCACTTGTTAGATGCGGGATAATCTGTACGTCCTCACCAGCATACTTGCCAGCACGTTCGTCCTGGATTACCTTTAGTAGAACGCGTCCAGACATTAAAGAGCTCGTTTTGGTTAGTTCTTGATCGATAAAGCGTTCATAATGTCCCAGGTCTAGATCAGTCTCTGCTCCATCACAAGTTACAAAACATTCTCCGTGCTCTCTTGGATTAAGGGTACCGGCGTCGACATTTAGATATGGGTCACATTTCTGGAGATTGACTGACAGACCACGGGCCTTGAGAAGATTAGCAATTGAAGCCGCCGTGATTCCCTTCCCTAATCCGGAAAGTACACCGCCAGTCACAAAAATATATTTGGTTTGGCTTTTAGCCACCTCCACGACCTCTCGTTTATTTCTTCAATGATACTACCATAGCCCAGCTGATCTCGCCAAGAGTTAAACAGTTTCTTTTAATTAATTTTTGAGAAGGTAAGCTTCAGCTGCTTTCAATTGGCTATCGTTACCGGCTTGGATGTCAGAATCACTAAGCGGGACTGTCTGGTCTGGGGTAATACCCAATTTATTTATATTTTGTCCATCGGGCCGATACCAGCTGGCAACGGTAACCTTCAGTTGACTGCCATCTCTGAAATTAATTATTTGTTGAACTACACCCTTACCATAGCTCTTGGCGCCGATTAAATAAGCGGCATCATCATCATGCAAAGCTCCTGCGGTTATTTCGCTGGCACTAGCACTCCCCTGATTGATTAAGACAACCGTGGGTATACCGTGTAGTGGGTCATTACCGCTTGCCGTGTAACTGTTGACGACTACCTGCCCCCGCTTTTCTTGAAGAATCGGTGCGCCAGTCGGAAGCCACTGGCTGGAAACACTGACAGCAGCGTCTAGTAAGCCGCCGGGGTCATCGCGTAAATCAAGTACTAGTCCCTTAACGTGTGCTGCAGCCATTTTAGTGGCCGCCTGTTCGATCAGGCTGGTTGTATCATCAGCAAAAGTGATAATTTGAATATAGCCAATATTGCCATCAACTATTTTTGTGCTGACACTGGGAATCTGGATGTTTTGACGGGTTATTGTAAAGCTTAATTGGGTCGATTGATTACGAATAACTTGAAGGGTCACCTTGGTGCCAGCCAGACCTCGAATCTTACTGATAGCCTGGTCAATGCTTAAGTTAGTGGTTGTCTGACCGTTAATTGAGGTTATGATGTCCTGTGGTTTTAAGCCCGCCAGGTCAGCTGGATACCCTGATAGCGGTGAGACGATTATAAGGTTATTGTCTTTGTCTTTACCAAGCTCGGCACCAATACCACTAAAGGAATTGTTTAATTGATCGCTGAATTGTTTAGCTTCCTGAGCCGTAAAATATACCGTGTATGGATCATTTGTCGCTTGGGCTAGACCATGCTTCAGCCCATCTAGTAATTGGCCTTCATTAAGCGAACCATCGTAGTTATCCTTAAGAGCTTGATAGACTTGATTAACGCTTGAGTAGTCCAATTGATTGGGTAAATTATTGACTGATACGTTTGTTTGCAGCCTGATGCGACCATTACCAACACCAACACCTAAACTGAAGATTAGGCCGGCTGCCAATAGCATGACAATCGATCGGCCAAAGGACTGCTTAAAGATATGGCCTTGCCTTAATTGGTGGCCATCTTTTAATTTAAATCTCATCTTCATCTTTAATTATAACAAAGTTCCCTGACTACGACTGCTTAAAAATTGGTCTGTTTAAAGAAGGGTTTATTTTTAATGAAAGTGGAAGAAAGTCAGATTGGGTGTAACTTTTAGGTCCATCTCACTATACTCACCCTCGTCCCAGATATTATATTGACCAACATGCACCCACCCGCCCCCATCATCAGACAAGACCACTCCAACATGGCCAAGACCACCGATTGGCATGTAGACAACATCGCCCACTAAAGCCGCCGTTGAGCTGACTGAGCTACCGCTTATAATGTCGGCTGCGCCGCTGTCCTCAAGAACTCCTTGCCACTGATAAGCATTGCCGCGAGCTGTACCCTTATAGTCACCAAAATCTGGAACATAATGGCCAGCTCGGGCCATCATTAAAGCAGCGTAAGAAACACATTCTCGGTTATACTCTCCCCAGTTATCTAGATAATTATCTTGGCCATCAGCACAATGGAAGTCATAACCGCCGCCACACAGCTGCTGAGCAGACAGATTTCGGTAAACTACTGTGCCGCCCGTTGAACTGCTGGAGCCTGAAAAAGCCGCCCTATACGCTGCCGCTTGTTCGGCACGCAGAGTTGCAATTTGAGCATTATTGGCCTGAATTTGTTGGTCGTATTGGGCTTTTTGAGAATCGGTATAGTTTAATAGCTGAGATTGTTGAGCCTGATTAGAAGCTAACTGATCGTTTTGACTATTTTCAGTAACCAGTAATTGACCGACCTCGATATTTTGCTTTTGAAGTTGTTCTTGCAATAAGGTAATTTCCTGCAATGTAGTAGTAATTTTATTCTGAATAGCCACTCTATATTCTTCTTTATCGACATAGTCACTTAGATTTTTACTGGTAGCCAGTTCTTCAATAGCGCTCATCTGGCCATCGATATACATGTTTTTTAGGTCTTCGCCCAGTACTTTTCGCTCGTAGTCCAACTTGGCTTGATCAGCAGCAATTTGGGCATTAAGTTGTGCCTGTTGTTGCTGATTAGTGGTTATCTGTTGTTGAACAATATTAATCTGGGCCTGCAGCCTGTCAATTGCATCTTGGTAACTTGTTGCCTGTACCAGTAGGCTATTGGCAACCTGTTGGGCCTGAGCATTTTGCTGGTTGATAATATTAATCTGATTATCAAATTGATCTGCTCTGGCTAGGGGCATGCTAATCATGCCCACGATTACCAAACTTAATACTAGCCAGGCAAGGCCTTTGCCAAAATTAATAACCGATTCTTCTGAGTTGATTTTATAGCGAAGCATATTTTTTGTTTTATTTATGCTAATTGTCACTATACCACACCCCTTGCCAGTTGCAAATTATTCCACCCATAAACATTAGGGATTAACAACCTAACTGTGAATTTAATTTATGTTATTTCGTTCTGAATTTTAGATACCGACTGGTCGCAATTACGGAAGATACGGCTCCAATAACTATACCAACAGTCAACTGCAGAGTCAAAAGCAGCCAAAAGTTATTGTCAAAAAAGCTGTTTGCATAATTTATATCTAGTAGACCAAGAGAGCTGGCCTGGAGTGCTGAGCTGGCAGCGGCGAACGCCGAATTGACCAATAGCACCGAAATAATAGCCGACAAGATACCATAAGTTACGCTTTCGACCACGAACGGCCCCCTAATATAGCTCGTACTTGCTCCTAAGAGACGCATAATTGTAATTTCGTCACGCCGATTAAAGATGGCCATTTGAATGGTATTAAAAATGATCAAGGCGCAGACTACCGCAAACACAATTACCGCTATAACACCTATCCGTCTCAATATATTAGTGGCATGAGTGATATTATCTATCGCTTTTTTGCGATCACCGGAGTAACTAGGTGAACCGCTGATTTGCAATTTTGCTATCGCTGGTTTACTGAGAAAGTCCTTGATATCCTGAATTTTATTTAAGTCTCGTGGCTTTATAAGAATTGTTGCCGGTATCGGATTACCAGCTTCAGTTGCGGCAGCTACTAAGTCTTGGTTGTTAGCATTCTGCTGAATATAGCTATTCAGAGCTTGCTGTTTGTTCAAATAGCTGACGGATTTTACATTCGGTAACTTTTGGAGTTCACTAACCAGCTGCTTAGCAGAACTATCACTGACTGAATCTTGTAAAAAAACTGAGATGTCGATTTTATCAGTAATTTGCTGGATTGTATTACTAAAGGTGGCGTTAGTAATAAACGAGAAGAGTACGATTGTTAGCGTAATAACCATCACCGCCATAGCCGCAACAGCCAATGTCGCGTTACGAATAAAGTTTACGATACCAGTATGTATAACCCGCCAAAGGGTATTTAGTCGTCTTCTCATGATTTATTACCTACTTATTATTCTCCGACGAATAGCCGGCACTGGCTTTATCAGAAGCAACTTTACCGTGCTGAATAGTTATCACCCGCCGCTTCAGCTTATTAACAATGTCTTGATTATGGGTCGTTAGTAAAACGGTTGTTCCGTAACGATTAATTTTCTCCAGAATACGAATAATATCCCAAGCATGTTTCGGGTCAAGATTACCGGTTGGTTCATCAGCAATCAATATTCGTGGCTGCCTGACGACTGCTCGAGCAATTGCCACTCTTTGGCGTTCACCACCACTCAGTTCTAGGGGCATATGGTTTTCTTTACCTGTCAGATTAACTAGGTCTAGTACTTTGGGCACTGTATGTCTGATTTCACGATTACTAAGCCCCACAATTTCCAGTGCAAAAGAAACATTTTCAAAAACTGTTTTGTTTGGCAATAACTTGAAATCTTGAAAAACAACACCAATTTTACGTCTCAATAAGGGTATATCATGATCTTTAAGTTTGTCGTAATCTATGCCCCCAATGATAATCTTACCTGATGTTGGCCGTTCTTCACGCGTTAAGAGACGTAGAAGTGTTGTCTTGCCAGCCCCACTCTGGCCGACGACAATAACAAACTCTTTTGGCTCGACATATAGGCTTATACGGTCTAGGGCTGGGCTTGAACTTTTTCCATAAGTTTTGGTCACCCGGTCTAACAAAATCATTAGCTCTATTATAACAAATTAATTCGTCTTGTTCGGGTTAGCCAAAAATCAATAAGGAATTTCTGACTAACTGCTCTCTAGCTCCAGTTTCATTGTTCTTAAACTTAAATCTGTCCGCTGGACGTAAGCTAGGTTAGTTTTTAAGACCAAATTCAGACTCCAGATAGGCAGTAATCAAGCCGTCAATATTGCCATCAAGAACAGCTTCCGGGTCCGAAGTCTGATATTTAGTTCTCAGATCCTTGACCTGTTTGTAGGGGTGAAGAACATAGCTCCGAATTTGATTGCCCCATTCGGCAGACTGGCTTGGCCCCTTAAGACTTGATAGTTTTTCAGCATGTTGCTCAAGTTGTAATTGTGCAAGCTTTGAGCGCAGAATTGTTAGGGCCGTTTCCTTATTTTGGAGTTGACTCCGTTCATTTTGTATAGCAACGCTTATGCCAGTCGGCAAATGAGTCACTCTTACCGCCGAATCAGTCGTATTAACGCTCTGGCCACCGTGACCACCACTACGATAAACGTCAATTTTGAGATCCTTGTCATCAATTTCAACTTCTTCTGGTTGAGCTATCTTTGGAGCAATCTCTACTTTTGCAAAGCTGGTCTGGCGCAAGTGATCAGCATTAAAAGGACTCAATCTAACCAACCGGTGAACTCCATGCTCTCCCTTTAGTTTACCGTACGCATAGTTGCCTTCAACCTGTAGGGTAATACCTTTAATACCAGCCTCTTCGCCCGGTGACTCATCAAAAGTTGTTATTCTCCAGTTATTTTTTTCAAAATAGCGACTATACATTCTGAGTAACATTTGTGTCCAATCCTGGGCATCAGTACCACCAGCACCGGCCATAAGAGTCATGATTGCGTCGTGGTCGTCATATAGACCATTAAATCTTAATTCAGCTTTTAGGGCCTTAAACTTAGTCTCAGCTTGCTTAAACAGATCTTCTAGTTCTTTAACCATATTTTTATCGTTCAGTGCCAATAGCTCCATTAGATCATTGATTGATGCGGATAACTTCTGCCATGGTTTAATGCGTGCTTCAAGCTTGGCTATTTGTTTCATGACAGACTGTGCCCTAGCCGCATCATTCCAAAAGTCCGGCTCTTGATTCAGCTTTTGTAAACGATCTAGTTCTTGAACCAGTTTCGGTACCTGAAGTTTATCGACTACCTGCTCCACATCGATACGCAGTTTTTGTAAATTACTAGCTAGGGGTTCCATTAGGGCCATTATAACTGTTATTAGCCTTAAGTTCACGCATACAGGCTCTAAGCCAGACAGCTCAATTTTTAGATGAATTATCGATTTTGTTTGATCCTTCTCCGGACCAGAGAGGTGCTATCTGGGCACTGAGACGTTTGGTGAACTCTTCACCACAACCACCAAGCACACCGAATCCCCAAATATTACTTCCAAACATCGTCTTTGCAATCTCGACGATTTGTTCGCGTTCGATAGCTCTTATGCGAACTGGTATCTGATAATAATTTTCGATGGCATCGTCAAAAAAATATCGACCAGAATAACCTGCGGCAGTGCCGCCAACAGTTTGAGCAGAACGCTGAAAGCGACCTAGAGCGTACTGCTTGGTAGTTTCAATCTCGGCCTTATCGACATTGCCAATCAGCACTTTTTCTAGTTCTTGGACAATAATATCAAACAGGGCTGGCGCATTCTTGTCTGACACCTGGGCTCCGAACCACCAGTTACTAGAATTACGGGTTTGGGACAGACCAGAATTCATGCCATAGACTAAGCCACGTTCCCGAGCAGTACCAAGAATACGCGAATATAGTGTTTCGGTAAGCATAGTGTTTACAAGATTGAGGGCATCAGTTTCTGGGTCTTTCAGTCGTCGTTTCATAAAGGTATCAATATAAAAATATAAATTTTCGACACTTTCATTGTGGACATATACTGGCCCTTGCAAACGATGTGGAATTTCGTGAGGCAGCGCAAAACGTCTACCCTGTCGCGGTAAATCAATATTTGTGATCAGGTCTTCGACTATTTGCCGTCTTTTAGGGGTTAGGTTGCCGGCAATCACAAATCTTAAGTTTGCTGGGTGGTGCGTCCGCTGGTAATGTTCACGAACATCATTAACCTTAACGTTTGACATCAATGCCAACCGCTCAGCGTCGGTCTTAACCAGTAAGCCAAATTGTTTCCGCATTTCCAGACTAAGACGTCGAAAATGATTATTGGCCCGAGCCGACATCTCTTCTTCAACATTCCCAAATTCTGCTCGAAACTCTTCTTTTAAAAAGAGCGGCCGGGTAATCGCTACCAATAAGAGTCCCAGTACTCTATCCCATTCAAAATCTGCACATTCGGCTTCATAGGTTATATCATAAACACTAGTTGTAGCATTTGAATAAGCACCGTTTTTCTCGAGTTCGGCCTGAAAATCACGTGCCCTTGGTATCAACTCATTTGCACCGAGCAAGACATGCTCCATCAAGTGAGGTACTTCCCATTTATTAGGATCAACCAGATATTCTCCGGCTCGAAAATTAAGATCATAGGTCATAACCGAAGCGTGTGGAATATGAATAAACAGGCCCTTGGCGCCGTTTTCTAAACAAACTTCCGAAACAGTATGCTTCATAAAAGTGTTTCCTTTAGTGGTCTATTTACGACCACGTCCTTTTTTCTTACGCTGACGCTCACTTTTACGAGCTTTTTTTCGAACTATGTTTGTCTTCTGCTTAGGCCTATTGTCAGTGGCTTTAAAATCAGTTTCATCAAATTCGGTATCCGCTGTCGTAATTTGACCAGCATTATCAACTGAACTACGAGCTGCACGTGTTAGGTCGGTTTCAAAGGATCGATTCAGGGCCGACTCATCAACTGGCTGAGCATGGAAAAGCGCCCGCAGAATATCATGACGTAAACCTTGTTGCATTTGCTCAAACAATAGTTGCCCACGTCGTCTGTATTCAACCAGTGGATCTTGTTGGCCAACGCTCATCCAGTGAATGCCTTCACGCAGGTGATCCATATTTTCTAGGTGCTGCATCCAGAGGTTGTCCAAAACCTGTAAATAAATATCCCGTTCCACTTTGCGCATAATCTCAGTTGAAAAAGCAGTTTCTCGAGCTGCGTAAAGTTCCTTTGTTTCGCTCAGTAATACTTTCTCAAACTGTGTTGCATCCGCGTCAAACAAACGATCTAAAGCGGCCCCATCGAACGGAAAAACTTCACGAAGTACGTCTTCCAGCTCATCACTCAGTAGCAGCGGTGAATTAGCTAAAGTGTTAACCTCATCCGCCAAAAATATCTTCAGCCGCTTAGAAATGTCTGGTAACATCAAAATCTCGCGTCGCATAGCATAAGTTGCCTTACGGTGGCGATTCATCACATCATCGTACTGGACAACGTTCTTACGCTGATCGAAGTGATAGCCCTCAACTTTCTTTTGGGCCCCTTCTAATGCCCGGCTGATAACCCGATTCTCGATCGGGGTTTCAGCATCAACACTTAGCCGATCCATAATAGCCGCTATTCTCTCACCACCAAAAATACGCATTAAATCATCTTCGGTGCTGACAAAAAATTGGGTAACTCCAGGGTCTCCCTGCCGGCCAGCCCGCCCGCGGAGCTGATTGTCAATTCTACGTGACTCGTGACGCTCTGATCCAAGTACGAACAAACCGCCAAGTTCTTTAACTCCATCGCCCAAGACAATGTCGGTTCCCCGTCCAGCAATGTTTGTGGCCAGTGTTACCGCACCTCGTTCCCCGGCCTTTGCCACAATGGCCGCTTCTCTTTCATTGTTTTTAGCGTTCAAGACCTGGTGTGGGATACCTGCCTTGATCAGTAGACGACCAAGGAGTTCATTCTTCTCAATCGATACGGTACCGATTAATACTGGCTGGCCCTTGGTGTGCAAAGTTTTAATTTCTCTGACAATTGAAGCAAACTTGGCAGCTTCGGTTTTGTAGATACGATCTGGTCGGTCAATTCTGCCCAGACGGCGGTTAGAGGGCACTTCGACAACATCTAGCTTATAAATTTGGTGAAACTCTTCGCTTTCAGTTAGGGCTGTGCCTGTCATACCAGCCAGTTTATCGTACAGCCGGAAGTAGTTCTGGAAGGAAATAGTGGCTAGAGTCATACTTTCTTGCTGAACTTCAACACCTTCTTTGGCCTCAATTGCCTGGTGTAACCCTTCGTTGTAGCGTCTTCCAGGCAACAAACGACCAGTAAATTCGTCAACTATGACTACTTCCCCTTCTCTGGTAACAACGTAGTCTTTGTCGCGCTTAAATAACGCTTGCGCCCGTAAAGCCTGTTGCAGGTGATAAATAATTCGGATATTTTCAGAGGCATAGAGATTTTGGATAGACAACGCTTTCTCCATTTTCTCAACACCTTTATCTGTTAGGATAACGGTTTTACGCTTTTCATCCGTTTCGTAATCAGTTTCCAACTTCAACTGCCTAACAACTTTGGCGAATTGGTCATAAGCTGTGCCACTTGTTACGCTAGGAGCTGAGATAATGAGTGGTGTCCGAGCCTCGTCAATCAATATAGAATCTACTTCGTCAACAATGGCATAGTTAAGCTCACGTTGTCGTAGCTGATCAACTTCGCGCACCATGTTATCTCGTAAGTAATCAAAGCCATACTCATTATTGGTACCATAGGTTACATCAGCGGCATAGGCTTCTTGCCGTGAAGCTGGTCTTAGATGTCGGAAACGGGGATCTTGATGTTCGGTATTGTGAAAAGTTGGATCGTAAACGAATGAATGCTCGGCCATAATCACGCCGACATTCATTCCCATAAAAGAATAGACTTGACCCATCCAACCGGCATCGCGTTGGGCCAAGTAATCATTAACCGTCACAACGTGGACGCCCTTTTCCGTTAGCGCATTCAAGTAAACCGCCAGGGTGGCCACTAGGGTCTTACCTTCACCGGTTTTCATCTCAGCCACTCTGCCTTCGTGCAAGACGATACCGCCAATTAACTGGACATCGAAATGCCTTTGACCAAGAGTACGAGTTGCTGCTTCCCGAACGACCGCAAATGCATCAGCTAAAATTTGATCCAAAGATTCTTTTTTGAGTCTTTTTTTAAGAACCTCCGTTTGCTCTTTGAGTTCTTTATCGTTTAAGGCTCCGTATTTTTCAGAAAGAGCATTAATATCGGCCACTCGTTTACGAAGCCTTTTGATTGTTCTGGCTTGGGGATCACCCAAAATTTTTTTGAAAATAATATTCATCCGACTGCAAACGTCTCCCTCTTTAGACCAACAAAACTATCCAAAATATTGTACCGTTTTATGACCCAGAAATCGAACCTAATTTTATCGACATAGACGATCGATCAAACTTGGAGCGAGTTACTATTATCAACCTTGTTCCGCCAGCGAGCTAATAAACGGCGTCGCAAGCGACTGTTGTTATGGCGTTCTTTATACTTTTTAATCTGTAACTTAAGTTTTGTTTCCACAATATCAATCGCCGCATACATATTGAGCGTGCTCTCTTTTAAATTGATTGTCTCATGCGGCAAATACATAGTAACTTCACACGTACACTGTTTTTTGTCTTTAGCTTTACTCTCTTTTAAATAGACTTCGGTGTGAACACTTTGACGGTTGTGCTGCGATAAGTATCTATCGAGTCGACCAATTTTTTTAGTAACATATTTACGTAAATTGTCGTCAACTACTGAATGCACTCCTCGTATCTCAAATTTTTGGAGCATAAATTTCATCCTCCTGTTATCTATTAATGAGCATTGGCTGATTCTACTATTATTGTACGCTACCCAGAACCAAACCATGCACCAAAGGGCTAGGTAGTAAAGTCTTAGAAACGTGCTTCATCCTCAAAATGACTATATTTTATTCTGGCCACCCATGAAAGGTTGGAGAACGTCGGGAATTTTGACGCTGTCGTCTGCTGTTTGATGATTTTCAATTATGGCAATACAGAGACGACTAAAGGCTGCAGCGGTGGCATTAAGGGTATGAATAAAAGCCGTCTTGTTATTGTCGGTCCGATAACGAATATTAAGGCGTCTGGCTTGATAATCAGTCACGTTTGATGAGCTCATTAGCTCACGATATTCCTTTTCCGGTGGGCTCCAATACTCAATATCAAACTTCTTATAAGCCGGCATCCCTAAGTCACCAGAAGCTATTCTGACAACTCGATAGGGAATCTCAAGATTTTGACATAGCTCTTCCTCTAGCTGGACTAGTTTTTCGTGCCACAGTTGACTGTCTTCCGGTTTACAGAAGACATAAAGCTCTAGTTTATTAAATTGATGAACCCGATATAAACCCTTGCTGTACTTCCCGTATGAACCAGCTTCCATGCGATATGCTGGGCTTAGACCAGCATACAAGATTGGCAGCTCAGCATCGTTTAATATTTCGTCGGTATGGTATCCAGTCAGTGGGATTTCGGCTGTCGCAATCAAATGTAGATCCTGGCCCTCTATCTTATATATTTGCTGTTCATCACCTTTGGCACCAAAACCAGTCCCCCGAATAGTGCGGCCATTAACCAGGTGAGGAACGCTCATTGGAGTAAAGCCATACTTGGTAGCAAGCCCTAAAGCATATTGGAAAAGTGCCATTTCTAACCTAACTAGATCGCCCTTTAAGAAATAGAACTTAGCCCCAGCTACTTTGGCACCGCGTTCAAAATCAATCAGTCCCCGCTGCTCGCCCCAAGTTAAGTGATCTTTGGATCTATCTTCTCTAGGCTTGCCCCAAAGCCTTTCTTGACGGTTTGCTTCTTCGCCACCAACAGGAGTATCGTCTGGCGTAATATTTGGGATAGAAGCATGTAGCTCAACGTATTCGGGTTCAATTTGCCTGATTCTTGCCTGGATAGCTTCAATCTTAGAGCGGATCTCACGGCCTTCTTGAATTTGTTCGTCAGTTGGCCGCTGTTTCTTGTCTGCCACGAGTGCATTACGTTGTCGTTGGGCATTCATTAGATCACTTGTCAATTCAGCCATCTGGTCAGATAGTTCAATTAAACGATGGACATCGACTTTATAGCCTTTTTGGGTTGACTTATCTTCAACAAGCTGAGCATTTTTTCGAATAAACTGAATATCTAGCATATGTCTTAGTATAGCCTAAAATTTTGCGTCCCCTACAGAAGTTTTTGGGGTTCTGGTACTCGGTGAGTCTTTTTGGGTTTAGTTTTAGTTTGGAGATCCTTAAGAGTTAAGTCAGTCCGAGCTCGTGCATAGCTACAGAATTCACAGGCTCCACCCATTGCTGCTTCGCCAATTTCGGGCATAGTATCCGAATCGATAACCGCTTTCATTTTCAGAAGAGTCGGCTCAATCCAGGAATCACTTCCAACATAAGGAATAATCTTGGTTCGGAATTCGACTCGATCAAAAAAACCATCTAAATCCAGTCGACCATTAGTATAGACGAAGTAGCTGGTGTTACTAACCTTAAAGCCATTTTGCCTGAGTAGCCACTGGTAGACCTCTAGTTGCCTTTTATAACTAATTTGCCAGGCTGCGTCCAAACTAACCTCTCCTGCCTTAGCCGTTGCTTTATAGTCGACAACTATTAGCTCCCCTCCTTCGTTGACCCACAAATCGTCAACCGCTCCAAAAACATACAAATTGGTCGGCTGGTGTAGAGTTGATACGCCACTGAAATTGGTCCGCCATTTATTAAGATCTGCATGCTCAAAAGGCACAGCCTTAATCTGATTATCTAGCATCATCGGGTGAGGTTCAGCTTTCAACCGATAACTATCAAATTCTTTTTTCAGCAACTGATCAATAGCTTTATTGATTTGAAATGGTGGCCCAGAAGGACGCTTGATCTTTAGCCGCACATCGAGCCAAAAACAGCGCTGACACTGCATAAAAAGCTCGATCTTGCTGCGACTAACCTTAAACGGTGCCGTCTGCCCGGGTTCGTATGGTTGATTTCGCTCCCTTAAATAGTTAGCCATTCTAACTATTGTAGCAGCTCAGCTACAACGCCCGCTCAATGGTTTGGACAAGTTCGGCTGGTGACTGTACTAAAGCAAACGGTAAATGTTTGAGTAGGAAAGCTGGATTAGCAAATCCCCAAGCAACAGCAACACAGCGTAGGTTTATGGCTTCACAGGCTTCTATATCACGTGTTTCATCACCAACATAAATGCAATCAGAGATTTCAAGTCGGTTGCTACTTATAAGCTTCCTTAAAGCAGCTGCTTTATCAAATAAACCGACGTTGCCATAAACCCGGCTGAAGTAACGATCCAGCTTGCGCTGTTTCAAAAAAGCCCGGACATTACGGCTACTATTAGAGCTGACAATCAGCAGATTGTAGCCATCGGCGTGTAGCTGTCGTATAACCGCAACTAAACCCTTAAAGGGCTCTAGTTCGCTAATTCTGCGCCCCATCATCCGACGACCGCTAAAAAGCATAAAAGGAACCCTCCAGGCCGGTATACCTAGTCGCTTGGCTACCGCAAGAAGCGGTAAATGGCGCAGCTCGGCTATTTCCTTATTGCTTAATTGGCTGCCTTTTCGATTTACTTGCTCAAAAATATCAACAATTGTCGCCAAGCTGTCGACTAAAGTCCCATCAAAATCGAAAATAACTGTTTTCATTCAACTAATTGGTTGGTAGGCTACGTGACACATGCCTCGCCCCCTACGTTCGCTAAACTTTTGATGATAAGCTTCTGCTTCGTAAAACTGGCTAGCTGGCACAATCTGGGTGACAATCTGCCGATCAAGGCTCTTTTGTTGACTATTCAGAACTTCCTTGGCCATCTTTTTTTGGGCAGGACTCAAGTAAAAAATTGCTGAACGGTAATTATGGCCAATGTCTTGTCCTTGGCGATTAAGTTGAGTTGGATCGTGCATCCGAAAAAAATGCTTAAGTAGCGTTTTATAACTTACTTTTTGGCTATCAAATTCTAACTTGACCGCCTCGGCATGTCCGGTTGTCTGTGAGCAAACTTGCTCATAGTTTGGATCTTTGGTTTTCCCTCCTGTGTAACCGACCGTCGTTTTGATGACTCCCGGTATTTGATCAAAATAAAACTGGACTCCCCAAAAACAACCAGCTGCCAGTATCGCTTGCTCCATACTTTTTAGTCTAACATGCTTTAGTGACCCTCAAGAGAGCTAATACGGCCGTGATCTAGGCCATAGTAATGAGCAACTTCATGCCAGATAGTATGTTTAATTTGCTCCTGAAGATCAGCCAGGTCTGCAGCAGCTTTAATCAGTGGCTCTTTAAAAAGCGTAATTTTGTCTGGGTAGATCTTTGTTTGACCCTGCCGAGCCGGTAAGGGAACACCTTCGTATAAACCTAGCAGTGTCTGGTCGTCTCGAAGTGCCAGCTTCTGCCGTTGTTGGGGCGTTGGTTCAGCCTGATATAAAATAGCCACGTTTCTGATGCTATTAATGTGTTCGCCAGGCAGTTCAGCCAATGCCTGGTTGATCAACTGCTGGAAATCCTGGTCGCTTACTTTGTTCATCAAACTTTTTAGCTACCTTCCTCCAGGTCTAGACAGGTACCAATAGCCAGAACTGGTACCTGCAGCCGGAGTATACGCTCCTGGAGATCATCTCTTTGATCAGCCACAAGTAACTCTGGGTCACTAAAATTCAAGGTTAATGAGTCAAGGGGCACGTCAGTGTCTTGAAAATAGCCAAATGTATTCAGCTGACCAATGAAGGTTAGGCCGCCATGGTATAGCGCGTATTCTTGATCGGCCATCCCCTCCTCTTTACCGATAGCCATAAAGGCATCGACTAGAAAATGGTTGCCAAATAACTTCCCGGCTCGTATAAAGTTTATAGTCCGCTTAAGGTGCTCAATTCTTTGACCAATGCTGCTCATGCTATTAACAACCTTTTGCAAACCCTGCAATACATCGACTGTTTCGCTACCGGTAATTATTTCAGTCATCTTTGTTTCTCTCCACAGTTAATGTCTTCACTGTCTACTTTAACCCTTCCGCTAGTTTCGTCAATAGCCTAGGGCTGACCTAAAATTTAGCTCTCCAAACGTAACCGGGCAACCAGCCATTGCCGAGGCAAAATACTCAAAAAATAACCGGCTCGCGGACCACTTGTTTTACTAATTAAAGCTCGGTAAAGAGCATTGAATATTTCTTTGGGTTCTAGCCCTTGACTGTCTTTAAGCTCATAAATCGCATTATGAAACCAGACGCCGTCAGCATCGGCCGGAGCTTCAGCAATTTTATCGGCTAAAATTTTTAAAGATTTTTTTTCGGGTTCCGTAAACTCAGTGGCATTAATTGTCGGACGCAACTTAAATTTAATTTCTTCCGGTGCCCAGTTCTTAAGCCATTCAGATATAAAGCGAAGTTCACTTTTAATAATGTCTGCTTCAGGCTCAACCACTCCGCCGTGTTCGCTGCGACGAACAATCTCTAACGTTTTATTAGCATCCTCTAGTGAGGCCTGGTAACTGGCTACAAGCTGCGAAAACGGTACTCTACTGACCGTTTTACGTACCTCTCCGCGACTACAAACGTAGAGCAGTTGTTCTTCATCTTTAGTGGGGTCGGCCTTTGCCACCAGAGATGCAAACTCATCCATAAGCTTAACAACTCCCTCCACAGGATCAAAGTAGAGACGTTTATTAAGCGGCGCTCGTAGAATGAAATAGCGCAGTACTTCTGCAGGCATAATTTTTAGTCCCTCAGTAGCACTGACAGCTGTGCCTTTACTGGCACTCATTTTTTTTGTGTCACCGATCATATTAATCGACTCATAGGCTACCGCGATAGGTGGTTGGGCCTCAAAAACATTGCTCATCAGCTGCACCCCGCTATCATATGAACCACCGGCCGATGCATGCTCGCGGCCAAAAGGTTCTGCCTGAACTTTCAATAACCACCACCGTGCTGGCCAATCCAATCGCCAATCAAGTTTGACCGCACCGCCAGCATAACTTACTATTGCTGCTTGCCCATCAGAGTTTAGGTAACTAAGGTTACGATTGACTTTATCTATTCCTAGAAAGGGCCGATTCTTCAATCGTCCGTTTTCTAGAACTTGTATCGGGGTCCAATTTTCGTCCAAACGACGATTTGAAACCTTTTCCAAAGTTTGACGAATTTGTGGTACTCGTTCCAGACTACGTTCAATAGCTGGTATAAAAAACCCAGCCCGATACTTTTGATGCGATCGAATAAATTCAACTTCAATATTTAAGGACTTGCAGCTGTTGATCAGGCCTTCCAAAAAATACTCAGCATAGCTTTGTCGACTGCCATCCGGCGCTGGTACATCACAAATGGGCATGCCTAAATATTGACTAAACTCGGCTGGGACATTAGTTGGAACCTTACGTAAAGCATCCAGGTCATCGACAAAATAGATATGTTTGGCCTCTCGCCCACTGCGCCTTAGCTCAAGGACTAGAGCATCACAGATAATTAGCTCACGCATGTGGCCCAGATGATAGGTGCCCGAAGGAGAGCCCCCGGACTCAATTAAGATCTGGCCTTTAGGAAAACGTTTATTTAGCTGATCAACAGTTGTAGTTAGCCACTGCATAATGCTGCCCCCATAGCTTAGACGATTTTAACAGATTAGCCTAGAGCGACCTTAAGAAATTTCAACTATCTTGTAGCTTATGGCCTCAGATGGAGTTTGAATTTCAGCCTCTTCACCAACTTTCTTGCCCAAAAGAGCTGTCCCGATTGGTGATTCGTCAGAAATTTTACCGGCCAGCGGATCGGCTTCAACTGTACCCACCACCTGAAACTCCTTAGTTTGGCCATTGCCTTTTAGGATAACCCTTGAACCGAGCTGGACTTTACTGTCCGACTTCGGTGTCTTAATAAGTTCAACATTTTGCAAGATATGCTCAATTTCAGCTATCCGACCCTCATTTTTATCTTGTTCAGCTCGAGCCGACTGATATTCAGCGTTTTCGGCCAAATCACCAAATTCGCGAGCAGTCTTAATGCGATCAGCAATGGCAGCTCGTTCAGACACTAAGCTTTGAAGCTCGGTCTCCAGTTCGGTTATGCCATCTTTGGTCAAACGATAAATTTTTTTAGTGACCATTAATATCTACTCCTTTGTGTACTAGGTGTTTATCTAGTGCTACAGGTTTAGTATAACAAGCCTGTTTTCTAAACTCCTAGTTTTTCAAATAGTTTCTGTCGTGTGAGGTGTCTAACTTGGCTTTGCTGTCGCCATTTGACCTCATATTGGTTTGCAGCAACGCTTTTGTCGCTGACAACCACCCGTGCCGGAATGCCCATCAGATCAGCATCGGCGAATTTTTGACCGGGTCTAATATCTCGGTCATCATATATTACTCCAATACCACTATCCGTCAAGTCTGCGTACAATTTATCGGCCGTTTTTACAACTTCCGGTTTCTCGCCCAAACGGGCAATATAGACTGCAGCTGGAGCAACAGAAGACGGCCAGACTAAACCCTTTTCATCTGAGAAATGCTCAACAATGACACCCATTAATCTGGTGATACCGATACCATATGACCCCAAAATGACTGGTTTTTGGCTACCATCTTCGTCAGCAAAATAAAGACCCAGTTGCTGACTTTTCTTTACTCCAAAGCTAAAAATGTTACCTATCTCGGCGGCTTTAAATGTTTCTAGTTTATCGGGCACCAACTTAAGTTGTTTTAAGATCTCGTCAGTCAATACTTCCTGGTTAATCGCTAAACGACGTTCTTTATCAACATAAATGGTGTCTTCGCCGGCTCCGATTATAGCCTGAAACTCGTGACTGAATTGGGTAAATGACCCCCCTGAGGCAAATGTTAGGTAAGTAATTTCGCCCAGACCAACCCTCTCGAATATTCTTAAATAGGCTTCCTTGACCGAATCGTAAAATTGTTGGTGCTCAGTTTCATTTCTTGAGTAAGAATAAAGGTCTTTCATAACAAATTCTCGACCGCGTAAAATACCACTTTTGGCTCTTAGCTCATTCCTGAGCTTTGTCTGAAATTGATAGGGCTTAGCCGGCAAATCACGGTAGCTATTAATATAGTTTTTCATCATATAGGTAATTGGCTCTTCGTGAGACCAACCAAAACCGACAGACGTACCATTCTTTAATTGGCTTTTGAACCAAATGTCGACTTTTTGATCGTCCCAACGATCAGTTATTTCCCATAGTTCCTGGCGCTGCAGTGACGTCATAATAATTTCTTGGCCGCCTATAGCATTCATCTCTTCCCTGACTATGTTCTTGATGTTTTCCAACACCTTAAGGCCAAGTGGTAAATAAGCATAAACACCGGCCATTTCTTTATGGATGAAGCCGGCCTGGATGAGCAGTTTGGCATTTTTGGCAGTTTCATCAGCCAATACTGTTTTCGAAGTTTTGGTGAAAAGGGTTGATAATCTCATGACCAAATTGTAGCTTAGTGCACCCTTAAGATAAATAGGGCCATAAAAGCTATGCCATTTTTGATAGCGTGAAGCGTAATGCTTGCCCATAGGCTGCCACTTTTTTGTCGGAGGTAACATAGCACCAACGACAAGGTAAAGGTATCTAGGGCCCCAACCCACAACGGACCGCTGCTGCCGCCTTCCGGTAAATGACCAGCCGCAAATATTAGGCTAGTAATTAGAGCTGCTAGCCCAAAATTAAGTTTTTTGCGTAAAGAGGTGAATAAGTAGCCGCGCATAAGTATCTCCTCGACGAGAGGCGGTAGGATAACCAGGCTCATAAAGGTCAGTAATAGGGGCACTAAGCCGCGGACATTACTAAAACCTATGTCCTGTTGTTGATTAACGTTCAGTGCCGGCACAAAGTGAGTCACTATAGCCAGTAGCAATATATAAAATAGGTAATAGACCGGTACTGCCATAAGACCCAACAGAACATCACTGCCCCGAAACCGTTTGAGACCAATATCGGCTAAAGAACGATGGTAATGCCTCAAAAATAAACCGAGAGCCACTAAGACAATGCTGTAGGCCAACAAACCGTAAAGTACCTGGACCACCAAAGCACTATTGATCCAGGCATTACTTTGAGCAACACTCCAGTGCCTAAGCCAGCCATAGACTCTGGCCACCAATTCAATAAACAACGGCGCGATTAAGAGAGTTGTTAACCCATAGACTGCTATGACGAAAGGCGGTGCAATCCAGGCACTCCAAGGCAGATCATGTTCTGCCGATTCCTGACCCGCCAAATCGGGCTCAGAAGAAACGCTTGACATCAACAATGCTGATTAGAATAACTAGAGCAATCAAAACTATAAATCCAACTGCATTAACCAGCTCCTCAGTGCCAGCCGAAAGCGGCTTTTTAAGACTCCGAGCCACTAGAGTGATCCAAAGTCGCCCTCCATCTAAAGCTGGAATTGGTAAGATATTCATGATAGCTAGAGTTAATGAAATGATGGCAATGATAAAAAGCATAAACTCGTAGCCCAGTAGGCTGCCGTCCTTTAAGACTACAAAAATACCAACCGGCCCTGTTACTTGTGATGAAGCCATTGCTTGCCCATGTTGTCTGGCTGCCCTGTTGCCTGTCACCGCTCCGGCTATTAGACTACCAAAACCCCCTAAAGCGTGGCCCAAGCCCTGAAAAGTCAGGGCCGTAACTTGAGCACTCAAACCTAGAGCAACAATTGGAGCTGACCAGGTTGAACGTTGTAACACAAATTCACTGGGTACAAGACCGAGATACCCCTTGGGTTGATTAGTATTCAAGCTTTGTTGAACTTCACTTAAACTACGCAGACTAACCTCTGCTTGATGCAGCTTACCTTGATGCATAAACTCAACTTCGACTGTTTGGCCGGCGTATTGCTTGGTAACGTTTGGTAAGCTATTAGCATTATTGACTGACTGCAATCTGTTTTTTGGGCCAATGGCCAATAACTTATCCTCTGGTTTGATGCCAGCTTTATCGGCTGGACTTCCCGGTTCAATATCGTTAACTATGATACTGCTTTGAACTACTCTGGTGTCCCCGGCAATAGTAAATTGGTTGGGTAACAACTTTGGCATCCCGATCCAGGCCAAAATTGTCAACATCAATAAAGCCACCACCAAGTTTGCTACCACCCCTGCAGCCATAATTGCACTCTTGGCAGATAGGCTTGCTGCCCCGAAGCTGCCCTCTTCTGTATCAGTATCATGTTCACCCTTCAGTTTCACAAAACCGCCAAGGGGCAAAACATTCAACGAGAATAACCAGCCAGATTTAGTTTTATGTTTGAATAATCGTGGCGGGAAGAAAATACCGAATTCTTCAACCTCAACGCCACTATGCCGAGCCACAATGAAATGGCCGAACTCGTGGGCTACCACTAAGCCGATAAATAATAGTAAACCACTAACTAGTAATAAAGCTGACACTTTTACTATTTTACATGACTAGACTATGATTTGTTGCCAACAAAGACCGCTAAACAGTCATTAACTCTTGTTCTTTGGCCCCAGCCGCCCGCTCAGCAACAGCTCGGGCCTTATTTAGTGCATCGTCAATTAGTTTCTCTAAACGTTTAAAGTCATCCTCGCCTATTTGCTTATTCTTCTTAGAAGCGTTCAAGCTATCCTTTGTCTCATGGCGAACATTGCGCAAGCTGACGTTACATTCTTCTTGCTTCTGGCTGACAACTTTGACAATTTCCCGTCGTCGCTCTTCATTAAGAGGCGGTATTGGTACCCGTATTAAACGACCATCGTCAGTTGGATTAAGCCCCAGGCTCGGATTATTACGAATGGCGTTAACAATGGCCTGTAAATTATTGGGGTCAAAAGGGCTAATTTGGAGTGATTGACTATCTGGTGCGCTAATCGTTGCCAATTGGTTTAAGGGCATTGGGGCGCCATAAGCCTCGGCCATTAGACCATCGAGCATGCTCGGATGAGCCCGGCCAGTACGTTGTTTCTTAAGTTCTTCCTCAAAGTGATCTGTTACTTGCTTGAATTTTGCCACCGATTGGTCAATTATCTGATTGGGATTCATATTGTTGTCTATAGTATACACCGCGTTACTAATCGACCTCATTACTTCCTAAACAGCTTATTCCAGTTCACCTAGAGCCAAACGGCTAAAACGTCGAACAACAATGTTCTCGCCAAGTCTGGCATTATGCTCTTTGACATAATCGGCCACTGTTTGTTCAGGCTTCTTAACAAATGGCTGATCCAGCAAACACTTTTCAGCAAAGTACTTATTGACTTGCCCGGCTACCATCTGAGCAACAATGCTAGCCGGTTTTGAACTTTTAGCCGCATGTTCTGTCAGTTCAGCTTCAACTTTTTGGCGGACTTTAAGCGGCACATGATCAAGATCGACATATTCTGGATTAGTGGCAGCAATTTGCATGGCCAGATCCTTAACTAGGTTAACAAAAATTTCATTGCGGGCTACAAAGTCTGTTTCGCAGTTAACTTCCACTAGAACGCCAATCCGTCCATCATGGTTATAGGTACCGACTAGGCCAGCTCGTGCTTCTCGCTGAGTACGCTTCTCGGCTTTGGTCAGCCCCTTTTTACGCATCGCTTGTAGAGCTTTATCAAAGTCACCACCAACCTCTTCCAGAGCCAGCTTGGCGTCTGTCAGGCCAACACCAGTCAGATCTTTCAGGCGCTTGATCACATTAATGTCTACGGACATTATTTGGAGCCTTCCATTGTTTCTTTATCAACAGTTGTTTTAACCTGTTTTCCCTTTCCCTGATCAATTGCCTGTTTGACATAATCAGCTATCAGCTGAATAGTCTTGATGGCATCATCATTAGCTGGGATCGGATACTGCACCAGGCTGGGATCGGCATTGGTATCAACCAAGCCGACAATTGGTATGCCTATTTTGGTGGCTTCCTTAACGGCATTACTCTCGATCACAATATCGATAATGAAAACGGCTCCGGGGCGACTATTCATGTCCTTGATCCCACCATAAACGACATTCATCTGATCAATTTCCTCTTGAAAGCGCTGTACTTCAAGTTTACTGTACTTATTGGCCAGCTCGCCACTAGCCATTCGACTCTCCAAATCCTTAAGATACTTAACCCTAGCACCAATGGTATTCCAGTTAGTGAGCATACCTCCAAGCCAACGCTCTGTGACATAGGGCATCGAGCAATCTTCAGCCAATTTGCGTATGATAGTTTGTGCTTGCCGTTTAGTGCCAACTAACAAGATTTGCTTACCGCTCTCTGTTGTCTTGCTCAGAAAAGCAAGTGCTTTATCTAATCCTTCAACTGTCTTTGTCAGGTCAATAATGTGGGTCCCCTCACGAGTTGAGTGAATAAAAGGTTTCATTTTGGGATGCCAACGGCTAGTTTTGTGGCCAAAATGAGCTCCGGCTTCCAGTAATTGTTTAATATCGACGTCCGTAGCCATAAATTTGAGGTCCTTTCTCTTCAATTGGGCGCTCATTCATGCCTAGAAAGACTGTCTGAATGAGAGGATCAAATCCCAACTTGATTAATATATTACTGAGCTATTCTAACAGATTGATATGTCTGACGCAAGCGATAAAACAAGCCCATTCTTGGGCCGTCTCTATTGACCTAACGCTAACAGATATATATACTATATTTTCGATTATGAAAAAAGCTATCCACCCCGACAATTATCGACCGGTTGTTTTTGAGGACCTGAATAACGGTTTCAGTTTTTTAACACGCTCAACTGTTATTTCTGAAGAAACTATTAAGTGGCAAGACGGCAACGAATATCCACTGGTTAAGCTACATATTTCCAGTGCCTCGCATCCATTTTTCACTGGTGAGGAGCGAATTTTAGACATTGAGGGCCGAGTTGACAAGTTTAAAGCCAGAGCGGCAGCTGGAGTAGCAGCTCGTCAGAAAAGAGCCTCAGCCGCCCAGAAACAAACCAAACGACAAGCAGCTAAAGCCGAGAAGTTTGAAGCCAAGACGGCCACCAAAACCAAAGCCTGATTAAAAACAGCCCCCGATTGACCTATGTCAGGTGACTTGTTTAGGCAGCTTTTAATTTTTAGCTATATACTAGAGAAATACCTATGGACCACCGTGAACAACAAATACGTGCTGAGCTCGAGGATTTGCAACATAAACTGCAAGACCCAGCTATTTTCAGCGACCAAAAATATCCGCAACTGGCACGGCGGCAGAATGAACTCCAGGATTTAATTAGACTATTTGATGAACAGGCTAAATTACTAAAAGACCAACGAGCGGCAGAGGAGCTAAAAGATAGTTCTGATTCCGAGTTACAGCAATTGGCACTGTCTGAGTCTGAAAGTCTGGCTCATAAAATAGAACTCAACCAGCAACAACTGTTAGCTCGGCTAACACCAGAAGATCCCAATAACGAACGAGACGTAATTATTGAAATAAGAGCTGCTGCAGGTGGTGACGAGTCTAGTCTATTTGCTGGTGAACTTTACCGAATGTATGTCCGTTGGGCCGAGAATCACGGTTTTAAAATCGAATTATTAAGCGAGAATCTGTCCGAGGCTGGTGGTTTTAAAGAAATAATTTTTGCTGTTCATGGACAGGCAGCCTTCAAGAACCTGAAGTTTGAGGCCGGCGTACACCGTGTTCAACGGGTGCCAGTAACCGAAAGTCAGGGCCGGATTCACACCAGCACCATAACGGTTGCTGTTCTGCCAGAGGCCGAAGAATCAGATATCGACATCAACCCCAACGACCTTCGAATCGATGTTTATCGCTCCAGTGGTCACGGTGGCCAAAGCGTTAATACAACCGACTCAGCAGTACGAGTAACTCACCTGCCGAGCGGTATTGTGGTCACTTGCCAGGATGAGAAATCACAAATTAAAAACAAAGCCAAAGCTCTGTCAGTCTTACGAGCCCGTCTGTTGAGACAAAAAATCGACGATGATCAAAAACAACTTTCTGATGCCCGAAAGAAATTAATTGGCACAGGAGATCGAAGCGAAAAAATTCGAACCTATAATTTCCCACAAGATCGTATTACCGATCACCGAATAGCCTATTCACGCAGCAATATTGCCGGAGCCCTAAACGGCGATATTGATGATCTGATCAACCAGCTAGCGGCCTATGAGCATCAACTGATCAGCCAAGAAGACTAATCCAAGCTACTACATAACCATTAACTCGCTGGATCACTCTGACAATATAGATTAGCATCTGTGCTCTATAATTAAAGTGTGACTATAGGTAGCTGGCTAGCGGCGTCAACCGCTCAATTAGAAAAAGAGGGTATTGGTACTGCCCGCTTGGACTGCCTGGTTTTGCTTGAAGATATGTTGAAAACCGATAGAGCCAATCTACTGGCTCATACAGAGATTGAGCTGAGCAGCGAACAGCAAACTCAGCTCGATCAACAGATTGAAAAACGTTGCCAACATGAACCTTTAGCTTATATAAGACAAAAGAGCGAGTTTTATGGACGACAGTTTTACATTGATTATCGAGTACTGGAGCCAAGGCCAGAATCAGAAACCATGATTGACGCATTACTGGCTTTACCTCTAGCCAAACAGCCGATGATAATTGACATTGGTACTGGTTCTGGGGCACTAGCCATTACTGCAAAGCTAGAACTGCCCCGTGCAGAGGTCATAGCAACCGATATTAATGACAGTAGCTTAGCGGTAGCTAAACAAAATGCCAAAAAATATAATGTCGATATCGAGTTCATAAAAGGCGACTTGTTGTTGCCCCTTTATGCCCACCACGACCTCAAGGCTTGTGTCCTACTTTGTAATCTACCCTACGTTCCGAACAGCTTCCAAATTAATCCAGCGGCAATGCGTGAGCCACATATTGCTATCTATGGCGGTGAAGACGGTCTCGATCTATATCGCAACCTCTTCAAACAAATTGATCCCTTAGGCAATAAACCAATCTATGTTCTAACTGAGTGCCTACCACCACAACAAGCAATGCTGACCGAAATTGCCAAAGCCCATAACTATGGCTTAAGGGCAACTGACGACTTTATACAACTTTTTGCTCTCTAGCCGGCTGGAGCTGCTTCCAAAGTAACGCTAAGGTTAAGTGTCTGCCCGGTCCGCAAAATGGTTAACCTAAGTTTGTCGCCAACTGAGTACTGATTTAAGAGAGTTGTTAAGCTATGGCTCTGATCTATATTTGTCCCGTTGACTTGGCTGATAACGTCTCCTTCCTGTAAACCAGCTTTAGCGGCTGGGCTACCTGGTTCAATTGATGGTTGTGTTGGGTCAACTGATGGCGCAATATAGGCACCGTTGCTGACACTCAAGCCGTAGCTTTGAGCAACATCAGGTGTTAATGGAATGTAACGCACTCCTAAGAACGGCCGGACAAATTTACCGGTCTTTAGAACCTGATTGATTAACCCCTTAACATCATTGATCGGGATTGCAAAACCAATATTTTGAGCATTGCCAGCCACTGCGGTATTAATACCAATCACTTGGCCATTGAGGTTGACCAGTGGGCCACCAGAATTCCCCTCATTAATTGCCGCATCGGTTTGAAATAAATCATCAAGATTTTCCGAGGCCTGCGTAAGTCCGTCACTAGCCTGAACTTGCCGACCATAACCTGATATAATCCCGCTGGTCACCGTATTCTGGAATTGACCAAGTGCGTTACCAATGGCCACGACTGCGTCCCCAACTTGAACTTGAGCTGAGTCACCAATGGCCGCCGGAATTAGTTTATGGCCATTGCTATTTTGAATCTTTAGAAAAGCAATATCCAAACTGTCATTAGCGTTAGTCCTGCCGACTACAGTTACATTTTTTAACTGAGTACCGTCAGACAAAGTTACGCTGACACTGGTTGTTCCAGCCGGAACAACATGACGGTTGGTAATAATCAGACCGTCAGACGAAATAATTATCCCAGTACCGGCCGCTACCGTCTGCTGTGATTGGCTAAAACCAAATAAACTGGGTGTTGTTTGTTGTCCGGTGACATTAACACTGACTACACTAGGACCAACTAATTTAGCTATCTGGGATATTAGCTGACTTTGGCTAGTGACCACCTTTTTCTCTTGGCTTAAACTGCCACTTACTAAGCCCATCTGATTATTCCTGGCTTCTAACCAGCCACCAAAAAAGCCAGCCGCTAGACCTAGCAAAAGAACAAGCACTAGACTAACCCTAGAGGTCCAAATCAGTTTTTGCCAAGCAGGTTTCGGTAGTCGCCAACTCGGTAAACTTATTGTTAAACTACGTCCCGGTGACCCGGAATTTGTAATCATCGACTCGGTCTTGGTTTTGGAACCCAACTGTTGTGTGTTATTTTTATCCACCATTTACCTCCCTAAACTACTTTATCTCCCCAGTCCGAGAAAGTCAGAACTAAAAGAATAATAGCGATCATTACAAAAACAAATTGACGCCTAATCTGGACACTTAGGCGCTCGTTATGGTCCAAATAATAGAGAGTTGCCAAGCCGTAGCCTATGGTGCTTAATAAAAGTGTCGGTTGGGCTAACAAACCATAGAACAACAACCAATGACCAAGCAGCCAAGCTAAAGCAGCTGCAAAATAACCCCAGAAATAGGCTAAAAGTCTGGCATATGGTTCGTCAAAACTATCAAAAAAGTGCCTAGCTGACACAAAAGCAATCAAACCACTGAGCAATACTAGGCCCCACAGTGGGCCGCTAGCCCAAGCTAAATACAAAGCCATCAGGCCTGCAAGTTGGCCAATAAGAGCTTGGGCCGAGATCATAAGTGTACCGCTAGCCGGTTTAACGGCAACCAACCATATGGCGTAAATTGCTGCCCAGATTAACTGCCATAATTCTCCACCACTTTGAGTCATAAAGACTACTGTCGACACCCCGACTATGATGTCAATGCTATTAGCTCTAATGTTGGCGGGCCAGAATCGAGGACGAACAGCAAACATACGCCATTTACTTAACAATATGACGCTGAAAGCCAGCTGAATAAAATTCAACCGCACTAAAATTAAGACTAGTGCCGGTAATAGCATCAGTAATGCCAGGTGCAAAAAGTGGGCAAAGCCACTGGCTGGTTTAATTTTGGCTATTAGTGGTCTCATCGCTGCCTAAGATGATTATAAAGTTTGCTTGCCCTGGTTGTATAGTACTATCGGGTATTTGAGTTGTTGAGCTAACTCCAAAACGCTGCTCCAAATAATGCTTGGTATACTTATCTTTACCGTTGGTCAGATCAATAATCATTGTTTTAGTATAACCATTGCTTGGTGCATTAGCGACTGTTGTTACATTATAACCATAGCTCTTAAGCACTGCTTCCTTAGCAGTGGCTAAACCTGGTTCAGTCGTACCATTCAAGATAGTTATCTTAGCGTTCTCTCTCGTTAGATAGCCATCTTTCAGCACACCTCGCAGATAGGTTTGAATGTCCCCGTAATCGAATAAGCCAGCTCGTGGCTGAACGATTGATTGATTGCCAGCCGCTCCAGTTGTCACAAAATTGTTGGGCGGATCAGCTAAGCCAATTGATGAAATATCGCTGCCATTAATGTTTTTGAATAGGCTGTAAAGCCGTGAGGCGTCATTAAGAGATAGATCGGTTTGGGCATTGTCGCCAAAAGCACTCATCAATCCACCAAGCTTCAGAGGATTACTGAGCGTGCCAAGACTGACTACTTTCTGCTTGAGAGCTACCATAACTACCCGCTGCCTCTCGGTCCTGGCAAAATCAGAAGTAGTTTCTCGTGATCGGACATACAATAGGGCTCGTTTTCCGTTAAAGTTTTGAACACCGGCTTTGGCCAGAATCGGATTCCAGTTATTCTCCCAGGCCATTGTCGGATCCCAAAGATCAGTCGGTACGTTAACAGTTATTCCGCCAACAGTATCGACAGCTTGCTTAAAGGCCTGGAAATCAACTAAAACATTGTAATCAATAGGTACACCAAAAACCCGTTCTACGGTTTGGTCAACCAAGTTAAAGCCGGCTGTTGTGGCTTGTTGATTCGACATATCGCTACTGATCCGGCCAAGATATTTATATTTTCCCATTTCCCAAGCAGCATTAATTTTCATATCACCAAATCCAGCTATATTGACCCATAAATCTCGAGGAATACTTACCAAATCAGCCTTTTGATTAACTGGATCAAGGCTAGCTAACATCATGGTGTCTGTTAAGTCGGGTGCATCATGGTTGCCGCCACCGCGTCCTAGGAGCAGAACATTAACGCGGCCATCACCTTCTCCCTTTAAGAGCGATGGGTCAGTATTAACTTGCAGCGCAGCAGCACTAACAGTGCCACCTCTAAAGACCTTGTGTAACTTAAAATAACCTTGACCGAGTAATAGCCCTCCAAGACCAATTACGCTAACCAGCACCAGCACTACAGCTCTTAACGACCATTGGCGCACTTGTTTTAGCCTATTGGCCTTGAGCGGTAACTTATGGTTATGGCTTGAAGCAGTTGCTTCCGGTAAAGCCATATCAATTTTAATTTTGGGCTGGGCTATGGCAATCGGCTGCTCTTGTTGAACAATTGCCTTGGGCCTAACGGTTAGTTGACCAAAGCGATAGCGCTCAATACTCGGACGCCTAGCCTGTACGCTATCGGGAAATGAACGATCTGGCAATACCAACCGGTTGGCGGCACTACGAGAAACAAAAAAGCCATCTAAATCTGGCCGCGGTTTAGGCCGGTTACTCCGCGGCACGCTGTAATCATCCATTTCTATAAATCCTAGTATAAAGCTTACGCCTACAGAAACAAAATTGTCAGCCAAGACCACTTTAGCGAATTGGGGAAGCTTTTTATAGGACCTTCCTTTTTGGCTATTATGCTGGCTTCAGCACTGCTTATGTTATAGTAAAATCCTGATATGGATGACCCAAATAAAAACCTACCTGTCAATCTTCCGACACCGAGCAGCCAGTTTGGAGAACCTGCCCCAGTCGTTAACCCGGACAGAAATTCTAACATCCCAAAACCTTCGGGGTTTCGTGAATTTCTTTCATTTGTAGGTATCTTGGTTGTCGCTCTGGGCATTGCTCTACTGATGATTGCTTTTGTTTTTCGCTCTTATCAAGTTGATGGTCCAAGTATGGAGACGACCTTAGAGAACCAAGATAAGCTAATTATTTGGAAGGTACCTCGAACCTGGGCCCGAATTACTGACCATTCTTACATTCCAGCTCGAGGCGACATTATCGTCTTTCAAGAAAGCGGTCTCAGTGCATTTGGCCAAGGTAATACAAAACAACTTATTAAAAGAGTTATCGGCCTACCAGGCGATCATGTTGTAGTTAAAAATGGCAATTTAACAATATATAACAAGCAATATCCTGCTGGTTTTCAGCCAGACCAAACACTAGCCTATAATCATGATCATCACCTGACAACTACTACGGGCGATATTAACCTAACTCTGGGCCCAGACCAGTTATTTGTTTGTGGTGACAATCGTCCAGACTCTTTAGACTCGCGCTTATTCGGTCCGATTAATGCTAATCAAATTGTCGGCAAGTTAGTTTTGCGAATTTTCCCGCTTTCTCAAGCCCAAGTTTTTTAGACAGGCGATGGGAGTTTTTGTAAGTCTGCTCGGGCGAACTCTCCTAGCTTGTGCTATAGTTGACTCATTATGTCAGCAACACCAACACGGGGGTTGGGTCGAGGCTTAACGACTCTGATCCCCCAAGATTTCGACAGCACACTTTTGCTCAAAAAGGATGAACGGATCCAAAAGATACCTCTAGGACAACTGGAACCACATTCTAAGCAGCCACGTCATAATTTTGACGATACGGCCCTTGGAGAATTGGCCGCTTCTATCAAAAATCACGGTATTCTTCAGCCAATAATTGTTACTCCCTTGTCAGAAAATAAATACCGCATTGTTGCCGGTGAGAGACGCTGGCGAGCAGCTGGTTTGGCTAAATTAGAGTCTGTTCCTGCTATAGTGCGTAGTCTAAAAGAGCTAGACCAACTGGAAATTGCGTTAGTTGAAAATGTACAGCGAGTCGATCTTAGCCCTCTTGAACAAGCTGCCAGCCTTGACCGTTTACATAACCAGTTTAATATCGCCTATGAAGATATTGCCAAACGTTTAGGAAAAGCTTCTTCAACTGTCCATAATATTGTACGACTCTTGCAATTACCGTCTGAGGCATTCAAAGCTCTGGCTGATAATAAAATAAGTGAAGGTCATGCCCGAGCAGTTTTGGCTCTCAAAAACAACCCCGAAAATCAATCGAAGTTACTGAACGAAATTATTAAGAATGGTTGGAGCGTAAGACAGGCGGAACGCTATGTTGTAAGTGTCAAAGAGGGCTTTAAAGAACATCAGCTAGCCCATGCTAGAGTTCAAACCGAAACAGCAGCCACAAAGATACTTAGCCAAAAACTAGCAACAACGGTCCTGATTCGCCGTACCGCCCATGGTGGCAGACTAGAAATAAATTTTACCAACGACACTCAACTTGAAAAGCTAATCGATTTACTGAATTCTCTAATCAAAAAATAATTTTACTTCTTTTTGGGAATACCAGTACGCTGTCGGACTTCGTGAGCTAACTGCTTGTAGGCTCTTGCTCCCTTGCTCCATTTGTCATAATGGGAAATTGGTTTACCGTGACTTGGTGCCTCAGCCAATCGAATATTTCGCGGGACAACTACATCAAAAACCTTATCACCAAAATGTTGTTCGACTTCTCTTTTAACTTGCTCACTTAAAGTTGTCCTGCTGTCATACATTGTCATCAACACACCAAGTAGTTCAAGTTTTGTATTCAGTCCTGCACGAACCTGCTGAACAACACTTAGTAGCTGCCCAAGACCTTCTAGCGCATAATATTCAGCCTGGACCGGAATTATTAAACTATCGGCGGCCGTTAGGGCATTGATTGTTAGTAGACTAAGGGCTGGAGGGCAGTCAATAATGATGAAGTCGTGGTCAACACCAACCAATGCTTTTTTTAGGGCAAACTCTCGCTCTTTCTGGCCAACTAATTCTATTTCTGCCGCCGCTAATTGAGCATTTGTTGGCAACAAATGAAATCCTTCGACCTCTGTTGTTTGCAGGTTGTCAGTAATATCAATGCCGTTGATTAGGACCTCGTAGGTTCCGCCTGACTGTGCTGCGTGAGACAAGCCTAGGCCACTGGTTGCATTGCCCTGTGGGTCTAAATCAACCAATAAGACTGTTTGGCCCGCTTTGGCAAGATAGGAAGCCAGATTAATGGCTGTGGTTGTCTTACCAACTCCACCCTTTTGGTTAAGAACCGCTATAATATGACTCTTTTTGAGGTTATCTTCGCCCATGATCAACTCTCATTCTATCAGATAACAGCTCAACTAAGTAATTGCCTAAAACGCAAGACACACCTGGGATAATATTTACCCTTTAGGTGTGTCTCGCAATCTCGTTTTTTTGAGATGTTTATTACTGTCTTTTAGTGATTTTGGTCTTAGTTTTACCCAAGTATTTGTTGGGAGGACTCAATAAGGTAATCCCTATTACGCCCTGTGCTAAATAGTATCTACCTGGGCACTACTACATTTCAAGCCTTTTTTGAGCAAGAAATCTATTCTCTAAAATATAATAAACTTTATATTTTTTGTAATTAAGTATTGTTTTTTCAATAACGTTTATTATTTATTGCCTGAGTTAGACAGATTTTTGTTTATCTTCAAACCAAGAAAAATTAAATTTACCTGTTGTGCATAAAATAACACTATTTTGGGGCCATTGCCTTTATCCACAAGCAGTTTATGTTTTATGAATTAGAGACTTCGGAACTAGACAGCCATAATGAAAGTTTTGGTTTATGAAATTTTAAGTATTTTTAAAACAGTTTGGTGCTGACGATGACCACGAACTTTATGAACTCGCTTTTTGGCCTTGTACCTTATTGCTAAAACCTTATCGGCTTGAACATCTTGCTCAACAATTTCTGCTGTTACGCTTGCCTGAGCAACAAAAGGGTTTCCTATGTTTACCCTCTCTTCGTCGATTATCAATAATGGTTCAAAAGATAGCGTCTTTTGGTCATTTTTAAGAAGCTCTACCTTCAGGGTCTGCCCTTCGACAACTAGGTATTGCTTGCCGCCAGTTTTAATTACTGCTTTTTTCATTATTATATTGTCTCTGAAAATTATTACCAAAGTAGCTTATCAAAAATACGCTTCTCTGTAAAGCGCTGTCTGTTTTCCAAAATCAAGACAGTCGGGAGGTTAAATTTAAGGAGTTACTTTAGAAAAACCTATCTTTAGATCACTCCCTTCAACCTGAATGCTTGTTGAAAAGCTCGGCTCGCTAATTTGATTTAGCGAAACAGCTAACGTTTCTTGCTTAATAACCGTCGCCAATTCCGACTCACTATATGCGGTCTTTAATTTCGGTGCAGTGCTTTTGAGCACAAGATTTATGCGATCATCCACTGCCAGGCCAGCTTGTTTGCGGGCACTTTGAACGTTACGTACAATTTCACGCATCAGACCTTCACTTTTAAGTTTTGGTGTCAGTTCAGTGTCAACTTGTACTGCCTCGCCCCAAATCAGATGTTTAACATTTAGCTCTTCGGTGATTACGTCTCTATAAACCTTGGACACCTGCGGCATAGTTACTTGTGCCAAGGGCTGACGAACTTTAATCTTAGCTTCTGCTCTTTGGGCTAGACCTTCGACAATATACCCTCTGACTTGTGACATTTCTTCCATTAGTTGATGATCCACCTTGCCCGCCTGAGGCCAGTCGCTTAAATGAACTGACGTCGGCAAACTTGTTCCAGCTACTAGTTGACGCCAAAGGTGGTCAGACAGAAATGGTGCAAAAGGAGCCAATAACTGACACAATCTGAGCAAGCAATAGTGCAACGTGGCGTAAGCTTGCTGTTTGTCGCTATCATCATCGCTTTTCCAGAACCGCCGGCGAGAACGACGCACAAACCAGTTACTAGCATCGTCGAGTAAATCAGTAATCGGACGAGTAGCTCGGTCAAGTCGATATTCATTAAGAGCGATACTGACCTCAGCTATGGTTTGGTTCAAGCGTGAGATTATCCATTGATCAAGAATATTATTACTTTGTGGTTCATCCATGGGTTTGGTTGGTACCCAGCCATCAACATCAGCATAAAGTTTATAGAAGCTATAAATATTGTTCAGACTCATGAAGACCCGTCGTTGAACATCACGCAAATGATCAGTGCTAAAACGAGTGTCTTCACCGTTAACTAGAGGGCTACTGGCCATAAAAAAGCGCATCGTGTCAACACCGTAAAGGTCAAACACTTCGTCCATTGGTGCATAGTTTTTTTTGCGTTTTGATAGTTTTTCACCGTCAGCAGCCACAATCCAACCACTGCAAATAACATTTAAAAAGGCCGGTTTATCAAAAAGAAGGCTTGCCAGAACATGTAATGTATAAAACCAGCCCCTGGTCTGGTCAATTGCCTCAGCAATAAAGTCAGCCGGGAAGTGTTTTTCCCATTGTTGCTTATTGTCAAAGGGGTAATGGTCTTGGGCATAAGGCATAGAGCCACTTTCAAACCAGCAATCGAACACTTCAGGAATACGGCTGGCTATCTTTCCAGAAGCGGTTTTAATCTTAACCTCATCTATGAATGGCCGGTGTAAATCAGTGATTTTTTCTGGATTTATAGCTTTAGAACGAAGTTCGTCAACGCTACCAATAACAGTCACTTCCCCGTCTTCGCTCATCCAGACAGGAATTGGCGCTCCCCAAAAACGATTACGACTAATCGCCCAGTCACGAGCTTGACCAAGCCAATTGCCAAAACGACCCTCAGCAATATGATTCGGCATCCAGTTTATTTTAGTGTTGTTATGAACCAGCTGTTCTTTGACGCCCGAAACCCGGATATTCCAGGAGTCGGTTGCATAGTATAGCAAGGGGGTATCGCAACGCCAGCAAAATGGATAGGTGTGCTTTATGGTCTCAGCAGCATAGACCAGGTCCCGCTCACTGAGATAAGCCACTATTAACTTATCGGCTTGTTTAAAGAATTTTCCGGCAATAGCTTCTGGTAAATTAAGATCTTTGCTAATGTGCCCGTTTTCATCAACTGTAATTAGAACTGGTATCTGATTTGTTTTGGCAAGCCCAAGATCATCCTCGCCAAAAGCTGGTGCTACATGCAATATTCCAGAGCCATCTTCGATACTAACAAACTTTGCACCCCACACCCTATATAGATTTTGACTATTTGGATAGTTCTCCAGATTCTTCAATTTGAAAAGTGGTTGATATTCTAAGCCAATTAACTGACTGCCCATGACTTCTTTTACAATGTGATAGGTTTCGACATTAAGTGCTGGTAATCGATCACGAGCCAGAACCAGTCTTTCTGACTTAGCTTCATCATCTTGAACCTCAACATATACATATTTGGCATCAGGATTAACGGCAATGGCCGCATTGCCAGGTAAACTCCAGGGAGTGGTTGTCCACCCCAATAAATAGGCATCTTCTTTTGCCAGCTTAAATTTAACATAAAGGCTGGGGTCTGACACATTATCTTGATAACCCTGATTGAGCTCAAAATTAGATAGTGGCGTAGCACAACGTGGACAATAGGGAGAAGACCGAAAGTCTTTATAGATTAACCCTTTATCATAGATGGTTTTAAAAACCCACCAAACACTTTCAATGTAACTCTCATCAAGTGTGGTATAGGTTTTGTTATAGTCCGCCCAACGCCCAACTCGCTTAAACATCTTTTCCCAGACATCTTTATACATAAACACCGAATCTCGACATTCGGCATTAAATTTATCAATTCCATAAGCTAAGATATCTTTTTTCCCCTTGAAACCGTGTTGTTTTTCAATGGCATACTCAACTGGTAGGCCATGTGTGTCCCAGCCCACGCGACGAGGCACATAGTATCCTTGCATAGTCTTATAACGAGTAACGGTATCTTTAATGGTTGTCTGGAGGAGGTGACCATAGTGAGGCAAACCATTGGCGAATGGAGGCCCATCATAGAAACTAAAGACCTGTTTGTCTTTCCGTCTTTCCAAGCTTTTTGAAAAAGTAGACTCGTCTTCCCAGGTTTTAAGCATCTGCTCTTCAATTTCGGCTAAAAAGTGTTTTTTCTGAACGGCCATCTATTTACCTCTTTTTAATAATAAAAGTCCCCTCTATTGAATGTAGGAGTTCCTGAAAAGGAACGGTACCATCCTACTTTTTGGGACTTAATTATGGCTGTAACGGGCTCACCCGGCGGGTTCTAATCAGCTGGTGCTTTTGGTATCAAGCATTCTTCAGCTTTTCTTCCCGCTCCTAGTGGTTGATTGCCACTGATTACGGATTTCCTATAAATTGTAAGCTTATTATATCCTACTAGGCACTGAATGTGTAGTAAGCTATTTCGTCCATTAAAGGTAACACCTCGCCTTCCCAGACTTTGATAGGCGTACCGTCATCCTGTAGAACCAGTATAGCCGGATAATTCATGACATCATATAAACTAGCCATAGCACTGCCTTCACGACTGTCTATATTTAACACTTCCACGCGACTACTGTCGTGCCGCCTTCGAAAATCTTGGATAAAAGATTCGATGTCTTTCCCGTGATCCGAACTTGGGCGATAAATAATACTGATTTTCATATTGACCAGTTTATCATAAGCCTAATGCAATTTGGCAGCCGGTATCTCAAAACTTCTCCTGCCACCTCCTTGGACTATCAGACTGGGGGCTTAAGCTAGGCTAGCTACAGCCGGTAGTTGACCCGCAGGAGCCGCATACGTAGCAGTTGCCAGCCCGTTGAGTTTGATTGCCACAGTTGTAGCAAAGGGGTGCGGCATCATCGTTTCGTTGAGTTTTTAGAGCTGAAGTAGGCAAAGTCCAAGCTTCGTTTTTGTTTAGAATTTGAGTTACTGATGCCAGAGTAGGTTCGGTTGGTTCAGTGTTTTCTGCTGTTACTTTTTCTTCAGCCTTGTCTTCTGTTAATAGTGAGGTTTGGCTATCAGTAGGCATGTCATTTATCGATGCCATGCCTAGTTCCAGCCTGTCGTCAAAACTTAAGTAAGTCAACGCTAAACGACGGAAAATATAGTCTATTAAGCTAGAGGCTGTCCGAATTTCAGGATCGTCAGTAATACCGCTTGGAGCAAAACTCATATTACTCAATCCTTTGGCGTAACTCTTTAAAGACACCCCGTACTGCAACCCGTAACTCACGCTGCGAGCAAAGGAATCCATTAAACCTGCCAGGGTCGAGCCCATTTTGGCAATATTTATGAACAACTCGCCCGGTGCGCCGTCTTCGTACTCACCTACCGTCACGTAGCCGTGGATCCCGCCAACGGTAAAACTGAATGTTTTAGCGGTGCGCACCTTTGGCAACGGCCGGCGGACAGCACCTTTGACAATTATCTTATCCGTTTCAGAAACAGCCAGAACTTCTTTTTCCACACCTTCCTTCTTAGCCATACTTAGGGGCTGGGCAACCTTTGAGTTATCCCTGTAAATAGCAACTGACTTGAGACCCATCTTCCAGGCATCGATGTGTAGCTGTTCAACATCCTCAACAGTAACATCTGCAGGCATGTTAACGGTTTTAGAGATCGCACCGCTTAAGAAAGGTTGTACGGCGGCCATCATCTTGACATGACCCAGATAGTGAATGGCGTTATCACCCATAGAACAAGCGAAAACCAGTTCGTGCTCCTTTTTAAGGCCAGGCGCACCAAGTATTGTCTTTTCGGTATCAATATAATCTACAATTTCTTCTGCTTGTTTCTTGGAGTACCCAAGCGCCAGAAGTGCTCTCGGTACAGTTTGATTAACAATACTCATCGTGCCACCTCCAACCAGCTTCTTGACTTTTACTAGTCCCAAATCTGGCTCAATACCGGTTGTATCACAATCCATCATCAGGCCAATAGTACCAGTCGGAGCCAATAAGCTAGCTTGGCTGTTTCGAAGACCGTGTAATTCACCAAGCTCTACTGCTTCGTCCCATGCGCTAGCTGCAGCACTTAAAAGTTCTTCGCTAACCAGACCAGCATCTATTTTGGAAACTTCGTGACGGTGCATTTTGAGCACTTTCAGCATATTGTCCCGGTCATTGTGGTATCCGGCAAAGGGGCCAACGCGACGAGCTAATTTGGCACTCACGGCGTAGCTATGACCTGTCATAAGAGCAGTGATAGCTGCCGCTTGAGCTCGGCCTTCTTGTGAATCGTAGGGTAAACCCTGGGCCATTAAGAGCGCTCCTAAATTGGCATAACCAATACCTAACTCACGGTAAGCCTTAGCGTTTTTGGTAATCTTAGCGGTTGGATATTGACTATAACCAACCAGTATCTCTTGGGCCGTAAATACTAGTTCCACCGTATGCTTAAACTCATCAATAGCAAAACTGTTATCTTGCTTCAAATATTTCAGCAGATTGATTGATGCCAGATTACAGGCAGAATTATCAAGATGCATATACTCGGAACATGGGTTACTGGCTGTAATTGGACCCGCATTTGGAGTAGTATGCCAGCGGTTGATGGTCGTATTAAACTGCATGCCAGGATCAGCACATTCCCAAGCAGCCTCAGAAAACTGCCGGAAAAGAGCCCGAGCCTTAACCGTTTTAATGCTTTTGCCGGTGGTAACAGCTTTAAGATCCCAATCACCATCATTTAAAACAGCCTGCATGAAGTCATCACTGACCCTTACCGATATATTGGCATTTTGGTATTGGACACTGAAAGAGTCTTTGCCATCAAGGCTCATATCCCAGCCAAGAGCCTGAAGATCCCTCGCCTTGCGTTCTTCAATGGCTTTGCTCCAAATAAATTGTTCGATATCCGGATGATCGACATTTAGAATGACCATTTTAGCTGCCCGACGAGTCTTACCGCCACTTTTTATAGCACCAGCTGAAGCATCAGCACCCCGCATAAAACTCAATGGGCCACTGGCTGTGCCGGCGCTTTTACCAAGTGGCTCCTCTGAAGAACGAATCGGACTAAGATTAATGCCGGAGCCTGAGCCACCCTTAAAGATCATACCTTCTTCGACATACCAGTTTAGAATAGCTGGCATTGTGTCTTCGATACCCAAAATAAAACAGGCACTGGCCTGTTGAGCTCTAGATGGAACACCAATATTAAACCAGACCGGCGAATTAAAAGCAGCTCGCTGAGTAGCTAAAACATACTTCAACTCTTCTTTAAAATCTGTGGCTTCTTCATCTGTTTCAAAATAGCCTTCTTGGCTACCTTGGCGAGTAATGGTGTCTACTACTCGATCGATTAATTGTTTGAGGGAATTTTCTCGATCAGCAGAACCCGGTGTCCCAGTAAAATATTTTTGGGCTACAATATTAATAGCATTTAGTGACCAGCTCGGCGTAAACTCAACGTCCTTTTGCTCAAAAACTGGCTTTTCGCTAGCTGGATTTAAGATCACGGCATCGCTTTTAACCCATTTTAGTTGATCGTAGGCCTTGCTTTTTTGGGGGGTGAATACCCGACCCACACCTAAACTAGTTGTGTTTCCCATAATAGTCCCTCACTTATTGAAGCCTTAAGCCTGTTGGCCACCCGGCTCTTAATTTTATTTGATTTTTAATGTATTTGTTAGAGTTTTACCAGATCGTTTTAAACAGTGTCTCTCTGTGTCTAAAACTTTTGGTGAGCTCTCTGCGAAGCCGAATTCTTTTTCGGAACCGTAGAGAACTGTCAAAGCAGTTCAGGCTTTGACTTTACTGACAGCCGGGGCACTGTTTTGACGCTGCCTAATGCGTGATAACTCATGTTCGAAGCTAGCAATGTCTTTGAACCGCCTATAAACGCTTGCAAAACGGACGTAGGCTACTTCGTTTAGTTTAGCCAGCTGATCCATTACTAGTTCGCCAATCTTGGCTGAGCTTACTTCTTGCTCACCACAGGCGTATAGCTCTTGCTCAATGGCTGACACTACGTGCTCCAGTTGCAAACTGGTAATCGGTGTTTTCTCACAAGCCCTATAAAGGCCTGCCAGTAACTTCGTGCGGTTAAAAAGCTCGCGTTTGCCATCGTTTTTTATAACAATTAGCTGCGGCCGTTCAACTCTTTCGTAAGTTGTAAACCGATGTCCACATTGCACACACATTCGGCGGCGACGAATTGCTTGCCCCTCTGCCACATCCCGCGATTCAATAACTTTAATATCATCGCTTTGGCATTGGCTGCACTTCATGCGCACCTCCAAATCTTCTAAAGGCACTTTGAAACTTGTTGCCCTTAAAATATTAAATTTAGTTTAAAGTACTAACCCTATACGTTTTTGTTTTTGCCACATATAGCGTTGCGTGTCTTTAATATAACTCTACTAGTAGTGCTTTGCAAGCAATGTTTCGCTGTATTATTTATTACAAATAAACCCTCGTTATGAAGCATTGTGCCAGATCATTCTTTTTGGTCAGAATCTTTGTCGGAGTCAGCATTACGTCTTTTAGCAATACGCCGCAAAAAAGATGGTTTTTCAAGCTCTTCTTCTAGGCCACCACTTATAATTGTAGCGTCTTGATGGTGTTCGGTCTTGGTCTGATCAGAATCTTTAGACTTCTGTTCTTCATCGTCAATGGTCCAAATGTTTGGCATTGAATGGTCGTCTGAAAAATCTTCATTTGTCGGGTCATCAAGCGTCATATCTATACTTGAAATCACAGCTTCTTCGTTTTTAGTGTTAGCTGGACTATCTGAGCTTACTGGTCCATCGCTGGTCCGAACGCTAGTTTCCTGATGCTTTGCATAGTAAGATGCATCAAATCCGGTTGCCACAACAGTAATTATTACTTCGCCTTCAATCTCCGGATTAATAGTTGCCCCAAAGATAATGTTAGCCTCTGGGTCAGCAGCAGTAGTGATTGTTTCAGCAGCTGCGTTAATTTCATGCATTGATAGATCATTGCCACCGATTATATTAAATAGAATACCCCGAGCCCCATCGATTGAGACTTCCAGGAGAGGTGATTCTATGGCTTGTTGTGCAGCCTTAACTGCTCGGTCATCACCACTGGCTCTACCGATACCCATCAGAGCTGACCCAGCATTACTCATAACCGTCTTAACATCGGCAAAGTCAAGATTAATTAAACCGTTAACGGTTATAAGATCAGAGATCCCCTGGACGCCTTGGCGTAAAACATCGTCAGCCACTTTAAAGGCATCAAGGAGCGGTGTTTGACGATCAATCGTTTGCAATAAACGATCATTTGGAATAATGATCAGAGTATCTACAGATTGGCGTAATTTTTCGATGGCCACTTCAGCATTACGACGACGTTTCTCTCCCTCAAAAGCAAAAGGCTTGGTTGCAAAACCGACCACCAGAATGCCAAGATCTTTAGCCATTTGAGCAACAATCGGACCGGCCCCGCTGCCTGTACCACCTCCGGCTCCTATGGTAACGAAAACCATGTCAGCACCCTCTACGGCCTTCAAAATTTCTTCGCGGGACTCTTCTGCGGCATGTTGGCCTATAGTCGGATCAGCACCAGCCCCAAGTCCCCTTGTGGCATCCTTACCTATGTGAATTTTACGGTGCGCCTTGGAATGATGCAGAGCTTGTGCATCAGCATTTATGGCAATAAATTCTACATTTTCTATACCGGCATCAACCATTCTATTAATGGCGGCACCGCCGGCACCGCCGACGCCGACAACTTTAATTTGGGCAAATGTTTCGATGGCTGGCTCAACTACTTGTGGCATTATCTCTCCAACAACTTAATCATTTTAATGTTCACAGTATACCTGCTTATCGTGTTGAGTTCAACAAATTTATGCGCTTGAACGATCTTCAGTTTGGCTAACCAAAATTTAAATCGGGTTTGTTGGCATGCCCAACACAAAAATTAATTTTTGTGTTCAGTAACCAATTTTACTCCGTTTAGAGCTACCTATGAAATCGACGAGCAAGATTTTCCAAAAATCCAAAGCTATTATGCGATTGTTGGGCTTGGTTACTATTCGCACCGGCCGGCAATAACATATCTAACATCATCAGTCCCACAACCGTAAAGTAGCTACTGTCTTCTACGGTATCTACTAAACCACCGACATTTTGTAGTTTTCCGACTCGAGCTGGCAGTTGTAGCTTTTCTTTTGCAAACTCAGCAATGCCAGGCAATTTAGCTGTTCCGCCAACCAGTACCGCACCACCAGGTAATTTACGGCTTTTACGGATTTTCTGGAGCTCCTTATCGACAAACTCAAAAAGTTCTTCAATTCGCGCTTCAGTAATCATTGCAATTTGAGCCACATCAAAAGAATGAACCGAATTCCCTTCTTTAATGCTTACCGTTTTTTTAGCTGAACCTTTATCGAGTGTGGCGTGATCAATCTTAACCTGCTCAGCAACATCCAGATCAGTTTTTAAGCCTATTGCCAGATCATTTGTCAGATGCATACCCCCAATCGGTAAAACTGCAGCATGCTGAACTTCGCCGTCCTCTATGACCATCAGATTAGTTGTTCCAGCCCCGATATCTATAAGAACGGCGCCGGCCTCTTTCTGCTGCCGGTTCATGACAGCCTCAGCTGCTGCTAGACTAGAAACTGCGTGGTTATTAATTCGTACCTCAGCTTTTTGAAGAGCCATGTCTAAATTACGAAGATTGGGCGTTGCTGCCGTTATAATATGGGCATCTACTTCCAAACGAATACCATGCATGCCAACAGGATCTTTTATGTTCTGTTGGCCGTCCAGACTATAGCTTTTAGCAAAGAACTGCACTATTTCACGATTTGGTGGCAAGGACAAGACTGTGGCAGCCTCTTCAACTCTTAGTCTATCCTCTGGCCCAATTTCTCTGTTGGCGGCACTGATGGCAATCACCCCCCTGGAGTTCAGCCCACCAACATGTGTACCGTTAACATTGACTGTCGCTCTGGTAATATGCTGACCGCTAATTCTCTCTGCTTCTGTTACGGCATGAACGATGGCCTCGGCTACCTCATCTACATGGACAACCGCTCCTTTACGCATACCTTGATTCTTGGCGCTTCCATGACCAATAATAGACGGCTTGTTCCCCATATTAGGATCATACATGCCGACAACACAACGTACCCGCGAAGTCCCGATATCCAGACCAACAAAATGTTCGGAGTTAATGCTAGCCATCTCCCCCGTAGTATAGCGCTTATTGTTGCTGGGGAGCAAGCTGCTTGTCAAGTACCCGAAAATAACTTGATCTATAATATTCCTTAGGCTATCTGGATAGGCTTCGTAAATTGCAACTTCAAGCCAAGTAGGATAGTAACCCTCTTTAAGATATTTTTTACTAAGATATCTGAATGACGTCTCAGTAAAGCAAAGAGCTTTCTATTCATCTTTTTTCTGGAACACACTATTTATGGGAATCGGCTCAAAATCTAATTCTTTAAGCGCATGAGTTATGAGCTCATCGTCATCAAAAACAGTTGCACTGTAGCGCACAATGTCGAGTTCCTTTTGCTTGTCTGCCTTGGCTAGTTTCCAGTGTTCAAGGATGTTTTCTTTGCTGATTACCTTCCGCACTTCTTTTTGCCTAACGAGTTCAAGTATCTCAGTAAGGTTAGGTTTTATCTCTTTCATGATGAGATAAAAGTCAAAGAAGTCACGGTACCGTATCCGGTCATTCATGGCCCGGATCTTTTCAGCACTGATCTCTCGAATATCCATGACGTTTACCTGGACGTCAACACCCCACACGTTTTTATATGGCATGGTCTTTGGTGGCAAGACAACATTTTGGATAAAATCAATCTCTACCTTAAGTGAGTTTGGTTGATCCAGTACGCCCTCATATCTCACCCGCTCCAGCTTAATCGTTGCTTTTGATACAAACTCTTTCTTGACCGACAGAAAATCCTGGGCTTCCAGCACCTTTTTAACTTCTTCAAGGTTAATGGTGGCATCGAGTGCGGTAAAATCTAGGTCTTCTGAGAACCTAGATTGTGGCAGATAGCAGTGGTGTATTGCTGTGCCGCCTTTAAAGACGATCTTCTTGGCTAGTTCTGATTCGTTTATAACCTTCGAAACAACTGTTAAGAAGTAGTCCTTCTCAGCTTCAGCCAAGTTATACTTGAGCGTTCGTTTGTTAATGACCTGTAACTGTTCTCTACTGAGTAAGATAAGCGTCATAATACAGCCGCCATTTCGCATTAAATACGTTTGAGTCCTTAGACATTTTACTGTAACTGCCGGGTTTTAGGTTAGCCATTTTCTGTAGGTCATTGGTCTCAACCCCTATTTCATCAAGTAGAAAGCCGACCTCCCGTATTATCCGGAGTGAATAGTGTTTGGCGTAATTTTTGAGCTTCTGAAAGTCTAGTCTATGCTGATAATCTTTCAGCTTTTCTAGCACAATATCTGCTGTTAGGCTACTCGAATGACAATAAAGCAAATCGAGCAGCGCTTTTTCGGCCTCTGCCATATTGACTCGGTATGACTTGCTGATTACCTCTTCAGTGAACCCAAAATATAGCTCTTTTTGAACATGAAAGAACCGATATATTGTTCTGTCCTCTGTTTCGTAGGTGCGGGCCCTAGTTTTAGTCACGCTGCTAAAACTCCGCAAACCTTGGTCGAACATACTATGGTACTGCAGAGCGTTTTCTAAAGAAATGTAGGAATTTTGATTTAGGGCTTGAGCGATGACATACTCTGAAACATCGCTCAAACCTAGAATACTAAAGTCGGTAACGACTAAGTAGAGCCCTCTCTTTAGTCTAAGAAGCCAGCCTTTCTTGGATAGTAGAGCAACACGGTTACGTAGCTCCTCAACTGAATACCCTTTTCCTGCTACGTCCTTTATTTGGTCAAATGTAACTACTCTACCGTTCTTGATTAACGTATTTTCAAGTAGAAGCTGATCCTTGTGAGAGAGAAGTGTGTTAATGGTAACCATATAATAATTCTAAATAGTTATTGACTGGTTTTAGTATACATTGTTTTAGTATTCTTGCAAGTGTTTTCTAAAACTCTCCGTCGTTGACAGTTGACTAGAAGAAGGAGTAGTAGGCACTAGCTGATCAAGAGTAGCGGAGCTGAGGTTCTGGCTGCGAGCCGTGAAAATTGGTTGATGGTGACCAAGCAGCTTACTTGCTCCGTAGACTCCTGCTCCCGGGATTATAATCCCGAGTACACATATCCCGACTATGATTTTTGTTGGGGCAGAACTTAAGAATGATGGCTTAGAGCGAGCTGAGAAGCCAATAACTGGAGAGACTTGAAGATTGTTGACTGTGTTGTGATAGGTGTTGGCTTCATCTTTTGGTTGATTTAGACTTTGTTGGTCTAGACTAGCAGCTACTGGTGGTAGTGAGCCCGATCCCGACTGATTTATCGTCGTTTCTTTTGGCTCTGGATGCACCTCTAAATAACCCCTATTTTCTAATGCAGAGGCCAGTTTAACCTGTTCTGTCAGGTCACTATCGGTGACCAAAGACTGATCCATTTTATTTTTGTTTCTTTATTTGTACTTCCAGATATAGATATAGAGCATTATATCGCTCGTTGCAAGTTTTTTAACAACTACTTGAAGGCCCTAGAACACTTGTCCAGACGTTTTGAGCATCAAGTTAAGTCTTTTTTTAGATCTTGGTTAGTATTTCAGCACCGTCTTTAGTGACTAAAATAGTATGTTCAAAGTGTGCCGCCCAAGATCCATCTCGAGTCAAAACTGTCCAGTGGTCATCATCAACTACTACTTCTTCAGTACCAAGCGTTACCATTGGTTCGATGGCAATGGTCATGCCCCTAGAAAGCCAGGGTCCGCTACCAGCCCGACCATAGTTTGGGATATTGGGATCTTCGTGGAGAGCATGCCCAACACCGTGCCCAACCAGATCACGAACAATACCGTAATTATGACGTTTCAGAAAATTCTCAATTACCGATCCAATATCCCCAGTACGAACCTGGTCGTGAACTCTATTGATAGCTATATTCAAGGCTTCCAGGGTGTCTTCTATAAGTTGAATGTGGCCTCTTTGTTTCGGTTTGCCAGCTATTAAGCTTATAGCTGAGTCAGTAATCAGGCCTTTATATTGAACTCCAAAATCAAGACTAACAATGTCACCGTCCCGAATTATACGCGAAGCCCTCGGAATACCATGAACTACCTCATTGTTGAGAGATACGCATAGCACATCTGGGAATCCTTGGTAGCCCAAAAACGCTGGTTGGCCACCAAGACTTTTTAGCTCTTTAGCGGCGATATCAGCCAGATACTTTGTAGATATATTGGGTTCAAGTTTTTCAGAAAGGAGTCTTAAAACAGAGGCTAGCATTTTGCCGCCTTCACGCATAGCACCAATTTCGTTAGCTGTTTTAATACGAGTAGTCATCTGTTGACAGGCTATTTACTAGCTAGGTATTTTATAACTTCGTCGTTGACTTCAGGTGCTGTGCGTTCAGCATTAATATCAGTAACTTTAATATCATGCTGCCTAAACCATTCGACAAGAGGTCGTGTTAATTGCTCGTATTCCCGAAAACGTTCATTAATAATATCGTCCTTGTCATCAATCCGACCACGATTTTTAAGCCGTCGTTTAACTGTTTCAGTGGAGGCAGATAGATAAAAGACCTCATCAATCTGAAAACGGCCAGCATGCACTTGTTCGATTAACCACTCGGCTTGAACAGGGGTCCTTGGAAAACCATCAAGTACAAATTCTTCATCCGTTGGCAGAGTTTTTAAGACCTGGTCGAGAATCTTTATCACCTCCTCGTCGTCCAGCAGCTCACCGGCCAGCATACGTTGACGGCGATCACCAGTTACGTATAGCCTGACTAACTCACCCATTGATATAAGGTGCAGATCGTGTTGATCAGCCAACATTTTACCTTGTGTCCCCTTGCCCGATCCTGGTAAACCCATAAGTATGATCATTTATTAAGTCCCTCTTTCACTAAACGAGCAATAACCGCTCCATCTGCAGCACCGGCTGTTTTTTGTTTAACTGCTGCTATAACCTGACCCATGGCTGATGGATCGTTAACCCCGAGTTCGGCAATAGTTTGAGTTACAATCTGAATAAGACCTTCTTCGGATAATGGAGCTGGCAGATAACGCTCAATTAACGCTTTTTCATTTAGTTCAGATTGAGCTCTATCTTGGGCGCCACCTTTTAAATACAAATCTGCACTTTCTTGACGTTTTTTAGCCTCCTTACGCAATACAGCTGTTACCTCCTGATCACTAAGGCCTTGGTCACGTTTTGTTTGTTCAATTTTAAGATTCAACAAACTGCTCTTTAGTCCACGCAGTGTAGCCGTGGTGTTTTTGTCGCCTGACAGTAGAGCGACTTTCAGATCCTGTTCGATCTTTTGCTCAAGCATTATCTCTAATGACCTAGTTTTATTTTTTTGAGCTTGATTACTTTCCGTTCTTGGCGAACTATGGCTCGTTGCCGCCGATCACGCTTAGAAGTCGGTTTCTCAAAATATTGACGTTGTTTAACAACCGCTGCAACTCCCGATTGCTGGACCTTACGGTTAAAGCGGCGAAGTAAATTTTCAAGTGATTCTTTAGAATCTTTTCTAGTTACCTGTATCATCTGCAATATTTTAACCGACTACTACTACTTTAGCAACAGCTTAAGGCTACGAGGTAATTCGTTTTTGTTGAGTGCGTTGTGATTTTAGCACTATACTTTGAAGCTCTTTGAAAATTGGAAATTGTTTATTGGTGGAATAAACCTTGGTATTGCCTTGCTTTTCGGAGTGCAAAAAACCGACTTTTTCAAGCCGTTTAAGTTCGCGTTGAATATTGCCGGCATCTTCTTTAATTAGCTTAGCTAAGCCTCTTACGTGAGTCTTAAAGTCTGGGTATTTCGCATAAATCACAATGATTTTACGACGTACTCGGGAAGTAATAAATATGTCTAACATAAGCTTATTGTTAATCAAACAACCTTTAAATAGTATAACCAACCATTGTACGATTTGCAACCGCCGTAGCAATCAGAGCCTAAATACTCACAAATCAATATGGCTGGTTGAAGAATTAGGCTTAGGACCAATTATGTTGGTAATGATTATAATCTGTCGCTCAGCAGTCTAGCTACCCCAGGCACAAAATTAGTTAGATATCAGACAATTAGGTGTACATGAAGGGATAGTTTTTTGGACAAGTTCTCATCAAAAGTGCGTAAATAACCGCCTTTTCGCTGCGCCATTAACGACAAATAGATGTCGAGGAATGAAATTTGGGGGTACAGTAAATAATGCTGGCCTACTTCGTCAAGAAGTTTTCGTTCACATCCTATTCGTTTATCCTCGATAATAATTTTTAGCCTTTCGTGTACTTGTTGACGATTCATTTTGTAAAACGACTGAAGAACCCATACGAACTCAAAAAATACAGCCACTTCTACTTGCACACCATGTCTAATAAGTTGTTCCGTCTTTTTTGCTTGCGCTTCATTATCTCCTAGCACATAACGAAGTAGACAGTTAGTGTCAAGAAAGTCGGTACTTTTGGCCATAATATGCAACTCTCTTTTTTTCTATTCCTTTTTTTAGCTCCTTATCACTTAATCCATATAGACCGTGTTGTTTTAGGTGAGTTATTGAGTTCTCACGAAGCTGTTTTAGGCGCTCGTCTATATATTGCACTTGTATAATTGCCCTACCTTCCTGCCATTCCACTTTTAGCTGTGTACCAGGTTCAGCTCTTAAACGATCTCGGATTGGCTTAGGCAATGTCATCTGACCATTTTTAGTGAGTGTTGTAATGTAAGACATGCTAGTAATTGTATTCTTTCTATTATATATATCAAGCATATTATTTAATTATTTCTAATAACGGCTACTGTATAGCATGTATTTCTATTCTTCCGATATAGATTTTGGACACTTTCTCTAAATTAGAAAAGAGCAACAGCCTGAAAAGGAACCGAGCGCACAAAGGGTTTAGGGCAATCGTCGACTAAAGCTATACTAATATTATGTACTATTACGAAGTTTGGCCAAGGACTCAGCGCTACCATAGCAACCGAGCTTTAACTTACCAGAGTACTAATCAATTAAGAGTCGGGTCATTAGTGGTCGTTCAGCTCCAACAGGAAACTATTCCGGCAATAGTTATTAAGTCCGTTAAAAAACCGTCCTTTGTTACCAAACCGCTTGAGACAATTGATTATCTCCCCCCCCTACCCCAACAAATAATTCAACTTGGCACCTGGCTAGCAAGTTATTATCCTAGCCCCTTGGGTGTTATCGCCCAACAATTACTGCCGCCAAACTTTGGCACGATAGAGATCAAGCAGCCGAAGATATCTTACAAACCGGCAAGATATAAACTACCGACACTTACGGTCGATCAAACCAAAGCTCTCAGTCAAATTACTAAATCAGATACTTACCTTCTCCACGGAATAACGGGTAGCGGTAAAACGCGTCTTTATATTGAGCTGGCCATCAAGACTGTTGCCCAGCAACGCTCGGTAATCATCTTGACTCCAGAAATCAGCCTAACTGCTCAGTTAGCCAAGAATTTTAGCGCTGTTTTCGGGAAACAGGTAATCATTCTCCACTCTCAGCTGACAATAAAAGCTCGCCAAATGGTTTGGCAAATGATACTTAGGGCAGACAAACCATTAGTTGTAATCGGTCCCCGATCAGCTCTTTTCAGCCCTCTCAAAAATGTTGGGCTAATTGTAATAGACGAATCTCATGAACCGGCCTACAAACAGGAACAAGCACCCCACTATCAAGCCACACGAGTAGCCGCTAAACTATCTAGTCTACACAATGCGACCCTAGTTTTTGGCTCAGCAACTCCCTTAGTAACTGATTATTATCTGGCTCAACAAAAACATAAATTGATCCTCCGCTTAAACTCTTTGGCCAAAGTATCAGATCACCCCTCAACCGAAGTTACTGTCGTTGATATCAAAAATCGAAGCCTGTTTGGCAGTGGCAGTGTCTATCTTTCTCGCCCCTTGCTCAGTGCCATCCAGACAGCTCTGGCTCAGAATGAACAGACACTGTTATATCTTAATCGTCGAGGTACGGCCCGCCTAATCTTATGCGAAAACTGTGGCTGGCAAGCAACCTGTCCGCATTGTGCTCTTCCATTGACTTATCACGGAGACAGTCACCGTTTGCGTTGCCATGTTTGTAATTTTCAGTTGCCGACACCGGTTAATTGCCCATCATGTAATTTAGCATCAATAATTTTTAGAACTGTCGGTACTAAAGCAATCGTTGACGAGGTACAACGGCTGTTTCCCGGAGCCAGCGTTCAACGTTTTGATACTGATAATAAAAAGGCCGAGCGCTTCGAGCAACATTTTCAAGCTGTACACAGCGGTGCAGTCGATATACTTGTTGGTACTCAACTACTAGCCAAGGGCCTAGACTTACCCCATCTAGGCGTATTAGGTATTTTAATAGCCGACACTAGCCTACAAATTCCGGACTATTCAGCTCAAGAGCGGACTTATCAACTACTATCTCAGGTTCTCGGTCGAGTCGGTCGAGGCCACCGCGCCGGTCGGGCAATTATCCAAAGCTATCAACCAGACCATCCTGTGATTCAAGCGATTCTGGACGATGACTGGGATCAGTTTTATCAAAACGAACTAGCCGCCAGACGTAAGTTTCTGTTCCCGCCCTTCTGCCAGTTGCTTAAATTAACGGTCAGGAGAGCAAGCGTCAATAGTGCTCAAAAAGCAGCCAATACTCTTGTATCAACGATTCAGAAGAGTGGCCTTTCTGTTAAGATTGAGGGTCCGGCAGCTGCATTCCACGAAAAATTTCAGAATAAATATCAGTGGCAATTAGTGATTAAAGCTAAAGAGCGCAGTCAGTTAATCGCAGTCATTGGTTTGTTGCCGTCTAGTAGCTGGTCTTACGATATTGACCCAGTAGACTTGTTATAAAGAAGGTAATACCCTAAAACAATGACCTTTTTGGTTGAGTTAAGGTTGTATTTAACTTTGTTTAGCAGCTATACTCTCTGTAACAATGAACAAAAATGACATTATTGCACTACCTAACCCCCGCCTTAGGCAAAAGTCTAAGCGAATTGGGCTGATCACGCCCCAAATTCGTAAAATAGTATCCAATATGGAGTCCGCCACTGTCGACTGGGACCAAAGCCGTGAGCATGAATTCGGTGTTGCATTAGCCGCAGTCCAAATTGACCAACTATACAAAATAATTGTTGTTCGTAATGATTTCGAGGATAAAGACAACCAATCGTTTAGCGTTTTTATTAACCCCAGGATAACTAAATTGGAGGGAGAGATAAGCGAAGATTTTGAGGGATGCCTGAGTGTACCAGATATCTATGGTAAGGTTCCTCGCTATAATAAGATCAAACTAGTCGCCCTTGATCTTCATGGCAAACAGTTTCGGACTACTGCAGAAGGTTTTTTGGCTCGCATTTTTCAGCATGAAATTGACCATATTAATGGGATTGTCTTTATTGACCGCATTAAAGACCAGCCTAATGCCTTTTTTAAATTAAATACCGAGGGAAAGTTAGAGAAACTCAATTATGAAAAAGATGTCAAAAACAGTCGTTTTCTTTGGTAGCGGACCAGTTGCCGCTGAGTCGTTGGCCCTACTAGCTACAGACTTCGTTATTGAAGCAGTTGTTACCAAACCCCGTCCCCTACATCATAAGACAGATTATCCCGTTCTTTTAGTGGCAAAAAAACTAGGCATCAAGTCTTATACCCCAAACAACAAACAACAATTGTCTGACTTATTTAAAACTAAGCCGACCAGCAGCCAGATAGGTGTAGTTATTGATTACGGTATTATTATTAGCCGTGATGTAATTGATTACTTTGCCCAGGGTATCATTAATAGCCATTTTAGTTTACTGCCAGAGTGGCGAGGTGCGGACCCGATTAGTGCCGCTATTTTATCCGGACAAACGCTAACTGGGGTCAGCCTAATGCTAATTAATGAAAAGCTGGACGAAGGACCTTTACTGGCCCAGAAAGAACTCAAAATCAAGCCAACCGAAACGGCACTGCAACTGACAAGCTCACTTATCGAGTTAAGCCACCAGATGCTGGTAGAAACCGTGCCTCTTTATAGCAGCGGCCAACTTAAGCCGGCTGATCAGTTAAGGGCTACGATATCCAAAACAAAAATAGCTACTTATTCACGCAAACTAACAAAGGATGATGGGTTATTAGATTGGTACAAACCGGCAGCCATTTTAGAGCGTCAGATTCGAGCATTTATTGACTGGCCCAAAAGTCGGTGTCAAATAGCAAAACAAGAAATAATCGTCACCCAAGCTAAAGTTATCCCCGGTAATGGCCAAGCAGGCACAGTTCAGGTTATAGGCAAACGTTTGCTGGTAGCTACTGCTAAAGACTGGCTGGAAATTGAGCGCCTTAAGCCCATAAGCAAGCCCGAGATGTCTGCCCAAGCTTTTCTGGCAGGATATAAAGACTTACTAACCAGTTGAGAGACAGTGGGCGTTGGCATTTTAAACAAACTTGGCTCGCCGAAAGCATAGACTAGTTGAAGTTTGGTTATTCCCCACAATTTCTTCGGCTCGCGGTAATCAGAAACGAACCACTTAAGATGGCTACAGATTGGCAGATACTACTGCTGCATATGAGACCAAAGACAGAAACTACCGTTGGCAAACTTAAGGAACAACACTTCCTGGTCACTTCGTTCCCAAGAAGTGTCAAAGGCTATTTCGTACAGTACTTGCGAGTACTACTGGGCTACCAGATGGGGGGGGTAATTCGTGATCCGGGTTGAGTATACTCGGCAGGCTGTCGTGTATATGGTCTACTACTATTTGGCTAAGTATAGTTTTTCTAGAGAGCTATCGAATGTCTCGAGGCCCAGTTTTTCCCGACGCGCCCTTGCTAGTAAGTAGCAATCAGCAAAATCTAAATTTGTTCCAACAAGTAGGTTAATAATCTTCATTACTAACCCTTCATTCTCATGTTTAAAAGCTTCTGTACGACCCAGTAAAAGAAGTGCTTCACTAGTTTGTCTGCGATCACGGCCTGTGCCCCTTAATACATATACAACTTCTGCTACCACAATATCTGTGACTAATAATGTTGAGCGTTCCGCTTCTTCTATTAGTTTCTCTGCTTTTGGGCTTAACTCTTTATGGTCACCTAGTAGCCACCTTAGTATGATATTGGTGTCAATCAACCGCATATTTTTTTGCCAGTTGAGCACCTACAGTTTGTTCTTTTTGAGAAGTTTTGTCTTTAAAAGTAGGCTTATTTAATAGTGAACGTACTTCAATCAAGTCTTTAGGTGCAGTAATAACTATTTCATTCCTATCGTTTATTTGAAGTGTGGCCTTGCCAAACTTATCGAGACCAAGTTTCTTCCGAAATTCCTTAGGTATAGTGAGCTGTCCTTTACTAGTTATACTATATGTATAGTTCATATTACTAAGTATATATAAGTAATACTAGTGAGTCAATAGTATGTATCCGTCCACAACATACTGGACTCCGCTATTGGTAATTGTAAATGCTCTAGTAGAAAACGCATAGGGCTTTTTTGTTTAAGGGTATGATGAGGTCTTTTTGTGTTGTACCAGATTAGCCAGTCCATAAGATCAGTATTAAAGACCTCTATGTCATAGCCCAGATCATCTAGGTGCCAATCAACAAACTCCTCTTGGACAGTCCGGTTAAACCTCTCTATCTTAGCGTTCATCTTGGGGCTTCTGGGATAATTCCAGTAATGAACTATGCCTTTGTCTTCCAGGGCCTGGTGGAAGTGCTTGTAGAACTCCTGACCGTTGTCGGTCTGGACTTTAGTTACTTCAAACGGAGCTACTGTTAGGAACTTTTCTAGGAAGTCACGAGCACTGCTACTGGACAAACTGGCATAACCGTAGGAGAAAGCAAACTCACCATGGTAATCAATGGCTGAGATAACATAGCGTCTTAAGTTACCAATAAACTTAACTACACAGTCTAGTTGAACCAGTTCTCCAGGGTTTTTAGGATAGAAGCTACCCCGTCTTTGTTTCTTAAGCTTAGGTTTAGCATTCTTAGCGTAGAGCTTACCGGTCCTGGCAGATACTCTAAGCTGGTAACGGGTTGGCAGTTGTCCTTTAGTCTGGAGATTGTTTACTAGTCGGCCAATAGTAGATATGGACAATAATTGCTTGCTTTGGGCCCTACAGAGCTCATCCAGTAACGGCTTTATCTTATCTTTACCTAGCCCGGGGTGCTGTTTTCTAAAATCTAGTATCTGCTGTCTGTGCCATAGATAGTCTGGGGAACGGCGGTAACTGTGCGGTTTGGTTGAGATTGGTGCCAGGGAGCTCAGCCTGCCTAGGTTGGTTCTTAAGCGTTTCTTCCAGACAAATATGGTTGCACGACTAACGGCAAAGGCTCTAGCGGTAGCTTCAGCTCCGTAGTCGTCATAAAAGCTAAGGATCTTTACACGCTCCTCTATTACATGTTTGTATGGATGGTGGGTTATGTCTTGTATGTTCATAGCATTACGAGCATAACCCTTTACGAACCCCCACATAAAGACAGTACCTGGAGTAGACATATAAAAACCCTGCTTAGTTTAGTCCGCAGAGTCTAATATGTGTTTGAACTTATACAGCGCGTCTTTACATTCAAACCTTATATAATAGTTTCATAAATCTTGCATTACGGGCCACCTAGTAAGGTTGACATATATGCAAGGTACTCATATACTCCTTACATGAGTACACGAAACGTAACTATTACAAGCAAAAACCAGATCACGTTACCTAGTGAATATGTAAAGGCTCTTCATCTTTCTCAGAGTCGGGTCTTGGGAGCGGAAGTATTAGACGGCAGGATAGTGCTATCACGCCAACCTGCTCTGGGTGATGCTATGAAGCAATTCTGGGGTAAGCACAGTGCCAAGCATCCTTTGACGAACAATGAACTTAAAAGGGCCATACGTACTAGCTCTAAAGAAAGAACTGCAAAGGTTAAATGAAGTATATTGATACAAATGTATTAGTGCGAGTTATTACCGGTGACGATAAAGCATTGGCTGAAAAGGCGATAGCGCAAATAGAGAGTGGTGCTCAAAATGAGTTTAGTATTTTAGATGCGGTTTTGGTTGAACTTTGTTTCGTATTAGAATTTCATGACTATAAGATGTCGCGGCTAGACATTGCTACAGCTATAGAAACTCTTTTAGCCATACCACAGATTTTTGTAACTGACATTACGCTCCGCGCGCTTAGGTTATATAAAGAGCATTCTAAGTTTGATTATACTGACTGTTTATTGTTTGTTGTCGGTGGTAAGAATGGAATTGTGACATTTGATGATGATTTACGTAAAATCCTTATGTAAGTACACGGCGTTTTGAAAGTAGTTCCAAGCCTGGTCAGCTACGGCCTCCCATATTATTTATGTTTAATAGAGATTTACACCCCCTCAGCATGTGAGTTAATTGACATAATGAGTGTTAAACTTGATCACTCAGATCCATTTGACTGTGCATTGTTCGGGTTAGCTAGACTAAAGGGTTGGGTTGTTATGACATCAGATGACACCTTACAGAAAGCAGTGTCTGACTTAGTAACAATCATCGATTAAAAGATGTAATTCAAGATCTAGTTTGTCGTATCTGTAGGCTCAGCTCATACAATTCAATAGCATCAAATAAGTTCTATCGGCTTAGTTCTTTGGGCTCAATCTTTGGAGTATTTTAGTTTGCTTTAATAACTCTATGTCTTGTTCATTTAAGTGCTTAAGAATATGCTCAATGTCGTGATAGCTTGTCATTGTTGTCTTATATTCTTCATCTGCACGTATTGTGGCATGTTTTCCTTGAATATTCTGTCCAACCATGATGAGTGGCATTAGTAGTAACTGGATAATGTTGCCTAAAAATAACAAGAATGCAAAGGGATAGGGATCAAAGGGATGATGGCTAATCGCTCCTTGCCAAAGCATCCATCCTGTCATAAAAATTGCAAAAAAGTAAACAGCATACATTGTTCCAACAGCTGTTGTAATCAATAAGGCTAACCGGTCTTGAAAGCCTAAGGAATTTTTGTGTTTCTGGTTAATATTTTCTGGCTGGTGGCGAGAATACTTTGCATATGTCTCATTAGCTATCATATAAATCCCCTTTAATTATTCTTAATTATGCTACATCTATCCCTTATTTACCAATAGTCACCCGACATTAGCTGACTCGCTAAAGAAGGTCACTTTTTTATAAACGTTCATATCAGTTATGTTTAATAAGCTAACTCGTGACTACCCATCTGGAGCTATAGGACAAAATATGGCTTAAACCTTAATGAAGCGTTCTGTTTTCTCTTTGGCCTTCAACGGATTTATATAATTACTAATGTCCTTAAAATTGAAACTTATGTGTGCAGCATGCACTTTTGGCCCTTGAATATCCAAAACTTTTACTATTTCTAAACTATAGCCAGTATTGATGATTCCCGAGTACTGGCCTGCTTTAAGACTAAAGAGTGCTGCTGTAATTTGAGGGTCAATATTACTGTCAGACTGGCTTATTAGATTTGGGTATTCCCCGCCATTACTTTTTGTATTTTGGTCATCTGAGAGTTGACTGGCTAATGTTGCAAAATCTTGACCACTTTTTAGTTCAGCTAGAGCTTGTTTAGCTCGTCCTTGAGTACTAGTATCGAGTTTGGCAACTACTTTTTGAGCTAAGAGTTGCTGACTTAATTCACGCTTAAAATCACTGACATTCCAACCCCAAAACTCATTTAGGACTGTTTGCAAGACCTTAGGATCACTACCTAGTCTATTTTGAGAACTGACTAGCGCAACCTCGTTATTCACTTCTTGCTGACTAACTGTAATGTGTTCATGGGATGCCAACTGCTTAATATAAGCGTCGTCAATGACTTGATTTAAGGATCGTGTTTTAAAATTAGTGAGTTGAGCCTTGCCATCGGCGGTAGAAAAATCTACTTTTTGCTGAGTATGGTAATAATACATGTAGTGCCTTAGTTCAAACAGATAACTTTCGTAATTAACCCATGATGGGCCAGCTTTAGCAACAGGAAAAGGTACGACCTTAGTTACCCCATAAATAAATCCGTTCGTTAGCTGGAACTTATAAAGAGCCACGCCGCTATAAGCAAAGAAGATAGTCAGCACAATCAAAAACAGCCAACTCGAGATGCCCACTACCCTGTGTTTAGAGTGTTGTAGTGGATAAATAAACTTCCGGGCGCTGGCTAGTACCTCCTCACGGTGTTCAGCTACCGTCTCATTGGTGATGCGAGGCACACTTTGAAGAGCTTCACTGACCCGCTCCTCTGTTGCTTTGGGTTTAAACGATCGCCTGATGGTTAGTGGTAATTTAGTAACTCTAGGTTTCTTCATCTTGATGGTTTATTAGCTGGTGGTTTGCTACCTGGTAAGGATTAACTGTCACCCCTTCCTCACGCAAAATATTGAGAATCTTTTTCTGAATCTTTGAGGGATGATGCACCTCATGTATCGTTAAATCACCGACATATGTCTGCATCTTAATTGTACCAAATCCCAAAAGAGTTTCTTGAAATCCGGCAATCTCATAATTGACTGACTGGATTTGTGGCAGACTAATATCGGCTACCGCTCGATGAAAAAGACCCTTTTGGGTAATCTGAATGAAACGTTGATCGGTCACTATAAATAAACTGAAATACCAACCAATCCAGAACGGGAAAAATAAGATCAATGACAAAATTAGACTTAGTATCAAGCTCATTAAAAAATAGCCTGGGCTAGGATATTTAGTAGGGTCATTGCGATATAAAACGGTCAATGACAGTGTATAAAGTGGACCAATTAGAATTGCAACCGCCCATAGAATGATACCTTTACGCATAACAATCGGGTGTTTTCGGAAGACAAATAAAACCTCCTCGTCCTCAAACTGATCGTCAAAATATTTGTGATGGGTTTTTGTGATGTCGCTTGGATCTGACATAAGCATAATTGTATCAGGAAAAAAGACATTTATGCTTCATCTTCAGTCTTTATTAATGCTTTCTTCCTATTGATAATTGGTGCCCCCACCACGATTCGAACGTGGAGCTCCTCCTTAGGACGGAGTTATTTTATCCATTGAACTACAGGGGCATATCCTATATCTATCACACTATGAGTCTCTTGAACAAATTAATGCTATTTTATATATCAGTATTAGTCGGTTTTACTTGCGTAAAACGTTCGTGTAAAACTTCATAGTCAAAGAGTTCGTTTTTTGTAAACCAGTGCTTAATCTCTTGATTGGCTTCAGCTATATTGCCAGAAGCATGTATCAAATTTGGAACACCTGCCGCGTGTTTGTTGGCATAATTAAAACTAACATGAGCATAATCACCACGGATTGTTCCTGGCTGCGCTGTTTTGGGTTCGGTTGTACCAACCATTTTGCGAACTACGTCAACAGCTTCTACGCCCTCTAGAACTAATGCTATGACTGGTCCAGCTTGCATGATTGCCAAATTGGTATCAAAAACCTCCTGCCCTCTTCTAGAAATCATTTTACTGATTGTTTCATAGTGGTGATAATAATGATCATAATCCGGTCCAAGCATTTTTGCGGCAATGATCTTTAAGCCAACCCTTTCAATGCGAGTTAAAATTTCTCCAGCAATACCTCTTTGCAAGGTATCTGGTTTCAAAATAATAAGCGTTCTCTCCATGATGATCCTTATTTACTCCAACTATTGTAACAGAGATAGCCCCCTTGAGCTAGGAAATTTACACTCGTCATATGTATCTTGTTGATAAGATTATGGCTACTAGCTTCCAAGAGACATATAAAAGCTATGGTACTTACGTTTAGTAGCTTGGGCTAATAGCCATTGGTGTGTCGCACAATGCTATAATCTGCTTATGCAATTTAATAAAGCAAAGACTGATTTTTTAGAATACTTGGAAATTGAACAAAATCGTTCACAAAAGACAATTCAAAATTACGACCACTATCTGACGCGTCTTGAAGACTTTGCCGGCGAAATTAAAGTTAGTGATATTAACGCTGAGCTTATTCGAAAGTGGCGCTTATGGCTTAACCGATTAGGTACAAATGTTAGTGATGAACTTGGTAAAGCCACCCAGAACTATCATCTAATAGCCTTGCGCAGTTTTCTTAAGTTTTGCGCCAAGCGCGATATCCCCGTTCTGTCGGCCGAAAAGATTGAATTAGCAAGAGCACAACGTAAGCAAGTCACATTTTTAGATCCAGAAGAACTAGCCCGTTTATTTGCTCAAGCTAGAATTGACAGCTTACCGGGCTTACGCGACCGGGCTATATTAGAACTTTTATTTAGTACAGGTCTACGAGTTAGTGAATTGACAGGCCTAGATAGAGATCAAATTAATCTCAAGCGCAGAGAGTTTATGGTCCGCGGTAAAGGCCAAAAAGATAGACCAGTTTTTATAAGTCCAGAAGCAGCTAAATGGCTGAGCCACTACCTAGATAAGCGCCAAGATACATCAAAGCCATTATTTATCCGCTACAGCGGGACAAAAAAGGTTGATTTAAGCGGAAACTTTCATCGCTTAACCCCCAGAAGCGTCCAAAGACTGGTCAGTCGTTATGCCCTGCTTGCCGGTATTACTAAACATGTTACCCCGCACGTGATGCGTCATTCATTTGCAACAGATTTACTCATGAATGGCAGTGATCTAAGAAGTGTGCAAGCTATGCTTGGTCATAGTAATGTCGCTACCACCCAAATTTATACCCATGTAACTGATCCACATTTACAAGCAGTTCATGAAAAGTTTCATCGAGATATAGAAACAGTTGACGAAGAATAAGGGCGTTATATGACTACTAACTCATTCAAGGGCAGCCAGTTGAGCTATTTGTACCGGTAGGCTCGACATTGAGAAGCTTGCATATTCCAGTCGCTCCCTCTAGATCAAACTGGGGATAGAAATAATGATTGCCACTAGGGAGTCTTGCTTGTAAACGACGTAATACACCTTGTGATTTCCCTGTTGAGTCTGCCAAAGCTTGAACTCCGCCTAGGCGCAATTGCTGATTGCCACTAATATCCTTGGCAGTCACGGTAACAGTTGAAGTTTCATAGATAGAGTCGATACGTACCAGGTACTGAGTCTGACCCAAACTAGTAATAGTTACCCCGCAATAACGCGGTGTGTTAGCCGCATTACACTGTCCATCTAAAATCACTCCGGCATTATTGCCGGTATTGCCACTATAACTGTAGGTTTGGATATTGTTTGCTGAGCCATTACGAGGATAAAGAAAAGCTGTGTAGGCATTGGCTATTAGGCTAGACCGGTCCAAGGAACCCAAAGGTACCAACTCGACACGCAGTACACCGGTAATAATTCCGTTACCAGTCTTCCAAGAGGAGGTTGTAGGAAACTGGGCACTGCCGTTGTTATACCAGCTGCTTGGAGCAAAATTCTGTAGGCGGTTTTCATCCTGCCAACTAAAAGTCATACTACCGATAGCTTTTTGAGCCGTCTCGTTCGGATCTGTCGGATCTATACCGGTTACGACAAATACTTTGGCGTTGTCATCCTGGTCTCCTATTGAGCTAAACTCTAGGCTCAGTGGCGCAGGATCTATTAATAAGCAGGGATAGCTGGCAATGTCACGAGAGGTGGTATCAACAATGTTATTTGTCAGATAAGCAGCTCCTCCAGTACTGCCAGCCGGCAAGGGAGGACATGTGTTCTTAGGAGTTATATAGCCCTCAGCTAAAGCCTTAGAAGCATCATTAATACCAGATTCGGCAGCATAATAAGCAGCGTTACTAAGTTGTCTGTTTAATGCGCTCTGTTGTTCATGGCGCATTAGTTCAGCAAAACCAACAGTAATCAGGCTTAGGATGGTAACTAGAACAATAGCGATAATAATACTGGCAAAGCCTTTCTGATTGTCATTAATTTTGAGCATTTTGTGCTGCATAGCCATATTTTACTCCAACCGCCGAGTAATTATAGTGCTGAGTTCACTATCGGCACAAAACTCTGCGCCAGCACCACCCCGACAACTAGTAAATCCCGCACAGCTACTACTACCTGTGCCTACGCTACAGCCAACACCATTGGTGACTGAGACGTTAAGTAGGTCGTCGTCACCGTATGCTACCCAAGAATCAATGCCATAAACTGAATTAATGGTATCTAGTGGCTGAACATATAGTCGGGTTAAGCGCATATGGAGAGGCACCAATTCACTGCCGCTGCCCAGTAAGGAAGGAAGGGCAGCCCCAACGGCCACAGGAGTTGACTGAGTAATATCAAGCGGCAAACAAGAACTGTTACTGGTCATAGTGTCTTTCCAAAGGACATGGTAAGTTTGCGTTGTTGTTGGAGCGTCAGACAACTCACTGTTTAAAATATAGCTGTAGCGCATAGTATTAATGCAGTAGGCATAGATAGTAAAGTTTGTACCGTGGGCGTTGACTGTCGTTGAACTGGCTGCACAAGTAAGCGTTGACTGTTGACAAGAAAAAGGTGGTTGGCCACTAAATTGCAGAGTAGCACCTATATCAGCGATAATGTTACGAGAAGTGTTCTGGGCATAGGCGGCATTAACACCTTTGGAGTAAAGCTTACCGATTTGAATCAGAATAACCGTACTCATGATTAGAATTATAGACAAGACACTCAGGGCTATCATCAACTCCACTATTGTGAATCCCCGCTGCTTTGAATGATAAGAGTTTATTTTGCTCATGATCCTGGGTGTAATTTATAGGTTAACTCTTCTTGTTGGATATTTGTTCCCCCAAGACCGGTCCATCGTATGTAAAGCGTGAAGACATCCTGAGAACCACTAGGCGGATTTGGATAATATTGAATGCTCTCATGATAAAGTCCCTGCACACAAGCTGGTGGATATTCAGTTAAAGAATCATTGTCAGCCACTGCTGGAACTGCGAAAAGTGCGGTCACTGGATAGGTTGGTGTTGGTGGGTTAGCACTAATCATGCAGAAACTGCCTCCTGATAGAAAAACATTGGTGGCTGAATTGCTAGAAGCCTGCCGAAGTAATTCTACTTGCGCATCTATTAGTTGTAGGGCTTCGGAATGTTCCTCAGCACTCCGTGAAGCAAGCAGCCCTTTATTTGCAGTAGCATAAGATATGCCAAAAGATAAGCCAAGTATAGCAAGCACAATTAGCACCTCGATGATGGTATCGCCTGTTTGGCGTGATAACTTGGATATTAGCATCGACTATCTACTCCCCCGCCTGCTTCGAGTCGCGTTGTTAATTGCTGACCGTTAGTACTACCAATTGTCAGACTGGCTCTCTGGTTTTGGCCTCCAGCAAAACAAATAACAAATTGAGAATTACTGACAACATCAGTATCTGTAATATTGGTTATGTCGTTGACTGTTTGGGTCCCCGAATTATTAAGAGAAGATCCGGGCACACAAGCGACCATAACTGACTGTGCCCCGGACTGAAGATCAGTACCAGCATATTGACCAAAGCTACCAAAAAAGGCTATGCTGCCGAGGTTTTGAGATGGTGAGCAGTTGATATTATTGCCATCATAGAACGTTTTTGTCACACTTAGACCCCATTCTAAAGTCTTATTTTCGGTAAGACTAATCGGTGATTTTGGGGCAGCAATTGCCGTTGGCGCTGCCTGCTGCAAATTTGTCGATACAATATTGCTGCCGTCCATGTATTGGCGACCAGCAACACTGAAAATATTATAGCCGACACCTCCCGACCCTTGAGGCGAAAATTGAATAACCTTACCTAAAAATATACAGCCTCCCTGCCCGAAGCTCGAGTGCCCCCCGTTTTGACCCTGTTCGGTGGCTATATTAGTGAAGGTTGGAGGCCCACTGGCACCAGCACTGCATGAAAAATTACTGTTTGAGGGATAAAAACCGTTGGATACATCATTGATAACGGTTTGTACTTGTTGATTTATGTCGTTGGTTCCTTGCTTAAATTCGGATTTTGCTTGTTTGCCACTCACAAAAGCAATTGCCAGGATAAACATGAAGCCCGATATAGCCAAGAAAATCATCACTTCAATAATTGTATAGCCATGCGACTTTTTGTCTTCGCCACCTGTCATAATAGCCTTAAGTATAGCATAAGAGGTACGGTAAATCGCGGGCACCTACATTGTTTGACGATTACAAACCTGGCCGAATAAACCATTGTTTTCATATCAAATATCCCTGGGGGCGGATATTGCTCAGGTAGTGAATGGAAGAAATAGCCTTTGATACCAAAGCAAGATAGCTGTTCCGAAAAACTGAACAATAATCAACCCAGCTATAAGCAAAGGTCCGAAAGGAATTCGGCTTGATTGCTTTAGACGTTTTGTGAGCAATAAGGGCAACGATAACAAGCTACCCAGTAAAGATGCCAGAAAGATAAACAAGAAGCTGCGAACTGGAGTCCCGGCTATAAGTCCAAGCAAAAAACCAAGCTTAACGTCCCCACCACCTATCCATTTGCCGCCACTAACCTGAAAGAGCCCATAGAATAGGCCCCCGCCTACCAAAACGGCCAAACTAATATTAAGTGCGGCAATACCTGGCCTAACGGCTGTTACTACCTCACTTAATCCAAAGAGACATGCTATAGCTATCAATGGATAAACCAGACGATTCGGCAAGAGCATCCAGCGCAAATCATAGATTACTAGTGCCATAAAACCAACCAAGAGAATCAACCATAAAATCAACAAGATTATTTGTAGGCCCACAATATTAACCGGCCATAATAGAAAAGAGGCAACAAACATTAGTCCCAGCAGTATTTCAACGATTGGATACTGAATACTAATCGAGTTATTACAGTACCGGCACTTTCCCTTTAGAAACAGCCAACTAACTACTGGCAGAAGGTCTTTGGCCGCCAGTTGATGCTTGCAATTTGGGCACATAGATCGACCATGACTAATTGATAAGCGAGCCGTGTATTGGTTAGATGTCTTCTTATTGCTAACTTTGGACTGCTCATGTAAACGCCAAACCAAAGCATTGACGAAACTGCCTAGGGCAAGCCCAAGTACAAACATAACAACAATAACCATTACCACCATGATACCATTTCGAGACTAGAACTTAGCGTAATCTGAGAATCTTAAAGCTTAATGACGACTCGCGTCTAAGATTCGATGCTTTGTTGTTGCTGACCAGAACCAGTTTCCGTCGAGTAGAAAACACAAGTGGCACGGGGCGAAACATTGCCATTACATGTGTGGCCAAGAAATACGTCTATTGTGCTTAGTGCCGGAGCAGTGGTTGCAGGGGCAGGAACACTAGTAACCACCTGAACCGCGGTGGTAGGACTAACTTTTGCAGAATCTGTGGCAGCTCCTGCGGATAGAGTCACTGTTCCCGTACCGCTTATGTTAGTAGGAAGAGATCCGTTATTATTAGATTCAAAGGTCGATATTGCACCAGAGATAGTGCCAGCATCGTTCTTAATTTGTGTGTTGCGTGATTGACGTTGCAACGCCGGTACAGCCAGAAATACAATTAATAGGATTAACCCAGCTATGGCCAGCACAATCATCACTTCGATGATAGTGAAGCCCTTATTCTGTTTCTTAATTTTATTAAGCACGACAAATGCCCCCTTTGTAATTTAGTTTAAATGCTTATGTTTAGGATATTACATGTTGTATGCTTGAAAAGCAATGATTTTATCCACTGTTAAATATTGTTAGTAAAGCCCGATTGATTAACTAAACCATAAATTGGAAGTAATATTGCAGCCACAATAGTTAGAGCAATAACACCCATAACTACCATTAATACCGGCTCAATGATAGTTGATATCGACTTAATCTCATTATCGACCTCTTTTTCGTAATAGGTAGCTACTTTTTCAAGCATTGTCTCCATAGCACCAGATTGTTCACCAATACGTAACATATTTGGGACTAGTTCCAGAAAATTCGGGTCTTTATCAATGGCCATCGACAGTGCTTTACCTCCCCTAACCTTTTCAATGGCTTTTGTTAGTGAGGCTGCTATATGGACATTGTTGACAGCATCAGAAGTTATTTCAAGGACTTGTATAAGCGGTACGCCACTGGCTACCAAAGTTGTGCCAGTCCGAGCAAAACGTGCCATATACATCTTCATAAAAAGCGGTCCTATAGGCCAGGCTCGCATCTTCAGTTTGTCTATTATTCGTTTGCCTCCAAAGGTTCGGGCCCAGCGGCTGCCAAAGAAGACCATCAAACCAAGAATTATTAAGACCACCCACCAATCTTTAATAACGAAGTGGGAAATTCCGAGCAATATCCGTGTCACTAGAGGAAGAGTAGTGCCCGGTAGTCCAGCATAGATATTTTGAACTTGGGGCAGAACCTTAATGATCATAAATAGCACAACCGCCAACATGACTAACAGTACGATTGCCGGATAGATTAAAGCACCCCTTACTTTACTGATAATATCAGCGTCTTTTTCTTGTTGGTCGGCCAGCCGCTCTAGGCCCTTGTCCAGTGTACCCGAAGCTTCTCCGGCTGCCACTAGGCTAATGTAGACTTTGTTGAATACCCGAGGATGGCGTGCCAGAGCCACCGAAAAAGCCAAACCAGCCTCGACATCACTAATAACTTGGGTGACAACAACCTTTAGCGGTTTATTGGTAGTCTGCTCAGCAACGCTACGCAAACTTTGTACTAATGGCAATCCGGCGTTAATCAAGGTTGCTAATTGACGAGAGAAAAGTACTCGGTCTTTGGACCTAATATGGGAACGTACTTTGCCAAAACTACCGCTAGTTTTAACTTTAATTGATACCGCAGCTAGACCTTGGTCATGAATTAATTTAGCCGCCGCTTGCTCACTCTCGGCTTGGATCTGGGCCTTAATCTCCTCACCTGTTACTGTATTACGAGCAACATAGTCATAAGTTAGCATTTAAAAACTCCTGGGGAATTTTGGTTTATATATAAATATGTCACCGGCTCAGCCCCTCATTAAGCGTTCCATCTCTTCAAGATCAACCGCAAAATTACGTGCCTCATCATAGCTAACGGTACCAGCATGTACTAAACTAACGAGTGTTTTATCCATTGATTGCATACCAAACTCAGCACCTGTCTGGATGACGGCTTCCAGCTGATGACTCTTGCCTTCGCGAATAATATTGCGAACAGCGGGTGTAGCTATCAGAATTTCGGCTGCAGCTATCCGACCACCACCTATAGCTGGAATTAGTCGTTGTGAGGCAATAGCTACCAAAATATTGCTCAGTTGAGCGCGAATCTGCGGTTGTTGGTGTGGCGGGAAAACGTCAATCATTCGATCAATACTCTGGGCAGCCGAATTGGTGTGCAACGTAGCAAATACCAGATGGCCTGTCTCGGCAATGGTAATTGCGCTGGCAATTGTTTCGAGATCGCGCATTTCACCAATTAAAACTACGTCGGGGTCTTCACGAAGGGCGCTTCGCAAAGCAGCATTAAAGGAATAGGTATCGTAGTGTACTTCGCGCTGTACAATGACTGCTTTCTTGGAAATATGGGTAAATTCAATCGGGTCTTCGATAGTAATGATATGGACCGGCTTCTCGACATTAATCTTGTGAATTAAAGCAGCTAAAGTGGTTGATTTACCGGAACCGGTTGGTCCGGTTATAAGTACAAGCCCTCGAGGATAGTCTGCAAACTTATTGACTATTTGTGGTAAGCCCAGCTGTTCAATAGTTAAAATCTCGTTTGGTATCAGACGTAGCGCAGCAGCTAGATTACCACGCTCATGAAATGCATTTACTCGAAAGCGTCCGAGGTCTCCGAAAGCAAAACTAAAGTCAAATTCCTTGTCTTTAAGTAGAATTTGTTTCTGATCTTCATCTAAAATCGCAAAGATTAGTCCTTCAATTGTTTCCTCATTCAACGCGTCAGCAGCATTAACTGGTGTCAGGCTGCCGTCTATTCTAAGCATTGGCGGTAAACCAACCTGCAAATGAAGGTCAGAAGCCTTCTTCTTGATAACTTCTTCTAGAAGCACCTCTATTCTGGGCTGACCTTGCATATCTAGTGATCCCCTCCCCTTATACGATCGTATAATTGTCTACTATCTGTCCAATAACTATCTAGGATTTGATTTTGAACCTTATTTGATCGATTATTTAACTTTATGATCATATTTTTGCTTCCCATCCTATATTCTGGATTTCCTGCTAGGCAGCATCCTCAGCAGCCACCCTATTAACTTCATTCAAACTAGTCCGCCCATCCAGGGCCTTCAGGTACCCATCTTGTCGCATGGTTATCATGCCTCGGGCCTGAGCTGCTTTCTGAATCTCGGTGCTAGTTGACCGCTTCATAATTAGATCCTGTATATCCTCGTTTATTTCAAAGACCTCATAAAGACCCATGCGGCCCTTATAGCCCCCAGGCGTATCGGGGCTATCTTTGCCCTTAGTTAAAGTATAAGCGTTTTGGTTCTTAAGAGGCAAGCTTTTATAGCCAAGATCTTCGCAAACAGCGGCTACTTTATCGGCGCTTTCAGGTAGCAGCTTACCTATATTTTGCTGAATAGCAGCCGCCTCAGAAGCTGACGATTGGTATGTTTCTTTGCCCTCTTCGGCAATTCGTCTAACTAAACGCTGGCCAATGACGGTGTGGACTGTAGATGCAATCAGAAACGGTTCTATGCCCATATCTAGTAGGCGCGGCAAGATACCGGCAGCCGAATTAGTGTGAAGAGTTGAGAATACAAGGTGTCCGGTAAGTGCAGCTTGGACTGCTAAAGTGGCTGTTTCTGAATCACGAATTTCACCAACCATCACTACATCGGGGTCTTGCCTCAAAATTGATCGCAGACCAGAAGCAAAAGTCAGCCCAATGTCAGCATTGACTTGTATCTGGTTAATCCCCTCCATTTTATACTCAACCGGATCCTCAAGAGTGACTATATTGATACTGTCATTCATGATCTCCTGGATAAGAGCATAGAGAGAGGTTGACTTCCCGGAGCCAGTCGGTCCACTGGTCAGAATCATGCCGTTTGGCAATTCCAAGCCTTTCCTGATAGTCCGTAATGCCCGACCAGTATAGCCCATGGCCTCTAACTTTAGGCTGGTACCAGATTTATCTAGTAATCGAATTACAACTTGTTCACCCCAGACAATAGGTGCGATGGCAATACGTAAATCAATTGGTTTTGAGTCAACCTGCACCGTAAATTGACCGTCTTGTGGGATACGATGCTCGTCAATCTTAAGATTAGCTAGAATTTTAATTCGTGACACTAGAGCTGCTTCTGTCCCCTTTGGCAACTTCATAATTTCACGCAACACTCCATCGATGCGACAGCGTATTTTTAATTCCTTCTCTAGTGGCTCAATATGTACATCACTGGCACGATTCCGAGCAGCAAATTCTAGAATGGCGCTAAGCGTTTTGCTAATTGGTGAGTCTTGAACAATCGTTTTAATGTTCTTGTCATTAACCTTCGCCTCAACCGCAGCTTCTCCGCCAACAGGTGAAGTTCCTCCGTTAAGGTCATCTGTTATTTGAGTGTCCAGACGGGCTTCATATTGCTTCAGTACTTGGCGAATTCCGGGCTCACTGGCAGCATAAACTTTAAGGGGGCGTCCAACTTTGTTGCTCAGAAAATCAACAGCTTGAACATTGTCGGCATCAAGCATAGCAACTACTAATCGATGCTGCATCTCACCTAAAGGAACTGCCATGTAGCGCTTGGCAATGTCCAATGGGAGTAATTTTAATATATCGTAAGGAATTTTGGCCGTACTTAAATTAACGTACGGTACGCGAGTGACCTTAGCTACTGTCCGCACCATATCTTCTTCGTTAATGTGTCCATCACCGACTAAAAGAGCAAGCAAAGGCGTACTTTTATTTTTCGATTCTTGCTTAAATGTTTTTAATTGATCCCGGGTCAGTAAATCAGACTTCACTAAACTGTCTTCAACTTGCTGCTCGGTTGCTGCTGAGAGAACACTCATAGTAGCCTTTTGGTTTTTCCGCTAGTTATTGCGTTGTGCCATTAAATGGGTTCGGGTTAGTTGTGTTGCCGATAGTAATCAGTTTAGTTGGATCAAATGACTGATTGTTAAAGTAACGACTATCAGGTATCAGGAAGTTGGCCGAAATAGGATCAACTATTTCAACTGGTTGTTGACGAGCTTTGGTCGAGCCAAATAATAGACTAGATACAATCAGAGAGATAATAACACTTATGAATATGACTATAGCTATAAGTGCCAGGTCTTTCTTTTTCATTGGTTTCTGCCTCCGAATGGATTGGTAATATGAAGGATATAAATCATTTTATAACCTGTGTCTTGATTTTAAGGTCTTTCTCCGGTTGGTAATAAGTATGGGCGCTAACAGATAACTGCATGCTGTTTTGGCCACCCGAGAGAGTTAGGGTGTCGATTTGAATTGGCCGAATTGAACGTTGTAACAAACTGATAAGATCTTGGACTGAACTATAGTTAGCTTGGCTAATAGAGAAATTAAATGGTATCGGAATCGGCTGTGGATTGGAGCTCGTTTGGTTGTTCTGCTGTGCCAGTTCGTCATCAGTTCCACTAATGGAATCGATTTTAAAGTTATGGTCAGTCAGGATCTTTTCCAGGCTAGAAGTTAGGGCTGGAAAATCATATTGGCTAGGCAAGGCATCCAATACAATCTTGGCGTTATCACCATCATTACTACCTGTACCGTTTGTGCTACCGCCAATTATGTTGGAAGGTGTCGACACGAAACTGTCATATGAATTTACTAACTGTCCAACAGTATTAACATTGATCTTCAGCTGATTAACGGCTTTTTGCTTGGCTGCAATAACTCGTGACTGATATGTCGACTGACTAAGTAATGCTCGACCGGCCACTAGAGAAAAGACTGTCAAGAAAGAAGCAACCGCTAAAACAATAACCATCTGAGTATTCGCTTTATCGATCGCCAACCTCTTTTTAGAAATTACTACTTTTGCCATATTAATTACCTGTTGTTCCGTTAGTTGGTAGTGGCACTGGTTGCCTGAACAAGGCAGCCGGTTGATCTACTTCAGACCGCGTAGTAACCTGTTGAGGCACAACTAGCTTGATAGTTTGAGTAATATCAAAAATGTTTGGATCGTAGCTAAGGTTAATAGTATAAGATGCCCCCTTGTCAGATCGCCCGAACGAACTAAGCACTACGCCTGAAAAAGCCTTAGTTGAGGAAGAGTTGTTGCCCGAACTTGTACCAGTTGTATAGGTAGTAAACTTTAAAGTATCGACATATTGGTTGACGGTACTTAGAGCATCGGCTGTACCGGTAATCGTAATGCTGTGTTGATTAAAGTCAATGGCGAAGTTATTAATATCAGCATTGGCCGGTGTAGTCTGATTTAGATAGCCAAAAAGTTGGCTGGCAGCCGGTTTTTGATTATGGAGTTGCGTTAAGCTACTGAGTTGATTCTGAACAGTTAGTATCTTATTTAGGTCTTTGGTGTTTTGTAATTGTGAACTGTAACGATGGATATCTCGGTTGAGGTCACCTAAGTTTTTCTTTTGGACTACATCAACGAATAAAAACAGCAACACTAAAGCAACCAGAGCTACTGTGCTCACTAAGACCGACACGCTTGTCAGTAGACGACGTAGGCGTTGAGCTTTGATGTACTCTAGTTTGACATCGGGAAGTAGATTTAGCTGAATCATACACTTCTCTCCGCTAAACCAGTGGCAACTGCAAACTGGTTGGAAATGGCCAATAACTCATTCTGGCGATCCTGAGCAAAACTAACATTACGCCAGGCATTACCAATTTCGACATTAACCGAAAATTTATTGGCTATAAACAACGGGAATTCTGGTAAGACTGAGGCACCACCAGTAACGATAATAGTTTCGAGTTTTTGATCGACATATCGAGTTTGGAAAAATTTGATAGATTTTTCTATTTCCCCCGTTAAGAGCTCGACAGTGCCACTAATTGCCTGGAGTACTTGCCCCTCTAGTTTGTCTTTACTTAACCCGAATTTGAAAACTAATTGTTCGGCTTGCTTATCATCTACGTTCAGATTCTGCGAAGCTGCTCGAACTATTGCTTCAATGCTGGTTGGGATTGCTCTGGTTAGTCTTGGTTGTCCACCTAAAATAACAACCAGATCAGTGCTCTTACGACCAACGTCTAGAATCATTTGTGCTTGGGCAGCCTGTGGCACAACTAGAGCTCTTGCCATCGCTAGGTTATCAGGCTCAAAGGCAACAACGTTCAGGCCTATTGATTCCAGCATGTCGAGACGTTCTTCTACAAATTTATTGGGTACACTGGTAAGCAAAATCTCGACTTTTGTTTTATCGGCCGGTGAATCACCTAAAAGTGCCCAATCAATCTTTGACTCATTAAGTGGCGTTGGGATTAAAGCATCGGCTTGATAGCTAATAGATTTTGCAAGCTCGGGTTCACTTAATCTATCGACATCAGCTACGGTTGTAAAAACACGTTGGGATGGGATACCAACCGCAACATTTTTTGTCGTCACCTTAGCTTGAGCAATCAGTTGCTGGATGCTTGATGCCAATTTTTGTTGATCATTTTTGGAATCACTAAGAACAATGTTTTCAGGAATTGGCATATAAGCATACCTAGACAAAGCTTTGGGCAACCCACTGCCTTTGAGTTCCACTAAACGAATAGCCGTCGTACCGATATCGAGACCAAAAAAATCTGACAGCCCACTCGTAAACAGATTCATATGGCCCTCATTATAGCATAAGCATTGCCTTGGGCCAGACCATAATTAACTATTGATCCCCTGAACCTGGCTATTGTTTTAGTGTTATGGTTGATATGCATTTTTGTCTTTAAAATATTCGTTTACTTAATTTTTTCTGGGGCTCCTCATAAGACCGGCGATAAACTCGTAAAATAATCGTACTTATTCTTACCTGGCCCTGCAAAAGGTGTCATATCCGGCAGCCCCAAGTACGTTTCAGGACTAAAATTAAATATCTCGGCAGCACAGTCCAGTTCAGGTGTTGTTGAGCTTCCGTTCTGGACATCACAGTCATGAGGACTGCTACCAGCATTTGGGTTCTCCCCAGCTACACTGTGTCTGAGTGAGCTGAAGGCCCGGTCGAGCTTAACATTGTTGGCGATAAAAGCACCATTGATCGTTAATTGAGTGTTTGTATAGTTATTTGCAGCCGACGGACCACAGGCATTGTAAAGTACACTGATCGGGTAACTGCTGAAACCATTGGCACAGGTATCAATTATGCCCGTGCTACCGGTACCCTCAGCTACATAAACTCCGTCTAGCTGAGTAACCCCCGGGTCAATATAGATATTCCCTTTGACTATCAGGAAAAACGATGGTACCTGACTTAGAGAACCCCATGAAGTGTTAGCCAGAACAATATTTTGACTAATTTCGACGTTGCCATTGACGTATACGGATACCTCTGCGCCATTTCCTAGGGCCAAAGAACGGTTAAGGCTTTGGTTGCCGTTAAAACTATAGGCTCTTGACCCAGACGACTGTACATCAATGCCGTTGATGTTTCCGCTTAGAGGAGTGCCTGGGGGTAACGTAGCATAATAGTCAGGTATACAGTGTTGCCCGCCAAGGGAGCCGCCATAAGATCCTGGTACCCCATAATTCCCAAAACTTAGACCTGTTGCCGAAGTTGGATCAGTGGTACGCAAGCTGGCACTGGCAAAGCCACTAATCGCATTAATTGATAACGCCCCGAGTTGGACAGCTGAGCCACTGGCCGGGGGGCCACTAGATTTAATGTTTGTTTTAATATCACCAGCTGAATTACAACTACTAAGACTGGTAAATCCGCCACCAGCTGAAACATCACCTCCGAAGAAATGAGCATAAGGCTCATTGGTAATCGGTGAGCTGCAATTTGATAATGAAGTTGCGGTAACTGGGGTTGAAGTTACGGTAAGCCCATTGCTCTGCTGGATATTCCCGTTTTCATCCACTTGATCTCCTTGTGGATAAATAGTAAATTGGGCACAAATTTCGTCACCTACTTCCAGAGGAGGCACGCTTACCGAATAGGACGGATTATAGACATAGGGCGGAGCTTCGGCTGGGCTACCCGGGGTTGGCGAGGCGCTGCCTATATTAAACTGTTGACTATCTGTCGGCTGAGCATAAAACGGGATCAACGAACCGTTTGCATGCCTAACATAATAAGTGCCGGTGTATTGCAGTCCGTTAACTCGCGCCGGATGACGTACGCCGAGTGCCCCAGACGGTGCCAAGGTTAATGAAAATTGAACCGTTGTCTGCGTACCAATAGTAACTTGACTTGGATTTTCATTATTATCAAAAGTAATGTTGGTTACATCGGTTGCACTAGGATTTTGAACGGCAAAATTGCGATTATAGCATTCATTTAAGAGGGGTGACCCGTTATAAGTAGTATCTATAGGAGAGGGGTTGGTAGTTGAACCTTGGTGCCAATCGTACCAAGCAGTGGCGGTATAGGTACAAGTTTTTCCGTTTAAGTTTCCATACGGGCAATAGTAGACAAGAGTTGCTGGCCCGGCATAGGCATTATTACTATAGTAATAGCACTTAGTGTTATTGGGACTTGAACCTAAATACTCATTATACGGACAACTATAGTATGAATTGGCATTATAGGTACAGGTTGAGACGCTAAGACTACCACCATATGGGCAAGTGTAATAGTCTGGCGATGATGAAGTGTACCAATAAGTCTGTGTATACTTTTGGTTATAGGTTACTGTAGTTTGGTGGTCATCATAAGGATATTGGCTGACATAATTGCTATAGTCAAGAACAAAGCTATTGGAAGATTGATATCCCGTGGGTGACCAGGTAATTGTTGTTGGGCTAGGAGTATATTGATCATGGGCAGCTGTGATTTCATAGTCACCTCCTACCTCCTGATAATATTTTTCATTGGCCGTATTACTGGCTCCACCTTGTCCACTGGGTCCTTGAGAGGAGCCAGAAGGCGCGGGCGTTGTTCCTGGCGGCAGGTTGATCGTTGGTTTCGTGTTTTGGCCATTGCAGTTCGGCCCCTTGCTTATACAGTTAGTGTTAGTTAGTGTAGCCGATGCTACCAGCTGATAGGTATTTGTCCCTTTTGGCCCGACGTCTTTAACATATAAAGTCACGCTAGTGCTGCCAGAGTTTGGAATTGGTATACCGTACCATGTATGTGGACTGAATGTAGCTGTTGCGTAAGAAATACCCGCCACTTTAATGAGGGCTGATGTTGGACCATCTGGATCACTAAAAGTACCTGTGGCTTTGCCTGCGGTACTGGACGTACAGGCAACAATCAGACTGCCCGTAGGAGGATTATTTGTGGTTTTACATGGTTCTTGTATGGTCACTCTTCCATTAAAGGCCCAACCCGTAGGATTAGCTGGGTTATTCGGATCTCTGATGTAATAACTGACTGTTACAGTATTTTTGGTTGTCATGTTTTGCACCCAGCTCGGTGTCACAAAGGTATGGTAGTGATTAGCTTGTGATTGTAAAGTAGACGACTTGCTAGACGTAGCTAAAGTAATTTGTACATCCAGAGTCTCATTTGGATAATTTGAATCCTTAGCAAATACCTCAACGCTCGTGCAACTAGAATTAACTATTTTTCCAGCTGGCTTATGAATCTTAGGTGCCTGAGGTAGGCCCTGCGGAAAATCTCCAAGCGGGTTACCACAAGAAAGTTTAACAATAAATACCAGATTCCCTTTATAGTAAAAATCTAGTGCCGGGGCACTGCCAGAGGTTGGATAAAATGCGTCGTCATTGTCAAAAAGGTTAAAAGTATTGCTGCTAGGGTGATAAATATTTTGATAACCCGAGTTCCAACCCAAATAATCTTGAGACGTAACGACCGATAAGGTAATGCTGCTTTGGTTAATGTTGTCTTGCCAGGTTTGGATATCAGCCGCACTAGGACTTCTGCCATAACCAGGAGCAGCTTGACCAAGCATTAAGTTAATTAGAAAGGCAGCGCCTGTTTGTTCTTGGGCATTACCAGAACTTAACAGACTCTCAATATAGCTAATGAAACCTGATTTAGATCGAGCAGAGCTAGGAATACCATTAGGAATTACTGGCGTGTAAAGATTATTGCCTGATGGTGTAAAGCATTTATTATCAAAATAGCCACAGCTCCATGTTCTGCCCCCTGGATCAGCTAAAACTTTTGGGCTAGTATAAAGCGCTAACACAAATAAAGATAAGCAGGCCAGTGCTATAAATCCTTTGTGGTGTTTGATTGTGAACAATCGGTTATCCTCCTAATTGGCTTATGGCCACCTGCATATCTTGAGCACTATTGCCATCACCAATGTCAAAGAAACGTTTCTCAGCCAAACGATAGAATTGTATGGCTATCACTTTATTGCCGAGGCCTGCTTCACTTTCTGCTTGAAGTTGGGCTGAGTTGGCGGTCGGTTGAACTTCCTCGGCATTTTTAGAGGCAGCGAGAGCCATATTAAAGTTGTTTTGGTTAAGATAAGTTTCCGATAATAATTCGTACAGGTGACCCTTAACAGATCGGGCTTTGGTACTACTAATCTCATTATTTAATAGCATCTCAGCCTCAGCAGCCTTACCTTGATATTGTAGACTTGATACCTGGACACCAACATTACCTAATGAAGGCAATTTTGGTATTGTACTTTTCTGAGTAGGTTGATAAACCCCTAATAAATAGTATGCCGTTCCAGCCATAACTAAAATAATAAGAGATGCTACAATGTAAGGCTTTTTAAAGACAGACTTTATGTGCAAGTTTGCTATATCCTTTGAAACAGACCCTTTACCTTTGGTCAAAACATTTAGCGAAACACTTTTTAAATTATTTTTACTCATAGCACATTTGATAAGCTTTAGCTTGATAATAACAGAACACAGGGGGACAAACAATAAAGTGAATCCCTAACTGTGCCACCGAAAGATAAAGGAAAAAGTGGTTATTCTGATGCGTATATTGCAAAGATGCGACGAGAGTCAGATTCAGCGAAAAGAAGTATGGCGTACTTTATTGATAAACTTGATTATGGCTACCGACATCAAGAAAAATATACGTGCTATCAGTTTCCTCATAAACTACTCTGACATCTCCTACTATTGAAAAGGCGCACTTGCCCTTCATTCTGCCTTTTAAGGCATGATCGTCCAGAAGACTATCGCGTTCGCCTTTCTGAAAAGCTGCAATTCGATTAGCGTATGTATCTCTTAAATTGCGGTTTGGCAAAATTCGTTTCTTGTAGGATTTATCAAAGTCTTTAGTAAGGCGTATCGGTTTCATAACTTATCTAAGTGAGCCATCATTTCTTCTACGGAATGAAACGGTTTACTTACGTTTTTGCCTTGTTTAGCTTCTTCAGATGCCCTATTGAGCCTTTTAACTGCAGCTGGGCTTGGTTCACCCCAATCGTCATCATCAAAACTGAGAATGCGACTTTCCGCTTCTGCTTTAGCCCAGACGCGAATATAGGCTTGGGCAGAGTCAAAACCTAGCCGCTTAGCTTTAGCTTCTAGCTGTTCACGTATAGTCTTATCCATGGGTATGTGAAGTGTGGTAGTGTTCATATACAATAAGTATATTAAAGATATATGTAAATGTCAAACTAAATTAAACCCTATCTGTTACAATTAAGAGCATGTCTTCATCTGTTTCGTGTGGCATCGTCAGCTCGCAACCATACCATTCAGTATCACCTTCGACATGCCGGAATTAGACAAGCAGACTCGTGGTTACCTTCCTGAATACATACAAGAGCTACAAATTACCATTGGTGGTGAAGGGTAATTCATTGCCACAAACAGCCTGATTAATGGTATATAGATACCTAGTGCCATTCGGCAAGAAGAGTAGTTGGCAACAACTCTTTGGTAATTTTTGATAGAGGTATATCGTTCGTTATAAACATATCAACACTTACCGACATGGCTGTTGCTGTGTGCAAAGCATCTGGCAGCTTAAGCTTTGGGCCGTATTGCTTTCGCAGTTGACCAGCTTTTAAACAAATATCATCGCCTGCCGGAATAGTTGACAGGTTTTCAATGTGGACAAAGAAACTCTCCAAGTCCAGATTGTTTTTATTAGACGTGCTTACGCTCAGAATTTCACCATATGCAATGGAAGATGTAATTGCCCGATGTTTACCTTGTGCAATATCACGCACTAACTGTTGGGCGATTGAACTATGCTCCTCGTTTTGTGAAAGAGCGGCAATAAATACGTTGCTATCAAGAGCAATTAGCATTGCAGTATTTAGTCTTCCCATTCCTTATCACGGATATTGCGTAATTTCGCTGTAGCGTTTTTGGGGAAAGCATGATCATATATGCCTAAGAAATCGTCCAGTGTTTTGTCTTTACGGAAAACAATTTCATGTTCGGTAACACTTTCAACTCTGAAGCGTTGGCCAGTCGATTTATCAAGACCTAGCTTTTTACGAGCTGTTTTTGGTATAACGACCTGGTACTTACTAGATAAGGTTACGACTTGTGTTTTCATATGTTTAACTATAGCCAACCGTTTAACGATTGTCAATAGGTGTTACTTGCAAGAGTCTGTTTAACGTTATTAACCCTTCCCCACTTTTTTAGGACAGGCTGCTCTGTTACTATTTGCATATGTCATCATCTATCTCCTGCGGCATTGTTGGCTTGCCGAACGTTGGCAAATCAACGTTATTTAATGTCTTGACCGGAAGCAATATACTGGCTGCCAACTACCCTTTTGCCACAATTGAGCCTAATACCGGTACAGTACCGGTGCCCGACGAACGTCTTGCTAAGTTAGCCGCTCTTTATAAAACAACTCGGATCATTCCGGCAACAGTAACCTTTGTGGACATCGCCGGATTAGTGGCTGGTGCTAGTAAGGGAGAGGGTTTAGGGAATCAATTCTTGGGTCATATCCGATCCACGAACACTATTATTCAAGTGGTACGAGCTTTTGATGACTCAAGCGTTATACATGTTGACACAATCTATGACCCAGCCAAAGATATAGATGTTATCAATACCGAGCTAGTTCTAGCTGACCTGCAAACACTATCCAAACGACTGCCAAAACTCCAGAAAGAAGCGCGAGCTGACATAAAACTTCAACCGGTACTAGAAACCTATTTGCAAGCGAATAAATTGTTAGACGGTGGAGATCCACTCTGGAAATATTCTAATATTGATTCTGAGTCCTTGGCAGATTTGCGGTTGTTAACTATGAAGCCAGTTATTTATTTATTTAATCTTGGCGAAGACAAGTTAAGTGATGAAAGTCTCAAGCACAAATTAAAGCAAATGGTTGCTCCCGCCGAAGCGCTATTTGTCTGTGCGAAATTAGAAGATGAGCTTAAAGATCTTGACAACATTGATGCGGCCGAACTGCTTATGAGTTATGGTCAAACTGAATCAGGCTTAATACAGCTTATCAATGTCGCCTACCAAACACTGCATCTCCAAAGCTTTTTGACAGCCGGGGAAAAAGAAGTTAGAGCCTGGACTATACCCCGTGGTACGACTGCCCCACAAGCAGCTGGAGTTATTCATGGAGACTTCGAACGCGGCTTCATCGCTGCAGAAATCGTAAACTATCAAGACCTTCTAGCAGCCGGTTCACTGTCTGCAGCCAAGCGGGTTGGCAAAGTTCGAACCGAAGGAAAGAGTTATATTATGCAACCAGATGATGTAGTTGAGTTTCGCTTTAACGTTAGTAAATAAGCTGGTTGTAGCTATACTGATCAGTAACTTTTGGCGTAGGGTTGACTTGGCTGTGAGCATGAAACGAGGGTCTACCGAACTTGCGATTGCGAAGCATCATCGGCAACTTTGCATAGGCAATCCTCATGGCATTTACCTCTAGATCTTTTGCCATTTGCCCATCATACGAAGCCGTATTATTAAGTCCTTGGTTCTGTAATAAATCTGTCGGTGCTTTTTCGTCGATTGCTGCTATTTTGCTAGTCTGCTTCAAGTTTAGCGCTCTACCAAAGACTTCTTTCATGCCTTCGGCGTAAAGCTCATCTGCCGGAACGGTATTAGTCATTATTGGTTGACCAGCTAGAGGAGATTCGGCTGCCGGTATGTTAGGCTCAGGAACTTTAGCACTTAATTCCGGTATTTTATGACCAGTTTGTTGTTTATACTCTTGTAGTAAGCTTTGTGTAAACAAATAGTCAGCAACTTCTGGGCTTGGACGTGGTGGTGCTACCGCTTGAAGTTTCGTTGCTTCAACTTGGCCAGTCTGCTGCAGGCGTTGTTGTAGCTCGAGTTGATAATTATGCTGAGCAACTAGGTAAGTTTGTAGCTGTTGATTAATTTGTTCAAGGTGTTGTTTCTGCCCCTCAGCATGATAGTTTTGTTGTTGTTTAATCTCTGACATTCGGTTTTGGACATGTCCAATTAGCTTGCGAAGTCGTGGTTGATTGTAGCTGGTAAATTTTAATATTTTATTTCCAGCACTAATTGTTATATGTGCGCCAAATAATCTGTGGCTGTAGTCGATTTCGTTAATCATATCAAATCGTAAATCTTCAACTGTTAGGTATTTAAGTGGTTTTTTGTCAACCAACAGAACTCTTATGTCGGTAGAGACCAATAAGGCGAATCCGCCTTCGTACATACCGTTAACACATTCGTATATCTTTTCTTCTGGTAGCAAGATATGTGGTAATTCACCGCATTCTGCTCTGCCCCATGCATGGTAATTAAATTTAAGGCGCTTGAACTGGGCTTCCACGCTTTTTGCGTCGACCATCAAATTACCTCCTTTATTTAAATCTACCTAAGAAACATAGTAATGGTGTTGGCCGAAAGAGACCGTAAGAATACTCACTAACAATGTGAGATTTTTGTCACAAAATATAAGATTGATAATAAAACTTGCTTTATTGGTCGCTTTGGGCATAAATTAGAGTATGTTGTCTACCATCAAGCAGACAGCCAAGTTGGTGGAAGTATTTCGAGATGGTGGCGTAAGACAAACTTGGAATAAAGGAGACTATGTTATCCGTCCCGGCGAAGCCCCGCCGGGTGTTTTTTATATAGAGCATGGACTGGTAAAAGCTTATGACATTACCAAATATGGTGAAGAAAACTTACTTATTATCCGTAAGGAAGAAGAGATCTTCCCACTCATATGGGCACTGACTGGCCAGGAAAGAAGTGTTATTTATCAGGTCTTGGCACCGACTTCAACTTGGCAAATTAGCTTCGATAGTTTTCAAAAATATCTTTTGAGTCATCCATCTGCACTGGCACCCGTACTAGATATGACAGTTGAGATGTACCGTTTACATAGCGAGCGTATTTTAAATCTGGAATACCGATCAGTAAGGGAGCGGATTATCTCATTTTTATTAACTATGGCCGTTCGCTTCGGTAAAGAGACCGAGGACGGATTGATAATTAGTGCTCCCTTGCGACACCAAGATATAGCAAGTTCGGTCAATGCCACCAGGGAAACTACTAGTCGAGAGCTGGCAGTTTTAGAGCGTAAAGGATTGTTGCGCAACCGCCAATCACTTATTTTACTTAAAGATATTGCTGGGCTACGCAAACATATCAATTAGTTTTGACTAATTGATTTTAGTTACTTCCAGTGAAGAATAATATTTTTAAGCGTTCGAACAATAGTCTGATGGGTTGGCACATCTTGCTTATCATAATAATGATTGGTATCAATGTAGTTCTCAACGACACTTTGGCAATATATCTCATCAGCTAATAAATGCATCCTGTCGACTGCCGAGACACTGGCCAGCGGTACAGCAATAATCAATTTTTCAAAAGCAATCGGCTTTAGAAATTCACTAGCCATATCTAGTAAAAAGCCGTCTTTTAAGCCATCGGCCACTAAAATAATATTATGACCTTTGAGCAAATCCCGACTTATAAGTCCACCTCCTCCGAGTAATTGATTCATTTCGTGAAGACGAGTAAATTTCTCTTGCTCAATATAATTTCTGTATTCACCGACGATTTCATCTATTTCACTGGGAGCATAGGCACTATTATATGAGAAATCTCCTTGAGCCGTAATCCCACCAATGGCATTTGGTTCACGAGGAAGCATAATTTCCTGACTAACCAGCATCGTTAAGACACAGTGCAGCTGCATGGCGATTTGGGCACCAACCATAACTCCACCGTCATTGAGGGCTACGACAGCACAGTTTTCATAGCGATACTTCAGTAACAATTGTGAAGCCAGCATCCGCCCAGCTTGCAATCTCGAAGAAAAGTACATAAGCGTAGTTTAGCATTGCGTTTACGCTTTGCGTAAGAGATAAAACCGTTCCTGATTTCCCTTTTCGCCTTTAACTGATGAATCAGCTTTATTAAGAATGATAGTCCGCTGTTGGACCCAGACCTCAAAATCCTTTAGAATCCCCCGTCGAAGGTGGTCATTTTTAATAACCCCCTTGTGCTTCATTGTGTTATCTTGAGCCTCAAACTGGGGTTTTACCATAACCGACACTAAAGTATCTCGAGAAACTAATCTTAAGATATTTGGTAGAACCTGTCGCAAAGAAATAAATGATACATCAACCAGAACAAGATCAAAAATCTGCTTGATTTTAAAGTCACGGATATCTGTTTTTTCAAATAATTCTATTCGTGGATCATCTAGCAAACTTGGATGCAGCTGGTGGCTGCCAACATCTACAGCAATGACCTTTTTGGCACCATGCTTTAGTGCAAAATCTGTAAAACCACCGGTGCTACTACCAACGTCTAAAATAATTTTGTCTTTGAAGTCTAGCTTTAATTGGTTGGCAACGCTGGCTAATTTTAAGCCTCCTCGGCTGACAAATTGCTCCTCGGCGATAAGTTGAATCTTAGCTTGGCTATTAACCAAAAACCCTGGTTTATTAGCTACCTGGCCGTTAACCAGCACCATGCCGAGCTTAATATAACTCTCTGCTTGGCTGCGAGTTCTGACTAACTCCATCTTGACCAACATTAGGTCTAGCCTTGTCTTACTGCTCACAAGATAATCCTTCTATTGCTTTCATATTAATCGCTATACCAACAATTTAGGCTATCTAAAACGTACTCGCTTATCCAAAACTTTTTAAATTAGTTTTGACTCGCCTCAATCTATTCCTTTATCCGCTCACGATAAGAACCAGCAGTAGTATCAACAGATATCTTATCGCCAGTCTTTAAAAAGGCCGGTACCTTAATGGTAATACCTGTTTCCAAAGTCGCGTTTTTTGTGATCGCCGAACTGGTATCCCCCTTAATAGCGTCTTCGGTATAACTAACTTCTAGTGTAACGTTTTTGGGTAACTCAATATTAATCGGATGTCCATCAAAAAATTGTAATTGGACACGGTCATTCTCTTTCATAAAGCCGGCTTGTTCGCCAATCAGGGCAGCTGGAACCTCAAATTGTTCAAAGTTGTTTTCATTCATAAAATGATAGACCTGATTATCCGCATATAGATATTGAACAGTCTGATTTGTAATATCGGCACTATCTAGCTGCTCATTACCCTTAAAGGTTTTTTCAAGAACTTTGCCGTCAATTAAGCTCTTGATTCGAACGTTCACAATTGAGCCACCCCGGCCGATAACTTTCTGATTATAATCAATCACTCGAAATGGCTCGTCTGACCATTTAAAAATAGTCCCTTTTTTAAGATCTGTAATATTCAGGGTCACGTCCTTAAAGCCTCTAATTACTAGCAACAAATGGTAGCAAAGCAAGATGCCGCGCCCGCTTAATAGCTTGGCTTAGTCTTCGCTGCTGGCTTTCTGTCAACCCGGTTTTTTTACGAGTCTCTATTTGCCCATAAATATTTAGATACCGCTGCAAGGTCTTTACGTCTTTGTAGTCAAAATATGCTACGTCTGTGCGGTGTTTAAAAATCTTTGCCATATGATTAATCCTTTCTTTCCTAAAAAACCATCTTAGGCCTCATGCTCTCCTACTGAAAAGAGAAAGCACGATATTTTAAAATGGTATGTCGTCTAAATTAATTGGTTCGTCGCCGATATCTTCAATAACGACGTCATCGGTTTCTTTACTCTTTTTGCGAGGCGTTGGTTTTGACTTCTCTGTCGTGTCCGCAACTAGCGCTGGGCTACTGGCCTCTTCACTAGCTGGGCTACGACCATCAAGAAAAGTAACGTCATTAGCCAGCACTTCTACTTTACTGCGCTTCTGCCCTTCTTGCTCCCAAGAACGAGATTGCAATCTACCCTGTACCAAACAGCGACGACCTTTATTTAAATACTGAGCTACTCGCTCAGCTAGTGGTCCCCAGGCTACAATATCTATATAGTCGGTTGCTTCTTGCCACTCGCCGCCAGAATCTTTATAGCTTCGATTTAAAGCCAGTGAAAAACTGGTTACATTTTGACCGTTCGGCGTCTGCCGAAGCTCCGGGTCCCGAGTCAGGTTGCCCATTAAAGTTACTTGATTTAGACTTCTTGCCATAATGGCATCCTCCTTATAAGAACTATGTCTTAAAATTATTAAGTACTTATACCCTACTCTCTCATTTTGTAATTAGTCAATAGTAAAATTATTAATCGTCAGAGTTAGTATCTGTTTCTTCTGGCGTATTTTGCTCACCACGTTCGGCAAGCCGTTTAGCTTTTTCGGCTTTCAATGCTTCGGCTTTGGCTATAGCTTTAAGGTCTGGTTTGGTAATCAAGAAACGAATCACCTCGTCAGTGATATTTAAGGTTGTCTCAACCTTTTGGACGCTTTCGGGTGGCAATTCTAAGCTGTAAAAAACATAGACCGCGTGTTCATTATGCTTGATTGGATAAGCTAACTTCCGTTTGCTCCAATTATCAGTAGCAATAACTTTGCCGCCGTTATCTTTAAATATTTTATTCACCCGCTCCTCGGCCTTAGTCAGGTCGACCTCTAGATCGGGGTGATATAGCACGGCCACTTCATATTGCGCCATTATTTCTCCTTCCTTTGGATTAAAGCCCGCACGCACTACTTTAGATGGCTGCGAGCTGAAGTTTATAAAGTTGCTTAATTATACCCCCGTTACCTCTGTTGGTCAAGCACTTATTTTATTTCTTAGGAGGGTGCCCATTATGTCGAAATAATCTGATTGGCGTTCATCGAAGTGTTTCATGATGAACCTTAAGGCCCTAGTAGGTTGCTCGGGACCAATTTGGCCACTTGATTTGGCCTGCTGATAAACCAACTCAATGGGATCAAGCACTACTTCAGCTGCTAGCCTTATAACTGCGTGACCTAGCTTGCGTTTCTTGAGTTCATCATTGGTCTCTAGGAATTGACTGACTGCTAGTGCTTCCCTGATATCGCCGAGTCCGTACTTCAATATATGGCGTCCAAAAAAATAACCTATCCGCCAGTGCATTTGGTCTTGTTGGTGTAAGACACCCGGCTCATGGAGAGCCTGCCGGCTTTCTTCAGATAGTCTGATAAGTTTTGGCTGTGATCCTCTAACATCAACCCCCCATTCCGGAATATAGCCAGCCGAGTAAAGCAGTACGCTTAGAAAACGCTGATGATCGGTCTCTGGCAATTCTATGCCATCATAGTATTCATGATAACGCCAATGCAAGATTCTGAGCCCTTCTTGAATTCTAGACCAGCGTATCACCCTTAAATCGTCCCCCTGGAGACTGGGATGAGTTGCCGGAAATCCAGCAGCATGATGTCCGTTTTTTGTCTTCGAATAAATCTTCTTATAGGGTGGTAGTTGGGCAATCGGCAAAGCTATCTTTGTGCCTAGTTCTAAAGCTTTTTCATCTAGTGGAGCCAGATTTGTGGCACGGGGAGTTAGTTCTAATGGCCAATTATCAAGGTGGCTTGAAACAAAAATGCCCCTACCATCTTCGATAGGGGCCTGATTCATTGGCTGAAGTGATCTCTCGCCTGGTGGGAATATTTGTTCTCCAGTCACTATCTATCCTTTTGTCTTTTCTGACCCATTTAGATATCTTGGTTATCTTCTTCTAAGTTTGCCGAGCTAGGTTCAGTGCTTTGATTACCACCAAATACGTCATCGAGTGAATGAACTAAAACTTCTCGTGGCCGAGAACCATCAGCCGCTCCAACAATACCCTGTTCTTCCATAGTCTCGATTAATCTGGCGGCCCGTCCATAACCAATTCTGAGACGCCGTTGCAACAAGCTTGTGCTAGCCTTCCGGTTATCAATAACTACACTTATGGCATCACGCCACATATCATCATCCGCCTCATTGGCACCGTAGTCAGCCACGACGCCACCCTTGCTATTAAGTTGCACTGGCTGACTGACAACTTCGTCGTCATATTGTGGTGGCCTCTGCATGCGAATAAAATCAGTTACTTTAGATGTTTCGTCATCACCTATATAGGCTCCTTGGACACGCTTCGGTTTGGGCATATCAGCCGTCACGAATAACATGTCTCCTTGACCCAACAATTTTTCGGCACCTATTTGATCAATTATAGTCCGAGAATCGACCTGACTGGCGGTTGTGAAGGCTACTCGTGCTGGTATATTAGCTTTGATGAGACCGGTAATTACATCCACGCTCGGTCTTTGAGTAGCCAATACCAGATGTATGCCGACAGCTCTAGCCTTTTGGGCAATTCGAACAATCAGCGCCTCCACATCCCGAGCAGCCATCATCATAAGATCTGCTAGTTCATCAATCACAATGATAATGTAAGGCATGCCAGCTTCCTGTTTGACTGAGTTGTATTCATTAATATTTCGTTTGCCAGCTTCAGCCAAAGCCCGATAACGACGTTCCATTTCTGCGACTGCCCACTTTAAAGCACTAATACATTTCTCTGGCTCAGTAATAACTGGCGCCAAAAGATGGGGCATATCGTCGTAGGGCTTAAGTTCAACCTGTTTAGGGTCAACCAGGATCAACTTAAGGTCAGACGGGCTATTACGGTAAAGTAAACTGGTCAAAATGGTATTGATCATGACTGATTTACCGGAACCAGTTTGTCCGGCTACTAGCAAATGGGGCATTTTATCGAGATCAGCCACTACTGAGGTACCAGATATATCCTTACCAATAGCAATTCCCAGGGGACTTTTCTGGTCCTGCCATTCGGTACCCAGAAAAATCGAGCTTAGGCGTACGGTAGCCGCTTTGAGATTTGGCACTTCAACACCAACGGCTCGTTTTCCGGGTATCGGTGCTTCAATACGAATAGAATGAGCCGCTAAATCAAGGGCCAAATTATTGTCTAGAGCTGTTATTTTGGTCAACTTGACACCAGTTGGTGGTTTAAGAGTATATTGAGTAACTCGAGGTCCAATATTGGCACCTTCCATTTCCACTTCAAAATTAAAGTTTTCAAAAGTGTCATGAATAATTTGAGCATTGGCGTTTACATCACCCGCGTCGGCCTTGTCTTGTTTTTGATTTAGTAAATTAATACTCGGATATTGCCAACCAGGATCGCTGGTTGTTGTTAGCGCTTGGTGATTTTCGCTACTGGCTAGTTTTTGAGCACTATTTTTAAAGTTACTTAAGCGAGCTGACTCAGATAGACCGTGATGTACTACAGGTACACCTTCATTAAGTTTGAAGCTAGGCTCCCCAACACGTGCCTTGAGTGCTGCAAGATCAGTATCCTTCTCCTTTGGCTGCTTAGTTAGTTTAAAGACAGTTACTAGCGCCTTAGGCGATACTCCAAAAGCAAAGCAAGTAGCTAGCAGAGTAATTACTAGGAAAAATAGGTTTGCTGGCAACTTATCTAGGACATACAAAACTGCCCCGCCAACAAGGTGCCCGATAGAACCCCCGAAACCATTACTCCAAGTTCCGTTCACGTTTTTGGTCGCAAAAGCAACATCTAGCCACCCAGAAGCAAAAATAAGAGCTAGTAGCATGCTTATGGACTTACTTAATGGTAGCTGACGGTCTTCAGCAGTAAATTTATAGACTGCCCATGAGAATAAGGCAAGTGGTGTCAAATAAGCTACCCAGCCTAGGGCCCAGTAGACAACATGGAATAGGTCAAGTGGCAGAGGGCCGCCACTTCCAAAACCACCAAGCGCCAGGAAAATAGCCAACAGCATAAGTGCAACAGCGGCCGTTAGTCCCCAAAACGGAGATGGCTCAATATTAGCTACAGTAGTCTTTTTTTTTCTTGTTTGTCTTTTCTTTTTCTTAGCCATGATTTCTACTTATTATACCCTTTAGACTTTTTAGGGTCTAGCTAGCCTCGCTCATTGTCTGTCGTATTATTGCAATCCGCTGCTCAATGGTCTTCATAAGCACTTCGTTCCAGCTTGCATCAGATGTTTGTTGATTGCGCTGTAGGTCGACTATCTGTCCTCTCATTAACATTAGTTCTAACAGCTCAGAGTTGCCGTTTGATGCTGCCACAAGACGATTATGTGCATCAGTATCTGGTTTAGGACCTTGACTTTGGAGATCAGTTTTAAACTGTTTAGGACTGGCTTCCTGCATGATCAATACTATAGCAATTTTTACAACTATTGTCAAACATTGACAAATTTTTTGTCTCAATTTAAACTGGTCAAACCGATCGACTAGTTAGTCGCCGAGGGAGTTCAGTCTCATTTAAGATCTATCGGCTGTTGAGCCTTGAATCTATTCCAACGATCCTGCTCAGCTCTGTCGATATGTTTAAGTACACCATCAGCAAATGTCGTCTCAGGAATTGGCCGGGACTCCACTCGATAGATAATACCAAAAAGTGGTGAGTCATCAGCCGCCGAGAACCAGTCATTATTATCTGGTCCGCGGTCTAAAAAGTCTGGGTTATCTGGAACTCTAGTCATTATGTTAATATTGTATAATAGACACTTGGTTTTGTCAACCTAGTCAACTCGAGAATCTTGAGTTAATAGCCTGGCCCTCATTTCTTGGAAGCGTTTTTGTTGTTCAACCGCTAATTCTTCACTCGACTTGGTGTGACCATTGGCGCTTGTCTTAATTTCACCTTTGGCGCCAACTATGTTAACTACCGGTATAACTATTGGGCTACGTTGTGTTTGCTCAAACAAGTAATGTGTAACATGATCTTTGAGTTCGGCTTTAAAGCGGTCAAGATCAACTCGCTTAAATCGTTGGGCAACGGCCCGTTTTAGTTCAACCCTTAAGCCAGCCATAACCTCTTCATTTTCACGCATATAGATAAAACCACGAGAAATTATGTCTGGACTAGTGAGCAAGGAACCACTTTTTTTATCAATAGTTAGTACGACCGCCACCAGACCTTCTTCAGCTAACAAGACCCGGTCCTTGACGACAACATTACTTACAACCGCTCCTGTTTGGTCAACTAGAATAGTGCCGTGTGGCACTTCTCCATCAAGTTCCATTTTATCAGCCGTTAGAGCAATAACCTGGCCATTTTCAGCATTAACAGTATTAGCCCTAGGTATTCCCTGCTCGATGGCGATGTCAATGTGACGTTGCTTTGAGCGGTACGAACCATAAATCGGCACAAAGAACTTGGGTTGCATCATTGTAATCATTTCGGCATATTCATCCATTGAGGCATGGCCAGAAACATGTAAGGGCCCAATACCGTCTAAATCATGGTTTATATGTTGAAAAACATGTACCCCTTTACGCATCAAGTCATCAACCATATTACCTATCAAGGCATCGTTGCCGGTTTCAGGAATAGGCGTCGAGCTTAGGATAACCGTGTCTTGTTGCTTCATCTTAATGTGCCTGTGTTCGCCAGCAGCCATCCGTTGCAATGCTGAACTTGGCTCACCTTGGCCGCCAGTACAGACAATGACCACTTCCTGGTCTTTAAGATTGGGCACATTGGCTATGGGCACAAAGGTACCTTTTGGCACACGGACAAAACCATGTCTAACTGCCATTTCAAGCGTACTCATCATGCTGCGACCATCTAGGGCAATCTTTTTACCATGATGCACAGCGGCGTTAATTATCATCTGGATACGATTAACATTGGTGCTAAATATTGCCACAAAAATCCGTCCCGGCGCTCGATCCATAATATCGATAAAGCTTTGCTCAAGGCTTGACTCACTAGGCGTGCGGCCTGGACGCTCAGAACTTGTGCTTTCACTCAAAAGAACCAAGACACCTTCCCGCCCCAATGCTTGCAAACGTTCCATATCCGTCCGTTCATGATCAAGTGGATTGGGATCAAATCGAAAGTCTCCGCTATTAATCACCCGACCGATAGGTGTATCGAGCACTACGCAGGTACTGCCAGGAATAGAGTGCGTAATACGTACTAATTCCACAAAGAATTCTCCTATTTTAAGACGTTCGTGGGTATTTTCGTTCATTAGTACTGTTTTTAGCTCAAAGCCCTCGGGCATTGGTAGTCCAAAGTTCTCAAAAATTTCTTCAATCCGTCCAATGGTAAACTTAGACCCATAAACCGGTGCTGGGTACTGCGGTACTATATGTGGTAATCCGCCGATGTGATCTAAGTGTCCGTGAGTGATAATATAGGCTCTTAATTTGGATTTGATCTGATCAAGATATGTGGTATCGGCTATGCCGTAGTTAATTCCCGGCAAATCGACACCTAAATCATTGCCACAATCCATAATGACGGCATCGTTTTGGTATTCGACTACAATCATATTCTTTGAGCCACCACCATCCATACCGCCAAGGCCGATAATACGTAAACGTGGTCTCTCATCAATTAGATTTGCTCGTTTCGGACGAACGGCTTCAGCTGACTGGTATTGATTAGCTATTCGAATAGCATCCATTTGACTTCTTTTTTGAGCCCGTACTGCTTGACCTCTGGGAACACTTAAAGAAGCACCTAGAGACTGATTAGTTTGATTATGGTGAGTGTTCTTTTGATTATCTCGATCTGGCCGATTGTTTCTATCTAATTGCATTAAATTTCTATTCCTTTCATTAAATTTCTTTAGATTCTTTGACTTAATTGAATAATCTTTGGGATACGCTTAAAGTCGTCGGTCAATGTTTGCCGCAATGATCCGTTATAAAGGGCTGCCGCTGGGTGAAAAAGTGGTAAGTAGACTCGCCCTCGGTAGCGTTTTGGTTGGCCGTGACAAGTACTAATTTGGAGATCCGGCAAGAAGCAGTTCAAACTATGACGCCCTAAGGTTACTATCAATTTAGGTTGAATTACGTCTAGCTGAGCTTCTAAGTATGGCAAAAAGGCAGCCTTCTCTTCGGGATAAGGATCGCGGTTATTGGCTGGCCGATATTTAACAATGTTTGTTATGTAAACATCTTCTCGCTTAAGATCTATTGTGGCTAGCATGTCGTTCAGAATCTGACCGGCAGGACCAACAAAAGGCCTGCCCTGCTGATCCTCTTGTTTGCCAGGAGCCTCGCCAATAAACAGCACATCAGCCTTTAAATTGCCTTCGCCGAACACTAGCTGGCTGGCCCCAGATTTAAGCTCCGGGCAAATATTATTATCAATGATCTGCTGCTTGATAAGATCAAGCTTTTGTTGTTTTGTAGCCATCAATTATTTTTCCAACTAGCTTTCCGAAATTAGTGATACCACCAACCAAGAGAATAACTGTTAAGACATACCACAACAAATTACCGCGATCTATAGCCAAACTTGCGGAGCCATAGGCCAAAATTAACTCAAGTAGACCAAAAACAGCCAAGCCCCTTTTTTGTCTATGCCATTTATCTAGCTGCTTCATTTGTTGTCTTTAACGCTTATCCTGAACATCCCGGGCGGCTGCTTTCATACTAAGCTGCAAACGTCCTCGGTCATCAATTGCCACCAGCTTAACCGTTACTCGATCACCTTCCTTGACAACATCACTTGGTTTATTGACACGCTCTTCCTTCATTTCACTAACATGTACTAAACCATCTTTTCCAGGAAGAACTTGGACAAAAGCTCCAAAATCCATAACGCTGACTACTGGAACGTTTTCATATATACGTCCGACTTCGGGCTCTGCAGTTATAGTCTCAATCCACTGCCGAGCAGCATCGATAGACTTTTTGTCCGGACTGGCAATCATGATTGTACCATCGTCCTTTATGTCGATATCGGCACCTGTTTCGCCAGTAATCTTCTGGATAGTCTCACCCCCCTTACCGATAACTTCACGAATCTTATCGGGATTAATATGCATTGTTTCAACCCGAGGCGCATAAGGGCTCATTGTCTTACGCGGTTGGGGCAAAGTTGATAACATATGCTCCAGAATAAAGGCCCTTCCTTCTCTGGCTTGCTCGAGAGTTTTTCTAAGTACATCAACGCTTAGACCATGGACCTTCATGTCCATTTGAAGAGCTGTAATTCCCTTGCTTGAACCAGTAACTTTGAAGTCCATATCACCAGCAAAATCTTCAGCATCAGCAATGTCACTTAAAATAAATGACTTTTTGCCGTCAACCATTAGCCCCATTGCAATGCCGCTAATCGGTGCTTTAATCGGCACACCGGCATCCATTAGAGCTAAGCAACTGGAACATGTTGCGGCCATACTGGTAGAACCATTCTGGGACATAATTTCAGTTACCGATCGAATAGTGTATGGAAAGTCCTCTTCAGATGGAATAACTGGTAGTAAAGCTCTCTCTGCCAGATAACCGTGGCCGATCTCTCGTCGACCCGGACTCCCTAAACGGCGAACTTCACCAACGGTGTAACCGGGAGCATTGTAGTGATGCAAGTAGCGTTTTTCACCGGCTTTTTCCATGGTATCTATCATTTGGGCATATGACAAAGGCGCCAGAGTAACAATATTCAGAGCCTGGGTCACACCACGAGTGAATAAACTTGAGCCGTGAGCTCTTGGCAAAAGAGCTACTTCGGAACTAAGTGGACGAATCTCCTCCAGCTTACGGCCATCGGGTCGAATCCCTTCCTCAACAATACCTCGGCGAACATCTTGATGCAGAGCTAGCGTAAAGCAATCTTCATAAGCTCGTTTGTTTTCAGCAAAAGCTTCCTCGCCAAACTGATCTATAAAGTTTGCTTCCATAGCCCGACGCAGGTCCTGAACCAAGTCGTTACGCTCCGGATATGGAGCACGTAACCCCTTGCCAAGCTTGTTTTCAAGCCAGCTATCAACTTGTTTTTGAATTACTTCGTTAACTACGACCGGCTCGTATGTTTGTGCTTCAACCCCGATTTTTTGAACTAATTGTCGTTGTAGGTCAATGGCTGGTTGCATGGCACTATGAGCAAATTCCAAAGCTTCAGCTATTTGCGTTTCACTAACTTCGTTAGCACCAGCTTCAACCATCATGATGCCGTCGTCAGTACCAGCTACTACAAGGTCAAGGCCTCCCTTTTCAAGCTGTTCTGCTGACAAAAAGGCAGACAGTTTAGCAGATTCATCGTAACCGATACGCAAGCCAGCCACAGGGCCGTCAAATGGTGCACCAGTCAACATAAATGCAGCACTCATTGCGATCATTGCGATCATGTCCGGTCGAAAACTTGGGTCCATAGATAATACCGTGGCTATACCCTGCACTTCGTGCCGGTAGTTTTTGGGCCATAGGGGTCGAATTGGACGATCAATCAGTCGACTGATCAATACAGCTTCGTCGGAAGGTCTTCCTTCGCGCTTAATAAAGCGACTGCCGCTAATTTTACCGGCAGCATAGAAACGCTCCTCATAATCAATGCTTAAAGGAAAGTAGTCAAGGTGCTCAACAACGGCTGGGCTGAGCATTGCTGTACCAAGTACTACCGTGTCACCATAACGTACTAAAACACTAGCTGAAGCACGAAAGCCAACACGTCCAACCTCCAAAGAGAGCTTGCGCCCACAAAAGTCGGTTTCTAGTTTAATAATGCTTTTTCCGAAGGGATTTATCGTTTTTCCCATAATTCCTCTTAATCTTTCTGTCTAATATTGGTCTTCGGGCAAAGTTCAAATATATACGCTGTTCTTGTGCTATTTAAAATTGCGATATATCTGTTGCTTTGCCAAAAGACGCTTTTCCCCGTAAGGGCGTTAATGTGCACAAGCTTTTTGTCTCGATCTTCAAGACAATTTGTCTATGCACTAGCGACGAATACCCAGCTGTTTGATGAGCTTAAGGTAAGCTGCCGAGTCGCGACTAGCAATGTATTTTAATAAACGACGCCTTTTACCAACCAATTGGAGTAAGCCCCGACGAGCCATGAAATCGTGCTTGTTGGTTTTGAGGTGCTCAGTAAGTTCTTTGATTCGCTCACTTTGAACGGCAACCTGAACACTAGAGCCCCCAGTATCATTCTTATGTACTTGCACGCTCTTAATAGCGGCCTCTTTTTTATCGCTTGTTATCATGCTTTGGTCTATTCTACCAGATATAGCCTTGATATGCAACGCCTTAATTTAAGACGTTTCGACACTTAATTAAGTAGCACTTACTGCACTACTGCAACTGCGCAGGTATGAGCAAGCCAGGAGTAACAGCTGTACCATCAGGGTTTTGAAGAGACCTATGTGCTTGAGGGTCATATGCATATAAGCCGTAGTCGTTAAATCCAGGACCACCTTTAGTTGGCTCAGCATATGCGCTGGTTGACAATATAATATTTGAACCATAAGGTACAAATGTGTCGTTACCAGCCTCAAAAGGCACGGCAGTAATAATTACCTTACCGTTTGCACCATTACTTTGCACGCCAAACCAGCCACCGGCCAAAAAATTACCGTTCTTGCCAGGCTTAGCACTCGGATTAATCGTCGAAAGTAAAATCGGGTTTTTATAAACCGGTGAAGGACCGCCACCTTTTTGACCATTGAGCAACGGAGTTATAGGAGATTCAATCTGCCCATTTAGAACTAACATTGGTACCATAGGACTGCCGCTGCCAAAGGCTTCAGTATAGGCGGCCGCTTGTTGTGCAGCTTCTTGTTGAGCAAGCACTTCAGTTTGAGCAACATTAATTTTATTTTCTTCCAAAGAAACAATCTTCCTGTTTTGTGAAGCCATATCCTTAGCGCCAACAACGCCTAAAACAGTTGTGGAAGCTAAGGCTACACCTGCTAGACCAGCAGTTACCTTACTTACTCTAGCTCTTGAGTGCTCGGCATTAGTATTATCTTGGTTACGCTGGGAATTTTTGTTTAGAAATCTTTTCATAAACCCTAGTTTATCATACTTTGTGATTTAGCGCAATAGCATAGCAACCAACCCCAAAAGTTATTCAAGACTTTGCTTCAAATTCTTTGCTATTACTTCTGGACTAATATTTTCCATACTGACTGCATCTATAAGACTAAATTGACCGACTTTGGTTCGCCTTAGGGCACTTGTGTAGGCCACTGTTTGCAGATTTTTAGCTATATCTTCAACCAAAGCACGAATATAAGTACCTGATGATACATCAGTAGTTAGATAAGCATTGGGATAATCGTAATTAGTAAGCTTTAGCCGCCTGATTGTAACTTGTCTGGGTTTAATGACAACTTCTTCTCCGTTTCGAGCAAGTCGATAAGCACGCTGACCGTTGATTTTAATAGCTGAGTACTTTGGAGGTGTCTGCTCAATCTGTCCTTCAAATCGTTTGAGAACAGCTTCAAGCTCACCTAGCTTCGGCCTCCGGTCAGATATAAAGCTGATCTCACCTTCTGGGTCACCAGTAGTACTGCTTTTGCCTAGAATCATCGATACCTCATAACTCTTGTCGAGCCTAGATAGTAATGTGGCCTGTTTGGTGTACTCCTTGCCGATCAATAAGACAAGTAATCCGGTAGCGAAGGGATCTAGCGTTCCGGTGTGTCCAACCTTTAAACTTTTGGGCCGTTTGCCCAAACTATTGGCCACAGATCGACGCACATAATTAACTACATCAAAAGATGTCCAGCCGGCTGGCTTATCAACAAGCAGAATACCGTTCATTGGGGTAATTGTATCTTATTGCTTGGGTGGGGGCACCATAAAGGTGGGCGGCATTAGAGGTGGTGGTACTGGTGGTGGAGCAGTACTCTTTGGCATCGTCTCCCCGGCCGCTGAAAGAGAAGAATCATTATTAGATGGCTGGAGATTGTCTTGTGGAGTTGGATCATATATCTCGCCTACTGTAGTTGGATCAAAGGCTGTCGAAGCTGTCTGATCATTTGTATGCAGATCCAGGTCAACTGGTTGAGCGTTAAGGGCTTGGATTGGTTCATTCTCAGGAGGACTGCTCCTAAGAGCCTTGGTTACCTCATCTCGAGCGGCGTTAATATTGGTTGTCTCAGGAGCTCCAGAATCCAGATGTTGACTTTCGACTGTCTGTTCAATTTGAGCTAGGGTCTGAGGATCCATGGGTTCGTTCTCTTTTGTTGATCCAAATACTGGCTCGGGCAACAGAGGTTGATGTAGTTCCTCGGGTGCTAATTCTTCCTTAGAAGTAGCGGAGTTTGGGCTCAGAGGTTGATCACGATTAAGTAGTGGTGCTTCTTCAGATATGGGCTTGTGACCTAGGAGATCGAGTCCGGGATCCAGACCCTCAGGTTGACTATTAGCTGTCAACATACCGCCTAGTGTCGGGGGCTCAGTCACCAATCGTGGACCTTTTATCTTTAGTGAACTGGAAGATATTGATTTACTTCCAGGGGCCTGGGTAGCAGATTTGTCTAGAGATTCTTTTTTCTCTTCAGCTGGTTTATCCTTAGGTTTATCTTTGGATGACTCGTTGTGAGTAATCTCAAGCGTGCCATCATCTTGTTTGGGTGGCTTAGAAGAGTCATTATTAGCTGGTTGGGACTGGTTATCACCGTTTTGACCATCACCGGTAATTGGCGGCAATACTTCCAGCTCGCTAGCAACAAGCTGCTGATTAGCTCCAGCAGACATAAGCTCAGCGCTAGCACTCATAGTTTGCGGAGAGGTCTTTTCGTTACTAAATCGCTTTGTTTCGGCAACAATTCCAGTTAATAAAGCGGTGGCTATTTGGGAATCAAGTAAGTTCGGTCCTAGGCCACGACTTAGGTCGACAACTAGTTCACAAAGACTACTGGCGGTTGTATTATGCCAATTGATGCTGCCTAAGCCACCATCAGCAGAAGTGTTAATGGTAGCAACCGTAGCGTCATGCAAAATACGCCCGTGGGCCGTGATTGCCAGATCTAGAGCTTGTTGTTCGCGGACTCCTAGTGCAACGACTACATCAACATTGAAATCGCCTTGGCTAAATTCAAGATCGTCGGCGCTAAGTGAAGTACGGTAGGGTGTAATAAAAATTTTGACAATTTTATCTTCAACTTTGTAGCGCAACTTATCGGCCTTCGATTTATCTAACGATATAATGAAATCTCGTAAGCTGTCAGTATTTTTTTCAAGAGTCTGATCGGGTTTGAGAAACTCCAGGGTTGATGGAATCTGGCCACTAAAAACTGCGGTGGCGTGTTTGTTCAGTTTATTTAGCAGCAACGTTAGGCCAATACAAGCAGACAGTTGATCAACTGAGGGATCGGCGCTAACTGTTACCAATATATTGCTAGCGGTTTTAAGCCGATCAACGAGCTGTTGCTGTGGATTTACACTATCTGAGTTGTTCATATTTTGGTTTTCAACTTTTCACTTCCAGCGTACCATAAACGACTTGTCTTTACAAGACAGAGCCTACTCTGTATACTCGAGCTTTGAAATTAAAGTTATTCTAAAAACTAAGGATTCACCCAATGCCTATCATCAAATCTGCAAAAAAACGTGTTCGCGTTGCCCGTAAAGCAACTATCCGTAATGCTAAAACTAAACGTTCCCTAAAATCAGCTTTTAAGATTTTTCAAAAATCACTAACAGCCCCAAACCATGCCAAGGCCCAAAGTGCTCTAGACAAGGCCGTAAAGAAAGGCTTGGTACATAAGAACAAAGCTGCTCGCACCAAAAAGCGACTGTCTGCTCAAGCTAAAGCTGCCGGAACCAGTAAGAAAGTCAAAAAAACTTCCCCTAAAAAAACTGTTGAAAAAAAAGTTGCCCCTCGCAAACCAGCCAAGAAATAGCCTACATAAAAAGCTGGTTTAGCAAGGCTAATTATCTCTGCCTAGTGTTCGGATTCAAAACCGCATTCGGGTAACCTAAAGTCCTGATAGCATTAACAAATAGCCCTGCAGAGCTTCATCAATATCGAATTTTTGGCTCTTCTGGCGAACATCAAGTGCTAGCAACTTCGTGATATATTGTTTGAGCTGACTCAAACTTAGATCTTTAACCAAATGGGCGCTTTTTTGAACTACAAACGGCTTGAGCTTTGCCTCTTGGGCAATTTGGTCTAAAGAACGTTGGCCAGCAGTTTTGATAATCGTTAGAATACGTAGTTGCCATGCAAGCATAGCTATTACCTGTGGCGGCTCAACTTTTAATGCCCGTTGTTCTCTATATAACTCCAGTGTACGGCTTGGATTACCGCCGAAGGCTGATTCTAGTAGCTCAAAAATTGTGCTTTGGGGGGTTGCCTCAGTCAAGAGCATGATACTTTGGCGATCAATCGCCTGTTGGTAAAGTAATAACTTGTCGAGTTCCTGATTTACTAGTTGCTGGTTGGTACCGATACGTTCTAACAGATAACGCGCATCGGTTAGACTGATTGAGCCTCCGCGAGCTTTGGCCTCCTTAGCTATCCATTGCGCCAGGTTGTTTGGGTCAAGTTCTAGAAACTGACGATAATCAGTCTGGTCCTTTAGGAATTTATAATAGGCAAGCCGTTTATCGAGTTTGGGTTCTAAAATTATTACGTCTGTCGAGATTGGAAGTTGAGCTAACAATTCACTGATTTGGTCGCTAAATTGTTTGATACTTCCAGGCGACCTTAAGATGACTAGTTTGCGTTCAGTAATAAACGATAGATTAGTCAGTGCTTCACGGATAAGATCGAAGTCAGTCTCGGCCCCATCAAGTCTCTCAATTGCCAGATCACCGTAACGTGTTATAAAACTTGCTGTCAGAGAATCAAGTTCGTGACTTAAAGCAAAGCTATTTTCTCCCGTTAAACAGACAATCATGGACCTATTGTAGCAAGTATTGCCACTGGGTTAGCTCCACTAATCTGGTATACTGCCCCTCAGGCAGTTATGGGACAGGTTATTATTGTTGCTAATCGACTACCCCTCAGCCTTAGAAAAGTTAAGGATAGATTAGAATTCTACCCTAGTACGGGTGGACTGGCTACCGGCCTGTCGTCATTCGTTTCGAAAAGACAAAACCGTTGGGTTGGCTGGCCAGGAATGGCCAGTGAAGATTTAACAGAATCCGAAAAACGTTGGGTAGTAACCGAATTAGATAAACATAACTGTTCTCCGGTATTCTTAAGTCGTAGACAAATAGATCAATTTTATAACGGCTATAGTAACCAGATATTGTGGCCACTATTTCACGGCTTACCGCTCAAACTAGACCAGGCTGTTGGTTACTGGAAAAGTTATCGCTCTGTGAACAAACTCTTTGCCGAAGCAGTCTTGGCCTTGACGCACTCAGGACAGACTATTTGGGTACACGATTATCATCTTTTACTGTTACCCCAGATGCTGCGAGCAGAAAGACCAAATGATCATATTGGCTTTTTTCAACATATTCCCTTTCCTTCAATCAAAGGGTTCAACCAACTTTCCGAAAACAAAAAAATACTGCGCGGTATATTGGGCGCCGATCTAGTCGGATTTCATACCGTAGCTTACGCTAATAACTTTTTAGATGCTTGTCAACAATTAAAAGACGTTGTGGTAGCTCCTGGTCAGGTGCTGCTAGCCGCAAGGGTTGTTAAAGTCACCGATTTTCCAATGGGTATTGATTACAATAAATTTGTCCAGGCTAGTAGTTCTCCGGTTGTTAAAAAACTTGCCAGAGAATATAAGGCCAAATATGGTAAGCGTAAAATTATCCTAACAGTTGATAGATTAGACCCAACTAAAGGCTTGGTTCAGCGACTGGAAGCCTACAAAGAATTTTTAAACTCAAACCCAGTTTTTCATGGTCGACTAGTTATGGCCATGTTAGCGGTGCCATCACGGACCGATCTCCTGGAATATCAGATTTTAAAAACTAATGTCGAGAAACTTGTTGCTAAGATCAATCATCGATTTGGCTCAACGACTTGGCAACCAATTGATTACATGTATGCTTCTCTGCCGTTTGAGGAAGTTGCAGCACTCTACAAAGTAGCAGATATTGCCTTTATTGCCCCACTAATGGATGGCATGAACCTTGTGGCTAAAGAATTCATGGCCAGTAAAACTAATAAAAAAGGTATTTTAATCTTGAGCCAAACTGCTGGGGCTGCTCAAGAACTAACCGAAGCTCTACTAGTAAATCCACTGCGCCGTTCCTCTCTAGTGGCAGGCCTAAATAAAGCTCTAAATATGTCTCCTCAAGAATTGAAGCAGCGGGCTTCAACAATGCAACAACAATTGGCTGCTTCTACGGTTCACAAGTGGGCTGCCAATTTTGTGGGCACCCTTAACCAACCAGTCACAGTTGGTCATCGGCAAACACGCCTTTTAAAGAGCAGGACCTTAGAGCAGTTAATAACAACCTACCGCCTAGCCCAGCATCGCCTACTGTTATTTGATTACGACGGAGTGCTCTCCCCATTTTTCACACAGCCCCAACACGCTAGTCCCCCACTTCATTTAAGCCTTTTGCTTGGAGAATTAGCTGCTCAAGAGAGCAATGAAGTAATCCTCATCAGTGGTAGATCAAAATCCGATTTAGAAACATGGTTTGGAGATTTAAATATCTCTTTAGTAGCTGAACATGGAGCATTTGTACGTAAAATTGGTGCTCAAAAATGGCAGTCGATTGTTCCGGTTAACCATAGCTGGCAGTCAGCCGTGCTACCTATACTTGAATTCTATGCCGCTAAAACACCGGGTGCTTCTGTCGAAGTTAAAGATAGTGCTCTAGTTTGGCATTACCGGGCTGCATCGGCCTACTTTGCTCAAAAATATCTTGTCATTTTAAAGAGGCTTTTAAGGTCCTTGTCCAAACAATACGGTCTGACAATTTATAGCGGACACAAGATACTAGAGATTAGGCAAAAAGGCATAAATAAAGGTTCCGCAATTACTCTCTGGACTCAAAAAAATAATGATTTTGTGTTAGCAATTGGCGACGACTACACCGATGAGGACATGTTTATGAAATTACCGTTAACTGCTCATACTATAAAAGTTGGGCGCGGCAGTACTGCTGCTAAATATAGACTGCCGTCTGTTAATGAAGTTTTTGATCTGCTGCGAAGGCTTTGTTTAAAGTAACGACTGTTTTTGACAAACTGGGCAGAGGTGTGTCCCACGGCCACCAAGACGGATTTTAATAATCACCCCGCCACATCTTGGGCAGTTCTGGCCACTGCGCCGAAAAACCTTGGCAAAAACTAAATAACCGCCTTTTTTACCCTCAGCATTAACATAGTTACGATCCGTTGATCCACCCTTTCTGATACTCAATCGCAATATGGCTCTTAGTGATTTATGCAGCTGCTTAATGTGGTAGTCACTGAGCTGGTCAACAAGTGTCTTTGGATGAATTTTTGCTGACCACAGACTTTCGTCTGCATAAATATTGCCGACTCCGGCAATAACTGTCTGGTCAATCAGGGCAACTTTGATTGGGCTACGCTTTCGTCGCTCAAGACAGCGTTTCATCTCTTGCCAACTAAAATCTACAGCTAGGGGTTCTGGTCCCAACTTTTTAAAAAAATCGAGTTCTCCTACTTCACGCGTTGGTAAAAGTTTTAACCAACCAAATTTACGTTGATCATTAAAAAATAATTTGCTACTGTCCGAAAATTCAAAAATAACTCGGGTCGATTTATCAGGCAAATTACCGATCAGTGAATCGCTAGGATGACCTGCCCCAAAACGTACATTGTGGCCTCGGAAGACCAACTGGCCAGTCATTTTAAGGTGGATGACTAACGAGTAATGACTACTTAGATCTATCAATATTAGTTTTGCACGTCGACTAACAGATACGATTTCGGAACCGAGCAAATGGCGTTGTCTGTCCTGGTCGACCAATGGAAACGATTTTGCCCAGACTAATTGAACATCAGTAATTATTTTGCCAACTAATAGCCTAGCCAAGCCCCTGCTAACTGTCTCGACTTCTGGCAACTCCGGCATTTACCTTAACAGTATAACAAAAATATTCTATTGACCTCTGGAGTTTTAGGATATTTTACCGCTCTTTTCAAACATCTCTATGTCGGCTGCTAACTCATAAAAGGCTTGTTGCTGGTGTTCAATGGTTAAATCACGCTCTCGTTGGTCGGGATCAAAGTATTGGCCAAGCATTTGGGCAGCCTCAGCAGCCTGCCACCCTTCGGCATTTGCGAAAGTCATAATATGTTTAAGCCCATTCACAATCAGATCAGCCTCTGGCCCGATGAACTGTTCTAATTCGGGCATCGTTTGATGTCCAATTATCCGTTCTAAAAAGAGATTTGCTTTATTGACCAATGCCTCCTCACTAGAGTAAGCATGAATAATGCGGCCTACCATAAACACTTCTGCACTATCCTGACAAATAAGGCCCGTTAACCCTTGGTTGTTTTCAATACGACGCATATAGGTCAATTGTTTCTATTTTTATAAGCACATTAGCCACTATATGCCTAGTGATGGACCTGTCAATAACCTCCTTGACTATGACCCCAGAAAGTTGTGATTAATATCATCTCCTAGGACACATGCCGATTGGTCATCTATACTTAAGAGATGGATTCTTTAAATGACATACTAAGCCGTAAAAATTTTGATTTACCGCCGGCAATAACAGCTATCAAGGAATATATCCGGCAGCAATTCCAAGAAGAAGTTGAAGTTTTGATAGGCGAAAACGACATAATAATTTGTACTAAGAGTGCCGCTTTGGCAGGCAGTTTACGATTACGCACTCCTGTGATCAAAAAACTAGCCGCAACAGATAAACGGTTAAGCTTCAGGATTGGCTAATAGTTTCTCAAGATCAGCCTTGGCTTGGCTAAAATCTCGATACAAAATTGCTTTCATGCCAGCTGCTTTTGCGCCCTCGCAGTGCCGAGGCTGGTCATCAAGTAAAATAACTTCTGAGGGTAGAGCACCGAGCCGTTCGGCAATTTGATGATAGGCTTCGGGGTGTGGTTTTAGATGTCCTGTTTCATAAGATAAGGCTATTTCATCAAACATTTTCAGCTGAGCAGTTTCAAATATCGTTTCTAGCCAGTTGTCACCTGCGTTAGAGAGCATGCCGATCTTATATTTGCCCTTTAGATGATTGCCAATATATTCAAGCAGTGGCCGATTGGGAACATTGTCATCCAGTCTGGCCCTTACTTCTTGAGACGGTACACCAGATAGCTGTGCAATGTCATCAATGAAAATATCGTAACTGTAGCGACCTCTGTCCAGCCGATGCAATAACTGATTGGCTTTGTCGAGCTTTTGAGGCTGGTTAGCAAAATATTGATTACGAAAAGCAATCCAACCCTCTGTTGTCAGCACTCCGAAGCAATCGAAAACAATTGCCTTTGTCATGCCTTGAATTATATAGGGCGTTTCAATTGGGACGAAACTTATAGATTAATGTCGGCTGTCAATTGATCATAAGATGGCACCTGAGCTTCGAAAATCTGGACCACTTCTGAGGACTGACCCTTAAAGGTAGCCGCACCGCCGCATGATGTTGACCAAAAATGCTCGATTTTTTTGCCGTCGGCATTGACGATTTCGAAGATATAGCGATCGCCTAGAGGACAATAACCGCGTTCATCCTGTAAGGCTGGTGCTGTGTTCCCTTGGTTGTACTTAAGAAGCTGCAAGGCTTGGAGAAAGGCCCCATAAGCGTTCTCGGTCATTGGATAACTCTCCGTGCTCAGAACGCTGCCATCATAGCCCGTCAAAATATTAAAAATTGTTTGATCACGACCAACAGTAATCTCTATTTGTCGGTGATCAGCTGGATCATTGAGTGGGCCGTCAATCGTTAAGCGTGTCTCGGTGGTGCTGTTGGCATAGGATGTAACGGGTACTTGAGCCAAGGGTTTGTGATTACCGCCACTTATAATCAATACTATAACCAATAGTATGAGTCCAATGGCAACTAAAATACCAAAAAAATAACGCATTGCCTATTAAGCACCTCTTATCATAAGAAATATAGTATCACAAACTCTGAATTTTTGCAAACGTGAGATAATAGATATATGAGTCTGCGTTATGAAACCGGCATCGCCACTCTAAGCCAGTTTGTTATTATGAGTGGCCTTAACTTAGTAAATACTGTTGCTTCAAGTATTTCCGGCTGCAGTAACGCCAGCGGTGATTGTGTCAGTAACATCTTGTTATCGCTAATTTATTTCTTACTGATTGCCCTTTGGTTTGGGCTTTTGTCAATCTTTGGCTATGCCGCCCAAGACCGACGTAGTCGTAAGCTTGCCCAGATATTAATTGCTGCCGAGGTTCTAGTGGCAACTGTATCTTTATTCGATGCCCGCCACTATCCCAATATCTTGGGGCTAATTACTAGTCTAATAGACTTTGGTTTAGCCATCTGGATAATAAGTCTGGCCTTTAGATTGGCCAGAGCCAACGGGGGTCGGGTGGTCACAACTAAGATGATACGGCGTAAGCGTCTGCCTAAAATAAAAACGCCGAGATAGGGTTTCAATATTTAGCCCCTTGATGCCCAGTAAGGCTTATCGCTTGGAGGATATCCAGCCCCCTACAAAGCTCCCCAGTTTTGGCCAATACTAGTGTCAACTGTTAGCTTCACCGGCAATTGATAGACATTTTCCATAGTATCCTTGAGTAATTTAGCGATCCGTTCAGCTACTTCTTCGGGACACTCAACCAGAATTGAGTCATGGACTTGAAGTAACATCTGGCAATCATTGTGCTGGGCTGATAGTTTGTCGGCAATCTGACTCATTGCAAGCTTCATAATATCGGCTGCTGTGCCCTGAAAGGGCATATTAACCGCTTGCCGTAGAGCAGCTTCCCTAACTACAAAATTAGAAGAGTGAATGTCTGGTGTTGGTCGACGACGTCCGAAGAGGGTTTCAACAAAGCCCTCACTACGAGCCTTGTCACGAATTGTTTCAATATATTCCAGTAGTTTGGGACGAACTTCAAAATACTTGGTAATAAAATTTTTGGCGGCTTCGTAGGTCATACCTGTTGCCGCAGCCAGGCCGTGGGGACTGAGGCCATACATCACACCAAAGTTTACAACTTTAGCATCACGTCGCATATTTTTTGTAACATCCTCGATTTGGCGACCGTAGATTTCGGCAGCCGTTGCGGTATGGACATCAACATCATCGTTGAACTGATCGATCAACTGCTGGTCACCACACAGATAGGCAGCCAGGCGTAGTTCAAATTGTGAATAATCAGCACCGACTAGTTTCTTGCCCTTTGTGGCAATAAAAGCACTGCGAATATGGCGTCCTAGTTCAGTACGAATTGGGATGTTCTGAAGGTTCGGATCAGAGCTTGAAAGACGACCGGTTTGGGCAACCGTCAGACTAAAAGTAGTGTGCAGTCGAGACTGTTTATCGACTAATTTGGGCAAAGCATCAACATAGGTGTTTTGGAGTTTGGCAACTTCCCTGTACTGGGACAATAAACCAATTATTGGGTGTAAACTGTGTAGCTTCTGAAGCTCACTAGCGGCTGTTGAATAGCCAGTTTTACCCTTTTTAATTCCTTGTGTCGATAGCTTTAGTTTGTCAAACAAAATTTCAGCTAGTTGGCTTGGACTATCAATATTAAATTCCTGGTCAGCATGACCAAAAATCTGTTGGCGTAAGTCAGAAAGACTGTCTTCGATCTTCTCCGAGAATTTCGTGAGGTACGGTCTATCGAGTTCTATGCCTGTGTGCTCCATCTGGGCTAGTACTGGTATAACCGGCCATTCAATAGTTTCGGCCAAAGTTAACAACTTAGGTAATTTTTGGAGCTGCTTGATTTGTAAATTATGGAGTGCTTTTATAACACCCATAATCTCTGGACCTTTTTGGATTAATTCATCAAGGTCAAGTTCATCAAGCGATGAACCTTCATAATCTAGATCGGTTTGGGCCAGCTCAGTTAGAGTTCGCTCCCGCCGTAAGCTATTTATCAGAAAAGCACCGACTTGGACGTCATGGTCAACTTTTGGTAAGTCAAGACCGAGCTCGATAAACAATTCGAGGGTCGTTTTCAGATCATAGCCAATAATTGGAGGTAAGTTTTGGAGCTTGTTTCTTAAATCACTTGGATTCAATTTTGGCAAATCAAGCGTCAAGACATTTTGGCCATCAATGCTCATTATCAGAGCCTGGGGATGGGTTCCGTGCTTACCACCGCAACGACTGTGGACCCAAAGTTGTTTGGCGTCACCGATCTTGAGCAGCTCTAGTTTTGCAGACGAATCGATAATCGTATTGTTGCCTGTCCTAGAGCGCCGGCCACCTTGAGTGTCGACATGATTATCAATTGCCACTTGCATAACTTCTGGTAATTGACGAATCAGGCTCCGAAATTCTAGTTTTTGGAGCAATTGTAAAATTTTTTCTGGCTGCATTTTACTACCGTCAACCTCTTTGAGATTAAGTTTAACCGGTGCGTCGGTCCAGATAGCTGCTAGTTTCTTGCTCAAGTATGCCAGATCCTTACCGGCTTCCAGTTTGAGTCGTAAACTATCACGAAGAAGTGGCAAATTATCATAGACATTGTCCAGGCTCTTATAATCTTTCAGTAGTTGAATAGCTGTTTTTTGACCGACACCCGGAACACCAGGAATATTGTCTGAACTGTCCCCCTGCAGAGCTTTGAGATCCAAAAAAGCCGAGACTGGAATACCGTATTTAGCTTTGAAGCTTTCTGAGCTATACAAATCAATATTTGATAGTCCTGTTTTTAAGACAAAAATTTTAGTTAGCGGCCCGATCAGTTGTAAGGCATCAAGATCAGACGTTACAAGTAAGCTTTCGATACCCCGGCGTTCTGCCTGCAAGGCCAAGGTCCCCATAATGTCATCTGCTTCGTAATCGTCAAGTTCGTATAACGGCCAGCCAAAAGCCTTCAGCAATTGGTGCAAGATAGGAATTTGGTCATAGAAATCTGGAGGGGCCGGTTTACGGCCAGCCTTATATTCGGGATAAAGGACTAATCGTTTTCGAATATTGGTCTTCGGTTTATCCCAAGCCACAGCCACATAGTCTGGCTTCAGACGGCGAATGACTTCAAGGGCCATTGTAGCAAAGCCAAAAACGCCACCAGTAGCTGTTCCATCTTTTGTGCTCAGATTTGGTAAGGCATAGTAGCCGCGGTAAAAAACAGATTTGCCGTCAATGATTGCCAAACGCTTATGTTTAACCGATGTTTGTTCCATGCTAACAGTATACCCTGATCTGGTAAAGCAATAATATCTGTCGTTTGGCTGTCTGGTCGGTATAATGCTTATGTATGGACAACTCCCGTCAGCTTAATTATTACCGTCTAAGTGTTGATGAAGTTCTCGACCAACTCAACAGCCGAAGAAGTGGCTTAAATAGCCGAGAAATCAGTGAACGCCAAGAACGCTTTGGTAGTAATGTCCTGCATCGTACCTCTCATGAACTAGCTATTGTTACGCTGTTCAGACAATTTAAGAACCTGCTGGTAATCATGTTGTTGATCAGCGCCACGTTTGCAATCTATTTAAACGATATCCGTACAGCTACAATTCTGATTCTAATTGCTCTTTTAAACACCGGGGTTGGCTTCTTTCAAGAACATAAAGCCGAAACACTAATTGAAAGTCTGGAACAACTATTGGTGCCAAAAGCCAAGCTCCTTAGAAACGGTAAACTCGGAGAGGCTGATTCTTCCGAAGTAGTTATGGGTGACATCGTATATATCGAAGAAGGTGATAGTGTTCCGGCCGATTTACGACTGATTGATGAGGAAGAGTTAGCAACCAATGACTTTGCTATGACTGGCGAGTCCAATCCTAGTCGTAAATTTGTTCATGCAATTACTAGTGACGTGCCACTTGGCAACCGACATAACTTGGCCTTCATGGGAACAACCGTTGCCACAGGGCATGGGCATGGCATTGTAGTCGGTATAGGCATGCACACTGAGCTGGGCCGAATTGCCAGCCTAAGTCAGGTTACCCATAGTCAGACATCACCCCTCCAACAAGAGATGAATCATCTGGCTACTCGCTTAGCTCAAGGCACCGTCATCTTGGCTCTACTACTAACTATAATTGCTTTACGGGCCAATTTGGGACTTCATGCCGCATTACTATTTGGTATCGGTATTGGTGCAGCAATGATCCCTAACGGGTTAGTTGCCGAGGTTAATATTACCTTGGCTCAAACGGCTGGTCGATTAGCTCGAGCCAGGGCTTTGGTTAAAAAACTTTCAGCAGTTGAAACTTTAGGAGCAACTAATATAATCCTGACTGATAAAACCGGCACTTTGACTAAAAACGAGATGACTGTCCAGCAACTGCTGATTGGGCGAACGGCCTATAACGTTACTGGTACCGGCTACGCCAATAATGGCCTTGTAGTTAATCTAAATAATAAGTCGCTAGATGACAAAACTCTCAAAAACCTAGAACTCTTTTTCAAGACCGCTGTGTTAGCTAGCAATGCCAAGGTTAGCCCACCCGATGCCGAGCACCCAACCTGGTACGTTTTGGGTGACCCAACAGAAGGAGCCTTAATAACCCTAGCCCACAAATCAGGTCTGGATAGCGATTTACTAACCAGCCAGCATCCAGAAATTAGAGAATTTCAGTTTGACTCCGGTCGCAAACTAATGAGTTCAGTGCGCCACTATGAAGACCGCGTCTTTATTTTTGTAAAAGGTGCTCCTGAGGTAGTTTTGGCACATAGTCATGACCTATGGGACCATGAACATATCCGACCATTGACAGACAACGATCGTCAATTCTTTAAAGCCCACACTGAATCTTTGGCCCACCAAGCAATGCGTAATCTCGGGTTAGCATACCGGGTCTTGCCTGTTAAGGCTAAGCTGCATGATTTAACTATGGAGATGGCTGAAAAAGACTTAACATTTCTGGGTATAGCCAGTATGCTTGATCCCCTTAGAGAACAAGTACCTCAGGCCATGAGAGCCGCTCAAGGCGCCCATATCAAGGTTTCAATCGTCACCGGAGACTATCCTACAACTGCTGAAGCAATTGCTACCAAAGCCCACTTGGGCAATAAGGTAAGTGTTATTTTGGGAGATGAACTAAGTCGTTTAGCAGATCCTCAAATCCTACAACTTATTGAACAGGGTGGCAGTGTATTCTCGCGTGTTTCTCCAGAAGATAAATTACGTATTGTTGACATTGCCAAACAACACGGTCAGGTGGTGGCGGTTACTGGTGATGGTATCAATGACGCACCGGCCCTAAAAAGAGCTGATATCGGTGTAGCTATGGGCAAAACAGGTACTGATGTAGCAAAAGATGCCTCTGGGATAGTGCTTCTCGACGATAGTTTTGAAACACTTATCGGAGCAATAGAACAAGGGCGCTTAACTTTCCAGAATATTAAAAAAGCCGCCCGTTGCGCACTGACTGACAATTCCGGCGAGCTTTTCACCATCCTCTTGAGTCTAGCTGGCCAAACTATCTTTCATATACCGATAGCCATAACTGCCATCCAGATTTTAGCGATTGACATTATTGCTCAGATTTTTCCGATTACCGCCCTCGGCTGGGATAATGCCCAGCATAATCTGATGCACGAAGAGCCACGCCGGTTGAGCGATCATATAATCAATCGGCGGGCAGTAGTTGAGTTCTTGGGCTTCGGGTTACTGACTGCTGCGCTTGCCTACTCCAATTTTTTGCTGTTCTTCGTCCGCCATCATCTCAGCCCAATTCAAACTAGTACGAACAGCTCGTTTTATTTCAGAGCAACGATCCTTACCTACTTGAGTATCGTACTCTGTCAATTTATTTATTTGATGCTGGTAAGATCTGATGAACATGAGAGTTTGTGGACAAGCTATTTGTGGAGTAATAAAAAGCTGTTGGTTGCTTTTGGTATTTCCTTCTTCTGTATTGCCAATCTTATGTATAACCCCTGGATCAGTAGCTATTTCGGTGCTGGACCACTGAGCCTAAGCGACTGGATAAGTGCTCTGGTTTGTGCTGCAATTTACCTGCTAGTCAGTCTTCTAACGCGTCGTCAGCAACGACCAGCAACTAAATCACCGGGGACCAAAAGAGCCAATCATCTCCGCTTTATAGATCAAGAACTTGTTCCAGATCAGTCTGTAATTTGATTAAGTCGTTCCCGTTGTTCTCAAGAAATACATCACAACGCTCCTTAACACCAAGCATGTTGAGCGTCGCATTGTCTCCCCCTACAGCTTGACGCATTTCAGATTCTTCTTCTTGCAAAAATTGTTCGAAGTTTTTGTTGTCTTCGCCGGCTCGGTCACGCAAGGCACTATTAGCTTGAATCCGACCATAGCGAACCCCAGAGTCAGCATCAATCCAAAGCATAGTTCCACCCAGCTGATGTACCCTATCGGCTTCGCCAGGATTACGCAGGCTTGCTATGGCCAGTCCTGCAAAGCGACCAGCTTGTTGGTGATATTTACTAAGCGCTTTATCAACCAGTACTCCTAGACCACTCTCTCGGCGCCACTCGGCACTTAATTGTCTTAGGTTCTGCCTAGTGACAGCCATAGAACGTCGTTTAAGTTCATCTCTTAGCAAATCGGTAACCGAGACAAATAAATAATTATGTCGGCTAGCCAGAATTTGTCCGACACTGTCCTTGCCAGAACCATTTGTCCCACCAATCCCGATAATTTGTAGTTTGTTCACCCTTTTTGCTAAGTTAATTATTGTTAATCATTTAATGTAGTCGTGCAGCTTCTTGGCATCGCGGTGTTTGCGCAATTTGGCTAGGGCTTTGGCTTCTATCTGGCGGATACGCTCTCTCGTGACTGAGAACTCTTGGCCGACTTCTTCAAGGGTATGGCTCTTCCCATCTTCGAGTCCGAAACGTAATTTTAATATTTTTTGCTCCCGATCGGTTAGAGCTGATAGCATTTCTTTGACATGCTCTTTAAGCAGTTGTCCAGTTGCTGATTCTTCTGGAGAAATAGTGTCTTCGTCTTCTATGAAATCAGCCAGCACCGAGTCATCTTCATCATCCCGAATAGAGGCATCTAGAGAAGAAATATCTTGCTTGATTTTCATAATGTGTTCCACTTTATCGACATCAATCTCCATCTCTTTAGCTATTTCATCATTGCTTGGTTCACGGTTTAGCTCCTGAGTAAGCCGTCTCTGGGTACGCAATAATTTATTAATCGTCTCAACCATATGCACAGGTATACGAATAGTACGAGCCTGGTCAGCTATGGCCCGAGTAATTGCCTGCCTGATCCACCAAGTTGCGTAAGTACTAAATTTGAAACCTTTATCAGGATCAAACTTCTCGACAGCTCTCAGTAGGCCAGTGTTGCCTTCCTGAATTAGATCGAGTAGGTCTAGACCCCGACCGACGTAGCGTTTGGCTATGGAAACCACCAAGCGCATATTAGCCTCAGCCATTTTGTCCTTGGCATCTTTTTCGCCAGCAACTACCCTTTTGGCAAGTGCCAGTTCTTCTTCGGCGGTCAATAACGGAATTTTACCGATTTCACGCAAATAGAGGCGTACCGAATCATCGGCAACGTCGTCTTCAAGATACATTGCCGTCGTAGCGATAGCTTCGTCTTCGTTTTCTTCAGCCACCCACTCGTCACTAAACTCACCGACATTGGGTTCGGTAGCTGTTATCTCGACACTTAAATCAGCTAGTTCAGTATAAAGGGTATCGAGTATTTCGGCATTTTCGGGAGTATCGGCGATAACCGCAAAAATATCACGCTGACTGATGTGTCCGTCTTGCTTGGCTTTATCAACCAGTTGCTGCTTAAGATCGTCTTTGTCGTTCGGTTCGCTTGGCTTAACTTGTTTCTTGACCATTTTTCACTCCCTGTACTTGGTTGAGTAGTAAATCGTATTGTTTAACTTTTCCGAGCAACGCTTTCGTTTCCGTTTCATTTGCGGTCTCAAGCTGAAGCGCCAGATTTTGCTTTTGCGTTTTGACAAACTGATCCACCAGCCGTGCCTGCAGTCGAGCTGCTTCGTAACGAAGTTCTGAAAGCTCGAGGCCCTGATAGAGTTCCTCGTATTGTAATGATAATATTTTACTATATTCGGCAATGGGTTGCAATTGCTGTGCTTGCTCAGCCTTGGCCGTAAAATCAGACTTAGTTTTTAAAAGCCCTAAGAGCTCCTTGGCAGCATCTGTAAATAACATCTCTGGTTCAATAATGGCCACGCAGAAGCGTAAAGCGGGCATCATTAGCATCAGAGCCAAGAAATGATCCTCTGTTTTTTTGTCTTCAACGGCCTGTTTATCAACTGATAGTCGATTAGGCTTAACCCACCGCTTTCGGGCAACTCTTGGTTCACTTGAAGTCTGATTCAGTTTTGCTCTAAGTGCTTCAATGCCAACATCTATGGTATGAGCCATGACATTTAGATAGTGATCTTGCTCGACCGGATCACTTAGGGCTTGGACCACCGGGAGCAAAATATCACTGTAGTGTCGTTTTCCCTCAGCCGAATCAATTTTTAGTATCCCTTGGTAGCGAGTCATAAGCCAGTCCAGGGCATAGTCATGCTGATTAATGATCTCTGCCCATTTGGCTTTATCTTGTCCAATCAGTTCATCTGGATCGTTGCCACTTGGGAGTGTGATTATACTCAGCGAAACCTTGGCTCTACTGGCGATCGGAATAGCTCGTTCAGTTGCCGCCTGACCAGCCCCATCAGCATCAAAGCAAAGTCGGATATCGGCCGTGAAACGACTAAGTGCTTTAAGGTGTGACTCAGTTAAAGCAGTCCCAGCGGTAGCCACTACTTGACGCACACCTGCTTGGTGACTGGCTATAACATCTAGGTTACCCTCCACTAAAACGACAAATTGATTCTGGCGAATAGCTTCCTTAGCCAGATGCAAGCCATAAACATGTCGGCTTTTGTCGTAGAGAACCGTTTGGGGTGTATTAATATACTTTGGGGCATCAGGATTCTCAGCCAATAGACGAGCCGTGAAGCCTATTATCTGGCCCTGGCCATCTTGTAGGGGTATCATCAAGCGGCTGCGGAACATATCTTGAAGTCCGCCAGCTCTTCTGGTACTTATACCAGCTGAGCGCATTTCAGCTTCGTTAAAGCCCTTTTTTTTCAAAAAACTAACTAAAGCTGCCCCAGTGTTTGGGGCGTAGCCTAGTCTCCACTCTAAAATAGTCTGCTTGCTGAATTTACGCTTGTTGAGTACATAGTCTAAGGTTGTTTTACTGTTCTTAAGTTGGGCTTGATAAAATTTGGCACTCAGATCTAGGAGTTGGTAAAGTCGTTCCTTATTTGGCCCGTTGCGCTGCGAGCTAGAGCGAAATTGTTCAATATCAATGCCGGCTTTACGGGCTAGTAGCTCAAGAGTGGCTTTAAAGTCTAAACCCTCAACTTCCATAACAAAGCTAAACATATTACCGCCCTTACCGCTTGAAAAGTCATGCCAGATCTGTTTTTCAGGACTGACAATAAAACTAGGCGTCTTTTCATTGGTAAACGGGCTTAGTCCGCGCCAATTACGACCAGCTCTTTTTAGCTGCACATATTCGCTAACGACGTCTTCAATCGAAAGTCGACTCTTTACCTCGTCAACCGCATCCATGCCACAAGTATCCGTGATAGAGTGCCAACTGGCAAGCTTGAGCAATTTCTTGAGCTTTTAGCCCAAAAACCTTTATCATAGTGCTTATGCCTCCTGCATCATATCCACCTCCCGCTTCTTCATCCCCCTCTTCGGGTAACTATGATTTCATTATCAACCCACCAAAAGCTTCGCGGACAAGCTTGTTGAGCGTTAAATCATCTCCGGCTGGTCGCTTATTAGTAGTTGTTGGTGCTTTATTTGTAATTGTTATCGTTACTTCCCTGCTCTTTAAGGTCTTTGGCAGCAGTAGTACTTCCTTGACAACTTCACTGGTCTCACTGACTCAATCACAAAACGAGCTTATACGAGTCTCTTCTATCGGCAGTCAACAAGTAGTCTCCCAAAATGCCAAAAATCTGGCCATTGATGTCCAATTGAGCCTTACGTCAAGCCAACAGCAACTGATCAGTTATCTCAAGCACTACTCTTCAGCCCCAAGCTCCAAACAATTAGGACTGACTCAAGATAAAAATACCGACCAGCAACTAACGGCGGCTCAAGCGGCCGGAACTTATGACGCAACCTTCGTTAGCATTATACTAAATGGCCTAAACAGTTACAGCGCCACATTAGCTCGGACATACAGTGCTGCCAAAAGCCAAAACCTGCGTCAACTTTTAAGTAACCAATATAATAGCGCTCAGCTCCTGATTATCCAGGCCAAGCAAGCTAATTCTTAGCTACTAGCGCATAACTATGCCGAATTAGGCCCTGTACTTCAGACCATGGTAATTGGCCACTCAAAACGATTGTGTTCCAGTGTTTTTTATTCAAATGATTTCCGGGCATCACTTCGTCATAGCGTTGACGCAAGACCTGACTTAACTGTGGATCACATTTAAGGCTAAGCCTGAGTGGCACTTTGGCCTCAGCAATCAGGGCAAACATTTTTTGGCCTGTTTTATAAACTGCTACCTCTTTGCCAAAAGGATATTCCAATTTGGTATTCGGCAAGCTTAAAATATACTCTTCAACAATTTTGTGCGTCATCTTAAGCTAAAGGCTTTTTAAACCATTCTAGATAATACTGGAGTTCAGCTATTGAAGCCTGAATATCATCAAACGCCCGGTGGACGTCTTGCTTTTCAAACTGAACGCCATACTTGCTCTGCACCAGAATCTTCCAGGCACTGACATCAAGCATTCTGTAGTGAAGTTTAAGCTCTAACTCGGGCCAGTAATTTTGGATAAACTTTCGGTCATTATGGATACTATTCCCGCCCAGGACTGCTGGTGCGGAACCAAATTGTGCCCCAACTAAGGCTATTAGATCTTTCTCGACCTGAATAGACTCCTTACCATGTTCCAGCTTAGAAACAAATTGGTCTCGGTTAAGTGGGAATGCCTGCCACCAGGAATTCTTTTGCATTCGCTCAACTACAACAGCCCGTGGTTGCTTAATCGTCGCCTCATAGCTAGCCAAAGTCTTAAAATCAAAGTCTGTAACTTCAGCTGCGACCTCAAGAATAAGATCAACTTGCGGATCAAGTCCGGTCATTTCCAAATCGATCCAAAGTATCTTGGTCGGTATTATATCGTTGCCAATCATTACCCGGCCATTATAGCCGTCCTCATCTTAAAAACAAAAACTGGTCTTTAGGTATTGGGCTTTCGGATATTTATTTCTAGAATTTGATTAAGACTCAAACCGATTTAAGTCTGGCGCTTAAAAGAGCATCGCTGTACCACTGTAGTTCTTGTAACAGATTTTGAAGAACAGTCTCTGGACCATGAGGTTGCTTAGCAACTTCTTCGGCTAGTGTTCCATTTTCGTCAAAGATTTCGCCTATCCGCATTGTTAGAGCCAGGTTGCTGGAGATAGCTACGCCCCTATTTTCTGAAATAATTTGTTTCAGGTGTCCGGCCGCTCTGGCACCACCGGCTGAACCATGAGATACAATGGCCAAAGGCTTCTTCGATATTTGCCAGTCAATATAATCCAGAGCGTTTTTTAAGACCGCTGGAATTGAGTGATTGTATTCCGGCGTCACAATAATATAGGCATCAAACGATTCCAGTTTAGTCAGCCATTTCTGAGCAGCAGCACTTAGTTGACGCTTGGGATTGTAGCGAGGCGACATTGGCTCATCGAAAAAAGGTAATGGATAATCTTGTAGGTCGAGCATTTCAGCCTCGATTGAGGGCATCTTCTGGGCTTTATTAAAAACCCAGGCCGCCAATTTAGATGTTTGTCTTTGGGGACGCGTACTACCTAATATAATAGCTAATTTCATTTTATTGCTCCCTGTGCTATATTTTGTATAGTTACAAATAACCAGTATATAGATGCTACTATACTTTGTAAAGCATGAAAAACACTTCTCTTAGACCTCTCGAAGTTCGCGCCGGCTGTATTGCTTCAGCTATGGAGGTAATTGGCAATAAATGGACGGCATTAATCCTGCGTGATCTATTCACAGGACCAAGACGTTTCTGCGAACTTGAAAAATCTGTTAGCAAGATAAACCCCCGGACTTTAAGCCAGAGGCTTGATGATCTAGAAGCATACGAAATTATAACCAAACAGCGTTTTCATGAAGTTCCACCGAGAATCGAATATGCCCTAACCCCCAAAGGTCAAGACCTATTGCCTATTCTTGAGCAAATGGCTGATTGGGGAGGCAGGTATTATTCTCAGAATCCGGTTAACTAATTCTGTCTTGGGGCTTAAAATCCAAGGCACAAGAATTAATGCAGAAACGCTTGCCTGTTGGCTGAGTCGGCGCATCGTTAAAAAGATGACCGAGGTGGCTGCCGCAATTAGCACACTTGACTTCTATACGATGCATGCCTAGGCCTTCGTCTTCTTTCAGTTCTACGGCCTTGGTGGTCGAAACATCGTAAAAACTAGGCCAGCCGCTACCGCTTTCAAACTTGGTAGATGAATCAAACAGCTTGGTACCACAAGCCATGCATAGATAGTCACCGCTTTCGTGATTATTAAGCAGCTTGCCGCTACCGGGTGCCTCGGTGGCCTTTTGGCGCAAAACGCGGTATTGATCAGGCGTTAGCTTCTGCTTCCACTCCTCATCGCTTAACTCTTGCATAAGCGATATTGTACTCCCTATTTTCCTTATGGCTCAACCCTCGTCGATGTCCTGCCCTGATTGATTTACAAAGATACTACATCTGTTCTGGTGATGGAATGCCAAGCAATTCTAGGCCCTGCTTTAAGGTATCGGCATAGCTTTTTACCAAACTTAGACGAGATGCTTCGCGGCCATCACCAATCACCCGGTTATGCTCATAAAAGTGGTTAAATTCCTGGGCCAACTCATATAAGTAAATGCAGATATGGTGGGGCAGTAATTCTTGAACGGACCGATCTACAACTTCTGAATATTCAGAGATCTTTAAGGCTAAGCTACGTTCCTCCGACATAAGATCATTTGGCTTAGCCAGGGGTGTCGAAGCCTTAGCTAAAATACTACGTGCCCGGGCATGTGCATACTGCAGATAGGGTCCGCTGTTGCCCTCCAGAGCAACTGATTGTTGAACATCAAAGACAATATCACCGCCAAGCCGATATTTGAGGAAAGTGTATTTAATGGCTGCGAGATAAACTGCTGAGGCTACTTTTGAATTAGGATAGTTTTGACTAACTGTTTTGTGTGTTTCATCAAGCAGCTCCTGTGCGCCATAGACCAGTCCCGTGCGGCTACTCATCTTCCCAGTCGCTAGACTTATAAAACCGTGGGTAAGATGCTGGCTTTTAGCTGCTAGCTGAGCATCAAACTCACTAAGAGCAGCCAGCATTACTCTGAAGTACTCGACTTGCTCGTTGGCCGTAATAATAATTGACTTATCGGCCGCTTTGAAATCGGACTTTTTCATTTCGGCCAGACCTAGATCTTTAGCCTCATAAGTTGGTAGACCAGCCGAGTTTACGAAAACCCGAGTATGAAGACCCTTCTTTTCGCCCTTATAGACTATGGCTCCTTGACTCTTTTCAAAAACAGAGCCCAGGTGTCGCTGTACAAATCTCAAACCGACTGGGCTAGATTGGCTTTCTAGGTAGCGCTTGTCGAAATGGACACCAAGCTCAGTGAAAATAAGATCAAAATATTTAAAACTACGTTCTACCCCCCAATCATAAATAGCGTTAATAGTCGGATCATCTTGTTCATAGATGTGCTTATTTATATCCTTGATTCTGTCTGCAGCTGTCGATTCTTCTTCGAATGCCCGAGCACCTTTTGCGTAAAGATAGCCAATAATAGTTTTAAGTGTTAGCTTGAGGCCGTCATGTTCAATCTCTTCGCTCTCCAGCTCTTTAAGCCTAGCCGGGTTCCAGTCTATAGTCTCGCCAATGCCCCAGACAGCTTTGGCAACATGTAAGCCAACGTCACCGTGATAACTAAGCCTTTTAACACTTGCGCCTGCTGCTTCCAACAGGCGAGCTATAGTATCACCAACGATTGTGGTATATAAATGACCAAGATGCATTGCTTTAAGCGGATTAGGATCACCGAATTCAACTAAGATTTGCTGTCCTTCATAGACTTGAGACGGTTTTGAGAGACCTAGTTTAAGCAGAGCCTTATCGCTTAAAAATATGTTAATAAACCCAGGACCGGCAACAACTATTTGACTGACAAAGTCAGCTAAATCTCGGCCTAGTTGAGCCGACAAAGTTTCGGCTACCTGACGCGGCTTATGACCAAGTTCTGTTGCCACTTTTAAGGCCACACTAGTGGCATAATCACCAAACGTTTTATCGGGTCGAGTCAGTTCAATTGGAACCTCAATGCCAAATAAGGTTTGGACTGCACTACTAATCGCTTGCTCCAAGTCATGTCTCATCGCTTTTACTATAACAGATTGATTAGTGGCTACTGCGAGCTACTTGTTTAAGACCAAACCAGGCTAGGCCATACATGCTGGAAAGCAATATGAAAAAACTGCTGATAGTTACTATCATCTGAGGATAAGCATTAGGATGCAACAGACGATCAGACAAGTCAAATAATAGACCGACTGGATTAACGACAACATCCCAACTGTTCCAGCGTAAGTCACGACCGATATAGACTGCGATACTACAGAGTAGTAACACGCCACTGATAATACCGGCTGATAGTTTAGGCAGCAAACGTTTATTTAGCGACTGATGAACCAGAAATAAACTACTTAGGCCAAGTAAAACTGCTGTGTAGATGAATGAGCTGAACAATACCGCCGCAAACAGGACATTAGCTACAGGCACCTCTTTGAGATGAATAAAGTCGCTAATCATGTAGAAGCTATTTGGCACAAATACTAGCCAGAGTCCGCTCCAAGCTAGTGCTTCCCAAGATGACCATAACTTTGTCCGCAAAACTTGGGTCAGTCTAAGACTAAAAAGAAACGGCAACCAGGCCAGTATAAGATTCCACGGCAAGTAGCTATAAGCTAGATTACGATTGACAACCATCTGATATAGAAACAAGGCGCCACTCATTAGTGATGCAACAAGGAGAGCCAGTATGAATTGACCGCGGGATGAATTAAGATCACTCATCGCACTAAGTATACTGCTGTTCTTCTTTCGAAGCAGTATTTTGAGATGAATAACTAGACCAATAGCTTCTTGAGCTTCTCAACTAGATCAACTGGTGTAGGATTCAGCCCATTAAGTAGTGCCAGATAAAGACTCGTAAAATCACCTAGGTTTGCCGTCCAAAGCAGTTGCTCAAGAAGTGTCTCCCCTAACGGTTCCACTACCAGAGGCTCCGGACGTTTACCGGATAATAGCCGTTGGCTGACAATAAAACGTTTTTGGACACGTTCATTTTCCAAACTGGAGCGTATTTCAATTACAGCATACGGTTTGTCCAGCGGCTGAGCCGACCAGCCGATAAATTCATTGTGATTAAACTCCGGGTATTGATTGACCCAGGCTATATTCTTGGCATTCTCGTTAAAACAAATCTTCCACTTATTAGCGGCCGGGAAAAGTCGTGGTCCGCTATAGACAACGACTGATTTTCCGACCAAATCAAGAGCCAGACGTTTGGCTGGATTTTTGGCAGTCGGTATATCTGCCCGCCAGTCAGCCAACTGCTGACTGAGCCACTCTCCTGCCCGTCTTAGTTCAGCCAGTTTACCCTTTTCAACTAAACCCAGTGGCTCCAGAAGTTGCAAAAATGCTGCCAGAAAGAAGAAAGACGACATTCTGGGCTGGATACCATCCGGAATATTAAACAAGGGGTATTGTTTTTCTCGGGCAATAGCAGCTAGTTTACCTCCAGCGGCAATAACTACAACCATAGCTTTTTTTACTTCCGCTTCAGCGACGGCGGCTAGTGTCTCTTCGGTATTTCCAGAATAGCTTGAGGAGATGAACAATGTTTGTGGCCCAACATAGCTTGGTAGGTTGTAGTCACGGACAATTTCAAACGGCACAAGCGTACCGGGCCAAGATCTCAGAAAAACAGCCGGCAAGGCTGAGCCGCCCATACCTGCCAGAATTACATTGCTAATCTTACCAAAAGCCGGTAATTTCATTTGGTAATCATGTAGTAGCTGCTTATATTGTTTCTCGGCTACACCTAATGCATCTTGAGAGTCACGTTCATGAATCATCTTAAGGTCATCAAGCACTTGGTTCTCCCTCTAAAAAGCTATTGCTTACTTATGAAATTTGATATCATTACCATTGTAAATTGTCAGTTACTAAAAGAGCAATGCCTGAGCAGCCAGGCTATAGGGGGGTATAGATGTTTGGGCACCAAGATAATCAACAAGACGAACACCAAGGCGGGCCAGTTCCTGAACCGCCGGCTGACGGAATACTGACTCATGACAACGAATCGGCTAGCGTCGATAGCTCACCACCTGCTAGTCATACCAATCCAGCTTTGCCGCTTAATGACCATCAGTTTGGCAGCACTTCAGATGTCGACCCATTTACTGACGACAACGGACCGGTAACCGCTTCAGCGGTCTTGCCACCTAGCGCCAATGATTTGCTGGACATTAAACAGCAAGCCCTGCAACAGCTTACTCCACTGGTCGGACACCTAGAACAAACTCCGGAAGAAAAATTTCGGACTACAATGATGATGATCCAGGCCGCCGATAACCAGAGTTTACTAAAAACTGCTTATGAGACAGCCCAAAAAATAACTGACGAAAAGGCTCGCGCTCAAGCACTGCTTGACATCGTGAACGAAATTAACTACTTCACTCATAGCCAAAACGATCAGGCTTAAGACAATACTCTATAGCTAGACAACGCGCTTTGGGGGCGACTACATCATCCCCATTCCGCCACCGCCCATTCCGCCACCGATGTCGGCTTTGTCTTCCTTGGGAACTTCAACAACTAAGGCTCCCATGGTGCTGGCTGTAGCAGCGATGGAGACGGCGTTTTGGAGTGCCTCTTTGGTAACTCTAGTAGGATCGATAATACCTGCTGCCTTAAGGTCAACTAAACGGGCAGGATTGTTGACGTCTACCCCTTGTCCGGCTTTAGCGGAACGAACTTGTGGCAACCATTCATCGGCATTCAGTCCAGCATTAGTAAGTAGGATCCGAAAGGGTTGTTCAAGGGCATTTTTAAGAATCTGGGCACCAGCGGCAAATGAATCCGTACCACTTGTCTTAATATCGCCAGCTAGGTTTATTAGTGTTACTCCACCGCCCGGAACAATACCTTCATCAAGAGCCGCTTTAACTGCAGCCACAGCGTCGTCAACCCGGAATTTCTTCTCTTCAATCTCGGTTTCAGTAGCCCCACCAACTTTAATGACAGCTACCTTACCGCTTAATGCAGCTCTCCTCTTTTCAAGATTTTCTTTGTCATACTCGCTAGTTGCTGAAGCAACTTGAGAATTAATTTGTTTAATTCGGCTACCTACTTCAGTTAGGCTACCGTCTCCTTCGATGATAGTAGTCTCGTCTTTGGTGACAATTACCTTCCGAGCAGCTCCGACAACACTCAGATCAACAGTTTCAAAACTATGTCCTAGGTCGTCACTGATTACTTCCGCGCCAGTTAAGATAGCTATGTCATTTAAAATATCTCTGCGTCGATCACCAAAGGCTGGAGCCTTGATGGCTACGGTGTTAAATACACCTTTCAGTCGATTAAGTATCAACGTCCCGAGAGCTTCTCCTTCAACATCTTCAGCAATTAAGACAAGGTCTTTCTTGCCAGCTTGGGCTAGTTTTTCGAGCAATGGTAGGAACTCCTGAATGCTCGATATTTTCTTATCTGTTATGACGATAGCTGGTTTGTTGTAAACTGCTTCCATTCGGGCAGTGTCGGTCACCATATAGGGACTAACGAAACCACGATCAAAAGTAAAGCCTTCGACTACTTCGCTCTCAAGCTGTAACCCCTGACCTTCTTCGACAGTAACCACTCCGTCTTTACCTACTTTATCTATAACATCAGCGATAAGATTACCGATCTCGGTGTCTCCGGCAGATATAGTCGCCACTTCGGCCACCCGACTCTTTTTACCCTGAATATCTTCGCTCAAACTACTGAGTTTGCTAATCACATCGTGGGCTGCAGTCTCTAGCCCCTTGCGAAGTAACATTGGGTTGTGTCCTGCAGCAATGAGCTTATTGGCCTCGTTCAAAATATGATAAGTCAGCACTGTTACGGTAGTTGTGCCATCGCCGGCAACATCATTCATCTTGGAGGCAGCTTGTTTAATTAGTTCTGCGCCAACCTTATAGCCCAAAGTTTCATCATCAACATCGGCTAACTCAACACCTTTAGCAACAGCCACTCCATCATGAGTAACGGTTGGGTTGCCATAAGCTTTACTGATCACGACGTTCCGACCCTTGGGTCCCATCGTCGTTTTAACTGCGTTATATAAAACTTCTGCCCCGGCAAGAACTCGCCGACGGGCATCATCATCATAAAATACTTTTTTGGCCATTGTTTCCTCCTATTTAACGGTCGCTAAAATGTCTTCTTCTTTAACTAAAATATACTCGTCACCACCGACTTTAACTTCTGTAGTACTATAACTTTTATAGACTATCTTCTGACCAACCTTAACTTCTTTAACAGTCTTGCCGACAGCAATAACTTTAGCCACTTTTGGCTTTTCAGCAGCTTTCTCTGGTAAATATAGGCCACTGGCTGTTTTGGTTGTCGCTTCCTCTCCGACAGCAACTACGTAGTCGGCGAGCGGTATTAATGGTGCGCTCATAAATCTACTCCTCTTAAAGTTACACTTGTATCTTTAGGTTAGCACTTTAATGGTGAGAGTGCTAACTATCAGTCTCAATCATAGCCAAATGGCAGCATAACTGTCAAGTATTGCTAATAATTATCTTGCTACACTGATTATTTTGACTAAGTTTTCGACAATTGGACGGTGTTTGCACCATTATTTCTGGCAGCTATAGCTAGTTTTAAAGCACTTAATATCTGGTTTTCAAAGATCATTTGAGAATTCTTAAAACCGACATCTATATAGTTACCATAAAGCGCTGACATACCATGAAAATCTGAACCACCGGTAATTAGCAGGCCAAGCCTTTTGGCAAGTTCAGTAAAAATATCGCTTTTATCGATACGTATATCGCCTAGCCTTTTTGAATGATATAGATATTTGGCTTCAACCCCATCGACACCACTATCAATAATATCCTCCTCCAAGCCGGCCAGATCTACTTCCGCTTCATATAAGTTAGCAACTGGGTGAGCATAGCTGGCTATTCCTCCAGCCTGATGAATGACTGCCGTTGCCTGACTAGGCGTCATCATGCCGACTACAGGAAGATAGTATGACCGACCTCTGATTAAGAAAGACTCTATGAATAAGCCTGTTGTTGGCTTTTCACCAAATAATTTTTTTATTTGTCTTGAGTTAGATGGGTTATCAATAACAGCTCTAGCAATATGGGCTTTAGTTATCGGTGTCGTTAGATTAAGAAGCTGTTTGATGTTGATATCCCAGCCTGATTCAACCAGTCTTTCGCAAACTGCAGCCGTATAGGCTGATCGAGCCAAGTGTTGTTCTGCCAAACTCTCAAGTAATTTTTCATCACTTGGATCAATACCGTAACCAAGTATATGCGCCCTTGTTCCATCGCTATCAATAGTTGAAATTTCTACTCCTGGTATAAGGCTCACACCTTGTTCGTGAGCATAGGTATAGAGCTGGTCGCTATAAGCCTCAAGACTGTCGTGGTCAGTAATTGATAAAGTCTCGACACCATTTTGCGCTGCCCGTAAAATAAGCTGCCTGGGACTTAATTCCCCGTCTGAAAAGGTAGTATGTGTATGAAGATCGACTTGAGCCATTGTTGATTCTCTAGTTTTATCTTTCTCGCCACTCGTTAATCCGCTTAGCAAAAATACCCAACATTGTAGGATCAGCTAGCTGTCGTTTTGGAATATCTTCAGATTCAATTGCCAGCCTAGCAATTTGGCCGTTATGCAGTTTTTCTGCCATTGTTCTCCTTGTCGCCTGCAAAGCCACTGATAGACTTTCCTCAAGACCCTTCTCAGTTAGTGACCACACAAAGTCTTTTGTAAAGTTGTATGGTGTATCAACATGCTCCCAATTTACATGTAAGGTTCGAGGACTGACCAGCACTTTTGGGTCATTGGTGTCTTGGGTTATATTGTCTACCCGCCTCAGTAATTCGCTGAACTCTTGACCGGTAATAACATGCATATCTATTGGTAGGCGTGTATCGGGCTTGGTCCCCTCGGCCAACGCTTTTAGTACTCGGCCAGTGTCCCGTACGGCACGGTATATACTGGAATCTGATTGATAAAAACCTGCTTGGTGAGCCTGTTTTTCGATTATCTCTTCGATGCTCGGGCCATCTTGAGCGACTATTACCCAAAAATCGAGATCAGGTAATGCTTTGAACACCTGGCGGGGTTTCAGCCCAACCATATCACAAGGCCTACAAATAGTTTTTAGATCAGGTAGATCATTTTGAACTTGACATGCGGTACAGGCCCATCGTCCGGCCAAGCGTTCTTTGTCTTGGCTAACCTTCTCTGTTGTCTCTTCTAGGAAGCGACTTATCTCAGGAACAGGCAATACTGAGCCGTCAGGCCTAAAAGCATAAAAGGGGTACCCCGTTCCAAATACCCCAAGGTACCCTGGAATATGTTGCATAGTTTCGGCAAAATCGTGAAACTCGCCTAATAGATACTGGCCCTTTTCAGGCCTAGTATCATTATTAAACCGGATTGCTTGTTGTAAGACTTGCTGAATAAGGCTATATGGCAACATTAGACTTGAATTTGCCTCAGGATCAAAAAATGGGCGCTCGAGTTGAGCGCTAGACAATACTTCTAGCTCCGGATTATTGATCATATTAACTCAGTTAGCACTAATTTCCAGTAATACAAACATATCACATTTTAGCCTTTTTGTAAATGTCGGCTAGGGAGCTTACCTGATTAAGTTATACTACGAAGATATGGATTCTAGAATCAATCGCTCGGTCTTAATGTCCGGCGCAGACTATTTCGATGTCATTGATCTCAATGCATATTCCCACAATGCCGGATCAATCGATAGGAACAAAGCAGCAGAGGAACTTATCGCTATTAAGAAAGCCTTAGAACAAGCTGGAATAGAGATCACCCAGGTAGCTCCTCCACCAGATTGCCAAGATGGAATCTTTACCGCCAACTGGGGACTATGTCGCGGTGATACAGTTGTCCTGTCGTACTTACCTAGTGCTCGACGCAAAGAACAACCGTACGCCGAGAAGTTGCTTGGTGAGATGGGTTTTAGAACCGTCAAGGCACCCTACCGTTTCAGTGGTCAGGGTGATGCCCTGCCCTGCGGCGACTACTTGTTTATGGGCAGTAACTATCGAACCGATCCATTGATGCATGACTTTCTGGCTGCTGAGCTCGGTTATCAGGTCATTGCTCTGGAAACAATCCCGGAAGTTGACACTCAAGGTCAGCCGATCATCAATAGCTTATCTGGCTGGGCTGATAGCTACTTTTATGATCTGGATCTAGCTTTAGCAGTAATTACTCCGGGATTAATTGCCTGGTGTCCGGAGGCTTTCTCGACTGCCTCACAGCAAAAAATAGTTGCTTTACCTCTCGACAAGTTGTCAGTCAGTTTTGAAGAAGCAAAAAACGCTTTTGCCTGTAATTTGGTATCCACTGGCGAAACAGTAGTTATGAGTGCCAATGCCCCAAAGCTCAAGAGCGCATTAGAAAGCCGAGGATTCAAGACAATCACGCCTTTTGTAACAGAGATTGGCAAAGGAGGCGGCTATATCCGCTGCTGCGCCTTAACTTTGGATAATAACTAGCTGACTCTAGCTCTGGCTGCCTGGCGGGCCGTGCCGATCTCATCCCAAGGATTCTCGCCATTAGCCCGTTCAATAGTTTTTTCATGACCTTTGCCTAGTAACAAAACAAGATCATCCTTACTGGCTCTTTTCACGGTAAAGTTTATGGCTGCGGACCGGTCATGTACCAAAAATAGATCACTGCCGCGTTGTTTACCGGCTTGCTCGGCTCCAGCTGCGATCTGCTTCATGATCACGTCGCCATCGACATCTCGATCGTCTTCCTCCGTAATAACCACCTCGTCGGCATATCTGCCGGTTAATTCACCCTGAACGGCTCGTTTGGTTTCATCGCGCCGGCCAGCGCTGCCAAACATAACAATTAGCTTGCCCTTAACAACCGGTTTTAGGTCTTTAAACAGTTTTTCGAAGCTATCGGGAGTATGGGCATAGTCAACTATCAAGCTAAAGTCTTGGCCTTCATCGATTGTCGTCATCCGTCCTTCAATTCCTTCAAGAGCAGAAATCCCTTGCTCTATCTGTTGTTTGCTAAGTCCGATAATGCGTCCTACACAAACTGTCGCCAGAGCATTTTGAATATAAAAGCTCCCTGGGATATGACAGTCAATATCATAGGTATTATCAGTAGCTACCGCTCTGAAGTGACTGCCTTTTGGCGATAACTTAATGTTTTCTGCTCGAACATCACCTTTTTGAAGGCCGTATGACAAGTGATTTGGGGTAGACCCAGCGAACAGTTCACTCTGAAGATCTTCGGCGTTGACAATACCGGTCTGCAAACCGTTTCTGTTTTTAGCAACCATTTTAAAAAGCTTCAGTTTAGCCTCTGTGTATCGCTCAAATGTCTTGTGATAATCAAGGTGTTCGTGTGTCACATTAGTCAAAACTGCGATTGAATATGGTATCCCCCATACCCTATTCTGGGCTAGACCTTGACTGGTTGTCTCTAGGACCAGCCATTCTGCTCCCTTAGACTTTATCCACTTCAGTCGTTTCATAAGTTCGGGTACGGGGACATTGGTCATATGATGAATCTGTGGCCGAATATCTCGATCGACACCATAGGCGACTGTGGTCATCAGCCCAGCATGCAAACCAGCCTCGGTAAGCATCCTGTGGATCATAAAAGAAGTAGATGTTTTACCATTGGTCCCAGTTACGCCAATTATTTTGAGACCACGAGCCGGAAAACCATTCAAGGCATTGAGCAAAACGGCTTCCAGTAAATGGCCGTAGGGTTCGATCACCTTGAATAAACCAAACGGTATAATGCGTTTCACAAACGATCGAAAACTCATGTGCTCTAGTATACTGTAAACTGATGAAAATTCTGGGTATTGAAACCAGTTGTGATGAGACAGCAGCCGCTGTAGTTGAAGATGGAAGTCGACTATTAAGCAACAATGTTGCTTCTTCAATGGACTTACACGCCCCATACGGAGGTGTAGTGCCGGAGATTGCCGCCCGCAGTCATATTGAAGTTATTTTACCAGTTATAAATGCGGCTCTTAAGACCGCCGGTTGTACCTTTCGAGACATTGACGGCATTGCCGTAACTTACGGCGCTGGGCTAAGTGGTAGTTTACTGATCGGGGTCCTTACGGCTCGTACCCTGGCAATCATCAATAACAAGCCTCTTTACGCCATCAATCATGTAGAAGGCCATGTTTATGCAAATTTCTTGACTGAGTCATCCCTCCCCGGCTATCAGATGCCCCGAAGCGCGCCTAATTTTCCGATGCTAGCTATCATTGTCTCCGGTGGTCACAGCCAACTGGTTCTCTTTGAAAACCACTTCAATTACAAACTACTGGGCCAAACCCAGGACGATGCAATAGGCGAAGCCTTTGACAAAGTCGCCAAAATACTTGGTCTACCCTACCCCGGTGGCCCAGCAGTAGCTAAAGCTGCGAAGTTAGGTGATTCCACGGCCTATATCCTCCCTAAAGCCAAAATGAGCAAATACGATTTTTCTTTCAGTGGCCTAAAAACAGCCGTTTTAAGGCTGGCTCAAGCTGAAATCGGTGAAAGTTACGACTTCCCTTCCCAAAAGCTGCCAGAGCGCCTGTCTGACGCCCAGAAGACCAACATTGCAGCCAGTTTTGAGCGAGTGGCTATAGAAACTATCGTTGACAAGGCGAGATTGGCGTTTGAGGAGTTTGCCCCGCGTAGCATAGTTATTGCCGGCGGTGTTGCCTCCAGCCAAGAGCTGAGAAGACAATTGTCAGCCACAATTCCAATACGAATCGAATATCCTGATCCTAAACTTTGCACCGATAACGGAGCTATGATTGCTACTTTAGGTTGCTTTAAAGCTCAATTTAAACTACCCCCGGTTGACCCCTATTCGCTTGTGATTGATCCCGGTTTGTCGATGTAGGGTCCGACTCCTGATTCTCGGTCGTATACCTAAAACACTCGTTTCTTCAAACATTACAGAGGTGATATGATGGATAGAATATGAAGCTGCCAAAAGTATACCAGCCGCAACAATATGAGGCTGACATCTATGCCTTGTGGGAAAAGAGTCAAGCCTTCGCTCCACAATCAAGTGGTAAAAGCTACAGTATTGTATTCCCGCCACCGAACGCCAATGGCAACCTTCATCTCGGTCACGCATTTGCAATGGCTCTCCAAGATATAGCTGTCCGCTATCACCGCCAAAAAGGTGAGAGAGTATTATTTGTTCCCGGTGCCGACCATGCCGGTTTCGAGACACAGGTAGTTTACGAGAAGCAGTTAAATCTGGAAGGCAAAAGCCGTTTTGATCTTTCACGCGAACATCTGTACCAACAGATATGGGATTTTGTAGCTCTTAATAGAGATACCTACGAACTGCAAATGCGCCGTTTGGGTGGCAGTTTCGACTGGAGTCGTTATGTTTTTACACTTGATCCCAAGATAGTCCAACGTAGTTTTAGTACATTCAAGCAAATGTGGAGCGAAGGTCTTATTTACAGGGGCCAGAGATTAGTAAATTTCTGTACTTTCCACGGCACGGCCTTTGCCGATATTGAAGTCGAATTCAAAGAAGTCAAGGGTCAATTGTGGCATATACGCTACCCGCTAGTGGACGGTAGTGGGGAAGTAGTAATCGCCACCACACGTCCAGAAACATTGCTTGGCGACACGGCAGTAGCCGTTAACCCCAAGGATAGTCGTTACCAATCACTGGTCGGTCGATCTGTGCATTTACCTCTTACGCACCGCGAAATTCCGATCATAGCCGATCAATTCGTTGATATCAAATTTGGCACTGGCGCCGTTAAGGTCACTCCGGCTCATGACGCAAATGATTTTGAAGTTGGCCAAAGACACGATTTACCATCGATCACCGTTATTGACCAAGACGGCAAACTAAATCAGGCAGTTCCTGAGACTTATCGCGGACTAACGGTCGAGGAAGGACGTCGTAAGGTGGTTAAAGAGCTGGCAGAGCAGGGGTTATTAGTAAAAACCGAAGACCATGTTCATAACGTCGGTCACTGTTATAAATGCGGCACTGTTATAGAACCGCTGTTGCGTGAACAGTGGTTTGTGGACATGGAGCCACTGGCCAAGAAAGCTATCCGGGCACTTAAGGGCGGGGAAGTCATATTTTATCCACTCAGCAAGCAACGACAATTAATAACCTACCTAGAGAACCTGAAAGACTGGAACATTAGTCGACAGATTGCTTGGGGCATCCCGATACCGGCCTTCCAAAACGTTGATCAACCCGAAGACTGGATTTATGATCAGCGCGTTGACCAAGAAATTATTACTATCGACGATAAAACCTATCGTCGTGACCCAGATGTTTTTGATACTTGGTTTTCTAGCAGTTCCTGGCCATATGCCACACTCGATTACCCAGATGGAGAAGACTACAAGCACTTCTATCCGCTGAGCCTGATGGAAACAGGATACGACATTCTGATGCCATGGGTCTCCCGAATGCTGATGCTCGGTATATATGTAACCGGCCAAGCCCCCTTTAAAGCCGTTTACTTGCACGGTCTAGTTCTTGATGAACATGGACAGAAGATGAGTAAGAGCCGTGGAAACGTTATTAACCCAATGGAACTAATTGACAAATACGGTTCAGATGCACTAAGAATGGGTATTATTAGTGGCCAGACGCCTGGTAATAATCAACCGTTTGATTACAGCAAAGTTGTTGGTGCTCGTAACTTTTGCAATAAACTCTGGAATATTGCTCGTTATATAGAGGGTGTTATCGGCGATAACCAAGATAGCGATAAACTAAAGCCAGCTACTGCTGCTGATCATTGGATTCTTGATAAGTTGAAGCAATGCCAAGAAGCTAGCGCAACCCATTTGGACAATTACCGCTTTAGTGAAGCCTATACCACGCTTTACCATTTTGTTTGGGATGACTTAGCTGATTGGTATCTTGAGGCATCAAAAACAACTCCAAATAAAAGTTTACTGAAATTTTTATTATCGTCTGTTTTGATACTGGTTCATCCTTTCGCTCCGTTTTTGAGTGAAACTATCTGGCAAACTCTAGTTGTTGAAGAAGATACTCTTTTGGCAACCAAAACTCAGCCCAAGATACCGAATGCCGATAAAAACCAATCGCGTGACTTTAAGCAAATCCAGGACATTATCAGCGAGGTCCGTTTCATCGTTAAGGCGCTCCGAATTTCAGCTGCGACCCTTTACTACAACGACGTGCCATTCTTGAGCCAGAATGCCGATACCATTAAGCGGCTGGCACGATTACAAAATGTAACAGCCGTAAAGTCAGGAACCGGACTTTTCTTAACAAATACGCCTTACCGCTGTTGGCTAGACATTGACGTCATAACTGCCAAAGGCTATCTTAGGGAAATTGAAATCAAGCAAGCTGCCCAAAAATCACAAATAGCTCAGCTAGAAGCCCGTCTTGCTAACAAGGGATACACTAAAAATGCACCCGCTAAAGTGGTAGAGCAAACAAAATCTCAACTAGTTGATGCCAAACGACTGCTCGTTAGTCTTGACCAAGAATATAATCGTTTTTAGGTTATAGGCAGTTTCGTGTTGGTTTTGGGTCTTCAGTTCGGCTGTAAAGATACCACTCCACTAAGCGGCGTTGGTGGTCTTCACTCATGCCGCGGTGTAGCTTGAGCTTTGTTCTGAGCTGACTGTTAATGCCTCCCT
>DATLRC010000022.1:0-10615 GCA_035534895.1 Candidatus Dormiibacterota bacterium
ATACTGATCTTATGGACTGGCTAATCTGGTACAACACAAAAAGACCTCATCATACCCTTAAACAAAAAAGCCCTATGCGTTTTCTACTAGAGCATTTACAATTACCAATAGCGGAGTCCAGTATGTTGTGGACGGATACAAAGCATTGACTTCTTCAGGCTATTCAGCTAAAATAACACCTTGAATCTTAAAGAAAGTAAGTCTTATGCAAAAATGTGATATTACCGGTAAGGGCAAACAATACGGCAACAATGTTAGCTTTAGCCAACGCCATACAAAAAAAGTCTGGAAGCCCAATCTTCAGAACAGAACTATGATTGTGAATGGTAAAAAAGTTGTCCTTAAAGTCAGTAACCACGCCCTACGAACGCTCAAGAAAAAGGGTCTGTTAATTAACTCTTAAGCAAAACTTAGGATATTTTATTGTCAGTTAATATAAAAAGACCCTCATTCAGTCTAGGACTTTTCTAAAACTACTAACTGGGTAATATCACTTAGTTCGCCTGTCTTTAGGCGCAACTTGTTGGTAACTTCTTTAGGCTCCATAGCGAGTTCTTTAAGCGCGCTATTTAGATCAAGTTGTGGTACCTGGTATTTAATTTCCTTGTCAGCATAGTGTGTGGGAATAATAAGGCTTGGCTCAACTTCTTTAATAACCTTTAGCGCACCCACTGGGTCAAGCGTATAACCATTTCCGCCCACTGGTATAAACATGACATCGACAATACCAATTACCTCAAGTTGGTTCTCAACCACATCAGGGTGCATGTGCCCGGTCACTAAGACACTTAGTTCTCCAGCAATAATTTTGAATATCGTGTTACTGTGCTGATTTTCATCATCCATATGCCCACGAACAGCTATACCCATTATAGAGATATCGCCTATCTCGAATTCTCCGGGTTGGTCAATTACTATCTTAGCCTCTGGGCCCGGTTTACTGCGAGGTGAGGAGGTGTAAAGCAGTACATCTCCGGCTTTGGTTATACTCTTACAGCCAAGTTCTGCTAAATTATCGTCTACCACTATGCGCATACCTTTATAGACTAAGACAACACAATTAGCGCCATAGTATTGTAAATCCACTTTTTTAAGCCTCCTCTTCGCTAACCAGATTGTGAGGATCAGTTAATATCTGTTTCTTGGCATTCATAATACCTATGATAAATCGATCTTTTATCTGACGACGATATTTGAAATCATCTAACTTCATGACCGTATAACGAATATCTTTACTTTCTTTAGCCTCAAGTTCGGCAACATATTTAGCTAGTGCATTAGGGTTTATCTCGCCAACAATCAGAAAATCAACACCCGCAGATTCGTCTCGAGTAAACTGACCAGTAAAGATAGCAAAGTCGACATGCCCTAAAGCTTTTAGATCTGAGTTTTGAGAGGTATTTGTAGTATCACTTGAGGAACTATTTTTCTTTTTATTTCTCCCAAAAATGATCTTCAGTGGATCATAAAATTCATATTTTTGGTTAACTTCATAATAAAGGCGGTTATTGTTATTATCGGAAACAATGATACCGATATTTAGTAAATTGGATAGTTCCCGTCTAACTGAATTGATTTGCTCTTCAATTTTTCTAGTAATTTCGCGAACATAAAATGATCGGTTTGGATTACTATAAAAAAGTTGCAATAACTTAACGCGAGTTTTTGATCCAAAGAGTTGCTCAACCATATAAACATTGTAACAGTCCTGGCTAGATTTTAAAATGTTATTTGTTCAAAAACGTTGTTATCAGATCAACAGCTTCACTCTTGTTGCTGACCCAGTGAATACTTTTGTTGCGATTAAACCAGGTACATTGTCGCTTAGCTAGATCGAGAGTATCACTAATAATTCGTTGTTTGGTGTGCTCTAAAGTCTGGACCCCTAAAAAGTAACCCTGCCATTCATTATATCCAACACCCTTAAGTGCCTCACAATCCCACCCATAAATTTTAGATAGTAATCGTACTTCTTGTTCAAGTCCTCGTTCCAGCATTTCTTGTAAGCGAAGAGTAATTCGTGTTTTAAGCTCATTTTTATTAATATGTAGCCCTATTATTAAAGTGTTTGCTCGCAAGCTATGCTTAGTTGGCTGTGCGCCGTTTGTTTCTAGCAGACGTATTAGGCGGCGTTTGTTGCGTTGGTCTATGCCTTTTAAGGATAAGCCCCGGGATTCAATTTGTTCCAGTAACTGATTAAGGCTTAGTCTATTGAGTACTTGGCGCAGTTTACGGTCACCTGCTGGTAAAAATCCAAAGTCATATATCACGCCATCTATATATAACCCAGTACCGCCAACCATAATAGGTAGCTTACCCCTTGTTATAACGTCTTGAATCACACCTGTTGCTAACTGTTTAAAAACTGCCGCGGTAAAGTCTTCGCAAGGATCAATAATGTCAACTAAATGGTGTTGAATAATTGTTCTTTCATGAGCCGTAGGCTTGGCGGTACCAATATTAACTTGTTTGCGAACCGTCCAAGAATCAGCACATATAATCTCCCCGTTAAACTGTCGGGCTAAATTCATAGCCAAAGCACTTTTGCCACTAGCAGTTTCTCCTACAATAACAATTAACGGTCCTATTTGTTGGGCCACCACAACAACTCCATTATGGGCACTGTGTAGTCCTGATTAACTATTATTCCATCTGCTTCTAGGGCAGCCTTATGGCCCTTCTTGCCTCCCGGATAGCCATTTGCCAAGCCCCCATGCTTATTTACCACTCTTTGCCACGGTAAATCAGCTAAGCCAATGTGAGCAATTTGACCAACTTCCCAGGCCGCCCAGGCTGCACCGGCTAAACTAGCTAATTGCCCGTAGGTCATTACCTTGCCCTTAGGAATTTGAGCAACCAGGGTTTGGATTTGCTCTCTAAAACCTGCATCAACCCGGGACATTGCTATAAAGATGTTTTACTAACACGACTTTTAACTTCGTTAGCAACTGTCTTCAAGAATTCGTTAATACCAATGGCTTGAGCGTTAGGATTAACAATCATGTCCTTGCGAATTCGTGGTGTAACTTGGTTACTATCTATTTCCTTTTCCCCGATTACAACCGTGTATGGTACCTTCATTAATTCAGAAGAGCGAATTTTTTTACCAACAGTCTCGTTTGAATTATCTACAACTACCCTGAGCCTAAGATCCTGAGCTTTCTCAACTACAGTTTGCGCAAACTGTAGTGTATTTTGTTCTTGATTGACCGATATGATCCTTATCTGTTCAGGGGCTAGCCAGACCGGGAATTTACCTGCCAAATGCTCTGTCAAAATACCTATAAATCGCTCGAGTGAGCCATAAATTACCCGATGAATTGCAATTGGTGTTTTCTCTTTCCCATCTTGATCTGTATATTTAAGACCAAATCTGAGAGGCTGCTGAAAATCTAGCTGAATAGTGCCCATCTGCCACTCTCTGCCTAAAGCATCCTTCATCAGTATATCTATTTTGGGACCATAAAATGCACCGTCTCCTTCAAGTATAAAATATTCCTTTTGACTATTTACTAAAATTTGTTTGAGTATACTTTCTGCTTTATTCCAAAGTGCCTCATCGCCAAGAAATTTATCTGGTCTTGTTCCCAAACGAAAGGAGTATTGCATGCCAAAGATTGAGTAGAAAAGATCAGTGATTTCAAGTATCTGAGCATATTCCTCTTTAATTTGTTCCTCTGTCACAAAAATATGGGCGTCATCTTGCCTAAACTCTCTGACTCGTAATAAACCATTCAGAGTGCCAGACAATTCGTATCTGTGTAGAGTATCAGTGTCACTAAGTCTTAAGGGTAAGTCCCGGTACGAATGATTAGTTGATCCAAAAACAATCATTGCGTTTGGGCAATTCATAGCTTTTAAGCCGTATTCTTCATTTTCTTCTGTTTTGGATGTAAACATATTCTTCCAGTAATGATCAAAGTGCCCCGAGGTTTGGTACAGTTCTTTTTTATTAAGCAAGGGTGAGAAGATCTCTTGATATTGACGCTTGGCATGCTCTTCTCGCCAAAAATTGATCAGTTCGTTATATATATTCACTCCATTGGGCAACCAGTAAGGCATGCCGGGTGCCGTTTCGTGAAAGAAGAAAAGTTTTAAGTCTTGACCAAGCCGTCGATGATCACGTAGTTTTACTTCTTCAAGAAGTTTTAAATAGTTATCGAGTTCGTCTTTCGTTTTGAAACCAACGCCATATATCCGTTGCATTTGTGCATTTTTTTGATTGCCTCGCCAATAAGCTCCGCTAACTCGTTCTAATTTGAAGGCACCTACTTTAGCGGTTGATTCTAAATGGGGGCCCCTGCAAAGATCCGTAAAATTGCCATCTTTATAAAAAGAAGCACTTTCGATCTTACTATCTCCCTCAGCAATAGAGCCTAATTCAGCAGCATCGAGGTCCTTTACAGCTGTTGTTCCAGCACGCTTGAGGTCATTAAGTAGTTCTTCTTTATACGGCTGATTATTGTCTCTGGCCCAAGCAATCGCCTCATCTATCGGTTTATCAAAATGTTCAAACATGTAATCAGCTGCAATCACTTTATGCATCTCTGCCTCAATCGTAACTAAATCATCTTCTGATAAGGTATGTTTTCCCAAATCGATGTCATAGTAAAAGCCATTTTCAACCACTGGCCCAACACCAAATTTTGCATCTGGCCATAAGCTTTGTACCGCTGTAGCCAGAATGTGAGCTAGGCTGTGGCGCATAGCATAGATTTCATTATTTATCTCGGGCATCTGTTCTCCTCTAGTAATCATCATAGCATCTCACCATCCAGCCCAAAAAATAAAACGGTTGGAAAATCTCGCAATTTCATCCAACCGTTTCTTGAGATAAAACATCTCACAAAACCCACCGTAGAAAGAACTATAGCAAAGTTAGTATTATATGGCTAGCCTATTTATGCTGTATTTCCTACACCCTTCCTTGTGCATAACTTTTTGTCCTTTATATCACACAAGGTATATGTGTCTGTTAATCTATCGACACTCGGCTTAAAAATATAATTAACTACTACGGCACCGCCCGGAAAGCGTTGTTGTGGCCAAATTGCAATTCAAAGAAAACTGATATATCCTTATAATCTATTCTGTAAGCAAGTTTCATTAGATATTTTGGGCGATTAGCTCATCTGGTTAGAGCGCCTGATCGACATTCAGGAGGTGACAGGTTCAAATCCTGTATCGCCCACCATAAATAAATTTGTCTAAGCTAAATAAGAGATACCAAATAGCTTATGTTTAACCATATTCTGTTGACATGGTCAATGTTTTTTGCTAACATTGACCGGTTAAACAGGAATTTTGGGTGAGTATCACGAGATCAAGTGTTCTTGATGCGTTCCAGCTATTTTATGAGGAACTCATAAGTACTAAATCAACAAATCGTATTCGCAGACCCAGAAGGCTTGTCCAAGTTAATAGCAAATAAGGTCTTCCCTGAGTCGCACAATATACCCCGATCTATATCGGGGTATATTTATTCCACAGATATTCAATCCTTTTCCACTAGTATTTTCGCCTCCTCTATGACAATATGTTGACATGGTTTGCATATATTGTGGCCTTCGGACAGCTGTAGTTAACTCTAGACATCAAAAACGACAAAACCAGATTTGGCGGCGGCGTAAATGTTTAAGCTGTGGAGCCATTTTTACCTCTCATGAATCTGCAAACTATAATGCCCTGCTACAAGTTAAAGCCACTAACGGGCAACTACAGGCCTTTTCAAGGGATAAATTGTTTCTTAGCCTTTACAATAGCCTGCAGCACCGTCCTGAGGCACTAGATGAGGCAGCAGGACTTTCGGATACGGTGATTGGACGTATAGCTAGAAGCGCAGAGGAACCCATAATCAATGTTACAACCATTTCTCATGTAGTTTGTGTGGCACTACTACGCTTTGACAGAATTGCTGCCAACCATTATCAAGCCTTCCATGGCTAAACCTCAGCTAACTTTATCGCCAGTGGTAGTTATTACGGCTTTCTCTGTAACATCAAATTGGCTTAGATACTTCCTAAACATTAAGCGTGTCTGGGAGTAAAAAGCTGCAGCTGAACCATAGCAAATACCCGTAACTGGCAAGAAAATCCATTGTACCAACATTAATAATGACCGGTGTCTGCGGTAACGACTGGGCCTAGGGGGAAGCGTTCTCAGGCAAACAAAGAGGGAAACTATAAGTCCAATAAGCCCAAATTGTTGAATCCGACTAACAATAAACGGTAGTTGATTGGCAGCGAAGCTTTGAGGGTGAAAAAAAGCCGGGATAAAAGCTGCAAAGGTTATAAGAGGAGCACCGCTAGCCCAGGTCACGTGTCCTTCTAGTGCTCTTAACAACTTAGCCCAGATATCAAAACGAGATATCTTATTGCTTTTGAACAATCCCTGATGGGCAATGTAAGCTATATCTGAAGCACCGTAGGTCCAACGGCGTAACTGTATAAATTGAGCCTTTAGGGTTTTTAGATAACCTTTTGCTAAAACTGCATCTTGATAAATTGGTATGCTCAAAGGATAGACTCGGTAATCGCCATTAAAATGAAAATAAGAGCGCCAAAAATGATGGCCATCTTCAACAATTGTCCTGACACTCCAGAAGTCCATTTCAATTAGAGCATGCATGCTTTGAGCGTGAGCCGAAAAATTGCGTTCCAGATGGGGCCTTTGAGTAAGCACAATATAGTAAAGATTGTTCCCTGTTGCAATCACTCGCATCAGTGTCGGAGCATCCCAGATATTATTAGTGAACATTGGCAAGGGCTGAAATGAACACTTTAGAGGATTAGGCACGATACAAAACATATAGCTTAAATAGGCGAAATAGCGTTTATCTGGTCGATTGTCAGCATCGAGGGTAGTAACCAATACCTTTTTAGGATCAATACTTGCTGCTTCCAGGTATAGTTTAAGTTGCCGCCCAGCACATGTTATATTGCCGCCCTTCCCGATAGTCTCGTTTGGTAAATTCGCTGGATGTTCGACTGCCAATGTATGTTTGAATCTATGGCCGTATAAATTGAGTAACTGCTGAACGCGTTCGGCAGTTTCTGCTCCGGCCCTAGCTTCATATGCAAAGATAAGAATTATTTTTTTAGGATCATACTCTGCAGCAAGTATTGACTGGATTGTAGGTTCAAGTACTTCTCGACTCTCATTAACTGTCGCAATAATGACTGCGTGGAATAGTTCGCTGGGGCGTAAAACCTCTTTTCGAGCCTGATATCGGGCTAAGTTAGCAAAATGCCATGAAGGTCGCTCAATTACCTGCTCAGTAGCCCTAGCGGCTTCTATATCTGCAACCAATCCTTGCCAGTCAAGTCTCATATATCGCCTCATAGTACGATAACCGCTGAGAGCACGTACATCATAACCAATCGTCCTAGTAAAATAAATCAGCAGATAAGCTAATACGAAAAAAATGGCTAGAGTAACATTGATTAGGCTCAATATAAGTGGCATGAAAAGCAAGAGCCAGCTCAATAGTCCCGGCAAGATTTCAAAAAAACGATACCACCCGTGCCGATTTTTTTCAAAAGGTATTTCGATGTCCGTCATGGTTCACTTCTTAGTTTACAGCACAAAAGCTTGGAGTTTGGTGTTTATAGTTATTGCTTGCCCTGACTTGCGGATCGGATAACTAGTGCAACACAAGCAATGCATTACTAATAATGATTGTCAGAACCAACAATAATATCCCTAGCATTAATATAGCCGTAGATAACTGACGATGTATTCGATAAGTCCGCAAGCTTAGAACTGTATGAATCCCAAATACCATCAGAGCAAATCCAATAAATCCCAAAAGTTCGGTTACACTACCTGTTTTAAATGCGTTTATGCCTAAATCAGCACGGTACTGAACAATATATCCCGTTCCGTGCCCCGCGCTTAGGCGCCACAAAACAATGACTACCGCGACAAATACTAAGAAGGTGTTGATACTTAAAAGCAACAGAATATAGTGATCGTGAAAATACTTCTTTGGAACAGACATGATTAACTAATTCATATTGTACCATTCGGAGATATAAATATGCCAATACTAATCTGCCGAAGCCTATTATTATGTTTGATATAATACGGATAATCTTAAGAGGTGCCACCTTAGCTCAGTTGGCTAGAGTACCGCTTTCGTAAAGCGGGGGTCTGGGGTTCGAATCCCCAAGGTGGCTCCATGAGCGGGTGTTGTATAACGGCCATTATGTAGCCTTCCCAAGGCTAAGACGCGGGTTCGACTCCCGCTACCCGCACCATAAAATAATTGTCTTTTGGGGTTTTAATTGCTATCATTGCCCCTGTTGCTTGGTTGTGGGCCCGTAGTGAAGCGGCCTATCACGCCTCCCTGTCACGGAGGAGATCGCCGGTTCGAACCCGGTCGGGCCCGCCAAAGTATAGACAAAGTACATTAAAAGCATTACATTGTTAGTATGAGTCAAGTTCCAATGACGATTAAAATAGATGCCGACGTAAAGCAGCAATCTCAGAAACTCGCTCGAAGATTAGGTTTGAGCTTAAGTGCTATTGTAGAAAATAAGTTAAGGGAAGTTGTAGCTGAACGAAGAGTTGTTTTTGAGGAAGAACTTATTCCCAATGAAAAAACGGCAAAAGAATTGGTTAAAATTGAAGCTGATATTAAAGCAGGTCGCAACCTGAGTAAAACGTTTACTTCCTTTGAAGAACTTGAGAAACATCTAAATAGCCTTGGTTATGCAAATTCAAACCCATAAACGATATGATGTAATGTGGGCTGAGTTGAATCGAGAACAGCAAATTCAGGTAATGTCGGCGCTAAGATTATTTATGACAAGCCAGAATAAAAAGCAACTCAGGATACATCAACTAACAGGTAAATATTACCCCCAATATTCTTTGACAGTAGCCGAAGACTTACGAGTTCACTTTCTTAAGGTTAGAAAAAATAAAGTTGTACTTATGATCGTCGGGACTCATGACCAGCTATATGGCTAGAGTAATAGTTCCAGATATCTTGCACTATGGCCCGCCACATAACCGACCTCTGTTATTTAGTGTATTACCAAACCGGATGCTAGAACTACTATCTGTGACATCGTTGTCAATAAATCTAAAGTTCGCCACACATTGACTAAATGATTACAATTGCTGTACAATGTAATCATTATGAGCAATGCTTTACTAAGTGTCAGAACTGATGATGAAACCAAAAAAGAGATAACAGGCTTTGCCGCGTCGGTCGGTTTGTCTGTAAGTGCATTTGTTACAGTCATACTAAAACAGGCGGTACGTGAAGGCCGCGTTGTGCTAACGCCCACATTAGAGCCTACACCTTATCTAGAAAAGATTATGCGTCGGGCCGAGGCAGACCTAAAAGCTAATCGCAATATTAGTCCGCCACTGAATCGTTATGAAGCACAAAAACATCTTCGTTCACTAATGAAGTAGTCTATTATGCTGGTTCGCTTTAATACCGATTTTGACAGGCAATTTAAGGAACGTCTTACCAATCGGCAAAAAATACAAGTACTTGACTCAATTGATCTATTTATCGACAAGCCTTTCCGTGAAAATTTTCGTAACCACGCACTCAAAGGGGAATGGCTGGGCTATCGATCAATAAGTATAGGCGGTGACTTGCGGTTACATTTCAAAATGATAGATGATGAAACTGCTTATTTCGTCGCTGTTGGCAATCATGATCAACTCTACAAATAGTTCGGAAACCCGACTCCTCGAAATTTGGGATAGCCCTCTAGGCTGAAATAGTTTCAGACCTGGCCAGCTACGGGCCGCCATTAAGCTTATGCTTAACTTTCAAATTGTAGTTTTATGCCTTTATAGTCTAAATGCTTGAAGTCATTATCGAAAGTTACTAGAGTGACGTCCCACTGTTCAGCTAAGGCGGCTATCCATAGGTCGTGAGTAGAGAGTTGCACTCCCTTTTTACGAGCAAATACGGCAATATTTACAAAATAGTCAGTTGTTGCATTGTCAGGCAGAACAACTTGTATCTTTTTGTTTGCAATAAATCTACTAAGAAGTTTTTCATTTTCCTCCTGTCTCGTACCTACTCTAAAACCATATCTTAGTTCAGCCAGTACAACATTTGGCAAAAGTATAGTCTCGGCATTTTTTAGAGTCTCTGCTACAGCATTATGACCTTTTAGTAAGTGGCTATAAGTGGTTGTCTCGAAGAGATACTTCATATGTGGGATTTTAGCTTATCGGTGGATTTGAGCTCTGTGATGGCTTGCAGAGAGTCATTATCTAGTGTATTAGCACCAATAATCCAGTCAAAGTCTTCGTCTGTTTGCTGCAAGTCAAGTTTTGTGGCTTGTTCAATATAGTCTAAAACTGTCTGGTTTAAGCTTTTGCTTTGTAGTTTAGCCTGTCTACGCAAAAAATTATCTAGATTCTTCGGTATAGCCCTAATAGTATATTGTGTCGTTGTCATGCCTACATTGTATGCAATATGCCTTCATATGTCTAGCGCGTGTATCCGTCCACAACATACTGGACTCCGCTATTGGTAATTGTAAATGCTCTAGTAGAAAACGCATAGGGCTTTTTTGTTTAAGGGTATGATGAGGTCTTTTTGTGTTGTACCAGATTAGCCAGTCCATAAGATCAGTAT
>DATLRC010000023.1:0-2962 GCA_035534895.1 Candidatus Dormiibacterota bacterium
TGATGAGCATATAATCGAGCAGACATCATCAAGTATAGATGCTAGTATTAGTAGGCTTAACAAGCTATTAGATAGAAATTGGAATGGTAACTAAGCACAACTACAGCGTTGTTAAGCATCCAATGGTTGTTACGATAGTAGGAGCTATAGCTCTGACTATAGCCACTTCGGTAGTTACATGGTATGGAATAAGTGAACATTATACGGGCGTTGTGGAAACCGAATTGAAGCAAGTATCTAGTAATATTGGCAATATAAACGGACAGATACTCGATATAAATCACCACATTCATAATCTTGAGTTAGCATTCGCTCACAGCAACCCCAAAGTGCCATTAAGTACAATAGAGCAGATTTCGAATATCACTGATAATAACTATAAAATAATTAATCAAGTCTTAGGCGCATGGCAAGAAGCGTCAGGGAGTGATGAGAAAGTGTTTCAAGAGCAACTGCTCAATATAGGCTTAACAAACGAACAATCACTTAAAATAGGTCAAGTGTTATACCAATCGAAGGTAACAGATAAAGTAAAACATAAACAACCTTCACCACCACAAGAACCGGAGTAACTAAGTGGCAAGACTGATTGATGGATACCTCACTAAGATTAACGAAATATCCTTCTGCAATTAAAATCAGTACCCTTAGACACAATAACGATGTGCGGGCGCTACCAACTGATTGAGGCTATGCAGTTGACACTTTCTCTCAACCTGCCGCCTATTGCTGTATTCAAGCCACGTTATAACATTGCACCCCAGCAGAAATCTTGGATAGTTCGCATGCGGAATAAGGAACCTGTCAGCGAAGAGTTGCGCTGGGGATTTCGTCCAGCGTGGTTAAAAGACAAAAACAAGGCACAGATTAACGCCCGCGCTGAAACTGTTTTCAGTAAGCCAATGTTCAAGCACTCAGCGTTGAATCGGCGTTGCTTGGTGGTAGCGAGCGGCTGGTACGGATGCTACTCTTGGAACAGAAATTCGTGAGGTTGCTGAGCGAAAAACTAAGGAGATAAATGCGGCATATCAATATGTAGTTGCAAAATACGGAGAACAGTTTTTAAAAATGTGAATACCAAGATTCGCACTGGGCCGAAATAGCCCGCAGATTGAAGGGACACAATATATGGTTAACAAAGCGAGACTATTCATATAATAGTCATGGACTCGCATATTATGTTGGTGGAACAGTTGATGTAAAAGGTTTAGGCACTATATACACGGGCTGTGGCGATGCCACCGTTACTGGCAATGGAGTAAATGTGGGCATAATAATAGGTTGTAATTTTAACCAATATGCTTCGGCTGACAATTCCAATGCCCACTTCTTTTTTGCTGTGATAGACGCATCAGGTTTTTCTGCTGCTGTTTTATCAGCAGCCCATCTAGCAGCCACGGCTTTATCGTTTGCAACCTGTGCATCAGCATGTGCAATTTCGTTAGCCAATAAAGTCGCATAATCTTTTGCTTTATTTTTGTCGTTTTCCCATGTTGCTATCGTAACGATTGACGCACCGGGTTTCTCTGCTGCAGCTTTTTCTGCAGCCCATTCGTCTGTCCATGATTTGTCCATTATTGGCGGGTTAGTTTTTAGTTTTGTGTCCCAATCAATATCACCAGTAATGTCTGCTATTGCCATGGCATCATCTTCTAGTTGTTTGCCAGCTTTTGCTGAATCCCAATATGCAGTTTCGCAGTTTTTATATATGTCTGAATCTTTAAATGTTCCTGTCAGCTTGTAGTACAAATGCTCCAATGGAGAAATCTTATCTGACGCGTCTAGCAAATCACTACACATATCGCCGTAGTATGTGAAATCCCACGGTGCGGGTGCTGAAGCAAGTGCAGGTTGGTCAACATACATAGCCATTGCACTTGCAGACACCAATAATAAAATAACTATTAAAAGAGTCTTCATATTCTGATACCTCAATTTGCCAGATTTATGACACGGCCAAGTTGCTTCAAAAGCAAGTACTACTTGAACTGATGCAACGCCATAAAGGCTTTCAGGGTGGTCATGAAGGTATTTAGTAACTATGAGAGTGGATTGCTCACTGGTAACATTAGTTGCAGGACACCAAAGAGGTCTCATGTTGGAAAATATACGATATGCATAGAAATCCACCGCTTTAAGTGTGAAATAAACAATCTCGACCAGCTTGTCTTTGAGATATGTGGATTATTTGTTCTTGGTCTTTTTTTGCTTCGTTAGCCAATTTCTCTTTAGCATCTGGTTGAAGGGTATGGGTGTAGACTCCGGTTTGGAGGCTGGTTTCCGTTTCTTGGTCTGTGTATTTTTCATGTTTTAAGTCTAACACATTAAAACCGTCGCTTTGCTGGCTGGAATGTGGCTGGTAATTTAAGGACGTATACTTAGTATATTGCATCCGTCCTGTTTTCTCTTTTGGAGAACTACCATGCGTTCTATTACGGCGTTACTAGCAGTTGGGATACTTACATTTCTATCGAGCTGTGCCACTAATCAGTTTGCGGAAAATCCATATATAAATTATTACCATGACAATCTATTGGGGAAATCACCGACAGAATTATCGATTATAGATTTCACGCCGTGTACCCCTCAGATTTATGGTAGTCAGGATATTAAGGGTGATGCGCATATTTTATTTGAGCATAATTACTTACTCATTGGGTCAGCAGTATTTCATGGTCCTCCAACGAATAATTCTAAAGCTATCGAACAAGCGCAAAATGTTGGTGCTTGTATAGTTCTATTGCACAGCGACTATATGGGTACACAAACTTCCTATTTACCTTGGATAACGCCTAGTGCCCCTAAAACCTCTAATACAACGATTACCGGAGATATAAACGCTAATGCCACAACGACTACTTACGGCGGGTCACACACAAATTACATGCCTTACAGCGTTTCGCAGTACACATATCGTGCGGGATTTTTTGTAAAAGCGAAACAAAGAGTGTTGGGTATGGAC